>JBQCGX010000100.1:0-93949 GCA_051955255.1 Agriterribacter sp. | reverse complement strand
TAGTACTACTGTGAACTCAACAACAGAATCTTGAAATGCGCCTGCCAAATCGTTACCGACTTGGAGCGTACCAATTCGAAGACCAGGGTAGTATATACCGTTTGTCATTTTCAAAGAGCTTTAGTTCCATTAATTGTTTACTGACATGACAGGCAGTAGTACAAAGCCGAACATTAGCACCATTGCTTCACCTTTATTCTACTGTCTGTCACTCCGACTTAAGGAGGAGTCTACAACCTACCCTAAAGTTGGCGGCTACACTAAGACACCGACCGGTAGTGAGTAAAACCGGATGTCACATGCTTGACATGACAGGCAGTAGTACATAGCTGAACACCAGAACAATTGCTTAACCTTTACTCTACTGTCTGTCACTCCGACGAAAGGAGGAGTCTACAACCTACCCTAAAGTTGGCGGCTACACTAAGACACCGACCGGTAGTGAGTAAAAGCAGATGTCTCATGCTTGACACAGGCAGTAGTACAAAGCCGAACATTAGCACCATTGCTTCACCGTTATTCTACTGTCTGTCACTCCGACTTAAGGAGGAGTCTACAACCTATCCTAAAGTTGGCGGCTACACTAAGACACCGACTCGTAGCAAACCTACCACCCGGGATTCTGTTTATACAATCCTTTTACATAATTGATTTGCTGTTGCGGAACGGGAAAATATTCGTCTCGGTTTGTGGTAAAAACAGCATCTTTCAAATAGCTTCGTCTTGTTTTTTCTGTTTCAAAATAATCATTCATTTCCTCCGCAGCAATGCCCCAGCGCACCAGGTCAAAAAATCTTTTTCCTTCTGTGGCAAATTCAAGCAAACGCTCCCAGCGCAAGGCTTTGAAAGCAAATTCCTGGTTCCAGGCCGGACTGTTTACACCTGGTTTGTAAGGCTGAACAGAAAAATTTCCTGTTGGTGAGCCGTCGGCAAATTTCAGCATAGCGGTACTGGCGGCAGCACGCTCTCTTATCTGGTTGATCAATACGAGTGCTTCGTCCAACTGAACTTGTCCGCCCAACTGGATCAAGGCTTCTGCCCTCATCAGTATCACTTCATCCAGCCGTAACACATCCCAATTCAACCCACTTCCCATAAACGGATTTGTTTTTCTGAAGGTAGGATCTGTTGGCAATACAATCATTTTCTGGCTCATGGAATATCCATATACTTCCGGTGTTCTCGCCCAGCTTTTCTGCATTATAAAATCCGGATCGTATTTCCACGGCATATCTGGAACAGCTACAGTATGCATTAACCGGGGGTCGAGCGTTTGGGTTGCAAAAGCAGCTTTGTTGTTCAGCACGGTGCCGGTATTATAACTATCAAAAGCCGGAACCCCGTTGGTTGTTTTATAACTGTTCATCAGGTTTTCCGAAGGTTGTAAAAAACCGCAACAGCCATATTCCGAATTTACGGGGTATATCAGCCAGGCATTGTTTCGCCCTACGGGAGAATTATCGTTGTTAGCAGAATACTGGATTGCCCAGATGGATTCGGGGCCGTTTTCATAAGCCGACAGAAAATTTTTACCAAAATCATCAAACAAGGTTTTGCCGGATGCATCTATCACGTCTTTGCAAAGACTTGCTGCTTCGGTTAGTTTTTCGTTGTTGATGGAGATCACATTGTTATTCTCATCCTGCTCGTAGGCTGCAAACAGCAGCACTTTTGCCAGGTAGGCCTCTGCTGCAAATTTGGTAGGACGCCCTACTTCCGATTGCGACGGTGGCAAAACGCTGGCTGCATATCTCAAATCGTCGATCAGTTTATTCCAGAGTTCCTGGTCTGTTAATTCATCATTGCTTACTTTGTCGTATTCATCTTCCGGCGTATTTTCATCGATGTAGGGAAAAAACTTAAAGCAAACCTTCATATAAAAATAAACATGCGCCCGCAAAAACCGCAGCTCTGCTATTCTTTCATTTTTTAAAGGATATACTGATTCATCGAGGTTTTGAGCCCTCCGCATGGCATCGTGAATGCGGCCCACGGCCACATAGTGAACCCACCATAAATTATCCAGGTCGCCAGTGGTAGTGGGTTGCATAAAAACAAAAGTCTCCCAAAGATTTCTTTCCGCATTGTCGTTGGTGCCCGATCCTCCTTTGTACGCTTCGCCGGCGCGTACCGATCCCTCTTCATAAGGCAATCCCATCTGTTTATTAAAATGATTTTGTCCAAGAAAAGAATAAGCGGCATTGATCATTTGCTCCGTTCCTTCGGGAGTGTTCAGGTCGTCGCTTGCAATAGCGCCCATCGGCGTTTGATCGAGCCTGTTGGTACAGGCTGCAAAAAATATGGTGAGAAGCCCGAGGCATGAGCATAGTGTTATTCTTATAATTCTCATAACATCAAATATTTTAAAGGGTTAATTTTATTCCTGCTGTTACTGAAAAAGGCAATGGATAACTTGTGCCGGGCGTTTCGGGATCGAGGCCCGTGTACGCATTTTTTCCCCAGATTTTCTTAAGTGTTACAATGTTATCGCACCTGAGGTAAGCCCTGAGCAAACTGGCTTTTATAGAGCTCATCACCTTTTTAGAGAAGGTATAACCAATCTCTGCATTCCTTATTTTCAGGTAAGAGCCGCTTTCCACGTAATAGGTTGAAAAGCGATTTTCTTCATTGTAATTATTAACGGATATAGCGGGAATTTTTGAGCCGGTATTGGTAGGTGTCCATGCATCGAGCAACCTTACGTCATAATTTTCTCCCACGGTGCCCAGCGAATAGATCGTCCAGCTTTTCCATCCCTGTACATTCAGGTCCTTGCCCCACACGCCGTTAAAAAACAAATTGAAATCGAAATTTTTCCAGGTCAGTCCAACGTTGAACCCGTACTCCAGTTTGGGATCCTGCACGCCTATCCAGGTACGATCGTAATTATCAATTTTTCCATCAGGCTTTCCATCGGGACCATTAATGTCCCTATACCTTATCCGCCCGGGTGCAGCGCCTACCTGCGTGGGTGCATTGTTTATCTCTTCCTGTGTTTGAAACAATCCATCTGCAATGTATCCATACAGGGAGTTGCGCGAGCGGCCAAGAATGTTATCGTCTTTGCCATCGCCTGCAAAATTGTTGATCACCACATCGGGCACTTTTACAATCCTTTGTTTGTTATGCGAAAGCACCACTCCCACATTAGTGGCCACATTCCCGATATTGTTGTTATAGTTAAGTGTCAATTCAAATCCCCTGTTGCGAATATCCGCCCCATTCAGCCACTGGCCAGCACCCTCGCCCAACGTGGCCACATAGCCGGGCTTCATTAAAATATCTTTGGTATACTTTAAATAATAGTCAAACGATCCGTTCAAGGTTGAATTAAAAAGTCCGAAGTCCACTCCTATATTGTGCTGCGAGGTAGTTTCCCATTTCAGGTTTGGATTGCCTCTTTGCGTACGCCTGAATCCCGAAGGAAGGTTGCCGCCCTGCCCTGTAAAATCGTATGCGGTTCCCCAGTTCCAGTCCCAAACGCTGTTGTTGTCGTACAGAAACTCATACATCTGGAAGGCTGCATAGTTGTCTATCTGTGAATTGCCGTTTTGCCCCCAGCCGTATCTTAGTTTCAGGTGCGATAATGCGGGAGACAGTCCCCTGAGGAATTTTTCGTTGGAAAGTACCCAGCCCAATGAAAAGGCGGGGAAGGTAGACCAGCGGTTGCTGGCGCCAAATACAGAAGAAGCGTCTTTACGCAGCGTAACGGAGGCCAGGTAACGGCTGTCGAAATTGTAATTGATCTTGCCAAACCACGAGCTCATAGCATTCCTGCTCTGGTTGCCCCCATTATCGCGTTCTGTTTCTCCGCGATCCAGTTGCATATAGTTCGGGGTTTCCAGTGCATATACTCTCCTGCTGGCCCAAAAACTGTTTCCCTGATAGCCAATAGATTCCTGGCCAAGCATGATGTCAAAATTGTTACAGCCTTTATCAAACACATAGCGAAGCACATTGCTGTTGTTCCAGTTAAAATCATAACCGGCAGTTTGAGTCACTTTATTTTTGTCTTCGCTCAAAAAGCCTGACCGGTAGGTAAGATCCATCGTTCTTTGCCAGCTTCCTGTAAAATCTACACCAAACGACGATTGAAATGTAAGTCCTTTTGTAAACTCAACATTGGCGTAAACGTTGCCGAACAGCCGCGCCTGGTCCTGGTAGTTCTGCAGGTTGTCTTCAATCAGGCGCACAGGGTTTTGCCGGTCGCTCATCCCTCCAACCGGTCCGCCCCAACCCACACCGTCAACGGTATGCACGGGCACAATTGACATGAGCGATTTGGTGGAACCCAGGTTGCCATCGCCTATACTGGTGCTTCTTCGCCACTTTGAAATGGCAAGGTTCTCACCAATCTTTATACGTTTGTTCAGGAAGGTATAGTCGCTGTTAAGCCTGGCACTGTAGCGGTTAAAAAAGCTTCCTTTAATGGTACCTTTGTTGTTGTAATAATCCAGGTCAAAATAAACATGCCCGTTTTCGTTGCCATTTGAAAAGCTCACATTGTATTGCTGGATTTGTCCCCTTCTCAAAATTTCTTTCTGCCAGTCTGTATCTGCCGACTTCATGGTTTTCTCTATGGGATCGAGGTACTCCCTCCACGTCACCTTTTCCAATATAAAATTACCGTTGGCATCCTGGCGGTCTACATAATTATAAAGACCTGCAATACCAACCGCATTGGGGTCTGCATTCGGATTGTCGTTTTTAATTGCCCAGTATTGTGCAATACCGCGCTGCTCCGTATTCATCAGGTTCAGCGGCTTTTTGCTGCTTACGGTGGTGTAAGAAGCATTGACGCTGATCACTGCCCCCTTCTTTCCTTTTCGGGTAGTAATGATAATAACGCCGTTGGCTGCACGCGATCCGTAAATAGAGGCAGAAGATGCATCTTTCAACACCTGTATGGATTCTATATCCATCATAGCGAGTTCGCCCATGGAGCGGGTAGTAGGCGTTCCGTCTACTATATAAAGGGGGTTGTTATTGTTCAACGTTCCTTCGCCTCTGATGCGGATGGTGGCAGTTGGATCGGGCGAGCCGTTGGCGGTAACCGACATACCGGCTACTTTTCCCTGGAGCGCCCTCATAGCACTACCGGTAGGGTTGGTTGCTATCTGGCTAACATTCACCACCGAAACAGCGCCGGTAAGGTCTGCCTTTTTTTGCGACACATATCCTGTTACTACTACTTCATCGAGGTTCAGCTTGTCTCTTGCCAATGAAATGGTAGCGCCTTCCAGTTTCGACGCAGGCATTTCAACCGTTTTGTATCCGATAGAACTAAATACGATGCTGCTGTTTTTGGATGATACTTTAAGTGAGAAAGCGCCATTTTCGTCGGTCAACGTGCTGCGGTTAGCCGACCCTTTTTCCAGCACTGTTACGCCCGATAACGGTTCACCATTTTCGCCCGTTACTTTTCCCGTGGCAAAAATGTCGGTTTGCTGATAGGAAGAAAACGGGGAATTCCCGATACCGGCAACGGGAATGAAAAAGGCCACAAAGCAAAAAATGATAAGCGCAGGCGCTATCCTTGTCTGTTTAAATGTTGGCATAAGCATGTCGTTAATTTTGATTTAGCAAACAATAAGTAAACAAAAAGAATAGTAAATGTAATTAAAACAACAATATACAGCCAAGTAAACGACAATATTTTTTTACTTAAATAGTAAAAATTTCAGTGCATTAGCTAGCTGAAATTTTCATTTTTAAATGGAGATAAAGTGCAAAAACAATTATTAGCTAAGCTGTTATATAAACACTACCACAGACTAATCCATCTGGAAATGTGTGCAACCAAAATAGAAAAGAATGAATTTGAAGTAATATAGAATTAGAAGAATGTTTACATTTACTTTACATTTGTGCCCAGCTTTTGCAACAGGTCACTATTATCAATTACCTTTAACGCTTTTGGACAGCGGGCAAGATGAATTGTTAATCAATGCCGTTTAGTTATGCCGATGGAGGCTGGAATTTTATAATATATTAATGAGCGCAGTTCTCAGATAATCCTTCATCTGCGAATCTGCGGCAGAAAATGAGCATTCACTAACTAAACGACGTTGGATTGTAAACCGGAAATTCTATTTTTAATTAAACAAAGCCAGGTCAATTGCGTAGAAAACAACTCAATATTTTTGAATCTTTAAAGGAAGGCATTGTTAGTGGTGTATACAAAAATGGCAGTTTGCTGCCTTCGGAAGAAACACTGGCTAAACAATATTCAGTATCGCGCCCTACCATTTCAAAAATATACAACCAGTTACAGGAAAACGGATATATAAAAAAGACGAGAGGATTCGGTTCACAGGTGGTTCACAACAATACCAGGGTAACCTATACAATCGGCTTGCTTTTACCAGGCTCCGGCGAATCGGAGATCTTTACCATTATCAACGACCAGCTCTTAAAGCTGTCGAGGAAGAACGAATTGAATTGTTTGTGGGAGGGCGCTACAGCGAGTAATGCGGAGATCAGGAAATCGCAGATCGAACACTATTGTGAAAACTATATCACGCAACGGGTGGATGCCATCCTGTTTTCTCCCCTTGAACGGCTGCCTGATGCAGATGAAATAAACCTAAGGATATTCAATAAAATTGTAGGCGCCAATATTCCGCTCATTTTACTCGACCGCGGTGTAAAATTTCAACCAAAGGCAGCGGGATATGATATGGTTTGGTTAGATAATTTTTATGCGGGAGGCGATATGGCGCAACACCTGATTTCAAAAGGTTGTGAAACCATTCATTTTTTCTCCCGGCCCAATTCAGCTAATTCGGTAGACCTCCGCTTGTCTGGTATCAGGGACAGGGTATTAAAAAATAAATTGAAATTTACCGACGAGAATATATACTGCGGTGATCCTTCTGACATTGATTTTGTAAAAACAATCCGGATAGTGCCTGGAAAAACAGGCATTATATGCGCCAATGATTCTACAGCGGCGGTGCTGCTCTCCTCGCTGGAAAAGGTGAATATAAAAGCAACCACCGACTGCTTAATTTGCGGTTACGACAACATGAAGTATGCTCAATATCTCAAATATCCGCTTACCAGCTATCTTCAACCCTGCGAAGAAATGGCGGGCATCAGTCTTGAGCTGGCAATAAGACGCATAAAAAACAATCACCACATTCCGGTAACCGTAAGTCTTAATGGAAAAATAATTGAACGGGAGTCTACTTCATTCAATTTATAAGTTGGTTGCCTGACGATACAAAACAGGATATCGCCTATGGCTATGGGTTAGCTTAATGCAATGTTTATGTTTCTCACTTTGACCTCCGGCTGTAACCGTGCATACTGAAAACACTCACTCACCCCGAAAAATCATCCAGCATATCTAAGGAGGGAACGAAAAAAAGCGTGCCTGTTTTCGCGGTGCTGAAATCCAGTATCCGGTCGTAATTACCCGCTGGATTGCCGATGAACATATTGGTGAGCATTTTCTCTACCGTGCTGAAGGTGCTGGCATAACAAATAAAGTAAGTGCCCATTTCATTGGTAGCCACATTTCCAAAAGGCATATTGTCTCTTACTACTTTTAAATCGTCGCCTATATTAGCTAATGCAATATGCGAGTTTTTGGGTTTTACTTCATCGCTCATTTCTATATCGTTGTCTTTCGACCTGCCAATTACTTTTTCCTGCTCTTCCACGGGGAGCGATTTCCATGCGTTGAGATTATGAACATACTTCTGAACAAAAAGATAACTTCCTCCTTTATATGGCTCGTCCTGATCATCAATTACGGCAAAAAAATCGCGGTCTGCTCCGTGAGGGTTCTCGGTTCCGTCTACAAACCCTAAAATGGAACGGCTGTCCCAATAACGGAAGCCCTGAACTTCTACCACGCAATCAGCAATATTCTTCATAAAATCCGTTATCACCGAAGACATATCGTAAGCAAAACTCTTTTCGTCGCAACGAATGTGAAAGTGCAAATCGCCGGGAGTTGCAATCGCTGTATGCTTATCGCCAATAACAGGTTTAAAAGTTTTGAGTTCTTTGGGAAGCGGTTGCGGCAAATCCAATTTCAGCCAGGCTTCGTATCCTATTCCCATTACACAACTTGCTTTGGCATTGGGAAACCGGTCGAGCGCAGAATTGTTGAGATTGATTACCAGGGCACACACTCTTTGAAATGTGGATTTTATTTTTTCTGGTGCCACCTCTTTTTTAAAATTCCATACCAGAAAATAAGTATTGTTATTAGGATAATCAGTTACGTTTTGGGCGTTTACCTGCATGGTATATAAATATATTGACCAGTAAATTGTAATTACCAAATTTACCAAAAGTACTTTTTATGATACTAAGCGCAAATTGATTCTGGCGCCTGCTTATTTTTTCTTCTGTCAAAAAATGCTATCAGGTGAAACTACATCTTATTGATGACAAAGCTTTTTGAATGTTTAAACACTCAATATTTTTACTGATTCAGCAATTGTTTTTCTACAAATAGTACTACCTTCCCTCCTCAGAGAATCGGGGCTATAGCATATTAAACATTGCTCCCTGGTTTGCGCACACACTTATCCTGGCAATTTTTAGCAGTCAAACTATTTACCCAATTTACTTATTCTCAACAAGGTGTTTTTCATAGGTTAATCAGGCCTGGATATTCTTGTCCGGGCATTTTTTGCATTTTATTCGGCTCAAGTGCGTATGATTAAACAGCATGGAAAATATACTGAAATTGAAAGGATTTTCTAAACGTATAAATACATGAAGAAAGTGCCAATGCGCAACCGTTAGCATTTATAGTGTTGAAGATATGTATTTACTCCCCTGTTCTGTTGAGCGTATAGCTGAAGTCTTTATCGCCGTGAACGTGCGTGAAAAAGACTCAATGGTTTGTCATTAACTAAACGATAGAAAGAAGACAGCCGCTGATTCGCAGATGATTCTATGCTGTACAAAGTCTCTGACGACAAGTGTTCGAAACTTCTACATTGTGTACCTAATTCCATCAGACCGCCTGCGGCGTGCCGATGGGGGGAAACCGGTCGGCACGCCGTGACGCCTGGCGTTGTGTTCAGGTGGGCGGTCTGACCGAGGAGCCCACCATGAAGTTTCTCTTCTTGTCAAGAAAGAATAAAATATTGTCATCACCCTGTATAAAAAAATCGATTCAGCAGGTTTATCAGCATCCAGTTGGTAAACAATTGCATTGGGATCATTAACTAACAACATTGAGTAGTAACCTGCCACAAATATTTTTTATCTTTGCGTTTTTAAAAATATGCTTTAAAATGAGTGAACTTCTCCCCTGCCCTCTTTGTAAATCTACCTATACCTATGCAATGGATAACCTGCTGGTATGCCCGGAATGCGGGCATGAATGGAACCCGGAGGAAAATACAGAAAGTGCAGATGTATTGGTCGTAAAAGACAGTAATGGAAATGTTCTTCAAAACGGCGACACGGTGGTAACAATAAAAAACCTTCCGGTTAGGGGCTCCTCCCAGAGTATAAAAGCAGGAACCAAAGTAAAAAATATCCGGTTGGTGGATGGTGATCATAATATTGACTGCAAGATCGACGGCTTTGGGGCAATGGCTCTTAAATCGGAGTTTGTAAAAAAGGCCTAGACGGCTGTTACCCGCTGCACTAATAAAACCTATGCTGTTAATGCATGGTGACTGCAGGCGGCGCTGGGTTTGCTGCTCATTTTTTTTCGAGTTTTTCTGCAATCCTTTTCAGCATTTCCAGTTGCTTTAACTGTATATCATAAATGGTTTTCAACTGCCCTTCGAGGAGCAAATCCATTTTTTGATGCAGGCTTCTTATTTCCAGTTCGGCTTTCATGTTGATGAGATAATCGTTTTGCGAACGCTGCCTGTCCTTTTCTTCCTGCCGGTTCTGGCTCATCATAATAATGGGAGCCTGCAGCGCGGCCAAACAGGAAAGCACCAGGTTCATTAATATAAAAGGATAGGGATCAAAATCATTTTGTTTGGGCGCCAGTGTATTAAACAATATCCATCCTATGATAAGAACGAAAAAGGAAATAATAAAGGCCCAGCTACCGCCAAATCTTGCTATCCTGTCTGAAATTCTTTGCCCTTTGGTAAGCACGTCTTTTGGAGGATGAAGCAGGTTGTCGATGATCAACTGTTCATCTTCAATGGTCTTTGATACAATCGTCTTCAACCTGGTAAGATGCTCCTGCTCAAAATTTAAAAGATTTTTTATTTCTTTGTCCATATCCAATTGCTGTTTTACAGTGATGCAAAAAATAATAACGTCAGGCACTTTTAGAAGTTTGCCGGTTAAATGTCCAAAGCACTACGTCTAAGAAAAATTTCATTTTTTCTGCAATGAGATTATCCGGGAAGTCGGCACCCAGATCAATATAAGCGAGGGTGTTTCCATTTGAATCGAAAAAGCTTATTCGTGTCCACCTGTTAGTAGAAGTGAATGCTTTTTCTTTTAATGTTATGGTGTGAGTATTGGAAAAATCTATATAAAGCGGTTCTTTTTGTCGGGTGAATGTTTTATGCACCTGTTCCAGCACAAATTGCTTGCTCGTCCAATTCACTATTAAGGTTTGTTCGCCCCGTAAAACTGAATATAAAGCGACACCAAAATAGCCTGCAAGACCAAAGGCAGCCACTATTCCAACCGTATCGGCAACAGGCTGTGCCAGCAGGTAAGTACAAACACCAACCGGAACAAGAATGAGCAAAAAGACATAAAACCAAAGCCACACCGTTTTGTCTTTTTCAGGTTTTATTTTTACATATTCATTTGTAAATTCGAACAGGTGCTGCTTTTTGTACCTCTCGGCAATCTGTTTCAGACCGTTTATCGCTTTTTCGAGTCGGGTACTCATTTTTAATTGCGCCTGCCGTTTTGTGTTTGGGGGTGAGTTACTCTTTGATCAGTTAAATGTAGATAAATAGTTTGAGTTATTTAAAACGATGTAAAAGCCACATTACAATGAACGATTTTTTTAAAGAACTATTTGAATACAGTCATTACTGCAACCAAAAATTGGCCGATATTTTTAATGACAATCCCGACAAAACATCTGAAAAGGCTGTCAAACTGTTTAGCCATGTTCTAAATGCTCATCAGATCTGGAACAACAGGATTGAAGCCAGGCAAAAGCCTTTTGGCATTTGGGAGCAACATCCGGTTCAGAACATGAAAAACATTGACGAGGCTAACTACAAGGAGTCGTTGCTTTTGCTTGACAAGGCCGACCTGAACAAAAGCATTGCATACTCCACCAGCAAAGGAGAGCCTTTTACAAATACCATCCGTGATGTTTTCTTTCACGTCATTAATCACTCCACCTATCACCGGGGGCAAATTGCAACTGAATTCAGGCAACACGGACTTGATCCTTTGGTTACGGATTACATTTTTTACAAAAGATGATGAATGCCTACAAATATTTACTGGATACACAAATTTGACAACTGTGCAAAAATTGGCATTTCTTTCCCCGAGTGTCTGCCGCGATTAGCTTGTGCGTTGGCTGGCGACTCTGCGGTAGCCAGTAATCAATAACGCCCGCAGCGTCCCTTTGCCTCGCGCGCCGCCTTGCACAAAGGAGACACTGCGTAGAAGAAGCATAGTGATACAAACAAACTCATAGACAGTTTGACCCGAAAAATAGACGAAGGGCAATCTGTAGTCATTCATTGCCGAATGGGAATAGGACGTTCTTCTATTATTGCGGCCTGTGTTTTATTGAAGTACAAACTCAAAGCAAAAGTCATTATTGAAAACATAAGTTCAATCCGCGGGCTAAAAGTGCCAGACACCGATGAGCAATTATCCTGGTTGATGTCGAGAGAATAGACGGAGAGTCACTTCGTACAGTTTTTTACAGACGATTTATTTGATTTTGTATATTATGCTTGGTATCATAAATTAGTGTATTGCACGTAATTCGACGGTCATTTACCAGTCTGATAGGCCGTTTGACAAGCTAAAATATGAATGCACTATATACTACTAAAATTCTCATTTCACTACTGCTATGGCTGTTCGGTAGTGTAAGTATTTCTGTTTCTCAAATAAGTTTCAAAAACTTGATGTCTTCCTCTGATAGTTCTTACGGATATGTTTCAACGAATCCTTTGCCAATGAAAAGAGGTAACAGAAAAAAAAGTCTTGATTACACATATCAATTTTTAGCAAGACTTAGAACAAAAAATGACCAATCCCTAAAGATTGTCGAGCGGTATTGTTATACAGACACGTACATCAAAAAAAAGCTGATTTTATTAGATGAGTTCGTATTAGTGACATCAAATACAAATGACACTATAAGACTCTTTACGGATATAGCAAAAAAGGGCAAATTAAAGTTACCTCTTAAGCTATCATATAATGTAGATAATTAAGGGGGTGGCTTTTTACAAACGGGTTGCCTCTCTGAGGCAATATATTTTACGGCTAAGGTTGAACACTCATCAATAGCATAAAAAAACAACAAGAGCCATCGGCTCGGTCGCATATTATAAGGACGGATTTCAATCCGTCTGAAAAAGCATAAAAAAGAAGACTGCTTCGCCGCCGTAATTCCACTTGGCAGTAAGCTACTGGGGCGTCTCGCAGAGACGGTGCAAGGGGTGTATGTTTTGGTTGCCCTACGAGAAGCAAGTCCGGTCTGAACGAAGTTGCAAAGGCATCAACCTCTCACACATCCTGGCGAGCCTCCGCCTTAGCGGGGCGAAGCCATCTTCCGCACCAGGCAATGGCTAAGAACCACATATATTCGTGAGACACGAACCACGGCGAAGTGAAAGCCGGACGTTTCCTTCCATCGGCACAACAAGCAATAGTATAAAAGCTGAACATCGTTCAATTGCTCAACCTTAACACTATTGCTTGTCACCCCGACAGAGGGAGGGTTTAAAACGTTTTATAACTTATTTCTGATCTGTTAAATAAATGCCGCTTACTTCTGCGGCGCTTAATGCCTTGGTGTAGATCCTTACATCATCCACAAACCCGGCGAGATTTTTCCGTGTATCGTCGTTGGCGTTGTAATGCCCTGTTCCATCTTCCCATATAGTGAAAGGATAATCATTAGCGCTGTCCCACAATGGTCCTTTCAGGTTGTTGAGATCAAGCGGTACGGCGTATGAATATTCTACTCCGTCGAGATACATGTGCCAACGTTTGGCACCCTGGTCTACCACAACGGTTACCATATGCCACTGGTTATCGGATAATGCAGGTGCCTGTGGCGTTGTTTCGTTAGCCCGCCAGTTAATACGGTTGCTCACGCCTCCGGCATCGCCGGTAAGCTTACCCAACCAGCCTCTGCCCGACGATCCGGGACCAGTGTAAGTGTCACCACCATCGGTGGCAAATATAAAACCAGGGTTACCGCCACTGTCCCAGTCGGAATTACCAAACAGTGAAGGATCTGAGCCTATGCCTACCAGTTTTGTCCAAAAGCTAAAGCTGAAGCTGGTTGAAAGACCTGGTCTTAATAAATTGTGCTTAGGTAACACGGCATAAGATCCGGCACCAAATGATGCCACTCTTCCTCTTTGTGCATCTGTTACAAAAGTAACTTTAGCAGAAGCCGTTGGTCCCTGCATGGCATCGAACCGGTTGCCACTTACGTCGGACAGATCATTGTCCATTGGCAGGTGAACGAGCAGGCTGTTGCCGCTGCCGCTGGTGGTGGTAAAGCTCCAGGAGGCGGGCGTTAAAAAGCCTTCGAAAGCTTTGCCGTCGGCATCCACAATACTGCCTGCATCTGCAAGCACATAATACGCAGTGCCAAATTCAAGAGGCGTGCCCAGCATTACAGTTACCGTTTTACCATCAATGGATACGGATTGACCGCTAACAGGTATTTCAGCAACTTTTGCATCGCCGTCCGTTTCAAACACACTGATGTTTCCGGTACCCTTTTGTACATCTGTAGCAAAAGTGAGGGCCAGTTTAAACAACGATGCATCGGTACTACCGGGAACAGGGTTGATGGAACTCAACGCCAGACCACTGGTGCCAACGGTTTTAAAAGTCCACGAAGCATCCGGCAATCCCATATATTCATTTCCCAACAGGTCGGTAACAATTCCTTTGCCGAGGGTCACGGTATAAAGCTCGTCTGCCTCCAGGTCATCCGGCGGGTTAATGGTAACTACCCGCTTGTCTTTGCCAACTGTTACCGCATCCGATTCAACGTTGATGCGCAGGGTATCGGTCGTTCCCATAATCACCACTTCACCCCTCCCTTTTTGCACATTTTCGCTGAAGGTTAATACCAGGTCACTCGTTACCGCAACGCCTTCTACAGCCGAAGCGGGATTATAACTAACAACAACCGGATTAGCCGTATCAATGGTATGATCGAACTTTTCTTTGCACGATACCATCAGCATCATGCTCAGCACCACCATTGCAACTGGCAAAACGTATAGTCTGTTACTATTTTTCATCCGTCTATTTTTTATTTGTTTGTATGCGGCCGCTAAGACCTTATGCGTTTGTTTTATTTTAAAATACTTCGCAGTTTGTTATTGCCGGGCAAGGGTTACCCGGAAGTTTCCTTTTCCCGTTACTTTCGTATCCGTATTCTCCCATCCCATGTAAAAGGAAAGCGTGAGGGAAGAACCTGTAACCTTTACTGTAAATTCATCCAGCGGCTCCACTCCTGCCACATTCACCAGCGCGCTGTCTTGCGTGCCCGTAACGGTCCAGGTAGCAGCGCCGGCATTGCCAAATACGATCGGGCAATCCTGCGCCAGGAACTTTGCCGGGTTGCCGGACTCATCCGTGGTAAATATCAGGCGCATGCCTCCAAACACTTCCGGCGGAACATTGTCGGGCGTAATAATGTTACTGGGAACGGCCCAGGTACCCGCCAGCCGGCCAGAAACCAGTTGCCCGGGGTTCAGCACCTCATGTTTTAATTTGTCTTTTGTGCACGAAGCTGTTCCTGCAATCCCTGCAACCAGCATCACTAATAAAATTTTTGCATTCAGTGTCATCACCTTGTTTTTTATTTGGGCACTTTAAATAAACGATAGGGAACATTGGATTTCAGCACACTTCCTTCAAGCCCCCAACTGGCATCTGCACGAATTCCGAAATGGCTGAGCACATTCACGGCAACATCTGTCAACCCGATGGGATAGTACGGATGACGCTCGGTAGCCGGTCCTACCAGCTCTCCATTGTGTCCTTTGCCGCTGTAGTCTTTAATCACCGTACCTCTTATTTCATCCAGCTTCAGGTACAGGTTCAGCGCAGCTTTGTTAGGATGGTTGCTGTTTTCGATATTGCGGAGATACATATAGTTTTTAATGGTGGCGCCCGAGAGCACATCGGTCCATATTCTCACTTCATTTAAAGAGCCTGCCCAGTTGGGTGCACCGCCGCTGTAAATCTGCGATCCATCCTGAGCCAGACACATATAATCGTAGGGCGAAGCCATATTGTCGGCATCTTTATAAGTAAGCACCGATTCATTTACTTTTTCTCCGTCCTGGTATATTGTACAGAGTCTTGTTTTATCAAACACAACGGCGATGTGATGCCAGTTGCCGTCTTCCAGCACTTTGGAGGAGCCAATATCATAGCGTTCTGTTTTCTGGTTGGCGATGTTGATCTTCCAGGTAGAGCCGCTCCGGCAAATGGTAAAGCCCGGAAAGCCGCCTGAGTCCCAGTTTTTATCACCAATAATGGAAGGATCGCTCTCGTTGTCGCCAGCTTTTGCCCAAAACTCTATGGTAAACTTGTTCATCCCCTGCAACGGTGTGTTTTTGATGGGAATGCGCACATAGGTTTTGTCGCCCGTAGGAGCTTTGTTAAACGTAAGGATGTTGTCTGCATTTTCGCGGGGAGCCAGCGAAGTGCCGATCAATTCTTTTTTGTCCATTTCGGCGCCCGAAAAAATAATGGGTACATTAATTTCTTCCGGTGTGGTGCTTTGGGGTATTCCCGATTCGGTTCCGCCGTGAGTAGACGCCAGGAAAATATTCCAGTCTTCATTGGCAAAACCAGCGCGCGATTGAATGGCAGCATGCAAGCCTGCCACATATTCATCAATTTTTTGAATGGCAAGCACATACCGCGCCTGGCGAAGCTGGAATCCTACTTCGCGTCCAACGTCGGCGGGACTGCTGAATTGCACGAACACAGCGCCTATATCTGCCTGCTTCAGCAACTCTGCCGATTTGTTATACACTTCTTCATCCGACGGATATTGAAATTTATAGTCTGCAGCCGCATTCAACAAAGTATTTACTTCCATATTGCGGGCCACCGATGCTACCACTACCGTAGAGAGTACGGATTTGATGCGGGTGACTACAGATGGATATTGTGCAAAGTTGTTTCCCGAAAAAGATTCGTTGGTGGTCACGCCATGTTTATCGGACGAAACACCGGTGAGCATGGTAGACCAGCCGGAACTGGTATATGCGGGAACGCCGCCATAACCGCTCATGCTATAGGAACCGTTTGCTTTGAGAGCGCCAATACCCGGCGTGGCTGCATAATCGATGGCGGTGTTGATAATGCCATCTACACCAATGACCAGTATTTTTTTTGTTTTGGTTTGAGTTTGTGCAGCAACCATACTGCCTTCCATCAGCAAAAGAGCCAGTACCAGGCAGTTGTATTTCAAAAAATTTTTCATCTGCATATTTTTTTATTTGTATAACCGAACCACATAACTGCCCGGAACTCCTATTACAAAATTGAAATTGTAGCTCTCGTAGCTCACCTCTTCCACGCCACCCACATCGGTTACTATTTTCCAGGTAGCATAAGTGTCTGCCTGCTTTACAGGGAATTTCACGCTCCATATTTCACCGTCTTCGGTATCGTTCACAAAAGTGCCTTTAAAGCCTGCTGCGCGATCTTTGGTAAAGTCGATGTAGTCGCCGGAAAGCGGCTGTCCATCCAGGTAGGCTACAAAACGAATCTCGTTGGGCGTATCGCCCACGCGCTCTATTTCGGGTTGCTTCGCCATGCCGGAGGACCAGGCTAATACATCGGTCTCTTTAAATTCCACCACAAGCGCATCTGTTAACAACTTGGCTCCTGACTGGTTCGATACCTGTATATCAAAATGATACTCCCCTGCCGGAATTTTATTTCCTTCCTGTATTTCCAGCACACCGGTGTTTTCGTTGATGCGCAGGGCAGGCACCATTACGGTGTCCGACTTGAGCGCCAGCTCTTCCGCGCTTTCGTTGCCCACAATCGCTTCTTTGTAGCGGATCACCGGTATTTCGTCGCTCAATGCGCTCACCGGTTTTCCGCCGGGTTCGCGTATCTCCACAATTTCAAACTTCAGGGGCAAGGTGGAGGTAGAAGCCTGGAAATCGCCGATGTTGAGCTGCAACCCGGAAATGGCATACTGTTTCCTGTTTTTATAATTAATATCCGGGGCAATGCTGCCCTCCTGCGGAATTTTGGTGCAGGCACCTGCAAGCAGTATGGTAGCGCCCAATGCTGCCGTCAAAAACTGGAACGTCTTGTTGCTGTGTATCATCTCTTGCCTAGTTAAATCCAAAAATGTGTGAATCAGCAGCGAGTACCTGCACTATACCATTGGTGGCATGCAGGTCTGCCGTTTCTACCTGAACAGACTGGTATGTTTCCGCACCGCCTGGTGTGCCCACGTTGAGCGAAAAAACAATAAACTTAGCGCCCATGTTCACATTGCCCAGGTAGTCGCCTTGTATGATATTGAAACGCGCTTTGGTATCCCCGTAAGTAGTAACATAGCTATAGGTGGTGGCCAGTTCGCTGCGCACGATCTGCTTATCGGGAATAATATAGTTCTTCAATATTTCTGTAATCTTTTCCATTTCCTCTTCGGGAATTTCGGCGAATGTTTTGGGCCGCTTTTCGGGATCGGGGAACACCAGGTTGAAATAGTTGCGGATGGAATAATTTTTCGGCGCCAGGAACGTGGAACCATTGGCGTTTACAGCCGCTTCCAGCCCGGTGAGGTTGATGAGCGTTGTTAATGTATCAAACACCTCTGGTTTACTCTTCAGGTAATCCATGGTAGATACGCCGAGGGTCATTGTTTCGTCAGGATTCAAGGTGCCTCCGTCCTCAAAATAGTCCTTGCTGCATCCCGTTGTTAAAACAGCAGTTACAAGCGCTATTGCGATCAGTAGTTTCATCTTGTTTATCGTTTATCGTTTGGCGTTTTATTGATTGAATTGCCAGTAATAGGTTTGCTCCATATTAGGATTGTTGGCAAAAGCCTCGTCGCTTACAGGGAAAAATCCGGCACCATCTTTTTCACCCTGCTCGGTAACATAGGAGTTGAACTCGTGCAGGCGTCCGAGACGCACCAGGTCGTACACGCGGTGAAATTCTCCAATCAGCTCTCTGCGTCTTTCTTCCAGCACTTCTTCAATAACGGTAGGCTGATCGTCTCTGGTAAACACCGGGATGCCCGCGCGGGTACGGATGGCATTTAGATTTTCCAACGCATCGGCTATGTTGCCGAGCCTTGCATCCGCCTCCGCTTTTAACAGCACTACATCTGCATACCTGAAAACGGGCACCGGCGCTTCCATCAGATTATAACTGCGGTCTTTCACTTTTCTGAATTTGGCGAACATAATGGCTCTTTCGCCATTGGCGAGCGGATCGGCAAATATGGGTCTCAGCTCACTGGGGCTCACCGAAAAATCGATGCTTTGAAAAAATGCCGGCACTCTTTTGTCCGATTTGTCTCTGGCATAATCAGGATAGATCTCCAGTATTTTTGATTTGGCTACAGCCAGCGACAAATTGCTTCTGTCGGTATAGGGATTGGTAAGATAATAGGTCATGATGTGACCATAGTAATCGGCGAACTCTCCTTTTTTAATATCATAATACATTTCCAGGATCACTTCTTCCGATTCGCCCGCATCAAACAAATTGCGGAACTGGTCTATCGGCACCAGTTTGAACAGATTGGAATCCATCAATTCTTTTATCGCATCAGAAGCTCCCTGGTAATCTTTCAGCCACATCAATGCATGCGCTTTCATTGCAAGGGCGGCGCCTTTGGTACCTCTCGACATTGATTCTTTGATGGTTCCTTCGTATTTCCAGGGCAGTTCGGGTATAGCAATGTTCGCTTCTTCCACCACCATCTTCATCACGTCGTTCAGAGGCTCCCTGCCCAGTGGTTTTACATTGCGTGCTTCGAGGTTTACGGGAACATCGCCCCATATGCGCGCTGCATAAAAGTGTGCCAGCGCTCTTAAAAAATGTGCTTCTGCCAACAACTGTTTTTTTCTTTCTTCTGTAAAGCCATCGGTAATATCGGGAATCTTTTCCAGCACCAGGTTGCACTGTTCAATCGTTCTGTAAAAAAGCCTCCAGTTGGTCATCGGCTCCAGCTCTGTGCGTTCTATCAAATGGTTTTGAAAACCCGCCTGCCAGTCGCCGTCATCGTTGGGTGTAATCCAGTCGCCCGAGCGGGAATCGCCCCAGAAATAATAATCGCCCCAGGAACCGTTGCGGGTGGTTGCCGGCGTATCGTCTTTGGTTAAGCCCGACAGCGCCCTGCGGAAAATGGCGAATGCCGCTGCTACCGCACCTTCTGCATCGCTTCCTGTTTTCCAGGCCTGGTCTTCTGTCACCGTATTGATCGGCAACTCGTCGAGCCATTTCTTACACGACTCTCCCAAAAGGGACAGCATCAATGCACATGCGATAATGATATTTTTACTCTTTATGTTCATCTCACTTTATTTTTTAGTGTCGTACAGATTATAATGAAATGGATACGCCAAACAACAGCATCCTGCGCATGGGGTAACCGCCCGACATATCAAAACCGTCAATGGTCACCAGCTCAGCATCGGGTCCGCTGTAGTTCTGGAAGGTCACCAGGTTGTCTGCCGTACAATAGATGCGCATTCTTTCGAACGGAAGCCGGTTCATAACCTTCTTATTGAAAGTATAAGAGAGGGTGGCCGACCTGATTTTGAAATAGGAACCATCTTCTATATACTCCGAATCATAATTGATCACCTGTGTGGCGTCGCCCCAGGGATTCAACGTTGGATATTTGGCGTTATCGCCACTTTTTTCCCAAATGGCATAATTGTCGAAATTGGGGAGCGAACCGCTTCCTGCAAATGCTTTACCCAGTTTGAGGCGGTCGAGCAGCGCCGTATTCACAATGTCTCTGCCAATTACAAAAGTGGTAACCAGGTTCAGGCTAAATCCTTTGTAGGTAAAATCGTTGGTCCATCCGCCGCTCCATTTGGGGTTAGGGTCGCCGGAGTACACACGGTCCGATACATTGATGCGGTAATCGCCGTTCTGATCTTTGAAATTGCGGTCGCCCACCTGCAGGTTCTTGTTCTGAAGCCCTATCAGTTTTCTGCCGGTTTTGGGATCTACCGGCACCTGGTTCTCTGCCTGGTAAACACCCTGCGATTCGTAGAAGAAGAAACCGTTGAGCGGAGCACCTACACGAACAATGGAACCAAAGTCCTGCCCTGAGGTGCTTACTTTAATAATATCTGCATTGCCATCCGGCAGCCTGATCACCCTGTTTTTGTTGTAGGCAAAGTTCAGGTTGGAGCTCCAGGTAAAATCGCTGCCAAACCTCAGGTTGGTATTAACGGTAAACTCCAGCCCGCGGTTCAGCACATCTG
Organism: Agriterribacter sp.; assembly: GCA_051955255.1. Classification (GTDB taxonomy): domain Bacteria; phylum Bacteroidota; class Bacteroidia; order Chitinophagales; family Chitinophagaceae; genus Agriterribacter. The sequence goes on along the minus strand of JBQCGX010000100.1, from coordinate 73,325 downwards.
CTGCGTTGCGATATACTTCGTTGTAGCCCGATGTAGTGGGCAGCGAAGTAGACAGGAGTAACCCTTTGGTTACTTTTTCGTACGCATCAAATATAACTTCCACCTTGCCTTTGAACAGCGTTAAGTCTATGCCGAGGTTGGCCATATTGGTTTTAACCCAGGTAAGATTTTCGTTCTTAAAGCCATCGAACCAGGTGGGTGTGAATCCCGAAACGCCTCCGTAAGCAATCTGGATCAAAGAATTATACTGGTCCAGTTTTCCGCCGTCCATAATACCCAGTGCGAGATAGTTGTTGTCCCATGTGGTGCCCGACAATCCATAGCTACCGCGTATTTTACCGTTGGTGAGCCAATCCGATTTCGCAAAAAGACCTTCTTTGTAAAAGTTCCAGCCTGCTGAAACGGAGGGAAACACGCCCCAGCGGTTCGCTTGTCCGAACTTGGACGATCCATCTGTGCGGATAGAAGCACCCAGCAAATATTTTTGTTGAAAGTTATAATCGAGGCGGCTGAAATAAGACATGAGTGTGCTGGCGCCGTAGTTGCTGGAACCAATGCTATTGCCTTTTGGCCAGTTCACCGTTTGCGATAATGTGGGCGCATTGCTCACGCTGCTTACCCGTGTTATTTTCGCCTCTGTTTTTTCCATGCTCTGCCCCAGCAACACGCTCAGGCTATGGTCTCCGAATTTTGGGGTATAGGTTACCGTATTCTGGAACAGCAGGTTTTGGTTTTCGCCGGTAGCGCTCATATTACCCACTCTCAGCGTGCGTCTTGATTCACCTATAGAATCGCGCATCACACGCAGGTATTCCAGGCTGAGGCTGGCTTTGTAGCTCAGGTTGCGCACAATGTTCAGAGTGGCATCAGAGCTGAAACGTACCCGGTCGTTGAGGTTGGAAATGTGACCGAGCTGGTACACTTCTGCGCCTTTTACAATGGGATTGTCGGGCAATGGCAGCAGCGAAGAATAGCCGGCAGACAACCCATCAGGGTTGCGTCCCTGGTCTGTACGCGATACGGCCAGTGTGTTATTGATGATCAGTTTATTCTTTAAGGCATTAAAGCTGGTGCCTGCCATAAGGCTGTAGCGTTTAAAGCCGGTGTTGAACAAAATACCTTTGCTATCCATATAGCCCATGCTGATGCTGTACTGACCAAAATCGCCAGCGCCGCGAATAGAAGCATTGTAGTCCTGCGTAACGGAAGTGTTATACAAATAACCCTGCCAGTCGGAAGAGTTGTTGTAGAAAGGATTGGTAACATCGCTATACATAGCGGGCATAGACACACCATAAGGAGCGTACAGATCATACAGCCTTTTTACCTGTTCGCGCTCTTTGGTTCCACCGGCAACGTCCTGCAACTGCGGTACAAAATTGACACCGGTGCGGATGTTGAGATTGATCTGTGGTTTGCCTCTTTTTCCTTTTTTGGTGGTGATGAGGATTACCCCGTTGGCAGCTCTTGAACCATAAATGGCAGCGGCAGACGCGTCTTTCAGCACTACCACATCTTCAATATCGCTGGGGTTGAGGTCTGCCAGCACGTTGGTGCTGGTAACGGCAAACTCGCTGCTCATTCTTGAAATGATGGGAATGCCATCTACCACATACAACGGCTCTGAAATGGCGGAGGCATCGCCACGGCTTACTGCTGCCAGCCCGCGAATGATGATGGCGGGCGTAGCGCCAGGCTCCCCTGAGTTCAACTGCACATTCACGCCGGCAACCCTGCCCTGCAACAGCGAACCGAAAGATTCTGCTGCCTGTCCCTCTGTTATCTTATCCATTTTAATATTGGTAACGGAGCCGGTAATTTCCGTTTTGATCTGGCTTTTATAGCCCGTTACCACCACATCGCTCAGCGTTTTATTTTCTTCGGTGAGCCTGATGGTGAGATCGGACGTTTTTCTGAATACCACCTGGCGGGTTTCAAAACCTACAGAAGACAACACCAGCGTATCGCCTGTACTGATCCGCAACCGGAAAGCTCCCGCGGCATCAGTAGTGGTACCGATATTTTTTCCCTTGATCCCCACGGAGGCGCCGACGACGGGCTTACCGTTCGAGTCGTTGATTTTACCCGTCATAACTGATTGCGCATAACCCGTTGCGGACAGCATCAGTACTGCAAAAACCAAACAGGCTCCTTTCATAAATGCCTTCATTACATTTGTTTTTTCGGTTCAATTATTTTATCAACTCCGTTAAGGAATCGCCCAATATTCGTTCTGGCTCCACCCATTACCTTTGATGCTGTTGGCTGACAGTGGCCAATAGGCGGCGCCTTTGGTAACATCAGCTTCTGTAAATGCGGGAATATAGGTGGGCACTTTATTAAATCGGATCAGGTCAAACATGCGTTGGCCGGTGCCTGCCAGCAATCGTTGCCTTTCCTTCAGCAGCGCGTCGCCGAAATTGTCTTCGGTTAATGCACTGTAATCTTCGGTGGCGCCGTTTGCTGCGCTGATAAGATGGTCTTTCGCCTCTTCGAGACGCTCAGTGCGCCAGGCAGCCTCTGCAAACAGCAGATCGATTTCCTGCCGGCGCAGCAGATCCATCTTGCTGGCGTCCTGAACGATCAGCACAGCCGTGTTGTTGGAGATATTAAACATACTATTACGACGTGCATCGCCTTCGGGGTAAATAGCGTTGAAGCGCTCCAACGGCATGCTCAGCACACTTCCACTCAACGGAGCCTGCGGAATTTCGGTGCGTTGGTCGGCGCCCATTGCCAGTCCAAAAGAAGACAAACTGTCTGCCGTATTGCTGGTAAAAGTATTGGTCAGCACATCGTAAGCGCTTTGTCCGTTGCCGAGCCATAGCGCCTCCTGGGCCAATAAAGAGGTAACAGCCGTTTTATTAAACCGCACGGCCGTTAAGGCTACGCTTTCAATACCATCGTCGTTGAGCAGCATCCAGGGCAACAACTGTTGTGCTTCTGTTGCCCATACTATTGCCTGCGTAACTACTTCCTGACTTGTAAGGCGGGCGCCAAAATTTGTTTTTTCGGCCGATGGAACATCTCCCCATATACGCGCCAGGTAGAAATAGGCCAGCGACTTGAGTGCGAGTGCTTCGCCCCTGTATACTTTATGTTGGTAGGGATTGAGAACGCCTTCTTCTGCCTTATCTATAATATCCAGCACATCGTTGGCATCTTTAATCACGTCATAAAAGAATCCCCAGTCTGAGAGTTGTACCAGATTGCGGTCGGTGGCGGTCAGGTCCTGGGTGGCTACCTTTTGCTGGTATGCAACGGCTACCTTCATATCGCCGGCCCTCGCTTCGCCATACATCATCCACGCATAATTGGCCAGCAAAGCCCTGCGGAGGTCTACATAGCCTCCAATCACTGCCTGTTGTATACGCGGTGCTGAATTGTAATAGCCCTCTTCTACCGTACTGTTTTCCTGGTCTACCGTAAGGCTTTTGCGGCACGAACAAAACAGGAGTATGGCTATGATGGACAGGATCGTTCCACGTTTCATCCAATATTGCATTTGGTTCATGTTGTTCTTTTTTTGCATCATCATTCTTAAAAAACCAGCTTCACTCCCACAGCCACCGACGTAGGCAACGGGGTACCTGTATACAACAGGTCGTACCTGCGGGCGCCCGTAATATTTTCTTCGGGGTTGATCCCGCTGTACCGCGAAAGCGTCAACAGGTTGTCGCCACGAACAAATATTTCCAGGTCGCTTAACTGTGCCAGTTTAGATATGGAATTCAAATGCCAGGAAACGGCTGCACGGCTCAGGCGCAAAAAGCTGCCATCTTCAATGGTCCTGATCCCCTGGTAAATGGTACGCCCATCGGCACCTTCGCGGATGAGGTAATAAGGTGTTTCTGCGCTTTTGAGCGGAAATTCATTGTTCACACTTTCTGCATCGTAGCGGCTGTTGAAAGATTCCCCAAGGATATCCGCGCCCCACGCATAAGTGAATGTAAAGGCGGCAGAAATATTGCGATACCGCAATGTATTGGTAAAACCTCCGAAACCTTTGGGCTCACTGTTACCAATTCTTTTTGCCTGGCTGCCTTCCCAGGCTACCAGCGAAGTAACCGGAGCACCTGAAACAGCGCCGAGATGAGCAAGGCTGGTATTGTCAACATCGCCCGGCAATGATTTTACTTTATTCTTGTAGAAAGCAATGTTCAGGTTGCTGGTCCAGGAGAAGTTAGCAGACTGTATCCAGGCGCCATCAAGCGATATTTCGACGCCAGATAACCCGAGCTTGCCACCGGTTTCAAATTTGTAGTCGATGCCACTGATATTGGGCTGGTATCGCTGATAGGTGAAATTGTTGTAGGTTTTATTAAAATAATCCACCGTTAAGTTGATAGCCGAACCGAGCGCAACCGTTACACCCGCATCTATCTGGGTTACACCAACACTCTTGGCGCCGCTGAAGGCAGGATACAACTCCCCTACTCCGAGGTAATTGCCGCCATAATAAGCGCCATAGGCATCCAGTTGCCCACGGTATACTTCGGGGCCGCTCAACACACCCGTTCTTCCAATGCCGGCATTGAGTTTTACAGGTATGCTCAGGCTGTTTTTAAGATCATAATGAATGCCAAGCGCGGGGTAAAAAGCCCATTTATTATTATATAAGGAACTGCCGTCTGCACGGGCCACCAGGTTGATGGCGAGGTCTTTCTTGTACCGGAACTTCCAGTTGCCGTAAAAGGACAGGATCTTTTCGACATCGTGATTGGACAAGGCCACTACCTGGTTGGCATTGTAACCTGTTACTACTTTTACAAAATCCGATCCGCCGTTTTCCATGCTGCGCTGCCCGTTAACGGAAGTGAGCCGGTTATCGGTATTTCTCAATTCGTTGCCCAGCGTCATATCCATTTGCAGTGCATCAGAAAAATCGTGCAGCCAGTTAACGGAAGTATTCCAGGTGATCAGTTGTCTTTTATAAGCGGCGCTGGAGGCATAAATGTCTCTGTTTAATAAGTTGGATGGAATATATACATCACGGCTGGCGCCCTCGTAAGACAGGCTGGCAACAGAGCGGACGGTAATGCCATGCCCAACGAGGTAAGCCAGCGCCATAGAGGACATGAGCCCGATATTCTTGTTCTTGTCCATAAAGAACTCCTCGTCGCCAACTACGGGCAGAATGAGATCACGGCTATACTCGCCCGCATAACGTCCCTTGCGGTTAGTTAATGCCAGGTTATTATAAAAATGAGCGGAGAAGCGGTCGGTAATATTGTATTTAGCATTCAGGAACAGGGATTGACGCCCGAACCCGGTATTGTTGATGATCCCTTTATCCTGGTGATTGGTAAGACCAAACAGGTAAGATCCATAACTGCCCGCGCCGTCCACTATCACACTCTGATCGTGTATCATGTTTCCGTTGCCATATACTTCTCTGCGGGCGGTAGTATTAAAATCGTAAAAAGCATCTTTGCGATAATCCATATTCTGCAGGAAATTGACCCCTGCATAAGCATTTGCCCGCACGTGAATAGAACCCGGCTGCCCTTCTTTCATAATAATATTAAGAGCCCCGTTAGGCGCCTGCACACCATAAGCCGCCAAGTGGTCGATGTCTTTAATAACATCGATGCGTTCAATTTGGTCGGGAGAAAAATAAGTGAGGGGGTTGATGCCGGTGATATTGGAGGGACTTGCCACCATGGGCACGCCGTTGATAAGAATAAGAGGCATGGTGGATTGATCTGTCGGGTCAAGGCTTACCCCGCGTAAGTTCAACGTGGCCTGGGCGCCCGCTGTGCCAGACCAGCTCTTCACTCTCAGTCCGGCTACCCTTCCCTGTACAATGTTTTCCAGCCCGCTTCGGTTGGATAAAAGCATGCTATCTACCCTTAGAGAATCCTGCGCCTGTATACTCATGGCGGTACCAATAGATACGAGCAGACAAAACATAGCTCTCCCAGCAGATTTGGGGATCAGTCTCATAATTGTTAGTTCTAGTTTATGTAAATCCTTGGTATTTCCCGGAGCAGGTGGTGTAGAAAAGAGGTTAGGGGTTAGAGAGCGTTTTCCGAATTATTTAGTTAAAATAAACAAAAGTTTACAATTACTAACTACCGGATCAAAAAAAGTTATCCACAAAATTTGGCTCTTTGCCGTTTAATATCCTGTTTCCGATTGTTTAACAATATTAAACTTTGTTTATTAACGGTGTGTGTTGTTAAGTTTAATTAATTGTGAAGCGTATATAATATTATATAAGAGAAAGAGAAGGTGTCCTGCTTTCATACCTAAGATGTGGCGCTTTTATTTTCGGTTAAGCCGTACTGTTACTGATTCCTTCTCCGGAGCATCTCCTCGTGCGATGCCCTGTGCCGGGTAAGGGACGCTGCGGGTTTACACAATCATCTTTCCCCTTCTCCGCAGTGTCTCCTCGTGCGATGCTCTGCGCCGAGCAAGGGACGCTGCGGGTTTACGCAATCTCCATCTCAGCCCATATACCGCAGAGTCCAGCTAACGCGCGGGGCTTTGCATTGAGACTCCGCGGAGAAGGGAAATCGGTCCTTGAGAAGCATTGTTAAATATATTCATCTTCTGCTCATAGGCATTCTGCACAGCTTCCCTGGTTTTTATAGCCATCTCAAGCTGCCTTGCCTGGAAAGCTCTGACTTCATCTATATTTTCTAATCCATCAAGATCGCTGTTGCGGATTGGACTATTACTTGCAAACTGATAAGGAGTTAGTGCGGGGTAACTCTTCGTCAGCGGGTCAACACCGAGGAACCTACCCGCCCTCGGGTCGTATACGCGGTTGCCATAGTCCAGTGCATTATACGGTCCAAACATTCGCGAAAAAAACATTTTTTTAGTTCCATTTTTGTCGGATATGACTGTTAGAAAATATAATTTCCACCAAAAAAATCAAAATTAAAATGTGAATAAAAACGTTAGCTGTCAGTGGTTGTAATAAAGACGTCAACCAAAAAGGGAAAGCATATGCCGCGTAAAAAATTGTATATAATCCAAAAGTTAAGACTATTCTTTTCATAATACTCTCGAACTCCAGAAACGGACTCACAACTTTTATCACAAAGTAACTACACAATAATATTAACCCATCTTTCCAATTAAGGATACAAATTAAACTAGCATTAGGAGATGTTTTTTCAAAAAAGCATATTATGCTTTTGTATAGTACGCATAATAGCAATAAAACTAACATAGGAACAAATGTCACAATACAATATTGATGAGCCTTTTTCATTTCATTAACCCTTTGTTATTTATTGTCCTAATTTATCTTTGTAGGTATTTATAAAGTTTTGAGTGTTCCTTTCTCCGTAGGTATTATTAAGGTATTGTATGGCCGATTTAAACTCCGAGGTTTGCGAAGATTCTAAGAAGTTATTTTTCTCAAGAAAGTGCTCAATAAACACTAAAGATCTGCCAATAGCCATTCTATGGTCCTGATTTTTGTAATTGATCTCGGATACTCCCAACAAAGATTTAGCCATGCTATATTCAGGATGAATAGTTTCAAAGCGACTAAAATTCGCATTTATAGCAGCTTCATCTTTCTTAGAAAGAGGATCATTAGTTATTACTTCAGTTAACACATCTTGCTCTCTCTTAACATAATTAAAATCCCATATTATGCCTTTACCATTTACTACATCAGAGTTTCCTTTTGCGAGTATGTCCCTAATAACAGGCATATTTTCTTTTAACAGCCTAGAATTTACATCTGCCAATGATCGTTGCCCATGCTCAGACAGACCTGCTACCTCAGGAAAGGAATATGCGCCGCCTACTCCAGATATACTTGTTACCTCTCGGGCTGCATGAAAAAACTTGATATTAGCCTTGCTTTTATCAACTTCATTAGCCGCCCAAACATAGTAGCTGTGAATTTGTGCCACTGGTTTATATACCGAGTTGTTCAGTGTATTAGTGTTATATTTTGCGGCTGATGCAAAGGTTCCTGATGCAGACTCCCTATCTTTCCATTTTCTTTCTCCGCAGTGTCTCCTCGTGCGATGCCCTGTGCCGAGCAAGGGACGCTGCGGGTTTACGCAATCTCCATCTCAGCCCATCTACCGCAGAGTCCTGCCAACGCACAGAGCTTCGAGGAGAGACTCTGCGGAGAAGGAAAACATTTACTACGGTTACCCTATACTTGCCCGCGCTCCGCACCGGCTGCAGCGCCGTTACCAACTATTGCTGCACCATTGCTTTATTAAACCCGAAGAACTAGTATAACTGTGTATTAATAAGCCGCCGGCTCTTACACCAGCGGCTTTGTTATCGGTTAATCTTCACTCTTTACTAAACAAGTAACGCAACCGCACCGGTCTGCTCTGCTCATTGACCTCGCGACAGACCGGCGCCTGGAGGACACACCCGGCGCCAGAAGAGGTTAGGGAAGTGTCTCCCATCCACTTTCCGGCACTAGAACTGTACTGTCTGGCAAGGACATGTCATGTACCAATTCATGTATTGCGGGATTCTTTTCTAAAAATCGTACAAGAACTCTATCACCTTTTTGCTCATGCCGCTTATAGGCATTAAAAAAGCCTTTATATGTTTTGCCATTTACTTTAAAAACAAAATCTATGTCACTTCCTCCATCCGAAGGATGGCTTAACCCTAAAATAGTTGCAATAGTATATCTGACTTTACCATGCTTCAATTTATTAGGATTGATGTAGAGCTGCATGATCAGTATCCAAACAAAGGAGCCAATCATTCCCAATGCTACAATCTTAAAAATTAAATTAATCCTTTTTTTCATTGACCAGGTCTTTAGTTGCTTTAGCTGCCGCTTTTCCTGTTAAACTTGATGGAACAGATATCATATAGTTTAACAAATCATATTGACCTAGTTGTTTGGCATCCTTTAAATTGAAAAGCGGTTTGTACTGAGCCTTCGTTATACCAGGAAGACCACCACTACCAAAAGTATATTTGAAAGTTGCCTCTATGCCAAAGTCTAGTGCTGATTTGTTCAGTCCGACTACTCGAAATTTTCCTTCTTCAGAAAATGGTCGAACATCCAGTCCTGCTCCAAGTAAGCTGCTAAATGCAGGCTTAATTGGTAGTCCTGCCAAACTCGCATCAAATAAATCGACTTTTTTAGCTCCATTAAATAACGCCTGTCCGCCTAAATCAACAGAAGCTTTTATTACAAACTGCTGACTCAAGCTTAAACTTGAAATACCAGACTGAAACAGATATTTTGACGCCAGGGTCGCAGCTCCTCCGGTTGCTACTGTGGTTGCAGTAGCTTGAACGAATGGATCTCTCACCAGACCTTGCCCCATTCCCGCACCACCATAAGAAATTGGGTCTGCACCCGAACGTCTTGCCATCTCTTTATCAAACTCATATTGGCGTTTTATCGCGTTACCTTGCGCTCGTATAACATCCCATGAGGTTCTTCCTTGTAAAAAATATGACTGATTATTTAGCTGAACTTCCCGCTTTGTATTGGGCACAAGCATAGGCGCTCCGGTAATTCTGTTAGGTCTAAATGTAAATAAGTCTGCCTGTTGTTTTAAGTAACTACTAGGAGTAGAGAGTTGCCAGTCTTCTAGTCCATCAATATCTAAAGCCCAAATAGGCTTATTACCTGCATAGGCATATGGTGTGTAAAAAGGATAATCTTTCGTCAGCGGATCGACCGAAAGGAACCGCCCAATTCGTGGATCATAAATCCTGAACCCATAATCCAGTTCATTATACTCACCCTGCACCTCGTTGTCATTCTCTTTGCCATTGAACCCATAGCGGTATCTCCTCCAGTGGTTGTTGTACACTCTGCCCGGCAGGGTCATTCCAAAGGGTGAATAATCAACTGCTGTTACAAGGTCTGCACTGTAGCTGCCTATTAACAACGGATTGTTCTGTACAGGTGTGGGCAGTTTGTTGTCGGTTATGGTTGACAGTACATTGCCCAGGTGATTGGTTAATTCAAAGAACTTATTGCCACGAGTAAAGTTAATTAAAAATGCTTCACCCAGGTGGTTATTTGAATTATCGGCATTGTGCTTGGGCTGGTCAGCATCTATGTCCCGGTTGATAATGCCGAGCCTACTGCTGCCATACATGTGGTGCTCGGCTAATTGCAACGTGCCGGAAGAAACGGTTTTGGTATCTGCCACTTTATACACTGCTATCACATTGCCCTGTGCATCGCGTACATACCAGGTATACCTGTATATTGTATTGATTCCCGAATTATGCCGCGTTACCTGCCCTATGCGGTTGCCCGAGGGATCGTAGTTGTAATAAATGTAATTAGCCGTTGCGTTGCCTACAGCCGTTTTCTGGATGTCTACAATTTTGCCATATACATTCCATTTAATACCGGATATGGGGCGGTTAACGCTGCTTACCAGGTTGCCAATGGCGTCGTACTGGTAATTGCCGGGGCTCTGGTCTTTTATGTCTACATTGATGCCGTATACAGTTGTTGCAGAATCATCAATGTATTCAAGACGATTTGTGCCGGGTGTATAATAATAGTGCAGGCTGTCCATTAACTGGTTGGCACTGAGGTTGCCGTTGCGGCTCGCCCTCAGTATATTGCCGTTGGCATCGTAGGTATAGTGCTCCCTGTGGTAAAATACGCCATCCATTCCACTCCAACTATTGGTAGTAGCATTAAATCCACGGTAAGTATCCATGTCTACCAAACGGTTGAGCTGGTCGTAACGATAATTGTACAGGTAAGTAAAATAACTACCGAGGCTGGTGGTGGTAGCGCTGATGTTGCCGTTGTACAGCGGCTTGTAAGTGCCGGCTTCCAGCTTATGTTCATAAGCAGGGAAAGGATTGGGTGCGCTGCTGTTAATGGCGGTGTAATCGCCGGTAAAATACCGCAACGTGGTGCCATATACGTCTTCTGCTATGTATTGATTGAGCGATCCTGGCTTGCCATCTTCACCCGGATCGAACTGGGGTGTTCCTTTGGTATTGCCGTTGATGCCTTTCAGCCATCCCTGCAGGTTGTAGATGTAGTCGAGGCCCTGCACCTGCTGCTGCCCTAAAATCGTGCGCGCCAATGGTCCATGTTTGTAGTAGGTGTATTGGGCTTCGCGTTCTTCCAGCAACTGCTGATAAAGGAAGGCTTTGTTGTCTGTGGTATACACATTGGTCAACCGGTTTTCAGCATCGTACTCGTAACGGTGGTAAAACTCGTCGTTCTGCCCCGGCTGGTAGTGTACCTCGTTTACTTTGCCGCTGATGAGGTCGTAGTGGTAAGCAATGGTTTTGCAGGCATTGGCACCATGGTGTGTCATAGGACTGTAGGTATGGCTGCCATACAGGTTGCGCATGGTGTCTACATTGCCATGTATATCATAACTATAGTCTATACCACTTGTATAGCTGAGCCCGGTGATGAAATACTTTTGCCAATCGGAATTATAGGCATACGATGGTTTTTCAAAATAACGTGTGTAGCTCACCCGGTTGCGAAGTGTATGCGATTTTTGGGTAAAGCGCAATTCCTCAATGCAAGGCGTGGCATCAATGCTCGGCTCGTCGTACACAGTGCGCGTTACCATTTCGGCGCCATAGGTATTGCTGCCATTGTTGAAATATATCCAGTCGAACAACGAAGTCGGGTTCCGACTGATGGCATTCGTCATAACGTTCGGCTGCGGCTTCTGCCCCACTTCGGTTATGCGGCTCAGATGATCGTAAACGGTATAGCTGTATTTGCCGTCGATGAGTTGCTGGGCGTTTTGGCTTACAGCCAATCTGCCCAATCGGTCGTACCAGTTGGTGCTTTTACCGGCGTCGGGCGTTTTCTGGCTCACCACCTGGTTCAGACTGTTGTAACGGTATACGGTTGGCATGGTATGACCAGGCACTTGTGTTTCCCCCAATTCTCTTTTTTCAGCTACTTCGGTCAGCCACTGGTCATTGCGGTTGGGATTTACACCTGCCGGTGCCACGGTCTTCACGAGATTGCCAGCCTGATCGTAATAATACAAGGTATAATGATACTCACTCACCGGATGCAGTACCGTAAACGATTCTATAGAAGCTGCACCGAGGCATTTGGCTGCGTACTTGCTATTGAAGCTCTGGTCGAGCGAATCTTTGTAGGCGTTGTATATTTCTGTACCCGAGTTATAGGCAAGTATGCTGCTGTCGGAACAGGGTGGATCGTAAATATCTTCATACCTGAGCGTTGGATTGGTAGGTTCATTTTTGCCACAGAGTAATACATCCCGTCGCAGGCTTGTATCTGCCGGCGGACAAGTAACGGGTTTGTGCCCGCATTTGGCAAGGTAGAGGCTGTCTACCTGTTGAGCGGTGAGGTTAGTGTTGAGTTTGGAATTGATGAAATCGGAGAAGGGGGTGAAGAAAGGAAGGGAGTCGTTGCTAATAATATCCCGCGGCTCCGTAAGTCCGGGGCCAAAATTATAAGATCTTTCATCGACGAGGTACCATCCCCTGCTTAAAAGATAGTTCCTCGATGCTTCGCTGATCGAAGTATTTGTGGGACCACCAAATCCATAACCATAATAGAATCGTCCACTATCTAAAGTTGTGGCGCGAGCAACCTGATTATAAAGTGAATCTACAAAACCGGATGGGTAACTATTTTGCCAACAAACTTCAATATACTTAGCCTTGCTGAATTCAAAATTGAAATTAGCAAGATCATAACTTCTTTCGCCCCACGAATCCAGAAATAAGTATCTTAAATTCGGAAAGTTGTTTTTTATGTCTGGAACAATTTGAGAAAACAGCTTGCCGCCTAAAGAATCTGCCACCCCACTTGACAAATTAGAATAATAAGGATTTAATGTTAACCTTCTTAAATCGTGGTTATTAGCAAAGCTCTCAAAGTTAATATGTAAAAGCGGGGTGTTAAAAGCCCATTCATTCAATTCCAGATTTTGAATTGTATTGATTTGTTTGAAATTCTTAATCTTTTTTGTAGTGTTGATTGTTGAATCCTTGGTTCCTGTAAAATTGAAATCGTAGAGCAATTGAGGAAAATATCCACGTAAATTAGAAAATTGAGTAGGTGCCGGATATTTATAATACTCACCAAATCCTACAAAGCCCTTTACATCAGTGTGATATATGGTGACATTGTATGTTTTATAACTGCTGGAATGATTGTAAAAATGGGCTATAGAAAACCTGGTCAATGGTACAAAATCGTCCCCTACAAAACTTTTTACAACATAATGATGGAACATGGTATCAGACCTTAAAATAACATTCTTTGCATTTCTTACACTATCAATAACAAACACATGCGAACTGTCACCAAAATCGATATAACTTCCAAGGCCTGTACGGATTTCTATAAGGGTGTCTTTAGTGTGTGCTTCGAATTGATAATACCGCTGACCAATTATGCCCTCACACGGTGCTGATTTACCAGCATTAAGCGCCAAACGGAATTTGCCATTTTGCAGCAAACTCAATGTACCCACCTCTCTGTTATCTGCACTGCTGTTCCAAATATTTACGTACGATTGCTTAACAGCCGTTGGTGTGCTATCTACTGTATTGCCAAGAAGTTTACCGTTTACGTCAAATACTCCTTTAGGACCTTCATCTGGTGTTTTGTTGCCGGCAAAAGTGCGCATATCAAGGTCTACATAGCCGGTGGAGGGTTGGAGGTATTGAGCTTTATAATCCTTCTCAAAACTACTCAGATCGTTGCAGGTTATAGCTGCTGTATCAATATCGCATACTTTTAACAGTATGCCAGATGCAGCATATAACGAATCCAATTCACTAAACGTATAAGAGGTATTATGTCGTTGATTAAAGTAATTGGCAAAGGAAGTTTGACAGTCAGACACCGCTGAACAAAGCGCAGAAGATACTACGCGCGCAGGATTATAAGGATCGTTGAAATCTTCAAAATATACAACAGCATCATCTTTGCTGATTTTAATCCAATCCAGATTGAAATCAGTGCCCATAAATGACACTACGTTAGAAAGCGCATTTGTTAAAGGCCAAGAAGGGTTACGTGGTATGCTTATAATAAATTTATCATTAAAGTATACTTCATATGCATTTGCCGAAGTTCTAAACCTAACCGTGTTCCATGTGTAAAGTTTATCCAGATCGCTCTCTGCAAGAAGGGTTACAAACAGGCTCTTATCTGCATTTGTATGATGATTACCATAATTGTAACCATCTTCGTTTGTGAACGCTTCAAAATAAATTCCTGCGGGTCTTACTCCGAAAACAGCTCCCGCACTGTTAAATCCATTCATGAAAAAGCAACAGCTATTTGCATCATTTTTAGGGAACCTAAATCTATATTCCACATCGTAGTAAGAACCACCACAAATTGATTTGGATCTTGTAATCTGAAAAGAATTATACCAGCCTTTACCGGAATTTAAATGCGACTGCGGAAAAGTGGCATACCCATTGTTAAAATTAATCCGATTGTCTGTTATCTCTCTGCCGTCTGTATACTCCCTGAAATGGAAATAGCTCCTATTAGGATTAACTGTTGTATTATAATCAAGCAATGTGATATCAAGCGTATCACGATTGATAACCGATTTCGAATACGTTATACCAAGCGCTTCGCCACAAATCTGTTTATATATCGAATCAATCTGTCCATACGTATAAGAAGTTCCCCTTTGCTGGTTGAAGTAATCAGAGAAATCCTGCTCGGCACTAACAGAGGGTTGGGGGCAAACAAAGGAAGGATCAACTGTTTGCCGGGTGGTGTTGGTAAGATAATCGTCGAAGAATATTTGTTTACCGTTGGCATCATATAATTTCGTCCAGTCTACAACCGCTTGGTAATGCATGAATGCAAGTGTAAAGCCGGACGAATTTTTAAGCTTAGCTGCTCTTTCTGGTCTTGACACCTGCTCTAGAAAATTACCGTTAGCATACACTTTAAAATACCCAGGCATAATCTCGAACTTAATTGCAGTCCACTCATTAAATATTAAATCTGGATCAGAACTAATTAATGTGTTTCCGGTACTGACAGGAATAGGCTGATTTGTAATTGAATCAAGCACGACAATACCGGCCAAAAACGTGCCTCGGTTTTCTATAGGCCCTTCTTTCCGCCTATATAAGACAAACCCTCCGTTGGGATCAGTGAAATAGAAAAACTCTTCGCTGGATCTGATATCGTCTTTCAGAAATTTGAACTTGAATTCAACAGCGTAGCCGTTCTCAAGACAAAACTTTGAACCGGTTAACACATGCTGAAAATATTCAAAATACCCAATGGCTGTATCACGTATAGCTTTAGGCCAATGTAAAGTACCATCGGTTACAGATTCACTAATGTCGGTGAGGTATAAAGGCGGGTTTAATGAATTAGATTGACAAATAGCAAGTACACGCAATCGTCTTATATCCTTATTATATCGTTTCAGCAACGATTGCAGGCTATCGCAGGCAAAGCTTGCGCCACACGTATCCATGAACTGCAAATACTCCAGCGCCGTTTTGCTAAAGCCCAGTTTGCTGTTCATGTAGTTTTTGAATAGTTGGTTGGTTTGCTGCTGTTGTTCATCAACTTCCTGGTAAGTAGGTATGCTGCCGGGAAAAGTCGCTTTGAACGCGTTGTACACGGTGTTTACCTGGTTGCAGTCTACACACACACCCTCACCGGTAGCAGGTTGCAGGACGGGTGGTATTGTTATAGGCTGAGTGGTAAACTTGCAGCCAAAGGTTCCGTTGCAGAGACTGTCGAGCCTGTTGAGGTTGGCATCGCTGATGGTAGTATTGAATTTTTGCTGCAAAAAGTCGCTGAAGCTGCTGTAGCCGGAGGAGGCATTGTACTGTGTACGCAGACTCGCAATCCTGTCGCAGGTTGCATCATCAGGGCGACTGTACCAGGGTTGATCCACTAGCGCAATAGGCTTGCTGTAAGGCACAGGATTGTCTATTAAAAACGCATTGCAGGCTCCGTCAGTAGCCTTGCCGATGCTGCTGTTGTAATAGGTAATCAATTCATCAAAGCTGCGGTATGGATAACCGTTATTGCTTTTAGGACCGATGCTGCTGGCGCCGAAAGGGTGGGTGGAATCCGCTCCCTCCTTACAAATTTGTATGAGCTTAGGTATGAGCCACAAAGAATCGACAGCACTATAATTACAGGTGCTGAGCTGGCTCCACCAGTACGATACATAATTTTCGCAACTACGGGCGGCAATAGCATTCATACTGTCTTTGCCAGCTTGCAGGGCGGCTTCGCCATCGTTGCCTAAGAAAGCGCCGGCTGCTTCCCGTGCCATCGACTCGGTAGTAAATACCCTTGTGGCAGGAGCTGTAATCGCGGGACGGGGAGCTTTGGAATTTACATAATCTGTAATAGCAGCCCTTTTCAGTCGCAGGTATTGATCGCGGAAAAAGCGCCAGGCCATGTCTCTTTCACCTTCGCACATCAATGTGCCACTGAAGACATTGGAAGGAGTATTACGGAACAGGTTTGCGCAGCTTTGATCCGGTGGGTCGCAATGTCCCATTGTACTTGCAAATGCCCACAGGTTAAAAGTAACGCCTTCATGCGCTATGTAATTTTCCATCGAACTCTTCAACCCGTTTTTTAAAGTGCTGTTGCCGCCTCCATAAAACAGGGAGTCGTTGCCGTAGCTGAAGCCCGATGCCGGCGATGTAGCGGAGTTTAGTGGATTGAGATAGCCTTTAGCGGCAGCAGCAGCGTAAGTGCTGGTTGTTTCAAAATCTGCATCCCAGTGAAAGCTGGATTTCAGCTTCTCATATTCCTGCAATACTTCATATTCAGGGTGCAGGCGCAACAGGTTTTCTGCCCATTCCGATTGAAAGTTGTAAGCGAACTGCTCAGCCGACATGCCTTTTACAACCACTCCATCGGGGTAAGCAACCTCTTCAAAATTATACTTCGTCTTGCCGGTTTCTATCTTAGATTGAAAAATGGAATATACATTAGCCCAGTCAGGATCTGTATTGGGATATGGATATTTTGCGTACTGTCCAAAGGGTGGCGTCATATCCAGCAGCATGCGCTCCCGGTACTGCTGGTATTCATACCAGGGTTCGCCTTCCTGCACGCAATCGTTGCCGCGTTGCGCCCGTATTATTTCCAGTTGCTCAGCAATGATCTGCTCTTTGGTTTTAACGGTATTGTGCGGCGCATACAGGCTGTCGCGATACCAGTTCATGGCGTCTTCGCGCAGGGTGAGCTTTTTAGTTATTACATAACTGCCTGGTTCGAGCAAAAGAGGAAAGCTGATATTAAAATCGGAGGCCGTATTTGTACAGGTAGTATCGTATACTGGTGGCGCAATACGCATGTTGCTTGCCCGGTGAACATAGGGTGCTTTTCCCGGCATGTTCTGGTTGTTGCAGTCGTCGGTTACAGTAATAGTAACATCATACAAGCAATCATAGCAAATGTCAACATTGTCTTTATCTGCCAGTTTTAGGCTTTCGGCATCCAATGTATAGTTGAAAGTATGTGTACCTCTCATCGTCACCAACAAACCACTCGTGGATTCAATACTTTGACCTTTAACAATATTGTTATTTCTTGTCAACAGTTGATCGGTTTGAGTAGTGGAGGTATAACTTGGCAATGCCTCTAGCTTTAACCCCGCCGTATCACCTGCCAACGCGGTGGCAACTGTTCTTCCATGCATGTCTACATACGACACACTGTATTGTCCATTGGCATCGCGCACCATGTTTTTCTGGTAATGCGAGGCATAACCGGCTTCGGTACCAAACAAGGCGTCCAGTTCCTGCTGGCTGGGGGTACCATAATAGTATTTGGTTTCGTGCCCGCTGTTCAGTTGAAAAGAAGGACCTACCCCACCCTGGCTTGCTATTCTGCCCGTGTTGTCCTGCGTGTATTTTACTTCAGTAAATGGATACATTTCCGCATCGGGTATATAGCGGTGTATAAGCTCATTTTTATTCTGGTTCTGGGGTGAATAGTATTTAGAACTTCCCGAGGCGGTAGACAATGGAGGCGCATGGTCTTCGCAGTAATCGGCAGCGCTTTTCAGGGAATCGTATTGTCCCTGGTGGTACTCTTCGGTAGTATAAGAGCCGCCGTTGTTAATATACCCCTGGTTAAACAGCGGATTGTATTTTATGAGCGTGGTAAGCGAAGGAGCGGGTAGCACCTGAACTACGCTCCTGCCTTGCTTGTCGTAAAAGGTTTCAGCTACGATGGTAGTATCTGTAACATTGTCTTTTGTTACCGCTTGCCGGTTGCGCAATGTTCCATCAAAATACTGCACTACAGATTTTCTTTTTCCCTCTTCGGCGAAAGAGGTGGATGCCTGCCAGTTCAAAGATGGTTCATGTCCGGTAAAAGTGTATTCACCCAGCCCGCCTGTTCCGGCATGATCGGAGCTCCAGTCGGTCACTTTTCGTTCGCCCTCGATGGTGGTTTGCGCAGCACGTACACGGTAAAACAATTTGCCGTCACCTTCGTATAGTAAGGGAATAAGATAAAAAGATTTTAATATGGTAACACGGGTAGCATTGTTCCGGAACAACAGGTTGGGATCCAGCGTTCCGCCAACGCTGTACCAGCCGGCATCCAAGGCGGTCTGATCAACAAAGGTCCACTCAAGGTCGTACTCCTGGGCGGCATTGAGGCTGGGCCACGACACCTGTAGTTCTCCCCTGGTTGTAATAAAATCCGTATTGGTTGAAACGGTGGTAATTGCATCCTGTTCGCAATCCATGCTGAATATTCTTCCAATTGCCATGCGGTTCTCCATTTTCAACATAGGAAGGATATTCCCTATAGGCGCATAGCTCGCAGCAATATTTGAAACTTTTACCTGAACACGGGGCGCATCTTTAAAAATGTACAATGCCTTGCTGTTATAAGGCCGGGTTTTGTTATACTCGATTGTAAGTGTTTTCAAAGCAGTTGAATCGGACACACCTGCCCTGTTGGTAAAATAGATCTTTACTTCCAAGTCTACTTTAAACGAGTCGGGCGGCATTCTCAGCGACGTTTCGTCTATATAAAAAATGATCATATTGCTGATCGCCGACGTGGTGTCTACATCAGGAAACAGAGTCGGATACAGATAAACAGAATCTGTTATGGTTCTGCTGCTGTCTTTGGCTAAAGACCCCTCCACACCACTCAGATATTGCGTATAGGTAATGGGACGTCGTTGCGCCTGCGCTTGCTGCATAACCGTTAACAATAGCGCCACACCTGCGGTTATAAACCATTTTTTGCTGCCCGATGAAACGCGCTTGATAAATTTTCCACACCGAAGAATGTATATAGCGTTCCATTCGACAAAAATATCAGCGGCGAAGCCGCGAAGTAAAAGAGATACGAATGAAAAAAGCTTCATGATGCTGCCGTTATAAAAGTTATTGAGTAATGTTAGTTTCGATGAAATAGCCGGTATAGTCCGGACGTGGTACAAACTGTCCGCCCTGCTGCACCACAAACTTGTCCTCGCTGAACCAACTGCCACTTATGGGCACAGTACTGTAATTGGAAAAAGTGAACTTAATGAGTGCTTTACCGCTGGGAAACAGATCTGCATCGGTTCCCGGTGTATTGGCTGGCATGTACGCTTTTACCTGCTCCATGCGATAATTTTTGAAGTTATATTTTATCTCATAGCTGGAATACCGGGCTCCCGGCTTGAACCAAATCTTAAGGGTACGTACAGAGTCGTTTACGTTGGTAACACTAATACTCTGTGTGAAAGTGCGCCAATACAGGGTATCCGTAACCGGCATATTCATCACATCCGGGTAGTCCTGGCGGTCGCGAATGGAAATCACACTGTCCCAATGACTCACACGCAGGCTGTATTTTTTTCCCTGAACTATTTCGGTGCTGTCCAGATAAGTATAATAAAGGCCTCCGTGTAATTTATAATGACCGCTCATTTCATCTATTACACTGTCAACAGCCACGCTATCGGTATATCTTATCTGAACATCGAAACTAAGATTAGGCACATACCGGTAGGTTTCAGCAATTTTCAGCATTTGAAAAAGCTCAGAGCCAGGTGTTACCGACTGCGCTTTTGCAACACCACTTATCATTCCCATTATTAGCAGTATTCCTGTCATCCGTTTCATGCACGCTTTTTTTAATAAAATGATTCTTTCCATATTTTTTTATTGCATTGTCAATAATAATTCTTGTGATACTCGTGAGCGTTACTGTTCCTTTATCAGCGCGCTTCTTGTTTCTTTAATAGTCTGTATCCCTTTCACCGTTTCTTTTTTCACGCGTATCAGTGTGCCATCATTATCGTATTCGTAAAAGCTGGCATAGTTATTCTCATCCAGTTCAGCCATGAGCCGCAGACTTACTGCATCGTAAGCAAAGGATTTCATGCTGCTGTTATAGGGCTGCACCCGTATATCATCTACATAAATGGCTTCTGCCGGCAGTCCTTTTAGCTTGAGCTGTATCTCTGTGGCGTCGTTTGGCACAGTAATGATGCGTTCGTACCGTTGCCAGCTTTCAATGCGCACGCCGGTTGGATACAGTACCGAATCCGGCCGCTGCGTCAATCCCTCTTTAAATGCCACGGCCAGCACGTTGTCTGGTGAAGGACCAACATCACAATTCACTCCATCTCTTCTTACCCATGCACTGATCACTATTTTTTTGCCTGCAACGGGGCTGAACACCGGCCGTATAATGCGCTCTGCTTTCACGTTGTTGGCTTTTATGCAATAACCAGCAATGTTATATTCAAAAGAATTGGATGGCGCAGACGTGGTAGTGGGCGGATACAAAAACCGGGTAGGTATTACCTCTCTTGTGCCAGTTGCATTGATCGATGATTCTTTCCACTCAAGTCTCAAACCAAATCCTTCAGATGTCCTGATATGGTAATAGTCAACAATAAGAGGATACAACTGGCCGGCTGTTAAAAAGGTGGTTACTTCATACTCGCCGGTGGCTGAGTTATAACGATGGTAGTTATAGTTTACCTTAAAGTCAACTTCACCGCCAATAGCCTTGAGATAAAATGTGTACCAGCCGGTTGTTTTTGCCTGTACTTTAGCGCTCCACTGCACCTCGTACGGACCATAACTGCACAACCCTGGTATGGGAGTAATATATCCCCACTGCACATTGGCTATCATTTCGGTTTGGGTAACAGAAACATCTGTCATAGTACCGCAACCGCCAAAGTCGCGGGCCAATTGTGCATTTTGCCTGTACGTGCCAATAAAACCGGTGCCTGCGCCTATCACCCTGGTAGCATCATAAATCGGAACCGAGTCGATCTTAAAGGAAAGTCCATAAGGCAGGGAGTCGATCGCAGTTACAGGTGCTGTAAGCAACGACTGATACCCCTGGTTTACTTTAACGCTCCAGTTGCCGGTATGGCTTTGCGTACTGTCGAGCGAAACGCCTGTTTGATTTTTTACAAAATCAAACTCTCTGGGGTTTTCACACAAAGGAATGCATGCCTGGTTACGGTAATTGTAATCTTCAAAACCATCGAACAGCACTTCGCGGTAGCGGCTATTTTGCGCAACTGCTACGGGAAGGGATTGATTGTAACCGTATAAACCGGCATTGTATCTTCCTAACGGATCATAATTTTCAATTTCAAAGCCTCGTTTGTTATAAACAGAACTGGCTGCATTCCACACCCATTTGTTGGTATCGGCAATATTTACCAGTCCCGAATCGGAGAATTGCCAGAAAGGTGTGAATGCTTTGAGCGTTCCTTCTACCCGGATATTGGTTGCGGACGTGGAGGCATCGCTTTCTTTTCGGTCGCTGTACCAGGTATAGGCTCTGTCGGCACGCCAGTTGCCGAGTATGCCCCAACGGTAGGGGTTAGTGGCGGTGTCGTTGATGTTTTCTTTGCAGAGATGGATGACGGAGTCGACATAGGCACGATAACTTAAAACTAACTTAGGTACATTACATTCACAGTTGCCCTTATACCATTGGTCTTTAACGCAATACTTAGTGTTTGCATCTATATAGAATTTGTTATCTCCACAAAAACTGAGATAATTGTGTTCACTATAATCATAATTTGTTGCATTAACCTTCTTCAGCTCAAATACAAAGCCTTGATGAAAAACTTTGGGCGATGAAAGATATGTCTGAATGAGGTCGGCACAAGGGTAATTGTACGTTCCGGGCACTATTTCGATTAAATTGTTATCAGACCCTGTAAGATAATAGCCAGGTATGTTTAATATTGTTTGTTTAAACCAGGCTTCTGAATCTCCTGTATAATGCTCAGTTGCAGTGTTCCAATCGTAACTTTTCAACGAATTTTCCGTGACTTGCGGCAAAAATCCTGCTGGCACTTTTCGGGTCAATTGTAATTCCGCTGCTGTGATAACCGCATCGGATGGAATTTGTGAGAAATCAAACTGCACCTGGCTTTTCGTCGTTATTGATCTCGCCGGCTTCCTGCGTCCGTCTTTACGGATAACGTCAAGGCTTGCAGTCATAAATTTTGAATTGAGGATAAACTCTCTACGGCGAACATCACTGGTACCTGCCACGTCGAATACGAAAGTGGAAACATTGCCCTCTAACTCAATTCCAGAGAAATCCTTATACACCCTCACCACACTATCCTTTGCATAAAAGCTTTTTTCTACCTGCCAAAGATCTTTGTAGGCAGTAGCTGCCGTATTGATGATATCGAGCGTGCTGTCTATCACAATCTTAAACCTTCCGGTTGTAATTTCTTTTACAGGATTTTTCATCGACACAATATTGCCCACACCAGCACCGAGCATATTCCGTTTACCGGAGCGGATAATGCGCATGCTGCCGCCGTCGTTCACATTGATCTGAGCGGTATATGGTTTACCATTTTCGTCAATAAAATACAGTCCGTGGTGCTTTTCCTTTGCTTTAGCTGCATCAAGCACCCATATTTTTTTGGGAACATTTATGAGATCCCCAAAGTTGTATTTAGGGCAATCGCCTGGTACATTGGTGATGCCGGATAACTCGCGATAATTTTGAAGAATGATTTCATCGCCACTTTCAAAAAAGCGTTTTACATCAAAAAAACTCCCATCAGCGTTGGAGATCTTTCCTTCAATAAATTGCTTACCGGTAAATACGGCATCGATGTTTTTATAAGCTGGTTCCATGCCACTGTAAGCCCAGTGCGCAGGATAATTGAACTGGTATACCGGGTCGTCGAACTCGTTGTTGGTGCGGCTCACCACCGCGTCGCCCGTTTCCGCGTCGTACACCAGGTTTTTAGTGGTAACAGCGCTGCCTTTGTCTACCACGACTACACTGTCGAGAATGCCATAGCGCTGCACGATTTTTACCGTGGCTGTCGAACGAAAAGTGTTTTCCTCTCTATGGCTAATGGGAAAGTATGTTGGAATAATCAGTGGTATAGGAAAAATAGCAGCCGGTATAACATCAATATTGGTTTGATGGTTGGTGGAAAAGGTATGCGAAAATTGCTCGCGCATATCGGTCATCATTTCAATATCCAGTCCTATCACGCCATTTCGGTTTATACTGCCGTTGAGCGAGTCTACCACCCATACCGTATTGTTTAAATGTTGGGCCGGCGCTTTTTCGTCGTCTACCTTGTAATAGTTTTTTGTATATTGGATTGGATTGTCAGGATCGTTTTCTGCATAGTTGGCCTGCCCTTTCATTTTTCCATTCATATCGTTGAGCTCCACTTTAAAGCCCTGTGAAATGGTCAGATTTCTGATAGTATTTACTTTGAAAAGATTTCGTAGCGGCGGATTATAAGGGCGCTTGCTGTCACCGTCTAATGGAGAGTGTTCAACACGGGTTGGAAAATCCCTGGTGGTAAAAAATTCCGTTTCCTGCCAGCCGTTGGCTGATTTGGCTTTGGTGTGAATGGTGCGTACCCGTACTTTGCTATACCCTACCGACGCTGCGGGGAAAAAGCTTTCTCCCAGTGGTTTTTCCGAATAGAGGTAGTGCTTAGGCGCGAGTATCGATAACTTTTCTTCGTATTCAACAGGTTCGCGCAAAGGATTTTCCTCTCCACCTATAAAGGGCTCATAGCTGGCAACTCCGCTGCTGACAATAAGCGTGTCGCGTTTTAATTTTCGAACACCGGCTACTACTGTGTCTTTTGTAACAACCTGCGTAGTGGTGTACAAATAATCCTGGCCGTAACTGGCTCCGCGCTGGCTCGTCATTGTGTTCCAGTTGTCGAACACCTCTACCCGTTTTACGCGGTAACCGCCACCATACTTTTTGTAAACAGGATTGTTCAGGCGCACAAACGATTGAAGAGGATCGGTTACTTTACACCAGGTGAGGCCCTTACCTGCATTGTAAAACCCTTTTACCATTTTGTTTATTTCTGGAATTGCAGATACCAGCATGGTAACCAGGTTTGCAAAAGTGAGCTTATCTCCCATCTCTGAGGATGGATAAGCCTTGGAAGGGATGTTGAGCTTCAGGAACTGTAGCGCTGCCATAATGAGTGGGTGCTTTCCATCTACCCTGGCAGGTTTTATCCAGATTCTTTTCTCATTATTGGCAACCACACCATAGTCTTCTATTTCTATCCAGGTAGGAATAAATTCCTTTCCCCCACCCCATCGATCGGATGGCATCTGCACTGCGATCTTGACAAATATTTTTCTTACACCTTCCAGGTATTTCCGATATATGTCTGATTTGCTGTACACCGGTTCGGTTACATTAATAAACATATATTCGTTTTCTACAGCGCCGTTATATAAAGCCTCTACCGGAGTTGCAGTTGACAAGCTGCCAAAGCCCGCCAGTTGAAACAACTGCATGGCACGTTTGTTTTGCACATAAGCATAATCATCGGCTTCGTAACTGATCTTCATTAAGCCACCAGATGGCAACTTGATGTCAGTAAGGTTCCACGCATTGGCATAGTCGGCAGCCTTGGCAGAGTCCTGTACCACATAGGGATAGTCGACATTGTTCAACCCCGCAGGATTAGAAGCAGGATCTTTGTACCCGCCCCACCGGTCGTAATGTTTGCTGTTGTGCTCAGGATTGTATTTGTCTGCCGGTTGGTCTTCTTTTACCTGCCCATAGTTGAATACATATGGGTTTTTAACGCCTTTGTAATTGCCGTTGTAAGAGAACCATATTTTCCTGAGTGTGAGTTTTCCTTTGTTTTTGTTTACATTGCTGCTGCTGCCGGACGCAACCGTATTACCATTTTTATCAACAGGATTACCCGTATTGTTGATCGTATTGCGACACAGTGAATAATCGTATTCAAAATGCACCGATTTTACAGGTTTGGCGTTTGTCCCGTTTTTCACCAGGTCGGGTTTGGAATACAGATCAATACGTTCCAGCCTTCGCAGTTTTTGCGTAGCATCGATACCTCCATTCTCATCTATAATACCCAGACCGTCCTCGCGTTTATCTGAAATCGTGAATACGGCGATCATGGTTTTAGAAGATACGGAGTTGAGATACCACACTTCTTTTTTGCCATACATGTAAGTGCCTTTGTCATCGCGCGAATAAGTTTTCAACCCTTCATTGTAGTTCACCTTGTTCTGCTCGTTAGGAGTGCGCCAGCGATAAAAGGTTTTTCCGGGTGCTTTGCCGTACACCATCGTGTAATTGAACTTTACGCCGTCGCCCAGATCGTCGTCGGTAATGCCGTCGCCGGTAATGTCTACATAATCGGACGATACCAGCCCCGTGAGTAAAAAGGAATGGGCATAGGGGGGCATGATGTCTTTGCTAAAAAAATTGTCCTTGCCCTTGTTGTTGGTGGCAGCATTGTTGTCTTTCCCAGCTTCGTAATCTGCAAGTCCCCTGTTTACTTTTGATTGTTCGGTTTCCTCGCTGATGGCGAAGGTTACATCCTGCTGTTCTGCATTGTAGGCGGGCAAACCATAAATGTATCGCCTGCCATCGGCATTCAGTACAGTTATTTCTGAAAGATGGTGCGCTTTGCGCATCTCATCTACACGGGGAAGTGAAACCGTGTCCCCGCATTCACCAATGGGGATATGATTTTCGGTAACAGAACGTATTCTTTCATCCAATCCTAGTGTACTGGCTTCGGCTGCTGTTTTGTAAGTAATAACCTGTGTTCTTTTGTCACGCTGTTTTTTTACCAACGGACCGGTAACAGGAATATTCCTGGTATCTCTCAGATTAGGTGAATAAGCCATCAACTGGTTCACCGCGGTTACTTTCCTGTTTTTATCTTCACTCGTGAGCTTAATGCGTACCGTACTATCTCCGCCTACAGAATGATAATACGCCAGTGTATTGCTGGTTTTTTCTCCGGGATTGCGGAAGTATACCGGTTGGAAAGTAGTGTCAGCTTTTTGAAATTCGAGGTTGGGCGTTATCTCCGATTTCCAGGCGCCATTACGGGTAGTGGCAATGGTTTCATTAAGGTCGGTACCACCTTTAAAATAACCACCGAATCCAAGGTCAATGGCAAGGTGGTCGCTTTTGCTTTTGGTCTGCAACTGGTGATCACGTATATAGCCTGCTTCACTTCGATATGGACGGAACATGCCACCAGTACCTTCGCCTGAGA
Organism: Agriterribacter sp.; assembly: GCA_051955255.1. Lineage (GTDB taxonomy): Bacteria > Bacteroidota > Bacteroidia > Chitinophagales > Chitinophagaceae > Agriterribacter. The sequence goes on along the minus strand of JBQCGX010000100.1, from coordinate 46,851 downwards.
TGCTGTATGCATCATACGTGTATTGCGGAATAGCGATATGAGGAGTAGTTTTCTGGTTGAAGAAGAGTTCTTTTTCCCTATTCATATCCAGCAACCCATGCGCATCGCTTGTACTATTCGTATAATACAGAAAGCCATAACCCGGCAGGCGCTGTAGCGTATCCTCGTCAGCAATTTCCTGTTTGCTCACATAACCTGAAATGTTGAAATTGGGATGAGCGCCCCATATTTCACCACCAATTTTTGTATTGAAACTAAAGTTGGTGCTGGTAAAAGGCATTTGAATAGTGGGTGAATATGCGGGAGTAGCAAACGATATGGATGACGAACTTACACTGCGACTACCAGTTGATATGTATCTGTTGTTGCCTTCCTTATCTTTTAAGCTGGATTTTATACTGGCAGAGACCTGCGTGCCAAATTGAAGCCCGGAGATACCACTCCTGGAATTGTAGTTGGTGCTAAGGCTGCCAGAAGGCTGAATTAAGCTTTCGTGCTGAGAAAGCCTTACACCTATTCCCGGAGAAACATCAATACCTGATTGAGAGTTGTTGTTTAGTCCTAACGATGCCGTTAAAGGACCTTTACTGTCTTTGCCTGCGCTGAGAGATGCATTTACACCATATTCTAACCCCCAACCATTATAAGTATTGTTGAACACTCCTCCATTAATATACAAATTCAAGGCTCCACCAAATATTTCCAGGTTTCCGCCAACGCCTACTCCCACTGTTTTATTCTCCTTAATACGTTGTATGCGTTTAATCGTATCTGTACCATTGTAATCATCGGGCAAGCCCCGCATGGAACGGCTTACCGTTCCCGGGTTAACGTTCCAGCCAAGTCCCACCCAGCTTGCTTCCTGGTCAATGGTAGGTCCGCCGTTGTAATGGATGTTTACCGGGTAACCGCCTACATCCAGCAGTGGAATATTGTACGAAAAATCTCCCGTAAACAAATCCACCATGTTATCTGCATTCACACTTTTAAAGCTGCTCATCTCCGGCTGACCGGGTCCGCCAATGGTGGGCTGTTGTAACTTCTTTATTGTTTCGTTCATTTCCGGCATCGCTGCTTTACGCATGCTCACCTCTGTTAGCTGATCGCTCATAGCTGACCGCGGGGTACTATAATCTGCATTCGGATCAACTGGTTGGTTAGCCCCAGGAAGTACCAATGGCTTGTAGGGTTTTGAATAGGTTATCTTGGTTTGGCGGGCATTCATTGCCAGTGCCTGAACCGGCATGATCGTTTCCACACACATTACGCCTAACAGCAAGGAGGCAACGCTTTTTTGTACACCGTTTCTTGATAAAAGTTTCATATCGCAGATAATGTCTTTTCGGTTACTGATTGTTTTCTTTTCTTCTGAACTCAAAGCGCATGCGCCATATCTCACTCCTGGTATTGCGGAGCTCCAGCAGGTAAAAATGCTGGGGCGTAAAACTGTTCTGTCCGGTGAGATCTATGTTCACCAGGTTCTGCCCGTATTTCAAGGGGATGGTATCGGCACGCAACGGGATGGTGTCGTTGCTGCCGCTGGTGAGATCGTACACGCGGATGTTCCAGCTGCTGTCGGCTGCTTCGTTGAGGTAATCGAACTTGAGGTAATCTACCTGTAGTGAATAAGCGGGCAGCTCGTCTTTTACCAGTTTGATATAGGGCAGGTTATTGGTTTTGATCTTTGGAAGATCGTTTTCACTGATGATGGTGAACTCCCATATCTCGCTGCGGGACACAACGGCGCCGTTGCTGGTGGCGGTTACGCGCCAGGCGTATTGTTTGCCTACCTGCAACGGTGGGGAACTGGTGGGATACAGCAGGTAACTTTGTACGAGCTGTGCCTGGTGGAGCAGGGGAATGTTTTGCTGGATGGCATCGGCTGCGGATTGACCGGGGTTGATTGCTACTACATCAATATCGTATCTCAGGTTGCTGAAAAAACTGGCGGGGGCTGGTGGCAGCCAGCTGAAGGAGGGGTTGATCTGGGTCTCCTGGGCTTCGTTCCAGGGTAGTACGAGTTGCGGGGGACTGAGGGGTTCTATTTCTATAAAGTCGCATTCTTCTGCCAACTGGTCTACGGCATCGTGTACATGTCTGAAGTAGCTGATGCATATGGAAAAGTTGCCGAGGGGGAGAAAGCCGTTGGGTCCGGGTTCTATTACATAGTTGCCGTTGAGCTGGGTATACTGGATGGGCTCCATGAGGGCGGCATTGACCTGCATATTGCCGGGAGTGATGGAAAAGGTTTTCCCTACACCGCTGAGGATGGGTTGCCCGGTTTGTATATCGGCGAGCACTACTTCGAGGTGACCATCTACGCCAGCCTGGGCGGTGTTGGTGAGCAGCATGTTCCAGAGCTGTTGCTTTTGGAGTATGCCGGTGCGTTGTAACTGGGGGGTAACAATGACCTGCGCGGCGGACACGAGTCCGTTTATCAATAATAAGTAGGTGATGAATATTCTCATAACTTAATCCTGTTATTAAAGTACCTGGTGAACCCAAGTGTGAACCATTCGTTTTTAAGCAGTGAGCGGGCGGCGCCGGGCAGGTAGCCGCTTTCGTACCAGAGGCTGAGATCGCCGAGGGCGGGCCAGTTGCAGCGGAGGTTGAAATAACCGCCTGTTTTTACTTCAGTTTGATTGTATTGATTGATCTTGGCGCCAAAGCCTGCTACTAGTTTTTTGAACCAGGTAATGGAGAGTCCGCCTTCCATTACATCGAGGGAATATTGTTGGTTGGCTGTTCTTGCATAACCTACATTGGCGGTGAACAGGTTAAAGATGAACTGGTGGGCGGTATAGAACTGGTTGGCATTGTAGTATACAAAGCTGGTGTCGGTGCCGGAGTTGTAAAAGCGGTTGTACATCACGCTGCCGTTGGCAGTCATTAAACCAATTTTGTAAGCATGTGCTATATGTATGTTGAGTGACTGGTAGCGGTTTTCTGCTACCTGGTTGTCGATGATGGTGTATTGGGAAGAGGGCATATACCCTACGGTGAGGGAGGGTAGTTTGCGGCGGCGGAAGGTGGCGGACAGCGATTTGAATACGGTATTGCTGTTGTACTGCTGCAGCACAAAGGGGTTGCTGTAATCGTTTTTCCTGGCAGCAGCCATTACCCTGAGCTGACGTTTGAAAAGGTATTGTTCTGCCCTGATGTTCCAGGTGCTGGCATTGGCGTTGACGCGGTAGTTGGTAAAGTTCTGGAAGTTGATGCCGGTTTTCTGGTAATAGCCTTCGAGCCGGGTTTGGGTTTGGGGAATATAGCTGTAGGCTTTTATGGAATAGGCTTTGTTGGTATGGTCGTTGAGGCGGAAGCCTTGTGTTTTATTGCCTTGCGGGGAGGCATATACGGGGCTGGTGGACTGGGCTGCTTCGGCGGTGAGGCGGAGGTATTGACCAATCGTCCATTGTCCTTCAAGGCTCATGCCGCTCAAAGGTGAGGAGGCGAGCCCGCTGTTGGAAATTATTTGTTTGCGACCGGTATAACCGGTTACAATGAGGTGGTTGCCTTCTTTGAGCCCGTAGCCGATGCTGCCTGCATATACCTGTTGTTTAACGGGGGAGGGTTTGCCGTACAGGAAGTCGCGGGTCCTGAAGTCTATCTTACCGGCGGTAAGGGCGAGGTAGAGGTTGTTGGCATTGTATTCGAAGTTGATGCCGGACACGTTGAGGTTGTTAACGGTGAGGTTGCTCATGCGGGGCAGGGTTCTGCCTATGGCAAGGGTGCGGATGGCGTAAGCGGTATTGAGGAGGCGTTGTGTTTTTTTGTCTTTTACACCGGCTTTCTGCAGCTCTTTGCTGATGCGTTGGGTGCCTTGTTCGGTATAGAGGTTGCCATCGATCAATTTTTGCAACTGTTGTATTTTCCGGAGGTTGCCGTTGTAAAGAGCCTGGAGCGAATCGGTTTGGTGTTGCAATGAGCTACTGAGGCGTTGTTTTTCTTCATAGAGCTTTACAAAATTTTCTGCGGCTCTGATCACGGCTTCTTTGTTGGGAAGCTCCGTGGGGAGCTGGTCGCGGTAGGCGAGGTATTTTTTGCTTTCGAGGTATTTATTGAGCCATTCTTTGCTGTTGAGCAGGTTACGGAGCTCGCGTATTTTCTGGAGGTTGCCTTTGAGCTGGTTGTTGAGCTGGGGTGGCTGGAGTTGCTGCAGGGCACCGGTAAGTTTTTTGCGGAGCTGTTGCTGGCGGAGCTGCCTGAAGCGGGGTCCATTGAACTCTACGCGGAAATCGTGGTAATCGCGGAGGTATTGCGAGTTGCTTTGCCTGCCATAGTAGGTTAACCTAAAGGGTATGTCGGCTACGGCAAAATCAAGCCCGGCGGTGATCATGTGCTGCCCGAGGTTGGACTCTACAAAGGGAGTGTCCAAGGCGGAGCGGAACAGGTAGTTGTACTGGATGTAACCACCGCCTACCTGTGCCAGCGACGAGGGGTCTTCCAGCTCGTAGGGCAGCAGGGTGCTTAATTTGTTCTTAAGGGTTTTGGGGTCGGGTCGTTTGAACTGGTCTCTAAAGGGGCTTACTACATTTTTAATTTGTTGGGCGGGCAGTTGGCGGAGCCTGCGCAGCATACTGTCTTTGTTCATTGTGCTGCTGTCGTACCCCAGTTCTTTAAGAGCAAGCCTGCCCACAGAATCTTTTGAAGGTAGCTTCTGTACAACACCACGAAGACTGTCTTTTGGCAACCCGGAAGTGTCTTTTTTCAGCATGCTTTTCCATCCATCCGAAATGGTACGCTTTACTGATAAAAGAGAATCGCGTACAGATGTACGTTTATGTGTAAACGAAGTGTCCTGCTTTCCGTCAGTACTTCCTGGAAAAATGCTGGTTGATGATTTTGGAAACGTGGGTAATTTATCCTGAGAATAACATAAACCAATAAATGAAAATAAAAATATCGCTAAATAAGCGTTGGAAAGCAACTTTATAGCGATACTGCGGAATAGCATTGGAGTTGTCTTGGTTTAGGGAATTCAAACGTAAAATTATTTTTTTGAATTTGTAACAACTGGTTAACATTTTTTTAATAAAAAATATTTTAATAACAGGGATTAAGTATTTACCTATACCTATGCATATACGTTAGTTAGTAACAACAATATTTCAAGTAAAATACAACGGTATAGGAATGATGTATCAGAAAATAGAACGCTCAAGACATAAAATGAAAACTATACCTATACTAAACATATTGAAACATACTTGTTGATTATTGGTACACGCAAGGAAGAAATAAAGCACCATGGTGCAGGCGTTGTGAAGCGATGCAAAAAGCTAATTTTATTTTCCCGACTGTAGCTTTCGGGATGAAAACAAATGTACTCTCCTATATCTTTCTGACATCACACTATAAAACTCCAATAAAAGAGACTGATATACTTACGCTTCCTTCATCCAAAATTCGTCAGGATAATTATCCTTTTCATTGGTTGAATGTATTTGCCGTAATTGCGCTCCCAGCCAGGCCAGTTTTTCCGACGAGAGTGCTTTTTCCAGATGGGGAAACAGAACCCTTTCTTCAAAACGGATATGGCTGTCCAATGCATCTGCCAACGTGTTGAGCTGCGCCAGCACAACAGGCTCCACGCTTGTTATAGTTTTCACCAACTGCTCTATGTGTTTATGATCCGCAATGGCACGGTCAACCAAATCGTCCTGCACTGCGGCAAACGGCAGCGTCTCTTCCGCTTCAAAATGTGGTTGTAAATGATTGCTCCAAAAATATTCTATATACGGTAGTATCCTGTCAGGAGGCACCTGCCTTTTTACGCCTTGCCTTATTTTCCAGCAAAACAATAATCCAAAATGATGATCTTTTGAAAGAGTTACAATACTTTCATGCCTTTTCATTCCTGATCTTTTAATAACGCTTTTCAAATATGACAACAACAGCTTCCCTAGCCGTTCCGCATTTCAGGATCGCTTAAAAAGTGATATTGCCGCAACCAACAGGCTCACCACCTTGAGCAGCTCAGCTCCAACAAACCACAAATGCAGTTTAGACGGCTGTACCTGCTGCCCCTCTATGTATTGCGTTGCACGTGCATCCAATGCCGGCAGCAACCACGCTGTCTGCAGTATAAGAATGGCTATAATAACGAACAATGAAATATTGGCTGCGGTGAATAGAGACTTGCTGTACATTGCAGCACTCACCACTACGGCTAGGGCAAATCCCCATTCCACTTTGTTGAGCGCACCAAACACCAGCTTTCCAATTCCTAAACCTATGGGAAGCGTTACTCCCGGCGCGTGAAATTTCAACCATGCCTCCATAAAACTGATCGCACATACAAACCCTATCCAGGTAAACAGGCAGGCTATTGCTACAGATTGTCGGGTAGTTGTACTGATCATATTATCGTGCTAACGCGTTACCGTACCTGCTCCTGGAAAGAAAGTTTACGGACGCTCATCTGTTCATAAAATTGCTAGCGCTTCAGGAAGGTTAAACTTTGTTCCAGCTCTTCGGTAAACTCTCCAAGCTTCGCCTTTTCTAACATTACCTGGATTTTTTTTCTTACCGTTTTAAATTCATGATGTATCGGACAGGGATGCGATTCCGAACATTGCTTCAACCCCAACCCGCAACCGGTGAACAGCTTGTCTCCGTCAACCACTTTCACAATATCAGCCAATGAACAATCGAGCGCTTCTTCATCTAGGTAAAAGCCGCCATTGGGTCCTTTCAGCGATTGCAACAATCCTCTCCTGCCTAAGTCCTGCAAAATTTTGGCAATGAAATGCTCAGGCGAATCAATGCTTTTCGCTATTTCCTTAATGCCCGTCTTTTTACCGTCTCTGGATTTTTGAGCGATGAAAATCATCGCACGTATTGCATATTCGCAAGTCCTTGAAAACATTCACCAGTTTTATGGTACAAAGCTAAGGCATCAACCATAATAAAAGACAAAAATATCTTTTATTATTCTGTCCATGTGCGTCACTAAAGAACTACGGGGATGAGTTCTGAAAAACACCTGGAGCATCACTCTGAAATGCCCAACAGGCATATTAGTTTTTGATGTTCCCTCCTACCGGTAAACCGCTTGGCACAGCAGCAGGAATTTTCCTGTCGTATTTATCATCATTCAGTGTGTTTAAAAATTCCACGATGTTGTCAAGGTCTTTAAACTCTACGGTTAATATAACGGCAAGCGAATCGAGCTGCGCTTTGGAAACATGCGGATTGGGAAGCGGTTTGCCCTTCAGATCCTCATAAAAGAACATCACATTGTCGAGCGTGGCTATTTTACCATTATGCATATAGGGACGGGTAAACCGCAGGTTCCTGAGCGAAGGGGTGCGAAATGCATATGTTTGAAGATATCCGGAATCGGAGGAAGGAAGTTTTTCGTTGTCCACCACTCCTAATACATGCGGCTTAAAATCAGACAACATGGGCCCGTTGTGGCAGCGTGCGCACCCTGTTTTGATAAACTGGTTCATGCCGTCGATTTCCCTGCTCGACATTGCTTTTTTATCGCCGCGCATATACTGGTCGAACCGGGAATTGTTTGCAACAAGTGATCGCTGAAAAGTGGCAAGTGCAAAGCTGATAAGCGTATCTGTGATCTCTGTTTTACCGGGGAAAGCCTCTTTAAACAATTTTCGATATTGTGGTATTTGCGCTACCCTTTGAGTGACTTCGTTTTTGATGTCTTTTTCTTCGAAATGATGTCCGCGCATTTCTTCAAAAGTACTTACAGGCATCATAGCCTGCTGCTCCAGGCTTTGGGCGCGTATGTCCCAAAACATAGGCGCTTTTTCGGGCGTGTAATGGCCTTTTTCATTAATGCCATTGAAAGCAACATTCAGTAAGGAAGGAGCATTTCTTTTTGTAAAGGGAATATCATTATTTGTGTTGAAATTCCTGCGTTCACCCAGCCCTTTACCATTTACGCCAATCGATAATTCCAGGCTTTCTGCATATCCAAATTCAGGATGGTGGCAACTGGCGCAGGCCACGTCCTTGCCTCCCGATAAAATGGGATCGTAAAACAACAGGCGGCCAAGTTCAATTTTTTCGGGGGAGGAAGGGTTGTTTTCCGGTGAAGTATAATCGAGCGGCAACGCAGAAATAGTGCCGACGGCAGGTAATGGGGATTTAGACGAAGTCTCGATTGTCTTTTCGTCCGAAGTACGACATGCATTTATGAATACAATGCTAAGCAGTAAAAAGAAAAGGACGACTGTCAGGTATCTCATTGTGGCAAAAATGGTTGATAAGTGTACAGATTACAGGGTATGTTAATGAAGCACCATAAAAAGTTACTGTATGCCTAAGGCAAAGGATTGAAGCTGTTAAGGCGATTGCTAAACGCAACAACTTTCGGAAGGCTATTGCAGAATGGGCGCGTTGAAAGAAACCATCTGCCCGCCCGTTTAATTTGCAGGAGAAATAGCATGAGCATCGTTTTAGATAAACGAAGATAAAAGATAAAAAATAAAAGACAAAAAAGTCTTTTATTTTTTTATTCTCATTAAGAATGATCAATAACAGCCAGCATGGCTATGGTTGTCCTTTCTCGATTGTAATTATTAATCTATTTTTTCCTTGTTCTATATTTACTCTTTGCCCCTGTTTAAAGCCAAGTTCCGCCAAGCCATTTATCTTCAAGCCTCATTTCGGGAATGGTTACCCCACCGTAAGCGCTCGACCGATATTTTGTATGAATTTTGAGTTTTCCTGGATTCATCATTGTCATATAATTATATGACAAAGTTGCCGACAAATAAAAGGACATTTGATCTGTGAGTCGAGATAAACTAAAAAAAGAATTAGGCAAACGAATTGTAAAACTTCGTGAACAAAGAAGGTGAACTCAGTCCGACCTGGCAAGGGCATGCAATAAAAACCGCCAAGCCATTGAGAAACTGGAAAATGGCAAGATTAACCTAACACTTTTTACTTTATTTGAAATTGCAAATGCTTTCGAGGTTTCTCTCTCTAAATTGGTAGATTTGTCCTGACCGGTTTGATATGAATTTACATGGATTTGAAACTTTTTTCAAGTGCGGCCATTGCTTTCTGCTCGTTGATTTTTTCAAATTTCAACCATATGCGCACCCGAAGAGATTTCCCAAGCAGCCTATTACCGCTTAGCCATTTAACCGCGGTGCGTCGTGGTAACTTTCGCCCCTGCCGGTTTTGGTATCCAATACTATTTTGAAAGTGACGCCATTTACCTGGCCGGAATTTTCTTCATAAAATGGCCAGCTTGCGCTGATGCGGGTGGTAACACTTGAGGGAACGGGCAGCCTTCGTTGCGCCAGTAATTGAATGGCTACAGCCCTTTCCGTGTTGTCGGTAATCTCTTTAAATTTTCCCCAGGTTATTACACTTTGCCAGTTAGCCATGTCCGAATAATCGTCCACTTCAAAACACACAGCAGGATTGGAGCGCATTGCTTCCAGTTTTAAACCTTCGTAGGTGTGAGCGTAAATACAATTGTCTTTGTATACATAGCTTATCGGCACAACGTATACCGTATTGTGGATTATACAACCAATTCGTCCCACCAGTTGACGAGAGAGGAGCTCTTCAATTTGTGTATCTGTTAATTTTACGATCATAGGACCGAAGGTATTTCAGGCGCCACCTCAAATACCTGATTGTTGTCACACCTGCAACTGAACATTGTCAATCCGGTTTCTTTTCAACCAACGCAAGTGAATCTAAGATTTGTGATGCAGCTTTCTGAAGTGAAGCCGCGACTTTCGCCTCCATCTCAACAGCCATTTCACCCTGAAGTAATCATAAAAAATAGCGATGATCAATATAAGTGCAGGAATAAAAAACACATAGTACCTGATAAAGGTGAACAGGTAACTTCCCGCAAATCCGCCAAAAAGAAAAGAGGTAATGATCATGATCCTCAGCGAGATCCTCTTTCTCAATTCGGGTTTTGCAGCGGCTCCAGACAACGACATAAACGATAAATCGATGCCCAGGTCGGTAACCACTCCTGTTAAATGGGTGGTTCGCACCACCGATCCGGAAACCATGGACACCAGTGCATTTTGCAAACCCATGGCAAAAAGCAGGCTTCCGGCAAACAGTTCCATTTTTGCCACCGAGCCGTCATATCGATTTCCATATACAGCCACTGCGCATAAAATAAAGATCTCGGTTAGTAACGGCAATGTATAAGCGTGGAATTTGTTTCGTCCTACCCATTGGGTATACAGGCTGGATAAAAAAGCTCCTAACAAAAAAATTACCAGCCACAATGCCACAATGCCGGCAGCATGCAAATTGCCTTTTGCAAGCCGCACCGCAAGCAGCGCCGCATGCCCGGTTACATTGGTGGTTAATACCATAAAGGCAAGAAATCCAGCGCCATTCACTATGCCTGCTGTAAAACACAGTAATGTTGCTAACCGTAGGTTGTGCAGATAAGTCCGTTTAGAACCAAGGTGACGAAACATAATGTAGGTAACGCAATATCCTATAATATAAGGCAAAAACGACCATTGCCGACTTTTATTTTTTGCATTGCGCAAACAACAGGCTGATAAACGTTTCGCCCGTTAACGAATCATACACCAAAGAATATCGCAACATGGCACAGATGGCCCGCTTGTTGTACGCAGTTTGTAATTACTACGGACATTGGCGTTTACTCACTCTGCCCGATAAAACCGCGTTATGAAAAAGTCAAACCAACCAGCAGCAAACAATCAAAGGAATGATTACAACGGCCGAAGGCATTTTATTCTACAAGGATTAAAAATTACGCTGGTATCGGGTGCAACGGGAACGGGACTGCTGACAGCCTGCAAAGAAAAAGAAGAAGGTGAAGAAAAAGAAGTATCGCCACCGGAAGACCTGATGCAGGAGCATGGCTTGTTAAACCGGATACTGCTGATATACGATCACTGCAGGCTTCAGCTAATCAATCAACAAGCATTTCCAATAGAAACGCTGGCGGGCGCCGCTGGCATTATCCGGACTTTTGTGGAAGACTACCACGAAAAGCAGGAGGAAGATTATTTGTTCCCGAGATTTAAAAAGGCACATCAGTTGGAAGACCTGGTGAATATTTTATTAGCCCAGCACCAGGCGGGCAGGCGGCTCACCGATCAAATCATGCACTTATGCCAGTCTGCTTCGGCAACCGAAAGCGAAAAACAGCAACTGGCAGCAGCACTTGGCACTTTCAATTATATGTACCGTCCACACGAAGCCAGGGAAGACACGGTACTCTTTCCTGCATTCCGTAAAATTGTGTCTCAACATGAATACGACTCGCTGGGCGAAGCATTTGAAGAAAATGAACACAAACGTTTTGGAAAAGATGGGTTTGATGGCATGGTAAATAGAGTGGCTGACATTGAGAAACGCTTAGGCATATTTGAGTTGTCGCAGTTTACACCGGCGGTCTGAGTAAATCAGGTTCAATCTCCGCGTCAAATGCAAAGAGGGATCAGCAAAGCCAATCCCTCCCATAAAAACTTATCCGTGCGTGTTAGCAGCCTATCCGGTCATACGAACGTTCTCTTATAAAATTGATCGCACGTTGCTTCGTTCCTTATTTTTTGGCGATCTCCGCTGCATACTTTTGTATTTTACGGATGCCTTCAGCAATCTGCTCCATATCTTTTTTGGTGCCCAGCAGCATATTCTGAAACAGCCAGACAGACTGCTCAGAGGTCAGTGCATCATTTTGCGGACACTGATTGCGTTCCAGCCATTCCTTCATTGTTTTTTCGCCGTAAATTTTCAGGTAATGCTTATTGCTGGCCAAACCTGTTACATAACTGTCTTTATTCATCTGCCCGTATCCAACTGAGTTGGGAATGCCTTCGGCAGATAAGGCTTCCAGGAACTTCGACCGATCCAAACCTGCAAAATGGTTCTTGTCGTAACGGAACATATACAGATGGAAAGCACTCCTGGTGGTGCCGGGATATAATTTAGCGGGCATTATTCCGGGAATGTCTTTCAGCAACTGGCTAAGGTACTGTGCATTTTCCCAACGGCGGTTGCTTTGTGCAACAACGCGGGTCATCTGCGACAGCAGCAAACTTCCCTGGAACTCTGTGAGGCGCAGGTTGGTTCCCCTGGTGCCTACACCCGGTGTGTATGCGGTAGATTTTCCGCCCTGCCCCTGGTTATGAAAGGTATAACAGGTACGAATAAACGCTTCATCATTGCTGGTAATAGCACCCCCTTCGGCACAGTTGAGATTTTTGGATGACTGAAAGCTGAAGGCGCCTGCCAACCCGAAATTTCCAACTTTCTTTCCTTTCCATTCTGCAAGATGTGCCTGGCAGGCATCTTCGATAATGGGTATTTTATTTTTGCTGCCCAATGCCATAAATGCATCGATGTCAACAGGCGAGCCACCTATATGCACCGGCATAATTACGCGGGTTTGCGGAGTAATGGCAGCCTGCACTTTAGTGGCATCGATCTGGAAACTTTCCGGGTCGGTATCGATGAGAACGGGTAGAGCATAATTCAATACAACCACATTGTATGTTGCAACAAATGTGTATACAGGAATAATTACTTCGTCGCCGGGTCCTATATCTAACGCTCCAAGGATGGTGGAAAGCGCACTGGTGCCGCTCGATACACCCAGGCTGTGCTTTGCACCCAAAAGCTTGCTGTATTCTGTTTCAAACTTTGCCATCACTCCCCCGTTCAATCTGCCCCATGCTTTGCTTTTCAGCACTTCTGTAAGTCCTTTTTCTTCTGTAGCATCAAAAACAGGCCAGCTTGCAAATGGTGCAGCGTGAGCTTTGGGGCCTCCTAAAATAGCTGGTTTTGTGTTGGCAGTTCCGGCCGAAACTATTTGCGGCATCCCGATTGCCAGCCCTGTTCCGGCAATGGCGATGTTGTTAAGGAACTTGCGGCGATTGATTGAATGGTTCATGGCGGAGATTTTGATGATATAATAAAACTGTTTTGTTTTTAATTTTTATGGTTGAGCCTGGGTATACAATGGATATTTGCTCTGAACTTTTTGTTCCATCCATTGAATGTCGGTGTCGATTGTTTTGATTTCGGCGGTATATTTTCCGGGAAAGTTAGCGGCAAGATCTTCGCGGATCTTTTTTAAATGCTGTATAAAGGCAGATACGGGCATAAAGCTATGCTTCATTCGCAATAAATCCTGGAAAGTACTGCGGGCAGTATTAAAGCCGCAGTTGTGAACGGCCTTGCTCAGTAAAAATCCATAATAAATGTCTACAACATTTTTCAGCGTTTGCGCCTGCGCGGGAGTTGAACTTAAATGCAGGATCGCCTGCCCTATGGAAGCTTCAGGATCGTACTGTTCAGGATCGAGTGTATAGTCTGCAATGGTATACAGGGGAATGCGGTTGAGCTGGCTTTGCGTTCTCATTGGGTTCGACATATACCCATCGCAAAGCTGGGCAAGCCCCTTGTCGCGAAGCGTAACGGGACCGAGGTGCATGGATTGTGAACCGTCGTTTACAGGAAAATTATCCCAGATGATCAAACGATGCCCTATGAGCGATTTAAACTCTTTTGCCTTTGCTTCGGTAATGGGGCCACATACAAAATCGCCCGTCCAAAAGCAATACACATCTTTATCCAGCTCTTTTGCCAGCGTTCGCAGGTAGGCGGCATTGTCATTAATCCCTTTCACATCATAGGAGCTGGCGTAAATAGTGGGGCAAAACAGCATTTGCGCTTTGGGATTGATTTTACGCAAACGTTTCAGCAGCGTATTCACCATTCTTGCCTGCCCGCCTGCATCCAACCCTTTCGAAATATCGTCGAGGCACACACTGAACCAGTTGACGCCCAGTCCGGCCATCCATTTGTAATGCTGCCACAGATCTTCCTGGTCCTTTTTACTGTTATAATCGAAATGTCTTGCAGAAAAGAGGTTAGGGTTGAGCGCAAAACAAAACTCAATGTCATTTTGCTTACACGCCTGAACAATGGTTTCATATTTCTTTTTAAAATCTTCCGAAAAAGGTTTCCACCATTCGTTGCTGTTTGGATAATCGAACATGCTGGTATAACAGTTCATGAAAAAATTCATATTAAACTGTTTCAGGTAAGGAATTTCCTCTAACGTTTGTTCAGGTGTCCAGTTCCAGCCCTTTGTGCCGCGCAGTTTAAATCCGTTTTTACTAAGCGGTGGTAATGCTTTTTTTTCTTTGGGAAGCGTTACATAAAAGTTGCTGTATATATCAGGTGCTGCTGCAAGCTCAAAATTCTTTTCACCAACCCCTACCCTGCTGAGCATAAACCACGGTGGGGTATTAACAGCGCCTTCGGCAACAATGTTCTGAATGCGGATGCGGTTTGTGCCTTTCTGCAACACATCTTTTGGAATGGTGTAGGCGCGCACGCTCCATGCATCGTTTTTGAATCCGCTGTTTCCCGAAAACAATATTTTATCATTCACAGCGATCTGTATCGCACAATCCGGCAGGTTGCCGTCGTGATACCTGCCATTGATCTTTAAAACCGGCTCCTGTGGCAATTCCTGCAATTGGAACACGGCTTCTACCACTGCCTTGCTTCCGTTAGATGCAGCATAGATCACATTCACTTCATCCTGGTCAAAAAAAGAAGTTACCGCTCCGTCAAATCCTCCACCTTTCAGATCTTTTCCCGTCAACAACACCGGCGGTTGCTGTCCGTAAACAAATGTTGCCGCAACTAACAAAAGCAATGCACTGATAATTTTCATGTAACGTGATTTCAGAAATATTGATTTATAAAAGATTTTTTACAATGCGTTCCAGCGCTTCCGACAAAATGGTTTCTGTTTCCGCAGTGAGCGGCGAAGGCTCTCTTAAATAGATATACGCCTGGTCAACTTCATACCCCTTCAGCGCAAAGGCGGCACCGTCGGGTACATAACCGGCTTCTCCATTGGTATACCCGGCAAACAAAATAGCTACACCGGGAAATTTTTTGCGAAGGTTTGTTTGATAGCTGTTGAAGAACTCTCCCTGTGTAAAAACAACAATCGTGTTGCCCAGCCGTACTCCACCCAACTTCATCAGTCGCGCTGCAGGTAAGGATTGATTGGCAGCCAGCCTTTGTTTCATGATCCCGCCCCAGGCTTCCACGTCTTTTTTCCAATGCACGAATTCGGTTTTTTGTGCCGATTTAATGGTCACCTGCTCGTCGATAAAAGCAGCAGTAATAGCAGTATCGCGGTAAGGCAGCGCCACCTCCAGGTTAAAAATTTTAAGCCCGTTGCCCATGCTGTCCGCAACGAATGTGGCAATATTCACGGCATCGCCCAGCTTCGCCCCTTCGGTATCGGCTACCCTGGCGTTGGCGCTTAACCCGTTTGCAGGATTCACATCGCCACTCGCGCCGGTCATAAACAATGCCTTTCCTCCAAAATGTTGGGCTACCACATCTTCTGCGCTTCCTACAAAATCAGACGATACTGCCAGGCTCTTATGCCCGAGCGTAACGGGATGACAGGAATAATTGAAGATCGTTTGCAACACATGACCTTCAAGGTCGGTCACCTGCAATGCTTTTACCGTTCTGTCGCAATTGCCTTCTTCACTTTTGCCAATCACTGCCTCGCCGGTTTCAGGATCAATAGACCTCCTGTTTGTATTGATAAAACATTGACCTGTTCCTACATTCAACCGAACGGGAACATAGGCGGCGGTATCAGTAATGGCCGCCACAGCATTCGAGGCAATTGAATCTACGGCTTTTGCCAGGTAGCGTTTATTGGCATCGCTCCAGCCCAGTCCCATACCATCCATAATGGGCGTGGAATGAGAATGCGATTGCATGATAAAAATATGGCCGCCGGGCAAGCCGGTTTCTTTTGTAATCCGTTCTTTGATCTGCGCAATGTATTCGGGTGCTACTTCCATCAGGTCGTTAAAAATAAGGCAGGTGGTGGTGGTATCGTTTTTGAACACCACTGCGGAGGAATACAGCTTCCGGTGTACCGTATCCGACATGCCCGCCCGGTTAGCAAAACCCGCAAGCAATACCGGTTCATCGGGAGTGATATTAGTGGCGCGGTATTGATACAGCAATGGCGGCAGGGCATCCTGCTTATGCTTGCACGCTGTTACACCCCAGCATAACAGGAGGGAAAGCAATGTAAGCGACACAAAAAAGTTTCTCTTCATTTTGATCATTGTTTTTCAATTAAAAGTTTAGCAATTGATTTCACAAGTTTAAGGAATCTGCAGCTCAAGCTGCGGAGAGTAATTGTAATAAGCCCCGGAATTGTTGGTGCGGCCGTATGCGCGGATATAATATGTTTTGCCGGATACCAGTTCGGTGAGCTCATATTCTTTTTCGCCTGTTTCGAGGTTTTGAGACGATACATCTTCCAAAATAGTTTTTCCTCCCTTGTATACCAGCCGGTTGGGATTTTTGTAATCTGCCCATGAAATTCCGAGTTCTACAAAAGTCTGGTCGGCTGCAAGTTTTTCATAGCTCACTTTGTAAGTGGCCGTACTTCCTGATGCAGTCACTTGTGTGAGGTTTAAACGGATGTGGGGAACAACAGGAATTTCGACCTGCGTTTGGGCGGTAACGGTAATGGATTGCGGATCGCTGTTCACCAGCTTAAATGCGCCCTCGGCTGTGTAAGTATAAGAACCTGTAAACACCGCTTTATTGAAGAATGTGCCATCGGGAAAAGTAGTATAGTTGAGCGGTTGTGAAGCATTGTTCTGGTAGAAGCGAACGAGGGTTCCTGCCACCGATCCACCTGAGGGAACGAGGGCTCCCGTTTCACTGTCTACAATTTTACCGTTGATCTCCGCATTGGGGCCGGCGTAATTATCGGCCTTGCAGCCGGCGAACGCAATAGCGATGCAACAACATATATACAAAAGCTTTTTCATCGTACTTGTTTTTAAGTTTACCAACCGGGATTGTTTTCAATTTTAGGATTTGTGGCAATATAACCGGCGAGATTGCTGTAATAATCTCTCTCCAGGAATACCCGCGACTGACCGTTATCGAGCGGTGCGCCGCTTTTTTTAACGAAGATCCATTTGTAGCCCGATCCTGTATATTTCAGGTAAGGCCACAATGCATGTATGTTGGTATTCTGAAACAAAGTAGTTCCAATACGCCAGCGCCTGATGTCCCAGAAACGTTTGTCTTCGTATGCCAACTCCACTTTTCTTTCGTTGCGGATACGGGCACGGGTAAACGCAGCAGCGTCTAACTCAGGCATTCCGGCTCTTTTTCTTATTTCATTAATAGCCGCCAGCCCTGCAGCCTGATCCAGGTCTCCTTCAAACGAAGCCTCAGCCAGTGTGAGGTACATCTCTGCCAACCGGAAGTCGATATAATTCTGATAGGACTGATTTTCGGGCGTTACCTCGGTAGTGGTCAGGTATTTCTTCACATAAAAACCGGTTTTGCCTACATCACCCAAGGTATAGGGCCCATCGCGACCGACCTGCATCATGCCCGGATCGGCGGGAAAAGGCGTATTGGCAACTTCGTACAACGTGCCGCCCTGATCGTAAATGCCTCGGTATACCTGTACGGTTCTTCCAAGCAAGGGGGTTTCAGACCGCATGATGGTGCCGGCAAAGCGGGGGTCTTTATTGGCAAATAGCTCATCGGGGCTGTTAAATTCTTTGCCCGCCACATCCAGGGTGCCGTTGGCGTTGTCAGTAAACTCAAACGACTCTACCATTTCGAGTGTGGGTGCCTGTGAGTTGCCGCAACAACCGGGTTTAAAGCTTTGCGGATAATTGTAAGTATCGTAAGAGTGCATTTTATCCGGCTTGCTGTAACTTTTTTGAAAAATGATCTCGGCATTGTCCCTGTCGGTAAAAATAGCGGTGAAGTTCGCCGCCGCATCGCCGCTGCCCGATTCGGGATCGTAGCTGCGGGTATACAAACTGTATTTTCCACTTTCAATTACCGCTTTAGACGCATTGAACGCTTCTGTATAATAAAACGCCGCCCTGTCTTGCGGAATGCCGAGGAGACCATTCAATTGCACAGCACCAAATTTGGCCACAGAAGCTGCATATAAAGCCGCTCTTGCTTTCAGCGCCAGGGCGGTTGTTTTTACCGCACGGTTACGGTTAGCCGCATCCCTGGTTTCAGGTAAATCGGCTGCTGCTGCATCCAGCTCCGACAATACAAAATTGTATACTTCCTCTTCCTTGTTTCTTTCTACCTGCAAGGTTTCCAGGTCATCGTTTGCGTTCTGCGGTTCCGTAATAATGGGCATACCGCCATATTTCTTTGCCAGGTCAAAATAAAAATAGGCTCTTAAAAACCGGGCTTCCGCTGTTTGTGCTTTTACCTGGTCGGCCGTTAAACTACCGGTGCCGACCATTTGCAGATAATAGTTGATCCTTCTTATAGACGTATACGCATCTGTATTTAAAGCCAATCCTATATTACCGTAATTGTTCACTACGGTAACACCTGCATAGGGATGTGATGCTTCGTCTGTCATATTTGATTCGTGCGTGGCTCCGCCGCGACCAAATCCTATGGGTAAGGCGTTGTAAACCGGCACGAGGTACAATTCTGCCAAAGTGATGGAATACCATACATCCGCATCAGAAATCCTGTTGAGCGGCTTTCTGTCGAGCACGTTTTTTAAACAACCAGAAAGTCCGAAAGCTATAATAATTATTATTAAGAGTTTATGTCGCATAGTCATTGGTTTTAGAAGGTTACGCTCAATCCTGCATTATAGGTTGCCATCAGTGGATATACGGATAACCTGCCTGAAGGTGTTTCCGGGTCCATATAATCGAGCCCGGTAAAAGTGAGCAGGTTTTGACCGCTGATGAAAATATTTACATGCTTGATGCCTGCTTTTCCCAGCCAGGGATAATCGATGGTATAACCAATGTTCAACGCTTTCAATCGCAGGTAAGTAGCATTCTTTAACCAGAAAGTGGAAGCGGTATTGTTATTGGGGGTGCCATCGTTCCTGGTGGCGGGGTATTTACCGGGTATCCATTCCGAATTGGGATCTTTTGGATCGGCACGGCGCCACCTGTCTAAGAAATAGGCATAGGTGTTCATATCATTGGCAAATGGCTGAATGAGGAAATGCTGCAGATGCACCTGGAAGTTAGCTGCCCCCTGCCAATTCATCGTTACATTAAATTTCTTCCACGAAACATTCAGGTTCAGGCCATACATAATTTCGGGCGTTGTACCCAACCCGGTGGGTTGTATGTCTTGCGTATTGATAACCCCGTCGCCATTGAAATCATCGAACTTAATGTCGCCGGGCAACAACGTCCTGTTGCCGTTGCCATCCTGTATGGGTGCGTTATCGATCTCCTCCTGGCTTTTGAACTGACCGATGGCTTTCAGAAAACCGGTTGCCCTGTTGGTATAACGGCCGTTCACATCATTCATCCATTTATCGTAGTCGGAAGTAAAGTTTCTTGTTTCAAAATGATCCCATTTTCTTTTGCTGAACGATACGTTGGCAGATACGTTGTAGTTGATTTGATTGATGCGGTGATTGTGTCTTACCACTACTTCAAACCCTCTTACAATATCTGAATTGATATTTTCCTGTGGCAGCAGTGCACCAAACGTACTGGGGATTTGCGTTGACCGGTTGCCGAACAGCCCCTTCTGGTCGCGTTGAAATACGTCTATTTCCAGTTCCAGCAAGCGTTTCCAAAAGCCCAGTTCCACGCCTATGTTGGCAGTTTTAATGCGCTGCCAGGTTACAGCCGGGTTGGGAATGCCTGCATCGGTAAAGCCTTGCGACACCGTTGTGCCTCCATATACATATGTGCCCGAAGGATAATTATATCCTGCCAGGTACTGGAATTGAGGAATGGCATCGTTCCCTGCAGTACCGTACGATGCTCTCAGTTTTAAAAAGTCCAATACCGTTACATTGTCTTTGAAAAAGCTTTCGTCAGACACGCGCCAGCCGGCAGAGTATCCTGAAAAATAACCCCAGCGCCCCAGTTCGGGAAACAAAGGAGTACCATCGTAACGGAAGCTGTATTCGAGCAAATATTTACCGAGGTAATCGTAAGTAGCGCGTCCTACAAAACTTCTTCTCCCTGCATCGCTGGCGGTGCCGCCGGTAGTTTGGTTGAGTGCTGGCCCGGCAAATATCTGGTCTATCGGTACTACGTAACCAATACGCTGACCAATAAGCGAAGTGGACCGGTCTTCCATTTCTTCGTACAACAACAACCCGGTAACGTTGTGCTTGTCGGCAAACCTGCGTGCATAGTTGAGAGAAGCCTGCAGGCGCGTATAAATGATTTTCGTATTGCTTAAATTCAGAAAATTAGATTCGCGTGAACCGGTTTTTGTTGATGTGCCAGCTGCCGGGTCCCAGGTATACAATCCGTATTCCTTGCTCCATTGCTTCCTGTCTTCAATATACATGTCGTGCGCTCCCGTTACCTTGGCGCTTAGGCCCGGTACAAAGGGAATTTTGTATTCCACAGTTACATTGGCCTGGTAAGCGTTGATCCTGTTTTGAATATAGCCCGTGAGATCCCTGTTCAGATAAGCAATCAAACCATAGTTTGTATTTTGAATTTTTCCATCGGGCGTGTAAGGATTATTGATAGGCCATTGGTATTGCATCCACGAAGACATCAGGTAAGCATCCTGAACAAGATTATCCCGATCTTCTGTCCTTCCTCCCAAGTCTACACTCACCGTAATACTATTGCCGATTTTAGCCTCTACATTTGATCGCACATTGTATTTGCCATAATTCTGATTGCCGCCTTTCCACATGGCCTCCTGGTCGAACTTACTTACCATAAAGAAGTAGCGTATGTTTTCGCTTCCTCCTCTTACGGAAAGATTGTGTTGTATCTGGGGAGTATAGTTACGGACAAAAAGGTTGTAATAATCTATATTGGGATAATTTAATGGATCGCTTCCGTCTTTGAATTTCTGAATTTCCTCATCCGAATAAATGGCGGTTCCACCAATGTTATAGGACGCGTCGTTTTTCAGCTCTGCAAACTCTGCCGAATTCACCAGACGTGGGTATTTGGTAACATGCTGCACACCATAGTTTAAGGTATAGTTCACCTCGGGTTTGCCGCGCGTTCCTTTTTTGGTGGTAACCAATATAACGCCGTTGCCGCCATTTACCCCATATACCGCCGTAGAAGCAGCGTCTTTTAAGATCGTAATGGTTTCAATTTCGTTGGGGTCCAGGCGCGCGAACGATCTGCCTACAATGCCATCCACCACCACCAATGCATTTCCAAATCCGCGGATCGATAATTCGGGTTGATCGTTGCCCGGCTCGCTGCTTCGTTGAACGGCAATTAAACCAGGCAATTGACCTGCGAGTAAATTAGCAGTGTTGCCGGCTGGTACAACAGAAAGCTGTTTGGCGCTCATGGTGGAGATGGCGCCCGTAACATTCGCCTTTTTTTGAGTGCCGTAGCCTACCACCACCACTTCGTTCATTTTTTTGGTTTCCACATCGGCCTGTAGTACGATGTTGAAAGTTTTGCGTTTACCCACCCTCACTACCTGTGTGGCATACCCTAACGAAGAAAAAGAAAGCGAATCGAATTCGTTGTTTACACGAATGCTGAAGGCGCCATCATCGTCTGTTACCGTGCCTGTTGTTGACCCCACCACCTGTACAGAAGCTCCAGCCAAAGCGTTGCCGGCTTCGTCTATTACCTTACCGGTTACGGCAATGTCTTGTTGGTAGAGTTTGTAACGTGCGTGATTGGAGAAGGTTTTTTCTGCCCGTTTGTGCATTTCGGGCATATTTGCTGCAAAAGCTGGCAATGAAAACAGCAGAAAAAGCGTGATGATCCAGCAGCAGGTAATGGATTTGTGCCTGAGGCTTTTCCTAAAACTCATTACTAGTAAAGTTTTGGTGATTGGAATATTGTTTTAAAAAGCGGTTGCCTGAAAATGCATATTTGCTGTTTTATGCATTTTATTGGTAAATATAACCGCATATGTCATTAAATCAAAAAATAATTTTACATTGGTGGGTATAAACAGCAAAAACATTCATCCTATTTATGCTGATGTGTACACGAAAAGCCTTTACAGGTAAGGGATGGGAGGCATTACAGGTTAGGCAGGAAATAAACCAGGTGGTAGAACGAACCTCTGTATCAGGTGTTGAAGCTGCAAATACATGCACTAAAGCTATTGAGATTTTTAAACTAACATTGCTGCTATGTTAAAAGAAGAACGTCAGAAACTGATCATGCGGGAAATCAACCTGCACAACAAAGTATTGTCTAACGACCTTAGCTCGCTTTTGAATGTTTCGGTTGATACCGTGCGGAGAGACCTTAAGGAACTGGTGGACGAGGGTAAAATTTTAAAAGTACACAGCGGAGCTATCAGCAAGTCGCTGGTAGCGCCTTTCAGGGGGAAAAATGATGTATATGCGCAGGATGCGAAACAGCGGATTGCTCAAAAAACACTTTCTCTTTTAAAGAACGATATGGTGGTGCTAACGGAGGGAGGAACAACCCTGCTTGAGTTAGCGAAAACCATCCCGGAAAGCCTGCAATGCACCATACTTACCATTA
Source organism: Agriterribacter sp. (assembly GCA_051955255.1). Lineage (GTDB taxonomy): Bacteria > Bacteroidota > Bacteroidia > Chitinophagales > Chitinophagaceae > Agriterribacter. Next base: position 24,355 of record JBQCGX010000100.1, on the reverse strand, counting down.
GCCCGCATGTGGCAATTACACTTTCGGAACACACTAACCTGAATGTGATCACCATCGGCGGAAAACTCAATAAAAACGCCTACCTGCATATAGGTGCGAGCGTGGTAAACGCCTTGTCTGAATTCAAGGTTGATCTCTGCCTGCTGGGAGCCAATGCATTTTCCGTACAGGATGGGCTGACGGACATTGACTGGGAAGTGGTGCAGGTAAAAAAAGCCATTATCCGCTCTTCAAAAAAAGTGGCGATTCTCACTATTTCAGAAAAGCTCAATACCGTACAGCGTATGAAGATTTGCGACTTTAACCAGGTGAACTACCTGGTTACCGAGCTGCAGCCCGACGATAAAACGCTGGCTCCGTTCTGGAACAACAACCTTTCCATTATTTAGCAGGCAGGCATTACCGTCAGGCGATGGAGTCGAGTGCAGCTTTTACACTGCCTTTTTCAACCAACAGTTCCTTTGCTTTGTGATAATCGGATATGTCAGCCGTTTCCATAAGCATTTTAACCGCACGGTCAATGATCTTGTTGTTGATCAGTTTTACATTTACCATCCGGTTGTCGAGCACCCTACCCAGTTGTATCATGGTAGTGGTGCTGATCATATCGAATAACATTTTCTGGGCGCTGCCGCATTTCATACGGGTACTTCCACTCACAAATTCAGGACCGGTAATCACCTCTACCGGGTAATCGGCAAATTCAGCTATAATACTTTGTGGATTGCTAACGATACAGCCAGTAGCAATGCCTGCAGCCCTGCATTGCTGCAAAGCGCCTAATACAAAGGGCGTGGTACCACTTGCCGAAATACCAACCACTATATCTTTCTCACTAACCCGGCTTTGCTGCAACTGCTCCCAGCCAGCATGCAATTCATCTTCTTTTTCTTCAGGGGCTTCTGCCAAACGGTCAACCCCACCCGCCAACACAACGTTGATCAATCCTTTTTCAATGCCATAGGTTGTTGGGAGCTCAATTACATCCAGCACCGATAATCGCCCACCACTGCCGGCGCCTACATAAAACATCCGTCCTCCGTTACTTAGCCGGGCTACAATGGCTTCGATCAGTTTGTTCACTTGCGGGAGCGCTTTGGCTATTGCCTGCGGCACCCGCTGGTCTTCATTGTTGATGCTGGCGGTGATTTCGCTGATGCTCATTTTTTCAAGGTGTCGGTACGGCGAGGGCTGTTCGGTTATTTTATTCATACGAGGTTTCACTTTTGCAGTTTTGTGCATTTATTTTGCAAATATAACAGCAAAAAATAGAAGTTCAGTTATTAAATTATTCTGGTTGACTCTTTGATCAGCCGTTTTTGAGATTGCTACCGGGGTATTTGTTTAACCATGGTTTGACCCGGATGAGGATTACGGTGAAGATTAAACAAGTTGAGTAAGTGCGTTACTCAAGGAAGTAGGCCACGGTGCTAATGGTGGCGAAAGGCTTTCGGTATCTGATACCTTACAACGCCCCTTGGATATCGTAGTTTTCCGATCGTGTCATTAAGACACTTACAAAACAATCATAGGTGAGACTATTTCACAGGCTTTGCACCGGAGCTATCTTTGTGTAACAAATCCAATAAACCTTGTCCCTATCCTGTGAAACGCAAAATCCTGATCCTATGAATGAGAATCCGATCCTGATCCTGTGAAAAAGTCCTGAATCCGGCCCTGACCCAATGAAACCGATCCTTTGAAAACCAATCAACCTGAAAGACACGTATAATCCATACCCTGAAGAAGCAATTGTCCTAAAACCGTCCACAAAGACATTGCAGCAGCACCGCCCGGTAAGCACCGGAGCGGTGTTGTTTTTTTTGAAATTGCAAATTATCAAATCCACCAGTTGCACCGGGAACAGCTTTAATCTCCCGTCTGGAGGGGGTAGTGCACTGAGCTACATGGCTTTTACATTTGGGAGGAGGAAATTCAATCCACCCCCATTCGAACAGGCTTTAAAGTTGAAGCGCTTCCCCCGCCTGCGCGGGATAGGGGGCAGCTCGCTGGTATAACTTTTCGAATTTGGAAATTATCAAATCACTAGTTGCACCGGGAACAGATTTAATGTCCCCCTCTGGAGGGGTAGTGTACTGAGCTACATGCTTTTACATTGGGGGAGGAAATTCAACGTCCACCCCCATTCGAACAGGCTTTAAGGTTGAAGCGCTTCCCCCGCCTGCGGGGGATAGTGAACAGTTTGCTGGTGTAGCTTTTTTGAATTTGGAAATTATCAAATCACTAGTTGCACCAGGAACAGCTTTAATCTCCCCCTCTGGAAGGGGTAGTGCACTGAACTACATGGCTTTTACATTTGGGAGGAAATTCAACGTCCACCCCCTATCCGAACATACTTTAAGGTTGAAGCGCTTCCCCCGCCTGCGGGGGATAGTGAATAGTTCGTTGATGTAGCTTTTTTGAACTTGCAAATTAAAAATTCATTAGTTACACCGGAAGCAGCTTTAATATTCCCCTCCGGGAGGGAGTAGTGCGCTGAGCTACATGGCTTTTACATTTGGGGAGGAAATTCAACGTCCACCCCTATTCGAACATACTTTAAAGTTGAAGCGCTTCCCCCGCCTGCGGGGGATAGTGGACAGTTCGTTGGTGTAGCTTTTTTGAACTTGCAAATTATAAGTCTACTGGTTGCACCGGGAACAGCTTTAATATCCCTCTGGAGGGGGGTAGTGCACTGAACTATATGGCTTTTACATTGGGGAGGAAATTCAATCCACCCCCATTCGAACATACTTTAAGGTTGAAGCGCTTCCCCCGCCTGCGGGGGATAGTGGACAGCTCGTTGGTGTAGCTTTTTTGAACTTGCAAATTATAAATCTACTGGTTGCACCAGGAACCGCTTTAATGTCCCCATCCAGGAGGGGGTAGTGTACTGAGCTACATGGCTTTTACATTTGGGAGGAAATTCAATCCACCCCCATTCGAACAGAATTATCAACTGGTAATTTCCGGCCAAAAAGTGGGCATATCCTGCCTCTAACTCCGGCTAAGTATTTATTTTTACTCACCCCAATCTGAATATTCTTACTGATACACCCTACGCTCATTACCTGCAAAATCATCTCAACCAATTATTATTTTATTAAGCTGCCGGAAACAAAGCACAGGCTTTGATGCTGGTAAAAACTGCGTTCGCTCATGTTGTCTAAAAAAATTTCACAAGCCATAAATAACACTTCCATGGACACAAATAAAGCCGCCCAATCTTTTGAATTGGAAATCGAAACCGCATTAAAGAAACGTGTAAAGTTCATATTCTGGGATTCTACCCTCGCCCATAGTGTATTGTGGCTATCTATTATTGCAAGCTTTGCCTCCTCTATTATGGTGGCATCGGGACAGCAGATTTTTGCCAATAATATCTGGCTGGCCATTATTGCAGGCATTCCGGGATTGGTGGTGTTGCTGGAAAAAACCTTTGACTTTTCCAAACGCTCAGCATCAGGTATCCTGTATAAAATAGAATTACAGGAACTGAAAAACGAATACGACTTTGGAAGGATTACGGCATATAAAGCTGCTCAAAGACTGCAGGAGATAACGCGCAGACATGAAGCGGCTGTTTTAAAAATAGGATTTTCCAGCCCTGAAAGAAATAACTTCACACCAGAATCGTCTTTTACAGACCATCCTATATATAGGGAAAACAAAAAAGAAACTCCGGAGACCAATCCCCTGGTTGAAAAAAATCATTCCGGGAATGGAGCGCTGAGCAACGGAGTGAAATAATCTGTAAACAACGCCAGGGCATTGGATTAAAGTTCAATGGCGTTTAGTTAGTAAAAACTCATTGAGCCGCAGATTCGCAGCTGAGATCATCTGCGAATCTGCGGCTCATTAATATAATTATATACCTGTGTTGATTTACTTCCAACCTCACCGGTAGCATCCCGCCTATTGTATCACAACCAAACGATACAATGTATCAAAAACGAACAATCTCGTACGTTTATCCTGCCATAACTAATTGAATGCCAAAACAATGCTTGGCTGGCATGTTTTTCACTGCCTAACATGTGATATTCATTATTGCTTTCGTAAAAGCCCACGGGCGATGAATGTCTGATTACGTTATAGGTATTGAAAACAGGTAAAACAACAGGTATGATCCGCAACTATTTTAAAACTGCGTTCAGGAGTTTGCTTCGCAACAGGAATTACACAATTATCAATATTGCAGGGCTGGCAGTTGGTGTTGCCGTTTGCATGATGATCTTTATCATTATACAGTTTCAAACAAGCTTCGATGCATTTCATTCCAAAAAAGATCGCGTGTACCGGGTGTTAACGGAATATCACCAGGAAGATGCTGCCAATATTGTTTATGGAAAGGATGTTCCTTTCCCGCTACCCGCAGGATTGAAAACAGCTTTTCCACAACTGGAGCAGATAGCGCCGGTTTTTGCAAGCCATAACGACCAGTTGCTGATACCCGATGCTAACGGAACATCTGTGCAAACGTTTAAAGAAGACAAAGGTGTATTCTTTATCTCTCCATCCTTCTTCAAAATGTTCGACTTTCCGCTGCTTGCTGGTTCGCACGAATCGTTAAAAGATCCGAACAATGTATTGCTTACTAAAGAGACTGCAGAAAAATATTTCGGCGACTGGAAAACGGCCATGGGTAAAACCATTAAACTGGAGGCAGGCGGCTTTATATTTGAGCACGGCACCGAGGTATTGAAGGTTTCGGGCATTCTTGCCACCATACCTGCCAATACAGACTTTCAGCTAAAAGTAGTGGTGGCTTACGGAACAGGTTTTACCGGGAGCATGATAGCAACCTCCACCGATTGGAATGAAACAACCACCGATTTTGGTTGCTATGTTTTACTGCCACCTAATACTTCAGTCGGCAATTTTAATGAGCAGCTAAGAGCATATGTTGCAAAAGTTCAATCGCCTCAAAAAAAGGATAGCTATATCGTGCAACCATTGGCTGCGGTACATTATGATACCCAGGCAGGCAATTACAGCAACAAAACCATCAGTCGCGAACTGCTCAATGTATTGTGGCTGGTGGCAGCATTTATTTTGCTGATTGCCTGTGTAAACTTTATCAACCTCTCTACTGCGCAGGCAGTTACCCGCGCCAAAGAAGTGGGTGTAAGAAAAGTTTTGGGTGGCAATAAATCTCAACTGCGCACCCAGTTCATTACGGAAACATTTTTGATTGTGATAGGCGCTGTTATGCTTGCATCAGCTATCACCATGCTTGCATTGCCTTATGTAAATCAAATGCTGGAGCTTTCGCTTTCATTCAACATACCGGGCAATCCCGCCATCCTTTTGTTTCTTTTGGCTGTAGCCATTATTGTAACGGCACTTGCAGGCTTTTATCCTTCTGTTGTTTTATCACGCTTCAATCCTGTTAATGCTTTAAAAAGCAAGCTCACCGCAAATACAGTAAAAGGCATTTCACTGAGAAGAGGATTGGTGGTGTTTCAATTCATCATTGCGCAGGCGCTCATCATCGGAACACTGATTATTGTAAAGCAGATGAACTACTTTATGGATCAGCCATTGGGTTTTAATAAAGACGCCATTATCAATGTTCCTTTCCGTACAGACAGCCTACGCATCAGCAGACTGGATTATTTAAAGGATCAGTTATTGGCGGTAAATGGGGTGAAGGCTGTAAGCTTCAGTTCCAACACCCCGGTGGAAGATGCTGATGACATGTGGAGCAGTTTTAAATTTAACCGTGCCATAAAAGAAGCAGATTTTAAAGCGATTACCAAATTTGCCGACAATGGATATGTGCCGGCTTATCAATTACAACTGGTAGCGGGGAGAAATTTGCAACCGTCTCAAATGACCAGGGAATTTTTAGTGAATGAATCGCTCGTGAAAAGCCTGGGACTAAAAAAACCGGAAGATATACTGAATAAAGAAATAAGCATATGGGATGACCGGATAAAATGCGCGGTGGTTGGTGTGGTGAAAGATTTTAACAACAGGTCTTTCCGCCACGATCTTGCTCCATTGCTTATTACCACCAACGTTACCATGTACAGCCAGGCAGGCATAAAAATGGAAGCTAAAAATATTTCCTCCACACTGCAATCCGTTAAAAAGGTATGGGAGCAAACCTTTCCCAATTTTGTGTATGATTACAGGTTCCTGGATGACAAAATTGAAAATTTTTACAAACAGGAAAACCAGTTGGCGCAGTTGTATAAAATTTTTGCGGCCATCGCTATCTTCCTTAGCTGTTTGGGATTGTATGGATTGGCCTCGTTTATGGCGGTGCAACGCGTTAAAGAAGTGGGCATCCGGAAAGTACTGGGCGCTACAGCGGGCAATATCGTTTATTTATTTTCGAAAGAATTTATTGTGCTTATTGCCATTGCCTTTGCCATTGCTACTCCCATTGCATGGTATTACATGCACCAATGGTTGCAGGATTATGTTTACCGCATTCGCGTAAGCTGGTGGCTGTTTGCTGCAGGCGGATTTGTTGCAGTTATTATTGCTCTGGCAACTATTAGCTTCCAGGCATTAAAAGCTGCATTGGCCAATCCCATAAAATCACTACGCACGGAGTAACGAGAATGATCATTTCCGGCTTCTTATAGCCAATGCATTGTACGCATCTTTTATAATTGATTTCTGTTTAGCAAAAGCAGCAGTGAACTTCTTTTTTGCTATTTGTCAACGGCAGAAAATCATGTCGTTTAACTTACATCATCTTGTTTGCGTTAAGCCCAATGGCTCTTCATTTTTAATTTGAAAGGCCGTACTATTGTAATGGTTTCAACCCCGAAAGGGATCAGTTACAAAAAATACCCGGGTCAACAAATTTGTTTTCCTTAGAACTTCACCCTCTCTGTTTTAAGCCTGTTCAACTATACGAAAATATCTTCTTAGATATAGTCCCGATCTCTTATTAAAAACTAAAAAACATGAACCAATCGAAACTTTCTAAACGGACTTCCGTCCTGCTTTTCCTGTCAATATTGCTTTCATTTCTTTGGTCGTCGTGCACCAAAAGCATAATCGAAGAAGGAACCGCTATGCAGGATTTAACATCTCCGAGAATTGCAGCTATTATAACACCCGGACCGGAAGTGCCAGCGTGCAAGTCGCAGGATTATTGCTTGTGGGCAGATCAAACCATCAACGCTGGTTCGGTAACCGTTTCTAATGATGCCCAAAATCTTTACATTACCGTTAATGCGACGGAGAATTTCAGGAACGTGCCGGAGAATATAAAGGTATGGGTAGGAAAAAACCTGGACCTGTTGCCGAGAGCTGGCAACAAGGCACCACTGGCAGGGGATTTCCCCTTTAAAGCGAACGCAACGGGAAATACTCATACAATAACAATACCTTTTAACTCAATTGATACTTACAGCTCAGACAAAATAACCTGCAACAATTCGGCTCTTTATGTTTTTGTGCAGGTTGACATTTCGATTAGCGGTAACAGTGAGGCCATTGCCTGGGGTGGCTGCTTACCGGGTAAAGGCTCTCCAGCCTGGTATTTCTATGATACCTATGCTACAGGATGTTGTGATGCAACAGCCCCCTCCGACAACTGTTATAGTCAAACCGCATTTGCAAAAGGCGATTGGATATTTACAACCGACAAAAAATCGAACCCTGAAGGGTTTCCGACACTGGGGCTGACAAAGAATCGCTGGGGCTGGGCCATTAATATAAAGGCAACCGGAAACACGACTTACCCAATATACGCAGGTGCAGGCTTAAATACTATTTCTAAAGGAAAACAGGTAGGCACGCTCAGTGTATCGTGGGATGGTACTAATGCCACTGTTGCATACAGTATGGATGGCAGTTTTACCTTAACGGCAACGCATGTGTATGCAGGTGATAATAAACCGACAACTATTGCACCTGGTCAATACGGCAACACAATGAGCTTTGATCCCGCCGCTACCAATTACACCGGAACCTACAGTGTTTCGGACAGCAATGGAGATGGTATATGGATCATTGCTCACGCAGGTGCGTATGGCTGTTATTAATTAAATTATTAAATCTTCTTTCTTCGCAACGCCTCCTGGCCCAAACAGGAGGCGTTGCTTTTTTTACTGCACAAACAGCAAGAGCCATCGGCTCGGTCACATATTGTAAGGACGGATTTCAATCCGTCCGAAAAACGACGGACATAGTGTTTCTCCGACCGGGAAACTATGCAGACAGCAAAAAATTGAAGTGCACCCGTCCTAACCGAAACTTCATTGGTTTGATGTAATGATTTATATTCGTCTCCTGAAAAAACTGTTCCATGCACATGCGTCGTCTTTTTATAGCAGGCTTTTTTTTGTTAAGCAGCCAACTACTGCGGGCCCAGCAAACTATGACATTGAATGGGACGAATGAAGAAAGCACGGTAAAGAACCTGTTATTTAAGATCACCCCCGATGGAGATTCGCTCCTGCTGGATCTTTTCCGCCCGGTTGAAAGCAGCGCAAAGCCTACCCCGGTGTTCATCATCATTCATGGTGGAGCGTGGGTAATCGGAGACAGGAACCTGGAAGATTATGCCTATGTACGCAAACTGCGGGATGAACTGGTAAAGAACAATGTATCTGTCGTTAGCATCGAATATACGCTGGTTAAACAAGATCGGCATTTTCCAGGCCCCATTGCCGACTGCCAGGATGCGATCCGCTGGGTACGCGCCAATGCCGGCAGATTCCGGTTCGACACCAGCAATATCGGGTTGTGGGGAGGTTCTGCCGGAGGACACCTTGCTTTACTTGCTGCCAACACCAACGATACCGCCTGGAAAGGAAATACAGACCTGGCGGATTATTCGCACAAGGTGAACTACGTAGTGGATAATTTTGGACCTACCAACCTGGCGGATATGCTGCAACTGAACGCTGGCAAATTCAAAATCTTCCTGGCAAAAATATTCATACCCAAAGCACTGGCGCTGCGCAACCGGCTTATACAGGGCATATTCAATATGGATATGAAAAGCAACAGAGACAGCATAGGCGCGCTGGCCAAATCTTATTCTCCCATGCATTATATCAGTGCAGCAACGCTTCCTACCCTCATCTTCCACGGTACAAAAGACAGGCTGGTACCATACCGCCAATCGAAAGCATTACAAAAAGCGCTCGATGAGAATAAGGTCTTCAACAAAATGATCACTGTAAAAAAAGGCAACCACGGCTTTACCAATATTTCTGAAGAAAAAACAGATGAACTGGTTAAGGAAACAGTAGCTTTTGTGCTGGCACAAATTGCGGCTACTTCTCCTAACTAATTCCGGGTCTTTTCAAAAAAGCAACAACGGTTCCGCAAGGCTTTTAGCTGTCAGCAATCAGCTTTCAGCCGTTAGTGATTAAGTCTTTTCCAATTGGTTCCTAGTCCTGAACTTTATAGCTCATCACTGAAAGCTGATAGCCGATCGCTGAAAGCTATTATTTCCAACCGCCGCCCAATGCCTGGTAAATATTTACCATTGCATTCATTTGCTGCTTTTTAGTTTCTACCAGTTCAAATTTCGATTCCAGTGCGTCACGTTGCGTCATCAATACTTCCATATAGTCGGCCCTTGCCGATTTAAACAGGTCGTTTGAAATATTGATAGATTGCGTAAGCGCATCTACCTGTTTGGATTTGAGCTCGTAACTTTTTTCGAGATTACTGATCTTCGATAGTTGATTGGCTACTTCGAAGTACGCATTCAATACAGTGCGCTCATAATTGTATACTGCCTGTATTTGTTTGGCGCTGGCATTTACATACGTGGCTTTTATCGCATTCCTGTTTACCAATGGCGCCATCAGGTCGCCAGCCAGCGAATACAGCAAAGATTCGGGTGTGCGTAACAGGTAGGTAGGATTGAAAGCCTGGTATCCAAGCGAGGCAGATATGCCCAGCGATGGATAAAACTGTGCTTTGGCCACTTTAACATCGAGCCTGGCTGCGGCAAGTTCCAGTTCGGCCTGTTTAATATCAGGGCGATTTTCCAGCAGTTGCGACGGGATGCCGGCCTGAACCGAAGCCGGCAGCAAGGTGTCAAATGCCTGCACGCTCCTGGCAACCGGCTGCGGCTGTCTGCCCAGCAAAAAATTGATCCTGTTCTCGGTTTCAATGATCTGCTGCTGTATATCGTATTGAAGGCTGCGCGTATTGAACACTTCGGCTTCAAACTTTTTTACTGCCAGTTCGGTTACGCGTGTCGATTCTTTTTGCAGGCGTACTATTTCCAGCGCATTGGTTTGGATCTCTATGTTTTGCTTTACAATGTTTAGTTGATTGTCCAGCGCCAGCAATTCATAATACGAATTGGCTATTTCTGCCACCAGTGTGGTTATTACAAAGTTCCTGCCTTCAACGGTAGCCAGGTATCGCTCCACCGCCGCCTTTTTAGCGTTGCGCAGCTTGTGCCATATATCTACTTCCCAGGTGGCATAAGCGCCCAGCATAAAATCTCCTAACGGTTCCGGCATTTCCTTTCCAGGCTTTATATCCGTAGTGGCTTCTACTGCTCCGTTGCGGGTATACCTGCCCACTTTTTCTCCGCCGGCACCTGCCCTCAATCCTACAAAAGGCAGGTACTCCCCTTTCCTGATCTGAATTTCATTGCGGGCAATGTCAATTTCCTGCAATGTTATGTTCAGCTCCTGGTTGTTTTTAAGCGCGGTATCTATCAACGTTATCAGATAGGGATCGGTGAAATATTGCTTCCACTGCTGCAACGCAATAGCGGCAGTATCCTGCGAACCAATATAATTGGCAGGCACCGTTTTGTTTTCTGTTTTTTCAACGATGGCGGGCAGTTTACACGCTGCAAGCAGGCACAAAAAGCCGATAGCCCCGTAATGGTATATCCTTGTTTTAAACATTGTGATCAATTTCTTCAGTTAATGGATTTTCGTCTTCATCTCCAATCAGTTTTCTTCTTGCTGCTATCTTGCCAAAAACATAATACAAGCCGGGAATAACGATTACACCAAAAATGGTCCCCAGCAACATTCCCCCGGCAGATGCAGCACCAATGGTGCGGTTACCAATAGCGCCAGGTCCTGTAGCAAACAGCAATGGAATCAAACCTGCAATAAAGGCGAGCGATGTCATCAATATCGGTCTGAAACGGACCCTCGCTCCTTCTACTGTTGCTTCGAGCAACGGCGTGCCTGAACGGTGTTTTTGTACTGCAAACTCCACTATCAGCACAGCGTTTTTACCCAACAGTCCCACCAGCATTACCAATCCCACCTGGGCGTAAATATCATTGGCCAACCCCATTATTTTTAATAGCAAAAACGACCCGAACACACCTGCAGGCAACGAAAGAATGACTGCCAGCGGCAACACAAAACTTTCGTACTGCGCAGCAAGGATCATGTACACAAACATCAATACCACCAAAAAGATATACAGTGATTCATTACCACGTCCTACTTCGTCTTTCGACAATCCCTCCCAGTCGATACCATAGCCACGAGGCAGCGTCTTAGCAGCTACTTCTTCAATAACTTTAATCGCTTCACCACTGCTGTATCCGGCTGCCGGTTCTCCGCGTATTGCTGAGGAGTTGTACATGTTATAGCGTGTGATCTCGTTCAATCCATGTCCCTTCACAATTTTCATAAAAGCTGAGTAAGGCACCATTTCATCGCGGTTGTTCTTTACATACAGCTTCATCAGATCGTCGGGTAGTCTCCTGTATTCCGGCGATGCCTGCACAAACACTTTTAAGAAAGTACCAAAACGGATGAATCCAAGCTCGTAAGTACTACCAATTAAAATGGAAAGATTGTCCATAGCTTTACCAATGGAAACTCCTTTTTGCATAGCTGCCTGGTTATCGATCTGTAACTCATATTGCGGATAGTTGGCGCTGTAAAAAGTAAACAACCCTGTAAGCTCCTTGCGTTTTTTAAGCGCTGCCATAAAATCGTCGTTTACTTTCTCCATGTCCATATAGTTATCGCTGTTGGTTTTGTCGAGCAGCCTGAGCGCAAAACCACCTGCTGCACCATAACCCGGCACTGCCGGCGGGCCAAAGAATTCAATGGTAGCGCCGGGAATTTCTTTGGACTTTTCTTCGAGCTCTTCTATGATTTCATTAACCGAATGCTTGCGATCTGACCAGTTTTTGAGGTTGATCAAACAAGTGCCGGCGTTGGAACCGCGTCCTTCTGTTAATACCTCATAACCCGCCAGTGCAGATACAGACTGAATGCCTTCTACATGTTCTGCTACTTCCTGCAACTTGCGGGCAATGGCGTTGGTGCGTTCAAGTGTTGATCCGGGAGGTGTTTGTACAATGGCATAGATCATGCCCTGATCTTCATTTGGAATAAAGCCCGAAGGGAGTTTTCCACCAACACTGAAAATACCGAAGCCAAATGCCAGTAATATTCCAAATGTTACCAGCCTCCTGCTCACAATCACTTTCAATAAATCCGCGTATTTACCGGTGAGCTTTTCGAATTGCCTGTTAAACCCATCGAGCAACCTGTCTATCGGCGTTTTCTTTTTGGGTTTGCCATGATTGTTTTTGAGGATCATAGCACATAGTACAGGCGTTAGCGTTAGCGCTACTATACCAGACAATACAATGGCTGTTGCCATGGTAATCGAGAACTGCCGGTAAAAGATGCCGACGGGGCCTGACATGAATGCTACGGGTATAAACACCGCAGCCATTACAAAGGTGATGGCTACGATAGCACCGCTGATCTCATGCACAACTTTATAAGTTGCCTGGTAGGGAGTAAGATGCTCTGCTTCCATTTTGGCGTGCACCGCCTCAATTACAACAATAGCGTTATCCACCACAATACCAATGGCAAGTACCAATGCAAAAAGGGTGATCAGGTTAATGGAGAGACCAAACATCTGCATTACAAAAAATGCTCCTATCAACGACACGGGTACTGCGAGCGTAGGTATTAAAGTAGAGCGCCAGTCGCCCAAAAATATAAACACCACCAATGCCACCAGCAAAAATGCTTCGCCAAGGGTATGTAGTACCTTTTCAATAGATGCATCTAAAAAGTTCGAAACGTCGTAGCTGATCTCATATTCCATGCCGGGAGCAAAAGACGTTGTCTTTAGATCTTCCAGCTTTTCTTTAATGTTCCTGATTACTTCGCTGGCATTACTGCCGTAGGTTTGTTTTAATACAATGGCTGCGGAAGGGTGACCATTAAGGTTAGAATAGATATCGTAAAACTCGCTGCCCAGTTCCACATCCGCAATGTCTTTCAGGTGCAGCATTTCGCCATCGGGATTGGCGCGAATGATCACATCTTTATACTGATCGGGTTGGTTATACCGCCCCTGGTAAGTCAATACATATTCAAGTGACTCAGATCTTTGTCCGTCTGCACGTCCCAACCTGCCGGGAGAGCCGATGATGCTCTGGCTGCCGAGCGCCTCCATCACTTCGTCGGTTGAAACATTGTATGCACGCATGCGGTCTGGCTTCAGCCATATACGCATGGCGTACTGCCGGCTTCCTAATATCTGAGCACTTCCTATACCAGTTACTCTGCTCAGCTCACGCAAAATATTAACGCTCGCAAAGTTGTATAGGAATTTTTCATCTGCCTTGGGGTCTTTGCTGTATACGTTTACATACATCAGCATGTTGGGTTGCAGGATGTTTACGATAATACCTTCGCGTTGTACCAGCACAGGCAACCTGTTTGTTATCTGTTCAATCCTGTTTTTAACGTTTACTACCGCCTGGTTGGGATCGGTGCCAAGATTAAATACTACCTGCAGGTTGGCTTCGCCGGCACTGGTAGCGTCTGAAGTCATATAGCGCATGCCGGGAACACCGTTCACGGCTTTTTCCATAGGAATGAGTACCGATTTAATCAGTACATCGGCACTGGCGCCGGGATATGCAACGCTAACAACCACGCGCGGCGGCGCAATGGAAGGGAATTGAGAAGTGGGTAATGTATTTATAGCCAGCACGCCCATGAATATGATACCCAACGATATCATAATCGCGAACACTGGTCTCTTCATGAATATATTAAACATGTGCTTTCTTTTTTGGGTACAGGATTATTCTGTCGGCAATTTTAAATGAGCAAGAACGTTCTGAGGCTCTTCATATTCGAATGTGATCTTGTCTTTATCCTGCACTTTGCGCATTCCTTCAAGCAGGATCTTTTCATTGTCTGCCAGCCCGTCTTTTATAACAAACAGATCAGGTATTTCCGCTTCAATCGTAATGGGACGCAAATGCACCACATTATCTTTATCTACCACATACACATACTTTTTATCCATTATTTCTATGGAAGCTTTTTGCGGGATGATCAAAGCATTTTTCAACTGTTCCTTCATTAATATATTACCGGTTTCTCCGTGGCGCAACAAGCCTTCGGGGTTGTTAAAAGTTGCCCTGAAAGCGATGTTTCCTGTTTCATTGTTAAACTCACTTTCTATCGTTTCAATAATGCCGGGATGTTTGAACACCTGGTTATTCGCCATCCGCAGACTCACCTGCGTTTTTCCGTTTGCTTTCATGCGCGCTTCGTAATTGAGGTATTCATCTTCCGATACGTTGAAGTATACCCACATCTGGCTATTGTCTGACAAGCTGGTCAGGAGCTCACCTTCTTCTACCAGGCTTCCCAGTTTTAAATGGAGCCGGTCTATCAACCCGTCAAACGGTGCTCTTATTTCCGTAAAATCAAGATGCACTTTTGCCAACTCCAGCTCGGCTTTTGCTTTGCCAAGTTTTGCCTGCGCCATTGCCAGTTCATTTTTCGACACTACATTTTTTTCTGCCAGTGGCTGTGTATTCTGCACTTCTATTTCGGCCACATTCACTTCTGCCTGCGCCTTTTGCAGTTCGGCTTCGTATATCCGCGGCATTATTTTGAAGAGAAGTTGTCCTTTTTTTACAAACTGACCTTCATCTACATAAATGTTCTGCAGGTAACCTTTTTCCTGTGCCCTTAGTTCAATATTGCGGATAGAATGGATCTGGCACACATACTCATTGGTAATAGTGGTATCCATTTTTAAAGGACTGGTAACAAGAAACCTGGTTTCTTCTTCTTTCTCTTTTTCTTTTGGTTTGCAGCTTGTGTGGTACATCAGGGCACACAAGCTAATGAGCGTAAGTAATTTCTTCATAATCTTTGATAGGGTCTTAATTCAAAATTTTGTGAATGATTATTTCAGGGATATAACATGCCACTCACTCCAACAGCCCGGGAGCTAAGGAGGCAGAGCAATCAAAAAAAATGAGTGGAATTAAGCTGCAAAAAAACACGCGCAGCAAAAAACTGCAATCATATCCTTATTACGTTGTAAAGGATATACCTGTAGGAAGCGTAAGGATGTAAGCCGGGAGAAATACAGTTTTTGATAGCATTATCAAAATAACCGGAGGCTTGCATGCAAAAGGGAATTACAAAACAGTAAGCCTGTTTTGCCTGCTTTTTGAGACCAGCCGTTTCATCTTCTTCGTTTTCAACCTGGTCATCTTCTTCCCGGTTTTCGTCGGTGGCATCGTGTGCGCCGCCCGACTTACGGGAATGAGTGGCCGAAACGCCGGTAATATAAGCGCGCCGGTGCTGTATAATATGGTGAGGGGTGGATGTGCCAAGACCTACATAATAACCGGCGACGTGATTGATGTCGCCCGGGGTTTTACCGTACTGATAGGCGCGCGCGGTTTGATGGATAGGCACCACCAGTAAAAAAATGCTCAGGAATAGAATAAAACGTTTAATCAACTTCATCAACGGGCTCAAAAATAGCCAATGAGTTTCAGGGCTTCAACTAAAATTTGTTAACGAATTGAAATCGTGATGGGCGAATAAGCGGTTTTAGCTGAAAAAACTTACATGCAAGAATTATTTACTATCTGGAGTTCCGGAGAGAATGGATTGAAATCCAATGTACTGATTTGATTTCCTTTTAGTGGTTGTTTTATACAGACTTACTTCGCCTACTCACACCCGGCAAAATTCATTAACTTCATAGGCACCAATATGAACCGATCTGAATTTATACGCTCGGGCATTGCACTTAGCGTACCCCTGCTGGTGGGGTATAACACTTTGGGCAACGCGCACGCCGATGGCGACTATATCATGACAGTTAACGGACGTATTGATGCTTCAAGGTTAGGTTTCACGCTATCTCATGAACATATACTGGTTGATTTTATTGGTGCAGACAAAGTTTCGCCCGACCGCTACAACCAGCAGGAGGTTTTTAATGTGGCACTGCCGTTTTTAAAACAGTGCGCCAAAAATGGTGGCAAAGCATTAGTGGAATGCACGCCCGAATGGCTGGGCAGGGATGTAGTGCTATTGCAAAAGCTGTCGGCTGCCAGCGGGATGCATATAATAACCAATACCGGTTACTATGGCGCCGCCAAGGAAAAATTTTTACCTGAACATGCTTATACCGACTCGGCAAAGCAACTCGCAGCACGCTGGATTGATGAATGGAAAAATGGTATAAAGAATACAGGTATCCGTCCGGGTTATATTAAATCGGGGGTAGACACTTATCCTTTATCAGACATGCAGCACAAGCTGGTAGAAGCAGCGGCATTGACCCACCTGGCAACGGGATTAACTTTTGGTATTCATACGGGCAATGGAAAAGCAGCACTGGAGGAAATGAAGATCATTGAAGCCACGGGGGTAAAACCATCGGCCTGGGTGTGGATACATGCGCAAAGCGAAGCCGACAGGGCTATTCACATCACCATTGCAAAAAAGGGAGGATGGATATCTTTTGACGGGTTCAATAAAAACGGGTTGGCACAGTATATCTCGTTTTTAAAAGATATGAAGGCGGAGGGCCTGCTGAATAAAACGCTTGTTTCGCACGATGCAGGGTGGTATGATGTTGGAAAAGCAGGCGGAGGAAATTACAGATCGTACAATGAAATATTTACCGATCTTCTTCCCGCATTAAAGAAAGAAGGTTTCAGCGAAGGTGATATACAACAGGTTTTTGTGAAAAATCCTGCTATGGCTTTGGCAATAAGAAAATAAGCTGTGAGCTGTCAGCAATCAGCTTTCAGTCCTGCGTTTGTGCTTCGGGGTTTATGGTTTGGTGCATCAATTATAAACGACAAACAATAAACTTCAAACTTTCTTTGAATGCTCAACGCTGATCGCTCCATGGTCTGGTAATTGCATTTTATGTTGTATGCAATATTGCATCAGCATGAAAACTTCCTTATTATGAAAACGATACTAACCTGCCTGTTATCTTTTTTTATCATAACAGCGGCAACTGCGCAGATCAAACCACAACCGCAGCCGCAGCCCCAACCAAGTCAACCTCTACCCACACAACCGCAGTCGCAACAACCGGCATTGAATACCAAACCCAATAGCCAGCCTGGGCTGTTTCTCGATCTTAAAACTGGCCAGCCCATCGATTTGCAGTACGACAATAAAACATCTATGATGTATAACCGCTCTACGGGCCGACCTGTTAACTTTTTCATTAACAACACGGGTGACACCATCTCATCGCGCGGGTTTTATATTGTGAACAACTATCTAACAAAAAGCAATGATGAGTATATGATCGATAAGACAAAAGCAGATCAGCGCGAGAACAAGCTATGGGGTGTTAAAAGCAACCAGGAGTTGAAGCTTGATAAAAACTGGAAACAGTATACGGGAGCGGATCAAACAAATCAATAGTTGTTTATCGTTGACAGTTTTTGAACCACGGAGACACAAAGACACAAAGGTGCACTAGGGATTCATTGTGTATCGTTTGCGGTTTATCGTATGTACATGCATAATATAATAAGTGTCAAATAAGCGGGCACGGTGCGCGGTTCCTCTCCTTTGGAGAGGCCAGGTGAGGCTTTTTTTGAACCACGGAGACACAAAGGTGCACGGAGAGTTTATGGTTTGTTGTTTATCGTGTGCGACTTGAGAGCTGATTGCTAAAGGCTGATTGCCGGCAGCTTTTGGTTCTTACTCTAGTAACTAAAAAACCGCAACTGCTTCTCCCCTACTGCTATTTCAAATGTTTCGTCGTTAGGTATATGCGCTACTTCGTCATCAATGTGAAAATGCGGAATGGAGGCTTTGATACGAACATTTTTTCCCTGCAACGCACGATCAAAAAGCAGCCGGCGAAAATTCGGATCTTCTTTCTGCAAAAAGCTGGTCAGTTCTTTTTTCCTGTCGCCCGGTATCAGCACTATGTTCAGTAATCCGTCGCTCACTTCAGCATCGGGCACAAATCCAATGTTTGAACCTACACTCTTTACATTCATAACTTCTATCATTAAAAAAGACCCATTGTACTCCATGCCGTCCATTTCAACCCAGGCTTCAAAAGGTTGATAGGATGCAATGCTGTTGATAAGAATATTCCTGTCGGTCTGCAATTTTTCTGCTGCGGTTTCATTGCCTCCTTTCCTGTTTCGCATATTAATAATGTGCGACGGAAAAAGTCCGGCACCAGCACCTTCGGCCATGATCCATCTTTTTTCCCCACTTTTCACCACGGCTGTGTCAAAAGCCGTAGATTTTTTTCCCCAACTTTTTACCAGCACCTCAGGGTCGCCTGTGCTACCCAGTGTTTTTGCAATATTGTTGGCGGTGCCCATGGGCAAAATGCCTATCGGTATTTTTTTAGCGGCAGCCGGTTGTGTATCCATGAAAGCAACCATTTTTCTAACAGTACCATCCCCGCCCGCTACGCCAATCCAATCGGTACCATCGGGAATATATTGCCAGTTCTTTTCTTTAACGGAGATGTATATACAATCATATCCTGCATTTTTGATAATGCCCAGCAGGTATTCTTTGCCGTGATCACTATCGCCTGCCTGCGGATTGTGATACAACGCGATCAATTTTGCCATACTGATAGAACGAAAAAATAGTACCGGCAACCTTAGATGGCATAGTTATGTTTCACCAAACGTATGAGGATTTTAATCAGCAACGACGACGGCATTTATAGTCCCGGACTAAAGGCGCTTGCTATAGCAGCCACAGCCTTTGGCGATGTTACAGTAATGGCGCCAGATGTGGAGCAATCTTCTATGGGGCATGCGGTAACACACAGCCGGCCACTGTCGTATAAAAGTTCGCCGGTAGATTTTAATGGCATCGAAGCATTCAGGGTGAACGGTACTCCCGCAGATTGTGTGGCGCTCGGCACCCATCTGCACAGCAATACCGACGTTGTATTATCAGGCATCAACATGGGGACGAACCTGGGAAATTCCATCTGGCATTCCGGCACGCTGGCGGCTGCGAGGCAAGCTGTGCTGCTGGGAAAAACAGGCATTGCATTCAGCACACCGGTGGGCAAAAACGGACCTGATTTTGAATTGCTGCAGCCTTTTGTACAGGAGGCATTAGTGATGCTGCTACCGGTAAAGGGCCCTGCGCTCTTTAATGTAAACCTGCCCCCGAACCCTACTAAAATAGTCTGGACCCGCCAGTCTGTTAGGTTGTACGATGGTACAATTATGCCGGGCATGGACCCTATGAACAGGAAGCATTACTGGTTTACCGTGCGTCCGCTGGAGCCGGCGGAAGAAGGAACCGACAGGTGGGCAGTAGAATCCGGATTGGTATCCATTACACCGCTGGAACTTGACCTCACCGATCATGAATACCTGCGTCAGCATTTAAAACCGGTTGAGCAAAGCCCGGAAAGAATAAAGAAAGTGAAGATTAATACGAATTAGGCTTTACATAATCTAACGCTCACGCTCTGTCGGTCAGACCGCCATTCCCATCGGCACGCCAAAGGGCGGTCTGATGGATGCAAGAATAAATAGTGAAGATTAAATGCGAATTGATATTTAAAGTACTGTATAGTAATGAGCCACAGATTCGCAGATTAAGAATCATCTGCGAATCTGTGGCAAAAAATAAGTTTTCGCTAGTTAAATTTTGCCGCGCCGACCGCCATTCCCATCGGCACGCCCAAAGGGCGGTCTGATGGATGACCTTGCTCGGAATAAGTATTAACTAAACGCGGTGGATTTTAATCCAATGCCGTTATGATTTCTGGAACTGAATCATAAACTGTGTTCCTTCATTTACTTTACTCTTCACCTGTATCCTGGCGCCGTGCGATTGCAGGATAGAATAAGAGGCTGCCAGCCCCAGGCCCATTCCATTTTTTTTAAGTGTAAAAAAAGGCTCTGCCAGTTTCGACAGCATTTCTTCGGGTATGCCAACACCGTTATCGCTTATGGATACCAGGTGCCCCTGTGCATTTTCGGAAAGACTAACATGCAACTCCCCGGCATTTTCGCGGGTGGCTTCTATAGCATTGATAATAATATTAGAAAAAGCTATCTTAAGCTTGGCTTTATCTGCCAGCAACCGGCAGGGCGTTTCTGGTATTTGCTTTTGTACTTTTACTTTCTGCAGACTAATCCTGTCCGATGTCATGTCCATGCTTTCCTGCAAAATGCTGCCCAGGTCATGATTGAGCAGTTGCAGATCATCCTGCTTGGTGAGGTTCAGCAATTCTGTAATGATCTGGTTAATGCGCAGGCTGTTGCGGTGAATGATATCCATCAGGAACTGCTGACTGTCGTCGCCATCGGGCATCACAAAATTTTCGACAGAAAGATTAATGTTATTGAGCGGATTCCGTATTTCGTGCGCCAGCAACCGCATCAGCCGTTCGTTGGCAGCCAGCTTTTGCGCCAGGAGGTTTGCCTTCTCTGCATTTTTCAATTCTGTTATATTGTGCACAATGCCATTCACCCACATTTTTTTGTTCCTGCTTTGCTGAAACGACATGGAGAAGAGGCAATACCGCAGTTCTCCGGTCCTGTTCAGCATCTGGATTTCCATATCGTTTACCGGCTTCATTTGCTGAATGCAGCTCTTAATAATATCTGCCTGCCGCTGATCGAGCATAAAATCAAAAAAAGATCGTCCGTCCAGTTCATTAGCAGTATAGCCAAACAGCTGGAAAGCAGCCTGGTTCGATTCCATCAGCCTCATGTCCTCATCGGCAATAAATACGGCGTCTTTCGACAATTCAAAAAGGTTGCGATACTTGGTTTCTCTTTCCTTCAACTCCCGCAAATAAGCCGCGCGTTCCAGCGAATAGCGTATGCAACGCTCAAGCTTGTCCGCATTCAGTTCCGATTTTACCAGGTAATCTGTAGCTCCCGACCGCATAGTGGCCAAGGCAACATTTTTATTATCCTTTCCCGTTAGTATTACTACAGGCACATCCGGGTCTATCAACGAAACATCTTTCAGCAGGTCAAGCCCCGTGTTACTGCCCAACCTGTAATCCACAAAATAGATGTCATACGTTTTTTTCCTGATGCTATCTATCGTACTGTGATCTCCGCCATACCAGTCAATAATAAATTCAGCTCCCGGAATTTCGCGTATATAGTCTGCAATAATGAAATAATCGTTTTCATCATCATCTATAACAGCGATCTTAATTTCAAAGGATTTCAACATCTTAATCCTGCGTTTGTGGTAATATAAATGTGATGCGGCAACCACCAGATGAATAAGTATCGGCAAAAACAATCCCGTTGTGGTTTTCCACTATGCGTTTGCAAATTGTAAGTCCCAGCCCGCTGCCAGGAAACTTCGATTTCCCGTTGAGTCTTTCAAAGGGCTTGAAAATTCTTTCGGCATGGTTGGGATGAAATCCTATGCCATTGTCTGAAATCATAATACGGTGATATTGCTTTTCTAAGGAAAGATGATGCGATTTTTTTTCATCATCATTCAGTATATCATGTTCTATATGTATTACCGGTGGAACCGTTTCCTTGCAAAATTTAATGGCGTTCTCCAGCATGCAGCGAAACAATTGCCGGTACTGCACAATGTCGCCTTGCAAAGCAGGCAGATCGCCAAAATAAATAGTAGCGCTTTTGTTAGTGATCAGCTCGTCCAGATCCTTCACAACCTGCTGCACTACCCAGCCCAGGTTGCACTGGGCCAGCTTCCTGTTTTCGAGAATGCACAACGAAAGCATCGACAAACCATCTATCAGCGATTTCAGTTCCTGTGCCGAGTGGGAAATACGATCCGAATACTGCTTTATATGTTCATCTTCCGGGTTGTCTACTCTCGACAGCAATCTCTCCAGCAACACGGTAATTTTTCTAACAGGCGAGTCCAGGTCGTGTGCTGCCGTATGCACAAAAGATTCATACTCTCCTTTAAAAAGCTCCTGCATTTCTTTCTTCAGCAATTCGCCTTCATCTGTTTTTAACCGAACGGTATAAAACATGCAAGGTTCTTCCTCTTTTTCAACCACCACCGGCGATCCGTGCAGAATAACCTGCATGGGTATCCCTTCTTTGTTCTTTATATAATGGTGAACCTGCTTTTCGCGCAATACAGCGGTGGCAGAAGTTTCCCCGTAGTTGAGATTGTTTTCTGCAAAGTCTTCTTCCTGGCAAAACGACTGGGCAAAAGCATTCAACTCACCGTTGCTGATTTCGGGTAAGGTTCCCGAAGAAAACAACAATTTTTTCGTGGCTGCATTTACCATGAAAGAAAATTGACGAAAATCCATAAATTGCTCATCCATATTTACGAATTGCACACATTAAAGTCAATAAGCACTACAGCATGTCCTCAACAAAATTATTAATCATCGACGACGAACAAGACTATTGCATGCTGATGAAGGGCTTTTTACAAGTTAAAGGTTACGATGTAACAGTGTCTTACCGGTTAAAGGAAGGACTAAAGCTACTACAGGAAATAAAGCCAGCCATATTAATACTCGACAATAATTTGCCCGATGGTAACGGGTGGGATCATTGTTTTGATATTGCTGCTCAAATGCCGGAACTTCAAATACACCTGGTTAGTGCTCACCGTCACAAGTCTGAATTGAAAGATCTGCCTCGTTCCATCGCAGTATGGGAAAAACCCATATCACTCAATGAACTCGAACGTACATTTCATAAACAAACATGATGCTAATTTTTGCAGTGGGAAAGAAAATACCGGCATATCTCAATTAACCCCTTAATGGTAGAAGGCTTTACCACGTAATCGTTCGCTCCGTGTTCTATGCACAAGGCTTTGTAAGTATCTGCCCCGGATGTGCTCCAAATGATCCGGGGAATATTGCGATACCTGTCGTCTGTAGAAAGTTCCTTTAATATTTCTGCACCATTCAAGCCCGGCATATTATAATCAAGCAGAATCAGGCAGGGCAGGTTTTCGTTTTGCAGATCAACGGTGTATTCAAGCAATTCATGCCCATTCGTCATAAACACCAGCCTGTATAAAGGGAAATTTTCGGCAAAAATTTCTTTCAGCATTTCCTGGTCATCAATATCATCCTCTCCCACCAGCAAAAAGTTTCGTTTTTCAGGCAACATTAGCAATAATTTTTATTTATGATGTTATTACAAGATACACATTACCGTGAGTTCAAATATCATAATTATAAAGTTTTTATAGCCGCTAATCTAATATATACCGATCAGGCAGGTTTTTTGTAGATTTAATCTCCTGTCTGTTATAAAAATCGAAAAATGAAGCAAAAACCAGTCACCGCCGTAAAACCTGCTGTTTCTTCGGCGAATAATGGTAACGGTAAGATAACCGTAAAATCCAAGTCTCCCGCAAAATCCAAAACAAAGCCCGTTGCCGCTAACGGCGTCAATGGCTTTTCTGAAGAGCTCGACTACCACGAATTGTTTACTGTGCTGTCGCAAATGAAAAATGGCGACTTCTCCGTTCGTCTTCCCCAATATAAAACCGGCATCAGCGGCAAAATATGCGATACATTAAATGATATCATTTCCTTAAACGAAACCCTGGTAGAGGAACTGGAACTGGCCCGCAATACCATTGGCAAAAAAGGACATCTTAATCATCGGGTAGCACTTCCGCACACTGCCAAAGGCTCCTGGAAAAGCAGTGCCGAATCCATCAACAGTCTTATCTCCGACCTGGTACATCCTACCATTGAAATAGCCCATGTAATCAGCTCGGTGGCAAAAGGCAACCTGTCGCAGGAAATGCCTTTGCAAATAGGCGACCACGTATTGCAGGGTGAGTTTGCCAAAATTGCCGCCGAAGTAAACGACATGGTGAAGCAGTTGAATTTGTTTTCGAGGGAAGTAACACGCGTGGCGCGTGAAGTAGGATCGGAAGGCAAGCTGGGCGGGCAGGCAACGGTAAAAGGCGTAGGCGGTGTGTGGAAAGATCTTACCGACTCTGTAAACCAGATGGCCGGCAACCTTACCGACCAGGTGCGCAATATTGCGGCGGTTACGACAGCCGTGGCAAAAGGAGACCTGGGTAAAAAAATTACCGTGGATGTGCAGGGTGAGATACTGGAATTGAAAAACACCATCAACACGATGGTGGACCAGTTGAACTCTTTTTCG
>JBQCGX010000099.1:0-18001 GCA_051955255.1 Agriterribacter sp. | reverse complement strand
AGCTTAAATCCTTTCTGCACAAAAATATCTACGAAGCTTACGCAAACAAGCGGATTGTCTTTTATATTATTAATGCTATTCGGCGAGGCAATATTTGCAATTAATAAAGTCTTTTCGTCTCTGTACGTAAAAATTTCTTTTGGTGAAACGTTCGGTTCATGTTGACCGTTGGAGGTTGCCAGCCAACACAAAACGCTTTTGTCAATATATTTTTTTACTTCGTCACTTAACATTCGGATGCTATTTTTTTACCTCAATATCGTCTGTAGTGATATGGTCTGCCATGGGTTGTGCCTGACGACCCACTTAAGCTGGTACTTTGGCTACAGACGTTCTTCCTTAACCTTTGTTATTTTTTTAGTCGGTCAGACCGCCCCGGTACTCCGCCACGCAGCTCAACCGGTGCGTGCCGGCCGTAACCAAAACCACTCGCCGTGGGTCGTGTCTCACGACCCACTCACCAATTACTTGGGCACTTTGGCAGCAGCTCTTCTTCCTTCGCCTTTGTTATTGGTAAGGTCATCGCCCAGATCTTTCCTGTATGTATCCGCAATTGCATTTAATTGCTTTGCTATTTCCGGGTGTTGATCTTTTACATCCAGCGTTTCGCCCGGGTCTGTTCTTAAATCATATAATGCCAGATGAACACTGTCGCTTGCATATTTTCCGGGGAATCCATCATTGCCCATCTGCGTTTTCTTATAGGTTTGAGACATGCAGGGGAATACCAGCTTCCATTGCCCTTTGCGTATACCCTTCAGGCTGTTAGCATCGTAGTAATATACAAATTCATCGCGCGGCTCTTTGCCACCCTGTTGCAGCAGCAGAGACTGAATATTTACTCCATCAATTTTCTTTTGAGGCAGATTAGCGTTGCAGATATTTGTAATTGTTGGCAGCAGGTCGATGGTAGAAGCAATGCTGTTGCAAATGCTTCCGGCAGGTATAACACCCTTCCATTGCATAATACACGGCACACGCTGTCCGCCTTCCCAGGCGGTTCCCTTTCCTTCGCGCAACCCACCACTGTTGCCGGCGTGATTGCCAAAAGTAAGCCAGGGACCATTATCGCTGGTGAATACAACCAACGTATTTTCACTTAATTTTTGTTCATCAAGCACGCGCATGATCTCACCCACCGACCAGTCCACTTCTTCCATCATATCGCCAAACAAACCCCCGCCACTTTTATTTTTAAATCTGGCAGAAGCGGCAATAGGTACATGGGGCATGGAATGCGCTAAATACAGGAAGAAAGGTTTGTGCTTGTTTTTTTTGATGAATGCAACCGCCCTTTCCGTATACAAGCCGGTTAATGTTGCCTGGTCTTCCAGTGTTTTGATCTCGCGTATTTTATTATTCCCATCAATGAGCGGGAGTGGTGGATACCTGAATTTCCTGTTGTTGCTGTCGGTGATCGGTGTGCCGTCAAATTCTACCGGCCACATGTCGTTTGAATAAGGCAGCCCCAGGTATTCATCAAAGCCTTGTTGTAATGGAAGGAATGGCTGCTTTTGCCCGAGATGCCATTTGCCCACCATGCCGGTGCGGTATCCTTTATCGTGCAACAGTTCTGCAATGGTTTGTTCTTCGGGGTGCAAGGCTATATCACTCCACGGCATGAAGGCTCCCGAAACGCCAATCCTGTTTGGATAACAACCCGTAAGCAACGCCGCCCTGGAGGCGCTGCATACAGCCTGTGCTGCATAAAAATTAGTAAAGCGCATACCCCGCGCCGCCAGCCGGTTAATATTAGGCGTATGATAAGGAAAGCCACCATAACATTCCATGTCGCCATAACCCATGTCATCCATAAAAATGATCACGATATTGGGGGCAGGAGTTTTCGCTGCCCGCGCTGCATTCAACATCCCAATCATTAATAAAATTGTCAGCCCTAAAAAATGCCTGTGTGGTTTGCTCATTTTGGTTAGTTTTTAAGTTAGAGGAATTTAATTGTTTCTGCGTAATACTACCTGCAGGGTGCATTCCAAATTGTCGCTCCTTGCAATTTCCCGGTCGGTGGAGACACCATAGGTCAACTTAAGTTATCGCTACATCCAACATGCCGTCAGGAGTTGATTGATGCGAAGATGGATGTTTCCTTCGTCAGCGTGACAAGCAGCGGAATAAAGATGAGGCTATGGTACATATCAACCATGCACCACTGCTTGTCACGCTGAGGTACGAAGCGTCCATCTATCAGGGCTGCTTCGCCTGGTTTATATCTCACGAACCACCATTAAGTTGACGGCGACAGTGGAGACACCGACCGGTAGCGGAGTCTACAGGCAGGTGTCGCCACCCGCCTGCGACAATTTGAAATGCCCCCTGCCTGCAAGGATAAAGATTTTTATTGAGTAGTGAGTGAATTAAGTTGAGTGAGTTGAATGAGTTCATTGTGTGGAATAGGGCTCTGATGGCTGAATGCTGATCGCTGATAATGATAAAGGTTTCCAACTTTTTAAAAGTTGGAAACCTTCGCCTCCGATAGCCGGTAGCTGACCGCTGACCGCTCGCAAAAAAAATGGTCCCGACGCCATATCGTTTTTTGGCACCGGGACCGTATCAGTGTGTTTTTTTATTGAACGTAACTCTGTTAGAAAATATTGTATGCAAAGCTCACATAATACAAGCCGCCCACCTGCGGGTTGCCATAGGCATTCAGGTAATATTGATTGAGCACATTGGTAGCGCCCAGCTTAACCAGCGATCCGATAGCGGGGAAACGATAACCAACCATGGCATCCATTGTAAAGAAAGATGGAACGGTGCCGGTGGCAAAATCTGCTTCCCACAAAAACTCACTTTGCCAGCGACCGGTAACATTAAATACCACGCGTTTGGTTTTCCCAAAACCAGTATGTCCTATGCCTCCGTTGATGCGATGGCTGGGCGTATTGAACTGTGCGCTGAAATCGGATGGCACATCTCCGATCTCGTCGTGATAATAGTTGGCAAAAAACGATAAGCCGCTTGTAAGCCTGTAATCCAAACCAATGCCATAGCCCGAATTTTTTACTTTGATAGGATCGATCTTTACATTCCCGCTTCCATCTGCCGACATAGTAGCTGCGTTTTCAACAATGGAATAAATAGTTTGGCTGGATGGAACCAACGATGAAGGTTTGGCAACCAGCGTGCGACCAATGAAATTCTGGTATTGACCTGCATAGTAATATACGTCTATCATCAGTTTTTTTGCAATCAGCCCTTTGTATCCAACTTCATACGAAGTAACACTTTCCGGCTTCAGCTCCTGCGGCGTATAGGTGCCAATTACCTGAGCGTTGTTGTTCAGCCTGTATACTGGTTGCGTACCCAGGTTGGGTCCGGGCTTTCCACCCGGTAAGGTTGCGTCCTGTATCCAGGGCAATCCGCCAACCAAAAACTGTCCGCCGCCAATTTCTAAATTAATGTATTGTTGCTGTGTAGACGGGAAACGGTAAGCGGTCTGGTAACTCAGGCGAACGTTGTGATCCTGGGCAACCTTCACCAAAGCAGTGGCACGAGGTGTAAAACGTCCTTTAAAATTGTCATTCTTGTCATATCGTCCGCTCACGCTAAGGGTTAAACGTTCTTTAAAAAGCTTTTTGGTCAGTTGTCCGTAGGCGCCGTATTCATTTATTTTGATGGGCCCATCGTAGTCAATAAACAAAGTTCCCTGTGAGTTCAATACATATTGTTTCCACGATGCGCCCACCACCAGTTCAACAAAAGGAATTACATCTCTCAGGTTGTATTGCCCTTCTGTCATCCATAAGTCACTTTTATCAAGGAATAAACCTCCCGCCGGGATGGGTGTTGAACGCACCTGGTCGAACAATTTCTTGAACTCCGGCGAGCCGGGCAATGGGCGACCATTGTCGGCGAAGCTCCGCGCAAAATTGTGCGCCGCTGCTTCATCAGCGCCCGAAAGCCGCGCCTGCGAAAAAGCACCCACATACTCCGCAAACCAGTTGGCGCTTGGTTTCCACGCTTCGTTCAAGCGCCGTGCCGTAATAGTGGCATTGTAAGCCTGCCCCGCATTTTCCTGCGTTGTATAGCCGCGCACAAACCAGTTCTTGCTTTTCAGTTCCAATTTATACTGTCCGATCTTGGCATCCTTCAGCGAATACCGGTCACTGCCCGTATATACTGTACTGCCTGTGCCAAAGTATCCGGTTAACGATGCCTCCAGGTTAGAAGTGATTTTGTAATGAAGGCTGCCCGACAATTTAAAGTTAACAGTGTTGGGGTTGATCATTTCGTTTTCGGCATAGCCGGTGCGTGATGCACTTTGTTCCGGTATCACGCCGTTGCGAAGTCCGAAATAAAACGGAACCATGTTCGTAACCGCTCCCTGAACTTCGGCAGGTAAGCCGCCAATGAAAGCCCCTATTTGTTGAGGTGTTGCATTGGGTGGCAGCATAGCATTCATGGCCTGCACAATATCCACAGTGCCTCCCGTTCCGGCCAGTATGCCCTGCCTCGTTTGTTCCTGCACCAGTTGCGCCAGGCTTTGCATACTAAAGCCATTGTCTCGCATATTGGTTTCATCTCCATACACATTGATGCCATCGTAGTTAGGATCGGTTTGGTGATTGCCAGGCTTCAACTGCCGGGTAAGCCTGTCGTAATTTTGCGTACTGTTCGCAATCCAATCCTTTGCCTGTATTAACTGGAATCCCACCTTAAAGGCAAACTTGTTGTTGAAAGCCTTAGCCCAGCGAAGCGACCAGTCGTTGTACCATCCCGGTTTGTCGCGCTGCTTTTTATCTACGTGGTTCATGCCCGTTTTAATCTGGAAACTCAGGCCCTGGTATTTGAACGGGTCTTTGCTATTGATAAGCAACGTGCCATTCATGCCGCCGGAACCATACAATGCAGAGGATGCTCCCGGAAGCAGTTCCATATTGTCTACATCCAGTTCCGTAAGTCCCACAAAATTGCCCAGCGAAAAATTCAGTCCCGGCGCCTGGTTGTCCATTCCGTCTACCTGCTGGTTCATGCGTGTATTGCCCGAAAAATTAAATCCTCTTGTACTCGGCGTTTTAAAAGTGAGGGAAGAAGTAGTAATATCCACGCCTTTTAACTGCCCCACCATATCATAATAGCTGGTAGCGGGAGAGTTGCGGATGTTGGCAGCGTTTACCCGCTCTATACTAACCGGCGATTCCATTACTTTGGTGGCCGTGCGCGTAGCCGCCACCACTATTTCTTCTCCCAGTGTAGCCGATGGCGTTAAGCTAACGCTGATCTCACCCGCCGATGTTACCTCCGTTTCCTTTGTTTCGAAACCGATGGATGAAAACACCAGTGTAAGCGGCAAAGCCCTGGCAGTATTGAATTTGAAAAATCCTTTTGGATCGGTAAATGATCCCTCTGTAGAACCTTTTATCAGCACTGAAACTGCGCCAATTGGCTCGGCGTTGGCAGCATTTTTTACAGTTCCGGAAATAATTGCATTTTGAGCAGATAGTTGCAGCGTAATAAAAGTAAGCAATAACGTAATGGCACTACGTAAGTTTTTTTTCATATTGAGCAGATGTTAGGTGAAAGATGCATACACAAATTAGTGAATGTAAGTGGTTTTTTTTCAATTATTTGATGGATCAAATATGCGGATAAGTGTAAAATCTAAGCCAAAAGAATTGGGTAAAATGCTGCTTTGTGTGGATAGATAAATTTTTCCTGTTGCTTCCCCTGCAATTCCTTTTTCCGGGAGCACAGGGAATGCTTGTTGCCCACAGTCGTAATAACTCTCCCTTTCTTTCTCTATTTTTATTCTATGAAAATCATATTCTTTTCCACCCAGCCTTACGATAAAACATTTTTCAACCGTTATAAAGATGATTATGGGTTTGACCTGGAATATTTTGATACCCATTTAGGACCTCATATTGTAAACGTTATTGACAAAGCAGATGCTGTTTGCGCTTTTGTAAACGACAAGGTGAACGAAGAAGTAATAAAAGTGCTTGCACAAAAAGGAGTAAAAATAATTGCCATGCGCTGCGCAGGCTTCAACAATGTGGATGTGGAAGCTGCAAAGAAGTATAACATCAGGGTGTGCCGCGTTCCCGCCTACTCACCCGAAGCCGTAGCCGAACATGCGCTGGCTATGATATTGACGTTGAACCGCAAAACACACAAGGCTTACAACCGCGTGCGCGAACAAAATTTTTCGCTCAATGGTTTGCTGGGTTTTAACCTCTACCAAAAAACAGTGGGCGTAATAGGCACGGGTAATATCGGAAAGGCTTTTTGCAGGATCATGCTGGGATTGGGGTGCAGGGTAATAGCGCACGATGTGTATGAAGACAAAGAAATGCAGGAAAGAGGAGTAGTATACCAATCTATGGACGCACTGTTGCAAGCGTCAGACATTGTATCGCTGCATTGCCCGCTTACCGAACAAACCAAACATCTCATCAATGCAGATGCCATAAGCAAAATGAAGCGGGGTGTGATGCTGATCAATACCAGTCGGGGAAAGCTGGTGAATACCACCGATGCCATCCATGCGCTTAAATCGGGGCACCTGGGTTACCTGGGAATAGATGTTTACGAGCAGGAAGAAAAGTTGTTTTTTAAAGACCTGAGCGGAAGCATTATTGAAGACGATGCCATACAACGGCTCATGAGTTTCCCCAATGTGCTGGTTACAGCACACCAGGCATTTTTTACAGAAGAAGCGCTTACCCAGATAGCCGTTACTACTTTGCAAAATGTGCAGCAGCTATTGAATAATACGATGCCAGCGAATAGCAATGCGGTGGTGGTGTAGAGCTATCAGCGGTCAGCTATCAGCTTTCAGCGCCGGTGAGTAGTAAGTAGTAAGTGGTAAGTGGTAAGTAGTAAGAAGGTGAACTCCTTACTGCTGCCTTTCAGCCAGCACCGATAGCTGATAGCTGATTGCTCAATGCTGACGGCTCACAGCCCCCTTTTGGTCATGTCATACGCTAGGTTTATTTTAGCAGCATGAGTAATTTCCAGTTTCCCGGTCAAACTGCTTTCTATAAAGGAAAAGTGCGCGACGTATATACCATTGGCAATACGCTGGTGATGATTGCCAGCGACAGAATATCGGCATTCGACGTAATACTTCCACGACCTATTCCTTTTAAAGGGCAGGTGCTGAACCAGATTGCCGCGCAGATGTTGCAGGCAACTGCAGATATATGTCCTAACTGGTTGCGGGTGGTGCCTGCTCCCAATGTTTCTATCGGCAAAAAATGCGAACCTTTTAAATTAGAGATGGTAGTGCGTGGGCACCTGGTTGGTCATGCATGGCGTACTTACAGCAGCGGTAAGCGAATATTGTGTGGCGTAACGCTGCCGGAAGGATTAAAAGAAAACGATGCTTTTCCCACGCCCATTATTACACCTGCCACCAAAGCAGAGCAGGGGCATGATGAAGATATTTCGAAAGAAGAAATTCTTGCAAAAGGACTTGCCACCGCCAAAGAGTGGGAGCAGTTGGCGGATTACACGCTGAAACTTTTTGAAAGAGGACAGTCAATAGCTGCCAAACACGGATTGATACTGGCAGATACAAAATATGAGTTTGGCAAAATTGGCGATACCATATACCTGATGGATGAAATTCATACACCCGATTCATCGCGGTATTTTTATGCGGAAGGATTTAACGAGCGCCAGCAAAAAGGTGAACGGCAAAAACAATTGAGCAAGGAATTTGTGAGAGAGTGGCTGATAGCAAACGACTTTATGGGCAAAGAAGGACAAACCGTTCCTGTTATGACAGACGAGTGGGTGCAAACGATCAGCAAGCGATATATAGAGCTGTATGAAAAAGTAACCGGCAATCAATTTAAGCCTGAGCCACTCAGCGAGCAGGAAACATACGACAGGATAGTGGCTGCTCTTCCACAACTAAAATCTTAAAGATATGAAGATAGCAAGCGTTGCTTTGTCGGCAGTTCTATGCGTTATGTCAACCATAACGATGGCGCAACAGGCTGCAGAAAAGTATCTGATAACGGGCACCTATACACAAGGAAAAAGCGAAGGCATATATGTGTATTCGTTTAACACCAACGATGGGAGTTATAAAGAAGTAAGTCATATAAAATCATCCAATCCATCGTTCGTAGCCGTATCGCCCAACGAGAAATATGTATATGCTGTTAATGAAAACGGTGACAAAGACAATGGCGGAGAAGTAAGCGCGTTTGCATTTGACAAAGCAACGGGCAAACTAACTTTTTTGAATAAGCAGCTATCTGCAGGTGACCATCCCTGTTATGTGGAGGTAGACAGAACCGGCAAATGGGTCATTACAGGCAACTATAGCAGTGGCACCCTGTCGGTGTTGCCGGTTGAAGCAGATGGTAGCCTGGGCAAAGCTGTCACCACTATCCAGCATTCTGGTTCAGGCGTTAATAAAAGCAGGCAGGAAAAACCGCATGTGCATTGTACCATTTTGTCTAAAGACAATAAATGGCTTTTTGTACCCGATCTTGGTATTGATAAAGTGATGATCTATGCATTTGATGCCAAT
Source organism: Agriterribacter sp. (assembly GCA_051955255.1). Classification (GTDB taxonomy): domain Bacteria; phylum Bacteroidota; class Bacteroidia; order Chitinophagales; family Chitinophagaceae; genus Agriterribacter. Next base: position 9,495 of record JBQCGX010000099.1, on the reverse strand, counting down.
ACCGGCAAACTCACACCCGGACCGCAGCCTTTTGCAAAAGTAGCCGATGGTGCGGGACCCAGGCATCTTACTTTTCACCCCAATAACAAACACGCTTATTTAATAGAAGAGATGTCAGGCGCTGTTACGGTTTTCGATTATATAAGAGGTCGGCTGCATGCGGTACAGCATATTAAAACGGTGCAGGATAACGACAAAGAATTTATTGGAAGTGCAGATATACATGTGTCTGAAGATGGTAAGTTCTTATACGCATCCAACAGGGGCGGGTTTAATACGATTGCCATTTTCAGCATCGATCCGCAAAACGGAAAACTAACGCTTGCGGGGCATCAACCCTCCGGCGGAAAAATTCCACGCAACTTCTCCCTCAGCCCCGGGGGCAACTTTTTACTGGCAGCCAACCAGGAAACAGATGACATAGCAATATTTAAAACCGATAAGAAAACCGGTTTGCTCACCGATACGGGTAAACGCATCAGCGTAGGAAAACCTGTTTGCCTGAAATGGATTAATAAATAAATAATGGCGATGGGTGAAGACACCCACGAGTAGGGAGCGTAGAGAATTGCCGCAGATTTGCAGATGCGCTGTTCCCTTGAGTAATCCACAGCCAGGGTTCGTGTCCCACCATAGCCGTCAACTTAAGAGTTTTCTCGTGGGGAAAAACTTAACTTCACTGACACAGGTCTGGTAGTATAGCTTTGTAGCGTTGCCAAACCTCCCGCAGAGCGGGGCCTGCATATTGCTTATGCCTGGTTGGGCATATCAATAATGGTGGTTCGTGAGTTATCTACCAGGGCGAAGCAGCCCTGGTAGATAGACGCTTCGTACCTCTGCGTGACAAGCAGTGGTGCATGGTTGAGCATATGTACCATAGCCTCATCTTTATTCCGCTGCTTGTCATGCTGACGAAGGAAGCATCCGTCTTCGCATCAATCACTTCTGAGGGCATGGTGGATATAGTAATAACTTAAGTTGACGGCTGTGGTGTCCCACGAACCTTCAGTAATTGTTCGCAGTTCGTGAGACACGAGCCACGGCGAGCGAGAGAGTCAACTCCTTCTGATTGGAAAGCGAAATAAAAATGTTATCAACCATACGTACACCGTTAGGCGTAAATTCACCAGCATGTCTTATTTTCGTTCCTTAACACTTACAACTCGTGTATGCTGGCAATTAACCTCAGATCGTTTAAGCAAAAAGTAAGACATCATAAAAGAGCTTTTAAAAGTTTTTTAACCAGGCTCGAAAACAATCCCCCCCGCAAACTGGACGACCTGGCTGTAAAAGCCGACAGGGATGTTTGGCTGGAAACAGATTGCCTGTCTTGCGCCAACTGCTGCAAAACCATGAGTCCTACCTTTAACACGAAAGATCTCAAACGCATCTCCGCTCACCTTGGCATGTCGGTAAAAGCGTTTAAGGAAAAATGGCTGTATTACGATAAAAAAGATAAGGACTGGATGAACAAACAGCAGCCTTGCCAGTTCCTCGATCTTACTACTAATATGTGCAGCATTTATGAAGTACGCCCCGATGACTGCGCCGGCTTCCCCCATCTTACCAAAAAGAAAATGGTGGATTATTTACACGTACACAAACAAAATATAGAATACTGTCCCGCTACTTTTAAAATGGTGGAAAAAATGAAACTGCTGTTGTCTAAAGGGACACATCTTCAATAAAAAAATATTCGCAAGGCTTGCCATACTCCAGCATAATGGCCAGCACATCGTATTGTACTCTTTTCCATTCCGGGTAGCGATACAAAAATTCTTCGCCGGCTTTCATCAACCTGTCTATTTTGGCATTCGTTACTGCTTCTTCGGGTAAGCCAAACTTTGCGGAGCGACGGGTTTTGACTTCAATAAAATGAAGAACGTTGTCTTTTTGCGCGATGATGTCTATTTCGTAATAAGAAAACCGCCAGTTGGTGTGAAGAATAGTAAACGAATGCTGCTTCAGGTAGGTTAATGCGAGCGCTTCGCCTGTTTTACCGGTGCGGTTGTGGTTAGCCATAAGAAACCTTTCAGCAATGAATAGCTGTGTAAAAATGGTGCTTTTTAAATTGATGACTGTGTGCTGCTATCAGGCCCTGGTGGTCTTTGGCGCATATTGCTTCAGCAGGTAGTAGCCGCCAAACAGCACAGCACTGAAAAACAAAGTGCCGTACAGCGAATTTTTGTAGAAAGGCAAACCATCGGCAAAACACATCATCAAACCATCCCATGTTTTAGGGCGTTGCAATCCGCCGGTGCCACTCATCCACACAAGAAAATTAGACACGAAGAAATATACAGTAGGGGCTATTACAGAACCTATAACAACGTTGAGCACATTTGGCTTTTTAATGAAAAAGCCGATAACAGTGATCAGTCCGAAAAGCACATAGTTGGTAAACTGTCCTTCGTAAAAGCCCTGCATTTGAGAATATCCCATCGAATACAATGCCTCATAAATCACGTCAGACAATACCATTGAGAACAACGGCAATGCAAAAGCCCATTTTCTGTCTTTAATAATAGCGCCGGCAAAAAAAGCCATGGCAATCTGCGGTGCAAAACCGTATGGTCTGCCCGGCACAATTCTGTAGAGTGCAGCTATAGCTATCAAAGCAACGAAAATGATCAGGATGGTCTTGTTGAATTTCATATTCTCACGTTATAGGGCAAAAATAGGAAGTTTTTAAGTTTATCGCAGGAGTTTAGCGTTTTTATAGTTTAGGGTTTAAAAACGACAAAAGATAAACTTTAAACATTGTTTTTGTATTTTCAATATTTTTTGAAAGTTTAGAAAAGATCACTACGTTTGTATCACAATTTATTCAAATGAAGTTAGCCGAAGCCAAACAGCAATTTGTAGCATCGTGGGGAGCATTTGGAACCCAATGGGGCATTAACCGTACTATGGCGCAGATACATGCGCTTTTGCTCATCAGTCCCGATCCGTTAAGCGCAGACGATATTATGGAGCAATTGAGCATCAGCAGGGGTAATGCCAATATGAATATCCGGGAGCTGATAGACTGGGCATTGGTAAACAGGATTATTGTTGCGGGAGAACGTAAGGAGTATTTTACTGCTGAAAAAGACATCTGGAAAGTAGTGCGCCAGATTGTAAAAGAAAGGAAAAAGCGCGAACTGGACCCAATGCTTAAGCTGCTGGACGAGCTGGAAAATGTGGAAGGTGACAAAAGAGACAAGGAAGTGAAAACGTTTACCGACGCCATTGCCAATATAAGGAGGGTAGGAGGGCAGGCAGAAAAAACACTGGATACATTGATCAAGGCAGATGAAAACTGGTTCATCAGCAGTTTGATGAAGATCTTTAAATAAACATTTTACGCAAAGCAAACAAGGCCGGGTAATACCGGCTTTATTTAAGCATCAATCTTTCAAAATTTTCTGAAAATTCAAAATTAATATATGAAGCATAAAAAAATAATACTGGCCGGCGGAAGCGGTTTTATTGGAAGTTATATGAGCCAATACTGGCATAAGGATAACGAGGTGATAGTGCTGACCAGGAAGAAAAAAGAAGCGGGGCGCGATAACAAATACGGCAAAAAGGAAGCGCTGCCCGGCGTGAAATATATTGAATGGGATGGAAAATATATAGGAGCGTGGGCAAAAGAACTTGATGGTGCCGACCTATTGATAAACCTGGCTGGCAGATCGGTAAACTGTCGCTATAATTACCGCAATATGAAGGAAATTTTTGTAAGCCGGCTGGATGCTACCCGCGTGTTGGGCGAAGCAATTAACCAGGCTGCCAACCCGCCGCATATGTGGGTGAACATCGCTTCGGCTACCATATACCGTAATGCTCTTGACCGCGCGCAGGATGAATATACCGGTGAGATCAGCGCATTGAAAGCCATGAACTGCCCCGCAGGTACAATAGAAGATATAAAAGCTTTTATTTACAAATGGATCGGGTGGCTGGTTCCTCCCTTATTTGTAAACCGGAAAGCCCGGATAAAAAAAGATTTCTCTGTTCGTGTGTGCCAACTATGGGAAGAATGTTTTGAGCAAATACAAACACCGCAAACCAGGAAGCTGTGCCTGCGCACTGCCATTACCCTGGGCAATGGAGGTGTAATTGTTCCTTATCTCAACCTTGTGAAAGCGGGTTTGGGTGGAAGGCAGGGAAATGGAAAGCAGATGTATAGCTGGATACATGCAGAAGATCTCTGTCGTTTAACGGAATGGTTGTATCAACACCCCACCATAAACGGAACATTAAATGCTGCTGCACCCAATCCCGTAACCAATAAAACGTTTATGCATACACTGCGTAACGCTGCCGGTTGCAGTTGGGGGCTACCGGCTTTTAAATGGATGCTCGAAACAGGCGCCGCGTTGATCGGCACCGAGCCCGAACTCATTTTAAAAAGCAGGTGGGTAGTGCCCGCAAAACTGCTGCAGCACGGGTTTGTTTTTAAGTATGCCCGCCTGGAAGATGCGTTGAGAGCCGTTACAAGCTACAGGTTGCAAGGTGCGCCTCACCCCAACCCCTCTCCGGTCGGAGAGGGGCTTAGTGCTCGCTCCAATAGCGTGAGCTAGCTATTCTAAAAAATGTCATTCGAAATGCCAATCTCAAATCTCAAATCCCAAATTTCAAATCTCAACTCTTCCTCCTGTCCACTCCTTGTCTTTCCAGCATCCAGCCAGGATATTCGGCGGGCAGCTTGCTCACTTCGTCGAGCTTTTTCAATTCGTCGTTCGTAAATGTTACCTGTGTCGATTTTATATTGTCTTCCAACTGTTCAGGTTTTTTAGCACCAATAATTACACTGGTAACTGCTTTTTGATGCAGCAGCCAGGCCAGCGCCAATTGCGCAACCGACACCTGTTTTTCTTTCGCTATTACTTCCAGCACATCTATAATATCAAAAGCCCTGTCGCGGTTTACCGGTGGAAAATCAAAATTAACCCTGCGCGAATCTTCGGCCACCTCACCGCTGCGTTTGTACTTGCCGCTCAGCAAACCACCTGCCAGCGGGCTCCATACCAGCAAACCCAGGTTTTGATCTTTCAGCAAAGGAATCAGCTCCCGCTCCAGGTCGCGGCCAGCCAGTGTGTAATAAGCCTGCAACGAAACAAACTTTGCCAGCCTGTTATATTGCGAATAGCTCAGCGCCTTCATAATATGCCAGGCAGCCAGGTTACTGCAACCTATATACCTTACCTTTCCGCTTTTCACCAGTGTATCCAGTGTGTCGATTGTTTCTTCAAGAGGCGTAAGTTCATCATAGCCGTGTATCTGGTACAGGTCAATGTAATCCATATTCAGCCGTTTCAAACTGGCATCCACTTCGTGCAGAATGTGCTTGCGGCTTAAGCCTATGCTGTTCGGCAGATCGCCCATTTTACCACGCACCTTTGTGGCAATCACCAGGTCATCGCGTTTTAGTCCCAGGTTGCGTATAGCCCTGCCCGTCATTTCTTCCGACAGTCCTTCCGAATAAACATTAGCGGTATCAATAAAATTAATGCCTGCTTCCACCGATCTGCGGATAAGATCATCTACCGGCTGTTGTTCCAATTGCCCTATCGCCGTCCAGTAACCCTTACCGCCAAAGGTCATTGTTCCCAAACAAAGTTCCGATACTTTTAATCCTGTGTTTCCTAATAGATTGTATTTCATAATAGTTGATTTGCAACAGCAAAGGTAATGCGATTGTGTCCACAGCTTGTCAACCTGTTGTTATCAGAATTAATTAAGTCGCAGATGCGCAGATGAAAGTTATCTGCGAACCTGCGGCTATTTGCTTTCATCTATTGTTTCATGATCTTCGTGTTTTGCCATTGCCAGCCGTCGAACGCTCTTATATTGTACATACCCGCAGGCAGATCAGAAATGCTGATAACGGTTTTTGTAACGCCACTTTTGTAGTCAAACTGTTTTAGCTTTCTGCCCGAAAAATCTGTTACGATTATTTTATAGATCTTCCTCGGTGTTGCTGCACTTGCTGATGCCGATCGGCGGGAAGATACTGTTTCATTTTGAGCTGATTGAGTTGATTGAGTATTATCACCATCGCTTGCATCTACCGTTACTTCTCCGCTGCTGGGGTTGGGTGATGCTGAAAACATGGTGCCACAGGGTTTATAATAAGCAAATGAATTGGATGCACTGGTACCACAGGCGCTCGTTACATCCAATCGCACGCCATGCGCCTGACCGCAACTGCCACCGTTCAATATGCTGGGGCTGCTGGGTGACCCTGAAGAACTATAATCCAATGCATTGTCTCTATACCATTTATGTGAAGTAATGGGCGACGCACTGGCAGGCAAAGTAAAGTACACATTTATTACTCCATTGGAGCCATTGGTAACTGATGTAATAGTAGCCGGAGGTGTGCCTACCGTTACCGTTTTTGAAACAGTTTGCGTGTACTTGTTGTTGCAACTGGCAATGGTAGCGGTTAATACAATTGTTCCCGTTTTTATCCTGGTGATGGTTGCGGAAGTACCGCTGCTGCTGATGGAAACGATACCCGAAGGGCTGGCACTCCATACTACGCTTACACCCGGTTTACAGCTTGTAATAGAATAGGAGCCGCTGGTACACATTGAGATATTGCCTGTCATATTCGGGTCAATATGCGTGGGCAGCACGGATACATCGCAACGGATCTCGTTTTCGAACCATTGCGAACTTGTGCCGGTAACCAATACATGCTCCTCGTTTACAGGCGGCGCATACACATAATCGAAAGGCGTTTTGCCGCAGAGGTACTGGTTGTCCCAACGCATGTACAGGTTTTTGGACGGAAAGCGAAGGTCGGCAGCACTGTAGCTGGGCATCATGGTAAAGGCATTGAGGTTTTGCGAAAAGCTGGTTCGCTTGGAGCCGGTTAGCAGGAATATCGCTTCGCTTAGCCAAAACAGTACATTCTCTTCGATCACCTGGCCCGGCTGGTTTCCAAAAAAATTAATGGTCCTGCCACCAGGCGCATTGTCCAGCGAGCTGTTGCCCCAGGCAGCATCGGCATAGTAGTTTTTTTGCCCCGGCGGCGACCACGATAAGAGGCTGAACAGGGGATCTGCCGTCCACATTTCCGTTACTTTCTGGTTGCCGGAACTGGGTGCCCGGTTCACTTTCCAGTCGAACTTCTTGCATACTTTGTTGTTGCAGGCTCCCCACAAGCTTTTCCAACCGGCTTTTTGCGTAACGATTTGCAGCAGGGTGGAACTGCCGGTATGGTTGGTATGGCTGGGATTAAGCGTACCTGTGTTAGTGCCGTTTATAATAGCCACCTTGCGGCACAGTTGCGGGTATTCTCCAACGGCGGCAAGGTTTTGTAAAAATTTTGTTCGCAGGGCATCGGGTGCAGGAAAGTTGGATTTTGCTGAAGCGTGATGAGCAATCATTTGTTTTGCTGCAATGCCGTTGTATAAGCCATTTCGTATCTTCTTACTTCCGGGGAGTATTCCTTTTTTAGTAAGATGCTCTAAAAAGTACTGCAAGCCTATGGGTACATTGGCTCCCTGATGCGCACCGTCGAATGAAATAAAGGTTTTTACATTGTGGGTAATATTGTTCTTTTCCATATAAGCCAGGGCATACTGCGCTACCAGCGACCCCATGCTGGGGCCTATCACCGTAATGCCCTGCAACATGGTGCTGCCATAGGTTTGGTTGAGCCGTTCGATCAGCGATACCAGCGTCATGGCATTACGCTCTATCAGGTCGTTTCCATTTTTATAATCAAGAATAACAAAATCGTATCCTTTTACCAGAAGATAATCTCCAAACAAAGTATTGGGATTATTATCACGGGTTACAACTTTATTTATATAATCTTCATAAATCTTCTGCACTGTGCGTTTGTTGCCAGGGTCGAAGCCGTCTATAAACACGATGGGGCGTTTCAATTTAGACGTATCACAACTACTTCCATTACCGGCAAAATAAAAATAGGCAGTGTCTTTTACCGGCTTTTTGTCATCATTTATAACCTCCACGTCCCAATTGTTATACTGTGTGTTGATGGGCGCCAGCCGTGAGGCAGGGGCATTGATCACCCACTTTACTCCGCCTCCTTTGCAAAGTGTCAGTGGAGCATATTGTTTGGTATTTTCCACTGTAAAAACAAACGGGCTTCCCCATGTGATGGGACCGGAAAAAATATTTTCGACGACGGTTATCCTGCCTTTAATATCGCCTGTAAGATATTTTAAAATAGAAGCAAAGAAACCCGTGGTGCGGCTGCTGGTGCTGTTGAAGGGATTGTTTACCACCCAGGCGGGTTGCCCATCGCCAAAGTCGATGCTGATAGACTGGATATTATGATTTCCGTTTCGTAGAAAGAACTGCGCATCTATGTAAAACCGGTGCCAGCCGGTATCTGCCATCTCCCCATCAGCTAATAAGGGGGTTGCTAAAAAAGTGGTATGGGTAAAATAAGGCGACCGGGGGCGACCGGCTACGTCGGTAAACTGCCCGTTGGCAAGGGTGTCGAGCAGGTCGTCCTGCAGGGCATTGGTATCAATTGAATTGAACTTGTAAAATAAAACCCCAATGGGATGCTCCCTCCTGTCTCCCTTTTCCCTGATGCGTTTATCAACGGTATCGGGGTGCGTCCAGGCTGTGGTACTGTAGGCAGCATTGTACAGTTCGTAATACGCCTGCATAAAATGACCGGAATGTGTAGTATCGGTATTATTGGGGGAGCCTTTGTATTCATCTACATTGGCAACGGGGAAAGACCGGTCGTATAAAATGCCGGTGGTAATAAGGCTTTTGTTGAGGTTTTGCAGTTTCCAGTCTGCATACTGTTTCCAGGGCAGGGTGTCCCAATTGGTTTGTGCAGCAGCAAATACAGAAAGTAAAAGCATGCCCTGCACAGCAAGGCAAAGCCTGCATAGGTTCGATGATTTCATAGCAGTGTTTTTAAGGTTAAAAATTAATAGTCAGTATATTGAAGACGGAATTTGCCATCCGTGATACTAATCGAATCCTCCGTATAACTATTGTAAGCTTTATAATAAAAAGTGCCTGAAACAACTTTATCCTGCTTATTCAAAGTATTAATTAAAAGCATCCCCGTATGAGTTGCGTTAGTAAAGTATCTGTCATTTACTGTCGTAGAATATTTGTAAGTACCCCTGCTACTTATATTATCGTTCAGCAAATAAGAGGTTGCTTCAATGGCAGGCTTATTAATTACTCCTATTGTCAAAGCCTCAAAATCTCTATTACCTTGAAGCATAATAACCGTATCTCCTAATATCTGGGCGGTCATACAATTAGCGCAACTATTAGGTCTGTAAGTCTCTCCATCTATTTTGCATCGGAAATAATATTCTCCCAGCGCTTCTTCTTTGTTGCATTTGGAGGAAATAAAGCAGGAACTGAGTAAAAAGATTGCAAGGCATTTTGCTACGGTGGTGAGTGAATACTTCATAAGCAGCAATTTTGTTTCTTAAATTTAAAATCAATAAATGGTATATGCAAGCGGAAATTTACCGTTGTTGAGGT
>JBQCGX010000098.1:0-48177 GCA_051955255.1 Agriterribacter sp. | reverse complement strand
TTCATCCATCAAAAACATAACCTGATGCTGGCAAACCTGTGCGGCGGTAAATATTGTTTAACCGGGACAAAGTCCGAGGAAGAACATAATAAGTACGAAGTTGGAAACTTCATACAGCAGTTGCAGTTTTATGAAATCTAGCATGCGTTCGCCTTTTGTCGGTCATACCGCCGGCTGCGCTCAACGCCCGTTCAGGCGGGCCGACCGGTTTCCCATCGGCCCGCCCAAAGGGCGGTCTGATGGACGGTGTTGGTTTGAATAAGTATGGCGGTTCTATTCATCCATCAAAAACATAACCTGATGCTGGCAAACCTGTGCGGCGGTAAATATTGTTTAACCGGGACAAAGTCCCGTAAGAACATAATAAGTACGAAGTTGGAAACTTCGTACAGCAGTTGAAGACCTGGATAAAACTTCCTGCCAGTTTTATGAAATCTAGCATGCGTTCGCCTTTTGTCGGTCAGACCGCCGGCTGCGCTCAACGTCCGTTCAGGCGCGCCGACCGGTTTCCCCATCGGCTCGCCCAAAGGGCGGTCTGATGGACTGGCGTTGGTCTTGAATATGTACAGTGGGTTGTCTTTATCCACTTTCGTACAGCGGCGTTAAGGGTAAAAAAAATGCCGGGAGTAGTCTCCCGGCATGTATACTGAAACGTTAGTTTATTATTGCTTTACAAATTTCAGCATGGTTTGATTGCCGGCTTGTGTTACCCTTATCATGTATACACCTTCAGCAAGTGCGTCGATATGCAGTTGCTGGTTGCCATTTACATTTTGCCATTGTTTTACTATTTGTCCGGCAGCATTGTACAGTACAATGGATTCAGCTTTCCGCAATCCTTTAATGTAGATCGCATCACCACTGGCTGGGTTCGGATATACGGAGAGTTTTCCTCCATATATGCCTGCTTCCTCTGCTGTAAGCCCCTGCGCTTTGCGGCTGCTCACGGTGCTGATGTTTACACTATCGGTGCGCAATTCCACGCCAGGCACATTGCTGTTCGTAACAATACAATGATACAAGCCCGGGGTTGTGATGGTGAGTGAGGAATCGCCGGTGATGGTCGTTAGCAATGCAGCATTTTTATACCACTTATAGGTATTGCTGGCAAGAGTGCCGCCCGACGCTGCTTTCAATACAGGGTTGTTGTTGATAATTGGTATACGTTGTTGCGGGCTGATAATGCCATTGAAGTTTGCATTCGACTTGAGGCATTCAAGATCGGAGAAGTTGAGTTTGTTGCTGCGCAGATCAAGCAAATAACCGTAATCAGAAGAGGTAGCAACACAGTTAATATCGTCAACCGATTCCAATAGGTTATTACTGATGTCTAACTCGTTGTAAAGCCCCTGCAAATTGGGAATTGTCCCGGTAAATTTGTTATTGCTGAGGTTAATCCATATTCCAAGCTGAGCTAAGCTGTCGGGGAGAGAACCTGACAATTGATTGTAAGACAAGTTAAGTCCGAATCCGCCTTGAGTCCAATTTGGAATGGCCCCGGTAAGGAAATTGTTATTCAGGTTAAGATATCCCGGTAAACCTTGGTAAAATAAGGAGTCGGGAATAGAGCCTGTCAATTGATTGTTCGACAACTCTAAGTTGAACAGAGGCACCTTGTTAAAAAATAAGGGGATGGTTCCGCTGATCTGAGTGTTGCTTATGTAAAGCTCAAGCAAGCTGCTAGCGTATTCTAACCCCGATGGGATGGTGCCTGTAAGAGGATTATTCCAGATATAGATGTTGAATAATTCCGGCTGATTTCTTCCTATATCATCAGGGATGGTTCCCGTGAGGTTATTAGGACCAATAATTAACTCCTGCAGCTTGCTGAGGTTTGCAATGGTTGCAGGAATGCTGCCGGTTAAATTTCCTTCGGTAAAGAAGTCAATATAGAGCGTAGTAAGCTCCGTAAGGTTGCCTATAGATGGGCTGATGGTGCCGGAAAGCCCGCCAACATAAAGAATGGCAACTCTTCCGTTATCAACCGTCACCCCTTCCCATGTGCTCACCGGATTGGTCAACACCCAGTTCAAACCGGAAGTGATATTGTTGTAAAAATCAACCAGCGCCAGGCTGTCGGTGGTTAGCGACCCCAGTGTCGTAATATTTACAGTGTCTGAATTGAGTGTAACACCCGCAACCGCACTATTCATAACAGTAGCATGGTAACTTCCAATTTCTGTATAGGTAAAACTTGAGTCGCCGGTTTTTGTGGCAACCAATGTACCACCCTTATACCATTTGTACGTGTTGTTCGAAAGCGTGCCTCCTGCCACAACTTTCAATACAGGATTTTCGTGGATAAGTGGTACAGGTGCCTGGGGATACGTTTTAGCAATCTCCGTATTCAATTGTTCAATTTCTGTAAACGTTAATCGATTGTACCGCAAATCAAGTGAACCGGTATGCGCATCTATACCGGCAGGCAAAGGACCTCTCAACTGGTTGTGCGAAAGATTCAGGTCAATCGAGGTGAGTGTAAAATCCGGCGGCAGGCTTGTAAATAAATTATTAGAAAGGTATACATATGCAATGTTCCCCGAAATAAACGAAGATGGAATGCCACCAGATAATTTATTGTCAGAGAGATTTAGCTCATAAGCAAGTGGCAGGTTGCCAAAGGAAGGAGGCAGTACTCCCACCAGGTTGTTTCCCGGCAGAGAAAGACTCTCCACTCTTCCCTCATTCATGCCCACACCAAACCACTGGCTTATTGAAGCCGATGTAAGCCAGTTTGTTTTATTCGTCCACCCTGGCCCGTTAGTGCTGTTATAAAGATCAACCAACGCCAGGCTGTCTGTGGTAAGAGAGCCGGTTAAAAGGATCGTGTCACTTTTTAAAGTCAGTCCCGAAGCTGCGCTATTGGTAATAACCGCCCAGTATTTTCCTACACCGTTCGTATTGAGTTTGTTGGTAGTACCATTAGATACAAAATAAGGAGCAGCACCGCTGTTCCTGTACCAGGTGTAAGTATTATTGGCAAGTGTTCCCCCGGCAGCTACACTCAGTATGTTTCCACTTTGGGCGAGCTCCCGATCTTGTTGATTATTGTACACGGCATTTGGATTGCTCCCCAGGCATTCCACTCCCGAAAAATTGAACGCATTGCCGCTGATGTCTACCTGCACCGATGAGGAGCAAAGTATTCCTGTTGGCATGGGCCCAATAAGCTGGTTGTTAGCCACCAGGAACTTTGTGAGGTTGGTGAGGCTGTTAATGCTGGTTGGTATTTTGTTAGAAAAACTATTATTGCTGAGGTTTATTTCAGTCAATGCTATGGAGTTGGAAATGTTGGCGGGTATCCAACCACTCAGGTTGTTGTGGGCTACATTGAATTGTTGCAGGTTGGGCAGGTTGTTGAAAAATGAAGAAAGGATATTGCCCGATAAATTGTTGAAGGAAAGATCGAGCAGCTCCAGGCTGGTTAAAGAACCGATGCCGCCCGGCAGCCCGTCGCCAATCTGGTTGTTCTGCAATTGCAGTACCCTCAAGCCGGTAAGTTTGGCTACCGTGCCAGACAGCAGCTTACCGGTAAGGTTGTTGTTCGGCAGGCTGACCGCCGTTACCCTGCCCGATGTAACGGTTACGCCAAACCAGGTACTCACCGGTTGCGAACGGTTCCATTTTTGCGTCCATGCGTTACCGTTGGTTGTGTTGTAGATGTTTACTAAAGCAAGACTGTCTTGCGGAAGCACCTGGGCATAAGTTTGAGAGAGCGCCAGGCAAGACAAAAGCGTTAAGAGTGAAAATCTTTTCATAAAAAGGTTGGTTGATGAATAAAAAAATCCGGGCATAAAAATGCCAGTGCATTAAAAATGCAGAATGAGGTGGTGTTACTTAATAGAGTTGGGTAAATAATGAATACAAGGAGGATATTGGTTCATTGGTGAACCATAGAAGATATTGCTTTTAGACCAACGTTATGGTTTAGTGGTAGGGAGGTGGCTAAATACTGTTAAACGGGTTGAAACGCACTAGTCAATTGCGATACTTAAAGCATCCGGTCAAAAGTAGGAATAAAAGTTATATAAATGCAAAAAAATTATTTAAACAAATCATTATCTGTTACAAACCGGGTAATTACCATGATTATTTTTGTTGAAAAACTATGGAAGAATCTTCACGCAATGTCAGCGATCACCTGGCGAATGAACGAACATTCCTTGCCTGGATAAGAACGGCAATCGGAATTATGGCATTCGGATTCGTGGTGGTAAAATTTGCTCTTTTTGTAAAGCAGGTAGCGCTCATGATGGGCAAACCTGAGATGGCGCCTCATAGAGGTTATTCTTCTATAGTTGGAATCATCCTTGTAGCAGTTGGTTTACTCACCATCATGCTTTCCTTTATCCGCTATCGCAATACCAGCAAACAAATCGCTCTCGGCAATTATAAGCACAGCAGTGTATTGCTTACACTGGTTACTTTTATCATAATGTTCGTAGGCATTTTGCTGATCGCTTACCTGGTAGAAACAACGTAGCAAGTGAAATAAGGCAATGTGCGTTGATAAATAAACAGAGCTTCCAATCCGTCTTCATCGCAGCTCCCGTTGGTTTGCGGAGTGTGGCTCCATATATCAGTGCAAAAGAACGAGTGCATATAAAAAGGACCCATAGAAATGGGCCCCGAATGAAGTTATAATGCAAATATACCACCTGCGTCAAAATTTGTGCAAAAGGGTAAAGACGGAAAAACTGCCCATTTTGTTGATCGGAAGGCGGGAAAAAAAATTCCTTACGGGGAAGAGTACCGCCTTTTTTGGGCGTGGCCTGCAATTTAACATAGTGGCAGGAACGAAGGGAAGCAGCTAATGCAAAGCGGCTTCCTGAAATCCATATATATGAACTGGAAACCCCAACAGCGTTTAAGCGAGCAGGAAGTAAGCAAAAGCATGAAGGTGATGATCGTGGATGGATTGGCGACAGAAACCATGACAACATTAACCGGAGGTGCCTTCCTGGTAGCAATGGCGCTGCTGTCGGGCGCCAATAATGTTGAAATAGGGTTGCTGGCCGCTCTGCCCACTGCCACCAATGTATTTCAACTCATCTCTATCTGGCTTTGCAGGCGTGTCCCCAACAGGAAGGTGATCTGCGTTAGCCTTTCTATACTGGCAAGGCTTCCGTTAATTGCCATTGGAGTGCTGGCAATGGTGATGGAAAATTTCTCTTTTGCGGTGATGCTTGTTTTTTTGTCGTTCCATTATTTTTTTGGTTCTGTGGCAGGGCCTGTCTGGAATGCCTGGATAAAAGACATCGTTCCGGAAAATAAATTAGGCTCCTACTTTGCAAGGCGCGGAAGTTATATGCAACTGTTGAATGTTGTTTTAGGCATCAGCACCGCCTTTTACATCGATACCGTTAAGGTTGAGCGTGCTGATCTGCAATTGTACATATATGGCGCAATGTTCGCCATAGCCGGACTGGCAGGCATAGGAGGAGCAGTATATATGCGCAAAGCTTCCGAACCGCAGGCCGTAGTGTCAACAGGAAAGATCGAAAGCCTTTTGCGCAGGCCGCTGGCAGATTCCAATTTCAGGCGACTGCTTACGTTCAACTCAGTATGGGTTTTTGCCGTTAATATAGCCAGTCCTTTTTTTACCGTTTTTATGATGCAAACAATGAAGCTTTCGCTTTCCTATATTATAGTGCTCACGGTAGTAAGCCAGCTATCCAGCATTTTTACCATTCGTTTGTGGGGCAGCTATGCCGACCGTTATAGTAACAAAAATATAATAGCCATTGGTGGGCCGCTGTATATTGCTTGCCTGGTAGGCTGGTGTTTTGTGGGATTAAGCAATAGCATGATCGTCAATATGTCGTTGTTATTCGTCATTCATGCGCTGATGGGTTTTGCCAATGCAGGAATCAATCTTTCCCTTACCAATATCAGTCTCAAATTGTCGCCCTCATCCGAAGCCATTATTTATCTCTCTGCCAGAAACATTATTGTATCAGCTTTTTCTGCACTGGCGCCGCTCGTTGGTGGCATACTGGCCGACTATTTTTCCAACCGCTCGCTCGAAGCCAATTTGAAATGGTCGGGGCCCGGCACAAGCAAGAGTATATTCCTCATATCACTCCATCAATGGAATTTTCTTTTTATCATCGGCGCTTTCCTGGCGCTCATTGCACTCGAAATGCTGGTGAACGTTCGTGAAAAAGGAGAAGTAGAGAAAGCAGAAGTGGTAAAAATAATGAGAGGTAATATCAAAAACAGTTTGAAAGAATCTTTTGTTATTGGTCAGATCATTAGCTGGAAGGAACGCCTCTGGGGCAGATGGCGCAGCGCAGACAATAAAAGTCTGCATGCATGAAAATATTCCTATCTTTTATAAGTGGTAAGCCTTTCAGTATCCGGTTGGCAAAGGTATTCCTGCGTAACATTTTCCCCCAAATGCACTATCTGGAACGGTTATACGAGAATTGTTGCCACATGCCTCACTCATCCAATCATGCAAAGCGCTCATGCACGAAAGTTTTCCACCTTTACAACAAAGTGGCAGCATATGGTGTACACACAACGATGTAAGCGAGTTAGACCTGTATATTAATTGTCAATCCCGGTAATACCGTAACAGCAGGAGCAGTAGCGATGGTTCGCGGCCCGCGATTTGTACTGCATCTGATCTATTTGTGAATCAGTACGTTAAAAGAATCGGGAAACTCAATTATTATGTTAACGCAGTCTAAGCTTTTAAAACATCAGCTTACATTAAATCCCCGGCAGCTTGCACAGCTACACCTGTATCAGCTTGATCAGCTTCAGCTTTTGCAGCGCATTGCCATAGAAATAGAAGAGAACCCATTTTTAGAAGAACCAGTGCAGGAGGAGGAGCACGAGCATGCGCCCGACGAGGCCATCCAGGATTATCAAAGCTGGGAAGAATTTGCAGAGAAGGAAAACTCCGGCTCATTCCAAACAAGCGACAAAGCAAGCCGCCTGGAATATTTAGCGGCAAGGGTTACCGATCAGCAAACCGACTATCGCACTGAGATGAAGCAACAGCTCAGCTTTTTGTCTATAGAACCGCTGGCATATAAACTGGGTTGCTTTTTAATCGACTCCTGCGATGAAAGAGGTTTTCTCCGCCAGGACATTCAGGGTTTGGTAGATGCTTTTGGTTTTGAGAATCAAAAATTCATACCGGAAGCACAGGCGCTGGAAATTATAAAGCATATAAAACAGCTTGAGCCAACGGGCGTAGGGTGTACCTGCCTGAAAGAATTTTACCTGTTGCAGCTTGAAAAAACAAAAGATGAACGGAAGAGCGCGGCGTTGTACCTGATTGAACATGATTATGAAAAACTGCAGCAGCGAAAATGGAAAGAAGTGCAGCGGAATATGCACAGTGCCGGATTTGAGCTGCGCTCAACGCTGGAGTTTGTCAGCACTCTTAAAACTTCTCCTATTGATGCACCCATGCTGCCTTCTGATTATATCGTTCCCGATTTTATTGTTTCTGTAGAGGACGACGAGATCTGTGTGAGCCTGAACAATGCCAGGGGCATTGCGTTGAACACCGAATACAGGTCGAGCATTGAAGATCTTTACCAGGGGAAAAATTCCGGAAGGCAAATGTCGTATATACGCGACCGGTACCAGGCTGCCAAATGGTTTGTGGAAGTGTTGCGCAAGCGCGAAGAGCACCTGCTCAAAGCCATGCACGTGATCATTGATATACAGCGCGAGTTTTTTTTGTCGGGAGAAATGGTGTCTTTGAAACCAATGCTTCTGAAAAATATTTCCGAAAAAATAAACCTGGATATACCCACGGTTTCGCGGCTGATCTCCAACAAATATGTAAGCACCCCATTTGGTACAATTGGGTTGAAGCAGCTTTTTTCTGAAGGAACTGCAGTTGTTAAAGGAGAGCGGGTGAGCGGAAAAAAAGTAGAATCGAGCATCCGCCGTATAATAAGCAAAGAAAACAAGATCACGCCCTATACCGACCAGGAACTGACAGACCTGCTGGTGGCAGAAGGTTACATCATAGCGCGAAGAACCGTTACCAAATACAGGGAGCGCCTGGGTATACCCATCTGCAAAATGCGGGAAGAAGAAATGCAAAAATGATGGAGCCGCACATTAGGCGCCATAAGCGGGGTGGTAGCAAATGTTCGTATAAGCATCCAAAGCAAAGGCTTTTAATATTCATGCGCGATGAACAATAGAAGTGGATGTTTATTTTCAACGCGTACAAGCCGGGTCAACAGCACCCGGTTTTTTTTACTGAAATATACAGGTGGCAATGGTTTCTTTATCAACGGTTGTGCGTTCCCGTTGGCGGCATCATTTTTTATAAAATAGCAATATGAACAATAAAAAACAAGGTATAGCATTGGCAGGGCTGGGCGAATATGCCACACAGCAAATTATACCAGCATTACGGCAAACACAGCATTGTTACCTGGCTGCATTGGTAAGTGGCAGCCACGATAAAAAGCGCAGGTGGGCGCAGGAGCTGTCTCTCCGCGAGCAAAACCTTTATGATTATACCACTTTCGACTCCATTGCAAACAACAATGAGGTAGACATCGTTTACATTACACTGCCCAATTTTATGCACGCGGAATTTGCCATTCGCGCTGCCCAGGCTGGTAAGCATGTGATCTGCGAAAAACCAATGGCGCTTAACATTAGCCAATGCAAGGAAATGATACAAGCCGTTGAAAACAACGGCGTCCGGTTTTCGATGGGCTACCGCTTGCATTTCGATCCGTTCAATAAAGAAATGATGCGGCTTGGTCAGCGGCAGGTTTTTGGAAAAGTGAAGCGAATGGAGTTACGTAACAGCATGATCGCAGAAGCGGGGCAATGGCGGCTGGACATGCAAAGGGCGGGAGGCGGCCCGCTCATGAACAATGGGGTGTATTGCGTGCAGGCAGCTATTTACATAACAGGAGCCCTGCCGGTAGCGGTAGAGGCGAAGTTCAGCGCGGTAACGGAGCCGGAAAAATTTAAGGAAGTAGAAGAGGGAATAGAATGGACAATGTATTTCGAAGATGGAATCATTGCAGTTTGTGAGAGCAGCTACAGCAAAGAACAGAATCTTATGCGCGCTGAAGCCGAAAAAGGCTGGTTTGAACTATCGCCCGCCTACGAATATAACGGGCTGAAAGGACGTACAAGCGAGGGCATTATGCAATATGATACCATTAACCAGCAGGCAGCGCAAATGGATGATTTCGCCAACTGTATTCTAACAGGAAACGCTACGGTGGTTCCTGCGGGCATGGGATTGCGCGACATGGAGATCATGGCTGCCATTTATGAATCGGCTGCATCGGGGCAGCGCATCGAGTTGCAGCTATCCGAGCTTGCCAGCGTTTAAACTATTCCGTTATGAAACATACGTTACTGATTTTATTCATCCTGCTCAACGCATGCAAACCTGCAGACCGCGAGTCAACAGCGGAGGACAGCGCTGACGCTGTCAACGAAAAACGAGAAGATCTTGCCAACCGCCCAGAAGCAGTGGTGGCGGATGAAAAAGTATCTGACTTTTTGGTTGAAGCAGCCAGCAATGCGCAGCAGCAAATGCAACTTTCGCGCATCATTGGGCAAAAGGCAACAGATGTGGCGCTGCTCAATACGGCTAAAACCATCGCTTCTACGCAGGATTACATTTTAAAAAAAGCGGAAGCTATTGCTTTTTCATATCAGGTAACCTTACCTGATAGCGTTGTGCAACGTGCAGACGACTCAGGCATACAGCAGCGCGGCGATTATTTTGATAACAGCAGGCGCCTGCTTCAGCAATCGATCAACCTGTATGAGGCCGCGGCCGGAAAGATCACCAACCAACAGGTGCTTCAAATGATAGACAGTGTATTGCCAAAATTAAGGCAGGATATGGAGCTGCTGAAGAAGACTGCTAAAAAGTGAACAATTGATCTTTTTACAACCATGCGCGAAAAATCAACTACAGTGTGGAACGATCTGCGCGAATAAAAACAAGGCCACTGCCATTGATTGCAGGCAAAAAAATCAGCGAAGCATCGATGCGGGGAAACTGGCGTCCCGGTGATTGAAGCGCAAAAACTAAATGATCAAAAAAACTGGCGGCAAAACTGCAACGCCTGATATAACGTTACAAAGGTTTGCACAGGCAAATAACTGAAATGCTTACTTTTCATTTTATCTGGCTGTGTTCGGGCCGGGTCCGAAAGGATCCGGCTTTTTATTAATTATATAGCGAAGTTTGGTGTTGCGCAGTAGTGTGATTGTCGATGCAGTTGTGCTGTCATAAATTTATCGCCCACCGTGGTTCGTGTCTCACCATGCCATCAACTTAAGAATTAAATCAAAGTAGGTTGTTCCAGTAAGTTAGACTCCTCCTTTAGTCGGAGTGACAGACAGTAGAGCAAAGGTGAAGGATTTGTACTAATGTTCAGCTTTGTACTACTGCTTGTCATGTCGAGTAGCAATTAGCACAATAAAGCTCTTTGAAAATGACAAGCTGTATATATTGTCCTAACCTTCGCATGGGTATCCATTAAGCCGGTAACGATTTAGCAGGAGCATTTCAAGATTCTGTTGCTGAGTTTACAGTAGTACTAAAGCTTAATCAATCCCGCCTTGCGGGACGAAATCGGCCGTAATCGATTTCGGGCGGCTTTTTGCGTTACTTTTTTCCGCAAAAAAGTAACAAAAAGCACATACTGAAAAACATGTCATTGGCAAGTATGAGACATCCGGCTCGTTGACGCTCTTAAGTGGCGGCTGCAAGCGTTAAACTTTTGCCATTTGTGTACGATCCATGTGAGCCTGCTGTAATATTGCATTTACCTGCTCGAACACCGGTGTCAGCTCATGCGATACCGACCAGTCGATCACCCTGTGAATGTATTTGTTCAACGGAGCCCACCTGTTGGCCTGTCCATCCATGCTGATAATTACGCTAGGCGTTTGCACAGCAGAGGCAATGTGCGACACACCGGTGCAGTTGGAAAATAACATCCGGCTCTGTTTGATCAGCAAAGCTATAGTGCCCAGGCTGGTTTTTCCTGTAAGGTCGAGGGCAGGTGACCGCAATCTTTTACGTACTTCTTCGGTAATTTCTTTTTCCTGCTCTGTGCCCGTTATTGCAATGTTGTATCCCTGTGCATAGCAATAATCGGCCATCAATGCAAAATGCGAAGGCGGCCATTGCCGCCAATGGCCTCTTGAACCTGGATGAAAACAGATATAGCTTCCTGGTTCAAACGGAAAAGAGAGATCTTCAAAATCCTGTTTGTCGCGTTCGTACAAAGGAAATTCCAGCGCATCGCCGGCAGACGGAATGCCCAGCTTTTCCATCAATGCAAGGTGCCTGTGAATTTCGCTGCGGTCTTCGGGATAACGTACAAAGAACGGACTGTTGGTAAAACAATGCTCGTTGTAAAATCCGGCCAGCACTTGCGGTTCAACCTCGGCCAGCATTTCATTTACAATTGTTCCGTTTCCCTGCATTTGCAGCAGCAGGTCAAATTGTGCCGCCCGGGCTTCCTGCAAAAAACGCTCATATTTTTGTTCGTCAAATGGCTGCTCCGGCAGATCAGGGTGACCGGGGAAATGCAGGAAATCATCGAAGTACTGTGGAAATCGCTCCAGCAGTGCGCGCGCCCATGGCAGCCCTATCAGGGTAATGTGCGCCAATGGGTAAGCGCGTCTTAAAGCACGCACCGCCGGTATAGAGCAAAGCAGGTCTCCCAGTTGCAGTGCGCGGAAAATGCCAATTTTTGTAACAGAACCTGGTAGTTTCATAAAAAGAATACTTTAAATTTTATCGATCCGTTCAAAGTCCAGTATACAGACAAGAAGGGTATTAAAACGGAGGTAACGATCATTTCGGCAATATGAACCGGCGCTTTGGACGTGTGTGCAAGCCGCTTGTACACAAACCAGCCGGTTAGCAAAATCCAAAAGGAAATCAGCAGCATGGTAAAAATTTCCAGGCCTGCTATGTAGCCAATAATTCCTCCGAAAAAACAAAAGATGATGGCGTAATAGATCCAAACCGGCGACCGGCTTACATAATGCCTGAAGAGCCGGGGAAACTTTTTATAAAGCAGCGCGTTGTACCTCGATTTTTTCTGTTCCGCTAAACTTACGCCCCAGCCTGCACTACGCGCCGGATGGGTGATCACTGCCTCGCGTATTTCGTAAATGGGAACCGATTGCTGCATCAGTGAAAAAAACAGGTCGGTATCTTCCCGCCAGGCGGTGCGGTATCTTTCGTCAAAGCCGTTGGTTATCCGCAAAGCATCTCTTGTACATGCGCAATTGGCGGTTATAAAACCACTGCTCTCCAGCTTCGCCACATTTTTTTCATAGTCTGTAGGATGCTCGCCAATCGGCACCACTGTTCTTCCCCAAAAGGCAGCAGGTTTGCCATTTTGAAAAAATGCTTTCATGTAGTGTATTACAAGCAAAGGGTCGGCAATGCAATCATCGTCTGTAAAAATGATGAGAGCGCCCTGGGCGTTTCTCCAGCCGGTATTCCTTGCAGCCGCGGGCCCGCGCGACCGGAAGTGCATAAAATATTTTATGGGGAAGCGCTGGTTGTTGCAGTTGCTAACACAATCTGCCGATGCAGCGTCTATTCCATCAATTACAACAACGATCTCAAATGCCGGCGGAAGATAACTTTGACGGCTAAACGATTCAAGCACACGCTTCAGCAAATGTGGCCGGCGAAATGTGGGAATCACCACGCTCACCGAAAGCTGGCTATATGCTGACTGAAGCGGCAAGTTGCGCTGAGTATATGGGTTCGGCATTTTGTTCGGCTTTTTTTTCCAATAAAAAAGAATTCATTACCAGTACATCAAACGAAGAAGTGTAAAAACAGGCCAGCGCATCCTGCGGCGTACACACAATGGGTTTTCCCTTTATATTGAAGGAGGTATTGACCAGCACCGGCACGCCGGTGAGGTGTTTGAACGCATGGATCAGGTTATAATACAGCGGATGCTGGCTGGCATTAACTGTTTGCACACGCGCCGTGCCGTCCACATGCGTTACTGCAGGAATTTTATGTTTTACTTCTGCTCTTACATTGTTTACAAACAGCATAAATGGCGTAGGTGCATTGCATTCAAACCAATCATCTGCATCTTCTTCCAGCACAACAGGAGCCACCGGTCGAAAGTCTTCTCTTTCTTTCAGCCTGTTCAGCTTTGCCTGCATACCAGGTTCCGTAGGAGATGCCAGTATGGAGCGGCTTCCCAACGACCGGGGACCAAATTCCATTCTGCCCTGGAACCATCCTATAATTTTTCCTTCGGCCAGCAAGGCTGCTGTTTCCTCGGCAATGTTGTCCATCTTTTTGTAAGAAATTTTCGCGTCAGTAAGCACCGCTTCAATTTGCTCGTCGCTGAATTCCGGTCCCCAGAATACATGGCTCATTTTTTCCGGCAACCTGTTACCCGGAGCATCCACCTGGTCAATCCACATGGCAGCGCCCAAAGCTGTGCCCGCATCTCCGGCTACCGGTTGCACCCAAACCTGTTGAAAGGGCGAGTGATCTCTAAGCACACTATTGAGCACACAATTGAGGGCTATACCTCCTGCCAGGCATAGGTTTGGTGATCCTGTTTGGCTATGCAGCCACGTTGCCAGTTCCAGCACTTTATGTTCCAGCACTTTTTGAAGCGATTGGGCAAGATTGAAATGAAACATCGTGAACGGCTCGTCGCGTTTTCGCGCCGGTCCAAATACAGCAGCCAGATCAGGCATATCGATGGTGTAGTTCCCATCGGCCACGCGAATGGCATCGTCAAAAAAATTATAATACACCGGTTCGCCGTAAGAAGCAAGCGCCATTACTTTGTATTCATCGCTCGAATGCAGGAAACCAAGATAACGGGTAACATTTTCATAAAAAAGTCCCAGCGAGTGCGGTATCATTACCTGTCCAAGCGGCGTCATTTTTTTGCCTTCGCCTTTATAATAGCTCGTGCTTACATGCTCGCCGCGGCCGTCGAGCACCATAATAGCAGCCTCCTCAAAAGGGCTTGGATAAAAGGCGCTGGCAGCATGGCTGATATGATGCGGAACGAAATGCCACCGCAGTTGGTCGGGCAATGCATCGCCAAAACGTTCCTGCAAATGAAACGGGTAGCCATCGGTTAAAAACCGCGGGGCGCTTTTTATATAAATATTGAAAAGCGTATCCCAACTACCATAATACGAAAGATCGGATAGCTGTATATGGGTTGCATCTCCGTTCATACTTTCTTTGAGCGGTATATCCGGATCAAACGAATAGGCAACGCGATCTACCTGCCCGAGCGTTATGTTTGCTGCCTCCAGGCAATAATGGATGGCATGATACGGAAGCTGGTATGCGGTGAAAGGTACAGGGCGTTTGCCATGTTTTACCTGTGTAAATCTTTCTTCTTCTGCTGCTGCTATCAGCTCGCCGTTGCTGAACAGGCAGGCTGCACAGTCGTGAAAAGCAGCGTTAATACCCAATGTATACATGTAAATTAATTTGAACCATCCGGTTCAAAGAACAAGCCCCGGTTGAATGTGCTTTAAACACTGGTGGCATGGTAATGAACGCTCCCCAAAGCGAACCGCGTTTGAGGAAAAGAATCAACAAAGCGCTTCCAGGAACAAGCGGCTTGTTGATGGCCGGTGTTTCGCAGGTAGAGCGCGAACGAATCATTATTTTTATGCTGCATACCGAACTATACAAGCCCCGGATTTTTACGTGGCACATACACGGAACTTATCTTTATTATCTATCGCTCACCGACATTGAAATTTATATTCCTGTAAATGAACAACGTTCAGAAGGATATGTTGGGCGCGGTAACACTTTTCCTTTTGGTGACAACGTAATAGAAATACCGGCAGCGGAAGTACGCAATATCAACTTTGACTGCATTTTGTTTCAAACAAAAAAAAATTACCTCACCGATCAATATGAAGTGTTGTCGAACGAACAACGACCCCTGCCTTCTATTTACCTGGAGCATGATCCTCCCTGGGAGTCTCCCGCCGATGCGGTGCACGTTGTAAACGATCCTGATGTTGCATTGGTGCATGTAACCCATTACAATCGTTTGATGTGGCACAACCGCGTGCCTGTGGTGGAAGTAATTGAACATGGCATTCCTTTTTGCGAACATGGCTACACCGGCGAGTTGGAGCGTGGTTTGGTTGTTGTAAACAACCTGCACAGCAGGGGCAGAAAACTTGGGGCAGATTTGTATGATGAACTGAAAGAGAAAATTCCGCTCGACCTTATTGGTATGAACACGGATCGCTTTGGCGGGTTAGGCGAAGTGCTGTTTCCCGATTTGCCGCAGTTTGTTTCCCGCTACCGCTTCTTGTTCAATCCAATCCGCTATACCAGCCTCGGACTGGGAGTGCTGGAATGCATGGCCCTGGGTGTGCCGGTGGTGGCACTGGCAACAACCGAATATCCTACGGTTTTTACCAATGGGCATTCAGGCTTTGTTAGCACCAACGTTCGCGACCTGTGCACGGCAATGAACCTGTTGCTCGCAGAGCGGGAACTGGCCAAAAAGATAGGCATGGAAGGACGAAAAACTGTCAGGGAACGCTTTGGTATGGCTCGCTTTAATGAGCAGTGGCGCTCACTTATTTCTTTTATGATGTTGAGAGCGAAAACTAATTTATACGAAATGAAACATCAGCATTTTACCTATCCTGCGAGATGATTGTTAGGGTGAAACAAAGTTCGCCGAAAGTAATTCCCGGTCTGCAGGTAGGTGGACATATGGCTAAAAAATAAAAATAAACTCATGAAAACAAAAATAGCATTTATCAGTGAGCACGCCTCTCCGCTGGCACAGCCCGGCAGCGTTGACTGCGGAGGGCAGAATGTATACGTTGCAGAAGTGGCCCGGCAACTTGCCCGGATGGATTACCAGGTAGATGTTTTTACAAGGAAGGATAGACTGGAACTGCCCCCGGTTGTTCACTGGTTGCCCGGGGTGAGAGTGATTTATGTAGAAGCAGGCCCCTGCAATTTTATTCCAAAGGAGCAGATGCTTGGTTGGATGGATGAATTTGCCAACAAGGTAATTGAATTTTGCCGCGCGCAAACAACGCCTTACGCCATGGTACATGCGCATTTTTTTATGTCTGCCATGGTAGCCTCGGCCATCAAAAAGCATTGTAAGATTCCCTATGTGATCACTTTTCATGCGCTTGGCCGGGTGCGCCGGATTTATCAGAAAGAAAAAGATCTGTTTCCCGATGAACGCCTTGTTATTGAAGAAGAACTTATGAAGGATGCAGACCTGGTGATTGCAGAATGCCCGCAGGACAGTTACGACATGCAACGCCTGTACAATGCAGATGCTAACAAAATAACAATTGTTCCCTGTGGATTTAACCCGGAGGAGTTTTACCCGATTGAGCAGGCCACTGCCCGGCGGATGCTTGGGCTTGCTTTAAACGAGGCGATACTACTGCATATTGGACGGATTGTGGCCAGGAAGGGAATTGATAATATTATTAAAGCCATGCCTTTCATACAAAGCGATCGGAAGGTCAGGCTGCTGATAGTAGGTGGTTCGAAAGACGATGCTACCGATCCGGAAATGCTGCGGTTGAAAGACCTGGCCCGGCAGGTGAACTTTGGCGACAATATTGTGTTTACCGGCAATCAGCCACGCCATATACTGAAATATTATTACAGTGCTGCAGATGTGTTTATCACCACGCCCTGGTATGAGCCTTTTGGCATTACGCCGCTTGAATCAATGGCTTGCGGAACACCGGTGATAGGAGCAAGGGTAGGAGGAATAAAATACAGCGTGATCGACCAGAAATGCGGCTTGCTGGTTCCGCCAGATCAACCTGCTGCATTGGCAGATGCCGTTAGGAAAATACTGCCGGACGAACATTTGAGGCAACAGATGCAGCGGCATGCACTATACAGGGCTAACAGCTTTTTTAAATGGGAAGCTGTGGCCAAAAAGCTTCATTTGATCTATACAAGGCTTTGTGCTGCGGATAAGGCTTCCAGTTACGATTCGCAGGTGGCGTAAATAACGGAACATGATTAAAGCTGTTTTTTTAGACAAGGATGGTACGCTGGTGAAGGATGTGCCTTACAATATTGATACAGACCTGGTAGAATTTACGGCATACGCTGTTGAGGCACTTCAACTGTTGCAGCAAATCGGCTATAAATTTATTGTCGTGTCTAATCAATCCGGCATTGCCAAAGGGTATTTTTCGCCGGTAGAAGTGAAGCAGGTGTTTGATTACATTTCGGCGGAATTGGCCCTTTATGAAGTGATGATGGATGATTTTTATTACTGCCCGCATTTCTATCCCGCTAAAGTACCTGAATTTTCAACGCCCTGCCTGTGCCGTAAACCAAGACCAGGTATGTTATTGCAGGCTGCATACGACCATAATATATCATTGAAAGAATCGTGGATGATCGGCGATATCCTGGACGATGTGGAAGCGGGCAACCGTGCCGGATGCCGCACCATCCTGATTAATAACGGCAATGAAACAGAGTGGCTGCCCGGGGAACACAGGTTGCCGCATTTTATGGCGGCGAATCTTATGGAAGCTGCTATGATCATATCTGAACACTTTAACAGGAATGCAAATGGAGGAATGGCGGCGTTGTAAAAGAATATTGTGCATTCGTCCCGACAATATGGGCGACCTGGTAATGAGTGGTCCCGCTTTCAGGGCATTAAAGGAATCTTTTGGCAGCCATATTACTTTGCTTACCTCCAGTGCCGGCAGTCCCGTGGTGCCCTTTTTGCCGGCGGTTGATGATGTGATTGTATCGGATCTGCCATGGGTGAAGCTGCAGCATTGCGAGGCAGATGTGTGCAGGCTGGCAGAAAGATTGAAAGCACAGCATTTTGATGCTGCTATTATTTTTACAGTGTACAGTCAATCGGCGCTTCCGGCAGCCCTTCTTGCTTACCTGGCAAATATTCCGCTCCGCCTGGCCTATTGTCGCGAAAATCCCTATGAGTTGCTTACTCATTGGGCAGTCGAAAAAGAACCTTTCTCCATGATCCGCCACCAGGTGGAACGCGACCTGGAACTGGTACGAACCATTGGTGCTCATACAGGCGATCATCACCTCATGCTTACAGGCTTTAGCGGCTTTGAAGCAGGAATGAAAAAAAAATTGTTTTCCAGGCTAGGTAGTCAACAGCCGTACCTGGTGGTGCATGCAGGCGTAAGCGAGCAGAAGAGGGAATACCCTGTGGCTAACTGGAGAGCGTTGCTAACAGCCATTGCCGTTAGTACGAACCTGCCAATGGTATGCTCCGGTTCGGGTAAGGACGCCGGATTGATCAGTGCCATTGCCAACGGAATACCATTGGTGCACAGGGTTGATGGTGAACTTTGCATAGGTGAATGGATATGCCTTATTGCAAATGCACGGGCGCTGGTAAGCGTTAACACTGCTGCCATACACATAGCTGCTGCAGTGCAATGCCCCACAATGGTGCTCTATGCATTAACCAATCCGCAGCACACACCCTGGATGGTACCCTCTTTTATTTTTCCATTTGCTTTAGTCGGCAACGAGCGCAGCCGCAACCAGATTGTGGGGTATGTTCAGGAGCTTTATGCTACTGTTTCTCCTGTGCTGCCTGCAGCAGCAGCCATTGTAAGCGGGCTTCAATTATTGCTGGAAACACCTTGCACAGTGAGGGAGAACCAAAGTATCATTCATCCGCCAACTGAACGTACCGAAGCATCCTGCGTGTCTTAGAATCCCTCGCTTACAAAGCGCCGTTCGTTTCAAAAGAATGACGGGGGAGCGCTACAATGAATGTTGCACCTTTGCCCGCTTCGCTTTCAACTTTAATTGTTCCGCCGTGCAGGCGCACGATCTCGGCGCTGATGTACAGTCCCAATCCCATTCCCGAAGTGTTTGCTGTAGGTCCCGCCGACGAGCGGAAGAAACGTTCAAAAATCTGATCGTGCAGCGATTTTTTGATTCCCACCCCCTGGTCGCTCACCTGTAAAAGCACACTGTCTCCCTGTTCGGCGGTAGTAATGGTAATATTGCCTCCGTCGGGCGAATATTTAATAGCATTGGTAATTAAATTAACAACTACCTGGCGTAGCCGCAGTTTGTCTGCCACAATTTTTGGCAGTGCCTGCTGCGTATGTACAATCAATGTATGCCTGGTTGTTAATCGTTGACATTCCTCTGCCAGTTCGGCTACCAGGTCGTTGAGCTGAAAATGTTGCTTTGATAAAACAAAGGTTGAAATAGAATAACGGCTTGTGTCCTGGAGAGTTTGCACCATTGTCTTCAACCTTTCTATCTGTTTTTTCATTTTTTCTACATAGAGCAGCATTTCACTATTGCCGGTTTGTTCCACTTTTTGCGCCAGCATGTCTGCATAAATATTCAGGGAAGTTAAGGGTGTAATCAGTTCGTGGCTTACTATATCTATCGCTTCCTCCTCAATTGCCAAACGGTTTTGCGTATAGGCGCGTCCTTCTGCGAACGGTTCTTTTTTTGTTGCCGCAGTTGTCACGATTTTTCTTTTTTTCATAGGACTATGAAAAACTTTTTTTAGTAAAGATTTTGCCAATATGAGTATACATTACGTGTGTAGTTACAATAAACCTAATTGCTGGTGCAGCATTTTTCAAGCACGCTCCGCAGCCTTGTTAGCAGTTGGTTGTACAGCTCGGGATGTTTGCTGTGCATACCATTCGCTTCATGCCATCCCGAAGGTTCATAAAAAAGCAGGATGTCTTTTTTAAGTCCTGGAATTTCTTTTTCCAATTTTACCATTACCACATTTTTTATTGCCGCGCTACGATAAGTAACCACGCCTTTAATGTACTCATCTTTATACGCAAGATGTATAACCATGTTGATCGTTTTAAAAGTTTGCAGTTGGAGAAATTACTGTCTGACTGAAGGCAAAGGGATGCACGCAACACCAGCACGGCCCTTGGTAGCCGGCTAAGCTTGTGTATGTATTAGTCAAGGGAAGTGAATATGTATTGTCAAGTCCGTAGCGTTGGCACTTGTATACGTAAGATACATACTATTTTTGACAAAGTTTTATTTGTGAGGTTAATTGTAGAATTTTTTTCCTCATTGGGGACCTTTGTAAAAGAAAACTCCTGTTACATCCAAAACAGCTTCACTATCCCCCTCTGGAGGGGGAAGCGCTTCAAACAAAATGCATTTTGCTGAGGGGAGGTATTATATCCACCCCGGTTTGAACAGTGCTTTAGGTCAACCGTTCGGCCCCCGCCTGCGGGGGATAGTGACCAGTTCGACTGGTGTAGCAATTTTTATTGTTCTTTTATAAACGAAGATTCACCTGTTACATTCAAAACAGCGTCAATATCCCCCTCTGGAGGGGGAAGCGCTTAGAACAAAATGCATTTTGCGTTGGGGGAGGTATTATATCCACCCCGGTTTGAACGGTGTTTAAGGACAACCGTTCGCCCCCGCCTGCGGGGGATAATGACCTGCTCGACGGTGTAGCAATTTATTGTTCTTTTATAAACGAAGATTCCCTGTTACATTCAAAACAGTTTCAATATCCCCCTCTGGAGGGGGAAGTGCTTCGAACTAAATGAATTTTGCTGAGGGGGAGATATTATATCCACCCCGGTTTGAACAGTGCTTTAGGTCAACCGTTCGGCCCCCGCCTGCGGGGGATAGTGACCAGTTCGACGGTGTAGCAATTTTTATTGTTCTTTTATAAACGAAGATTCCCTGTTACATTCAAAACAGCTTCACTATCCCCCTCCGGGAGGGGGAAGCGCTTCAAACAAAATGCATTTTGCGTTGGGGGAGGTATTATATCCACCCCGGTTTGAACGGTGTTTAGGGACAATCGTTCGGCCCCCGCCTGCGGGGGATAGTGACCTGCTCGACGGTGTAGCAATTTTTATTGTTCTTTTATAAACGAAGATTCCCTGTTACATTCAAAACAGTTTCACTATCCCCCTCTGGAGGGGGAAGCGCTTAGAACTAAATGAATTTTGCTTTGGGGGAGGTATTATATCCACCCCGGTTTGAACAGTGTTTTAGGACAACCGTTCGCCCCCGCCTGCGGGGGATAGTGACCACCTCGACGGTGTAGCAATTTTTATTGTTCTTTTATAAAAGAAAATTCACCTGTTACATCAACACAGCTTCAATATCCCCCTCCGGGAGGGGGAAGCGCTTCAAACAAAATGCATTTTGCGTTGGGGGAGGTATTATATCCACCCCCGTTTGAACAGTGTTTTAGGACAATCGTTCGGCCCCCGCCTGCGGGGGATAGTGACCACCTCGACGGTGTAGCAATTTTTATTGTTCTTTTATAAAAGAGGATTTACCTGTTACATTCAGAACAGCTTCACTATCCCCCTCGGGAGGGGGAAGCGCTTCAAACTAAATGACTCTTGCCTTGGGGGAGGATTATATCCACCCCCGTTTGAACAGTGTTTAAGGACAACCGTTCGTCCCCCGCCTGCGGGGGATAGTGACCAGTTCGACTGGTGTAGCAATTTTTATTGTTCTTTTATAAAAGAGGATTCACCTGTTACATTCAAAACAGTTTCAATATCCCCCTCCGGAGGGGGAAGTGCTTCGAACTAAATGAATTTTGCTAAGGGGGAGGAATACTATCCGCTCACCAGATCAGTTCCTGCTTTATGGGAACGGCTTGGGATTTATTGCTGCAAATTCGCAGATAATTTTTTCCTTTGCAAGTCGAAAGCTTATTAGCATACCAGTGGCCGGCTTCACTCAATGGCAGCATCAATGAATGCTGTCGTTTAATAAGCAGCGTTAGCCAGACTGGAACATTGTTTGATGATAAATATAAGTTGTGAGTCCATTGTCCGATGATAATAAACTAATGGAGCAGGCTGGACTGGCGGAAATGCTCAACGACGCCAGCATAGACCGTGTTATGGCAGTGGATACAAGATTGAAGGTAATTGCGTGGAACAAAATGTCTGAAACCATAACGGGGTTATCGCGAAACTCGGTAATGGGGCGTTCGCTGGGGGATGTTTTTCCCTGGCTGGACAAGGACAAAGAAATGCACGAAGCATTTTTAACCGCGTTGAAGGGATACAAAAGTTATTTGCCTGCCGATGCAAAACAGGAACACCGCAGCTTTTACGAGAATCACTTTATTCCGCTTACAGATGCCCATGGCGATTTGCACGGGGTGATGAACATCATGCACGATGTTTCCCACCGCGTTAAAACAGAGTTAGCGCTTTGGCGGTTAAATACCAGGCTAGAGGCAAAATACAAGGAACTTCAGGAAGCACTTTCAGAAATCGCTTCCTACACTTTGATAACATCTAACAATATCAAAGAACCATTAAAGCTGATTTACACATCGCTGGAAAAAATTATCAGGAACGAAGGGGCAGTCTTGTCCAGCAGCAGTAAGGCATCTTTCAGGCGAATGCAGACTTCCATCAGCAAAATGAACCTGTTGCTGGATGATGTGCTGAGCGTTTCGGGCATCAGCAGCATTCTTCAAAAAAAACAGCCGGTTAATCTGAGTGAAACACTTGCACGGGTAAACGAAGCGCTGGCAGAAAAGATCAGTGAAAAAAATGCGACCGTTACATCTGATGCCCTGCCCATATTTTACGGCTATCCCGATATGCTTTTCCAGTTGTTCTATCACATTGTTGACAATGCGCTTAAGTTTCAGCCCAGGGGGCATGCGCCAGTAGTGAAAATAAGTCAGGCGGTTGTGGTTGCAAAAGAAGCAGTAGGACCGGGCAGGGAATTTTTGAAAATAGCTTTCAGCGATAACGGTATTGGTTTCGAAGCAGGCGAGGAAGAAAAGATATTCGGGTTGTTTGAAAAAGGAGTAACTGTAGAACATTTTGCAGGCTCGGGCAGGGGGCTGGCAGTATGCAAAAAAATAACTGAGATCCATCAGGGGTTTATTACTGCCACAGCCGTTCCCCGGAGCGGCGCCACTTTCTCTGTTTTTTTGCCCACCGTTACCGATGATGAGCAGCAATCTGCCAGTTTGCTTAAACAAACCATACTGCCTTCGTTTTTATCGCCCAAGCAAACCTGACAGGTACTCCTGCTGTTTTTAACTCCCGCGTTCCGTGTGCTACATCCTGTATTTAATATTTTACCATTTTCTTTTTCCCTTGCCAACGGCCCCCGAGTTGCAGGTTGTGTATAAAGACATAACATGATACCTTATTCGAAAAAGGCGATAAAAAATCACTTCCATTGTTTAAATGAGTCGTGCATTTATAACACGATAAAACGCTAAACGGAGCCGGCGGATTTCTGAAATGATGGATGCAAAAACACGTGCGTAAGAACGACGAATTCAACCAATATTTCCGTAATGTAAATATGGAAGCAAATGTATTTATCCGATACGGTTACTGTTCATATCTTCGTTATGTTTATAGGCACCAAAAATCCTGTAGCGATAACGCTTACCGACCTTAGCACGGGTGGGGTGGTGAGTTTGCGCTTAATTAAAAAGCCGGCGGGCATTCAGCGGGTATCGTTTCAATATCTTGAAAAAAAAATGTACCGGGTGCGGCTATGCGACGAATGCACCCACGGTATTCTTTCGGAATGGGAAATCGACATCAGTCGCATGATGAAGTACAGGTAAATATGAAATAAATTGTAGCGGGAAGCGCATATTGATGGTGAAGACTGTTTTTATTAAAATATTCTTTAAAATTGGCTCAGAATCTGTAGTGTGGAACTGTAACTATTGGGTAAACATTTGAAAAAGATCATCATTATAGACGACGACCGTGCCATCCAGGATTCGGTGGCATTGGTTTTTGCGCAGCCGGAGTTTCAGACCTCCACCTATATCGATGGCACCGCCATTGTAGGAGGTAATTTTGAGCCGCCGGATATTTTTATCATTGATAAACAACTGCCGGGAATAGACGGTTTAAGTATTTGCAGGCATTTAAAGCAATCCCCGGCATTGGCTCATATTCCCGTCATCATTATGTCTGCCACGCCCGCCGCCGGCAGGCTCTCCGAAGCTGCCGGCGCAGATGGTTTTATTGAAAAGCCTTTTACGCTCAAACAGCTAAGGGCAGAAGTGAGTCGCTGCCTGTGGAAATAAGGAAACTTGTGGTGCAACATTTCCTTATTCAACAGTAGCGGGACAGAGTCCCGGAAGAACATAGGGAGTACGACGTCAGAGACGTCATACAGCAAAAAACGTCGTACGACACTAATCGGCTATGCACCGTAGGTGCTACCTATTTGTAGCCAAGAAGAACATAAGGGTACGTCAGAGACATCGTACAGCAAAGGTAGCGGGACGGAGTCCCGGAAGAACATAGGGAGTACGACGTCAGAGACGTCGTACAGCACCAGTACGACGTCAGAGACGTCATACAGCAAAAAACGTCGTACGACACTAATCGGCTATGCACCGTAGGTGCTACCTATTTGTAGACAGGAAGAACATAAGGGTACGTCAGAGACATCGTACAGCAAAGACGTCGCACATCACCAATCAGTCATGCACCGTAGGTGCTATTTGTTTGTCGCCATCAAAAATCACCAACCTTATTTTGCCAGCGGTAATGTAAAATAGAAGGTAGATCCTTTGCCGGGAGCGCTTTCCAGCCATATTTTCCCGCCATGCCGGTTCACAATTTGCGCGGTAATATATAAGCCCAGTCCCATTCCCGGGTAGTTCTCCATCTCCTTTGTTTTTACGCGAAAGAACCGGGTGAACAATTTTTGCTGCGCTTCCTGCGGAATCCCAATTCCCTGGTCACGAACGCTTACCTCTACCTCCTCTTTTAGCTTTTTCCATTCTATAACAATATCGCCGCCCCTGGGAGAATATTTTATGGCATTGAAAATAAGGTTGGTGAATACCTGTGCAATGCGTTCGCGATCGGCAACCACCATACATTCTTTTGCTCCTGAAGTAATGAAGTGATGTCCGGGCGACAACTGTTGCAGGTCCTGCACTTGTTCATCTATCAGTCCCCACAGTTCAAAAGGTTCAGTTTTCAACATCAGCTCGCCACCTTCAAGATTGGATGTATCCAACAAAGTACGTATCAGGTAAATCAAACGGTCGACCTGCACATTTAACTTCTGCATCATTTTTTCTGCGGCAGGGTTGTTCGTTTTTTGTAAGGTTTCGTGCAATACTTCTGCGTATGTTTTAATGCTCGTCATGGGTGTTTTAAGCTCATGACTGGCAATGCTGATAAAATCTTCTTTCTGCTGCTCCAGTCTTTTACGTTCTGTTACATCAAACATTACACCTATCATTCTTGTGGCCCTGCCATTTTTCTTTGAAATGGCTTTTCCGTATCCGTTCATCCAGCGCACTTCATTGTCGGCACGCACAATGCGAAACTCTTCATGATAAAGCCCCGTCACTTCAACACCCTGCTTCAAAGCGTCGCTGATCCTGCCTGCATCATCTTTGTGTACAAACTGAAGAAACAATGCCGGCCGTACCTCCTGCTCCCGGGGCGACAGTCCCAGCAGAAAAAAATGCTGGTCGTTCCATTTTACTTTGTCTTCTTCTATATTCCAGTCCCACGCAGCCATGTTGGCAGAGGCAAGCGCCACACGGTATCTTTCCTCGCTTTGACGCAGGGCCTCTTCTGCCTCGGCGCGCTTTTGCGCTTCCATATCATTAGCAATGATCACCGCCGCCGTTTGCGTAACCATGCCGGCAAGTGCCAGGTCGTTAGGAGTGGCTTTGCGCGCTTCGCTGAAGTACATTGCAAAGATGCCTACCGATTTGTTTTCGCGCGTTCTGATAGGGAACGACCAGCAACCCCTGAAGTTGTATTCTTCGGCCAGGTAGAGCCAGGGTTTCCACAGTGGCTCTTCAAAAACATCGGTCGTTAAAACAGGTTCGCCGGTAGGGGTGGCGAGCCCGCAGGCAAGCGGATTTTCTCCAACGGAAGCATTGTCTATTTGCCGCAAATAACCCGCCGGCATGTTTCCCGCGCCGCGAACCGGGTGCAGCACACGGCTGTTGTCTTCGGCAATGTAAAAAGCCGTTCTCGCCTTGCCCTGTGTTTCGTCTACTACCATCCGCGCCACGGTGTTGAGCGATTCATGCAGCGGCGCGCCGTTAACCGCCGCCTGGAAAGCTTC
The DNA here is from genome assembly GCA_051955255.1 of Agriterribacter sp. Lineage (GTDB taxonomy): Bacteria > Bacteroidota > Bacteroidia > Chitinophagales > Chitinophagaceae > Agriterribacter. The sequence continues at coordinate 22,079 of JBQCGX010000098.1, read as the reverse complement.
TTTCTGCCTGCGCATTCTTTCCTCATTAATCCGCAAGGCTTCTTTCGAAAGCAGGGCGTCTTCCATCAGGTTAAGCGCAGCCCGCCTGCTGGCGCGGTTCTCGTCGCTGGCTTTTTCGAGCCTGGCAATTTTATCGGCTAATATTTTATTGGTTTTAACCAATGCTGCTTCCTGCTTTTCGCGAAGCCACTGTTCTTCAGATAATAATTTTTCCGCCTTATTTTTTTGTATGCGAAGCAGCTCAAATTCGTCCATTACCGCCTGAGGGGTTTTACCGGTAGTTGCTTCGGGGTCTGTCAGCAAAAGTTCTGCAAGCTTCTGGTCGGTGGCAAGCAGTTCTTCAATGTCACTTTCTAACTGCAGGTTGGTTTGTGCCTCGCTCCAGTAGTGTGCGGTGCGTATAAAGGTGAGCAATAGCAGTAAGTAATTGTAATCGGGCTCAGACAAGCTATGCCGGAGCGCGGCATCGCATCTTCCCGATTCGGCTGTTTGCAGGAAGATATGAGTAGAACAGGCAAAAATAATTTCTTCCAGTGTGGAGTCCTGCCCCGGCATTTTAGCCAGCGGCGTCGGCATGGCAAACAATTTTTCAAGCATGGCGTTGAGCTGTTCATTGCGCGGCAAAATTCTTTTAATCAGGCTCATAACCTCACTAACGGATTGGGGTGGAACGGCAGCATCGCCGGCAATATGCCCTAACCCTATTAAAAAACCCAGATGCCGGGTAATGCAATACCGCACTTTGCAAAAGCGGGAAAGATAAACAAACAACCTTTCTTTGAACAAAGAGGGGAGGGGGTTATCGAGATAAGCAAACACAGCACTTTTCCAAAGATGGGTGATGATTTCGGGGTTGCCTTCCGGCAACCTGAAAAGGTTAGGTACGATGCCAAAACGCTGTTCAATATCGGCATATAACGGGTCTTTCCCTTTTTGCGGAGATATCGTTTGAGTAGTATTGTTCTGCCTGGTGTGTTTTTTACCCATCGATGGCATTGCCATTATTTTTCTTCCTCTTCAAAGTCTAGCGGATAACGGGGCGTCTCCCCGGCTTTTAACGCAAGCTCATTTACCTCTTTCTTCAGTTCTATCATTCTCGATTCGCGGCTTACCATTGCCTGGTTAAACCGGGTGAGGTCATTCATATTGTTACGCAATTGTTGTTCCGCTTCTTTTCTTGCGGTAATGTCAACAAATGTAATCACCACCCCATTAATGCGGTCTTCGGTAGTGCGGTAAGGCGTTATGTGCATCAAAAATGCTTTTCCTTCCGATGTGTACACTTCACTTTCTAAAGTGGTGAGCTTGTCCAGCACCCTTTCCGCATCCTGCAACAGGTTGGTATATTGAAGCTTATTGGTAATGTCGCTGAGCGGCCGCCCGTAGTCGGCAGGAATAAGATTGAAGATATTCCTGGCGGCAGGCGTAAATAAGGCCACACGAAAACTCCGGTCGAGGAATATGGTGCCGATATCGGTTGAGTTGATAAGGTTCTGGAGATTATTGCTGTAAAGGCTGGTTTCCTCGATCTTCACTTTCAGCTCCTGGTTTACCGTGCGCAGTTCTTCATTAATAGATTGCAGTTCTTCTTTACTGGTTTCGAGTTCCTCGGCAGCCGAACGCAGTTCTTCATTCATCGCCTGCAGCTCTTCGTTGGAAGCCTTCATTTCTTCCGCCTGGAAATCGTGCTGCTCGTTCGATGCACGAAGTTGCGCTTTTACCCGAACCAGTTCTTCCTCCAGTTGTTTGGCAACCGATTCTTCCGACGATAACAATATTCCCTTATCGTTTGTGTCGGCAGTGGGTTCAAAAAGTACCAGGATAAAACCTCTTGCCGTATCGCCCGAGTGCAGCACGGGACGCACATGAATATTGATGGTTTCTGTTTTTTTATCGATGCTCACAGTTAATCCCCTGGCCTCTACCGCCGAACGCCGCTGGAGGGCCTGGTAAAAAGCCGAACGCAGTTCCAGCCTCAGTTCCGGTTTCACCAGTTTCAGTAAATTCTGGGTCAGCTCACCGCCACCGATCTGCAAATATTTTCCTGCCCGTTCGGTGAGGTGCACAATTTCATATTCTTCGTTCACCACAAGCGAGGGCGGTGCATATTCTTCCAGCAACTGCTGGTGCAGATCGCCAAAGGAAATGCGCTCGGGGATCTTGTTTTCATTGCCTTGCGAAAGGCGTTCTTTCCTGAATTGATCAAAGTAAATAGCAGGGGTAGATTCGGGCACGGGGTATGCCCTTGGTTTTACCGGCCGGCTTTGATAAATATGGTGCTCCCGGCTGTAAGATGCATACAGATCGCTGGAGCCGTCAACCGATTCGGAAGTGCCGAGGAAGAGGTAGCCGCGCGGGTTCAGCGCAAAATGAAATGTTTCGATGATCCGCTCCTGTGCCACCTGGTTCAGGTAGATCATCACATTGCGGCAGCTCACCAGGTCGAGGTGCGAAAAAGGAGGGTCTTTTAAAAAATTATGTGTGGCAAAAAGGATCATTTCCCTGATCTCCCGGCATACCCGGTAATCATCTCCTTCCTTATTAAAAAAACGGCGCAGCCTTTCCGGCGAAACATCTGCCGAATCGTTTAGCGTATACAATCCTTCCCTGGCCTGGGCTATGGCAGACTCATCAATATCGGTGGCGAAAATCTGGACCTTGGGCGCCTCGATGGTGCCCATTGTTATTTCCAGGCAAAGCATAGCAATAGAATAAGCCTCTTCGCCGGTAGCGCAGCCAGCCACCCATATCCTCACCTGGTCTTCATTGGTTTTGCCTTTAAAGATCATGGGCAGCACTTCCTGCTTCATCATTTCAAAAGGCTTTTTGTCTCTGAAGAAATTGGTTACAGAAATCAGGAGGTCTTTCAGTAACACTGTAGGCTCATCCGGATTGTCCTGCAAAAACCTGGCATAGGCTGTAAGGTTGGGGAGGTTGCGGATATTGATGCGCCGTTCTATGCGTCGCAGCAGGGTAGGTCGTTTATAGTTAGAAAAATCGTGGCCCGTGCGTAGGCGAAGCTGCGTAAAAATTTCGCGCAACGCCTGTTGCTGCTCTTCGGGTCGCTTTTCAGCATCGTCGGAAATAGTAACGGTTTCAAGACCTTGTTTGTAGGAGAGGATTTTTGCAGGAATATCTGCCACAGGCAATACCTCGTCTACCATTTCGGTGGCTATCGCATTGCGTGGCATTTCATTGAATTCTGCCTCACGGGGATTTTGTACAAAGCACGCGCCGCCTCTTTCCTTCACCCGTTTTAAACCCATTGAACCATTTGCGCCGGTGCCCGACAAAATAACGGCAATTGCCCTTGATCCATGTTCATCGGCCAGGGTACGTAAAAAAATATCTACCGGCGCGCGGCGTTCTTCTATCAGCACATTGTTGGATACAATAATAAAACCATCTTCCATTGTAAGGTGCTGGTTGGGTGGCACCACATAAATATGATCGGGTTCAATGCTTACTTTTTGTGTTACCTGCATTACAGGAATGTCGATCTGCGTTTGCAACACAGCGGCCAACTGGCTGTCGTGGTCGGGTAAAAGATGCAAAATAACAACATAGGCAACGCCGGAATTCGTTGACACATGGCGAAAGAATTCCTGCAATGCCTGCACACCGCCAGCGGAAGCGCCAATGCCTGCAATCAAAAAATCTGTTTTCTGTTGCCTTTGCTGAGCCTGTTCCCTGGTTTTTTTTTCTTTATTCTTGTTTGCATCTTTCTTTTTCATACGTAGTAAGTAATTACTAAAGGTAGGAAGACTGCTCCTTTGCCTATTAAAAAAAACGCAGGGTAAAAATAGCAGGCGCTAAACGACTGATATCAGGAAGGGCGTTCGCCGGAAGTTTTTGCCGTTTCGTGCACCAGTTCCTGGCTGAGCTGCTCCTGGCTGAATACTGCTTTGCGTATCAGGTGCGAACGTTGTTCTGCTTCGCGGGCATGCTTAAAATACAACGCTGCAAGCTTTGGCTGGTTGGCTTCTGCATAATGATCGCCAATATGGTTCAGCAGCATCACACTTTCGTCTATGCCACGGATGGCACTGTAGAGGCCTTCCTCTATCTTTTCGGTAAGCGAAGCCATCAGCGAATCTACTGAAAAGGCGTGCCCGGTATGGCAGCGGAAACGGGTGAGGTTTCCATCCCTGATCTTAGACAATACACCATGACATTCGGGGCAGGTAAATGGCGACAGTTCACCAATATTCAGTGAGCCTTTTTGCAGGGTATATTTTTCTGCGGCAATATCAATTTCGGTTTTTGTTGTTTCGTCTTTCATAAACGATTTTTTATCACTTACAGGGTCCTTTGACAGTTTTACCAGCAATGCCGCTATTTCTGAAACCGGCACGCAATAATCAACCGCTACTTCCCGAAGGGCATTCTCCGGCATAGATGCTACTTCAGCATCTTTGGGGTCCTGTACAATAGCCAGTCCGCCGCTGAACTTTATACGCCACAAACCGGCAGTACCATCGTCGAGCGCACCGGATAATACAACGCCTATCACACGGTGACCGTAAGTATAAGCCGCCGACCGGAAAAGCGGATCAACGGCCGGGCGAAAGCGGTTTTCTTTTGGTCCGCGTGTTATGTGCACCCTTCCTTCTTCAATCAGCAAATGATGATCGGGCGGGGCAATATAAATGCGGTTAGGCCTGATCGTTTCGTTATCGCTGGCATGTGCTGCCGGAATGGAGTTTACGTTATTCAATACCCGCGGCAACACGCCCATTATATCGGGCCCCATATGCCACACCAGGAAGAGCGGTGGCTGGAAATCGGACGGCAAATGTTGAACGATGGTTTTAAAAGCTTCAAATCCGCCACTGGAAGCGCCCATAACAATGATGCGGTCAAGGGGAGGCTGCTCTTGTTTATCTGTTTTCGTGTGTGCATTATGTTGTGCCATCGGTGCTGAATTGTGTTGATTGAAATGTCCGTTCTGTTACGTAAGACAAATGGTAGCTGTTAAAGTCCGGGAAGCTTTATGTAATACATGATCCCGCAAACCACGCGGCTTGCAAGCGAGATAGCAATGTATTGCGCCCGCAATAGAGGTACTGCAAAGATTGCGCCCTTATGATAAACTCGCAGTCCGGGGTGGAAGGCAGGTGCGCTGGTGGTGAAGACGTCACAGCGTCAACTAAAAGCATCAGCGAGCCAGATGTCTCATTCTTGCCAATGACATGTTTATCATTTGGCTATAAACTTAATTTTTGTTTGCACAAACGCGGTTTTACTTTCAGCTATACACCCTCTGCTTTTTGTTACTTTTTTGCGGAAAAAAGTAACAAAAAAAGCCGCCCGAAATCGATTACGGCCGATTTCGTCCCGCAAGGCGGGATTGATTAAGCTTTAGTGCTACTGTGAACTCAGCAACAGAATCTTGAAATGCTCCTGCCAAATCGTTACCGACTTGGAGCGTACCGCCGTTTTACTTTCCTGGTTAGTGAAAACCTTAAGCTGAACCGGAAAGAGAAAGTATTTTTAAAATAATAGTCTATTAATTTGGTAGACTAATATTTTATACTACATTTGCTGTGTGAAATATAGCAGCTCACATATCATGCGTTGTTGTTGCCGCCAGGCAACCTATTAACTTACCGGTTATACCGGCACAGCTCTGTTATCAACAATATTCATTTCAACTTATATCTACTTCATCTTCAATCAAAAGTTATGGGCAATATCAATAACTATATATACCAGTATGGTCAATCGCTTAGTGCAGAACAAAAAACTACTTTTCATAAATACGGAGTCATACAATTCAAAAATTTCATTGATAAAGAAACTGTACAAACTTTTTTGGGCGAGGTACAAAAGGTAGAACAGCAACTGTTGTCTTCCGGCACACAAAAAATAAATGGCATTCCGCTTAAGTTCGGCATTAATACAGATGGGAAAAAATTCATCCAAAGGATCGCATTTACTTCTCAATACAGCAAGGTGCTCAGCGATTTTCTGAAAGATAAGAGGCTGGCACAACTGGCAGAACTGCTTCATCCCTACGAAGGACGGGTAGGCGAAACCGAAAAAGACGGGCTGGTGCTGAATCATTATGTAAACACTCCCGATAGTGAGTACAAGCAACTGGGCTGGCATACCGATAGTCCGAGAGATATATTTCTTGGATCGAGGATTATGCCTATGCTGAATGTTGGTTTGCACCTGGATGATTACTCATTTGAAAAAGGAGGATTGAGGGTATTGGCCGGCACACATAACCAGGGTTTGTTTAAATTGCTGTTCAGAAAAAAATATTTTGTTGACAACGATCCTGATCCTGAAGAAATAGGTTTTAATATTGAAGCAGGTGATCTTACCGTGCACGACGGCAGGTTGTGGCACAGGGTACAGCGTTCGCCGTTGCTGGGTGAAGAAAGCAGGAGGCGGGTAATGTATATACCGATTGTTACGGGAGCCTACAGACCCAAACATGCAGACAGCCCCACACCGTTTTATCACCGGCTGGCTTTGCCTAAATTAGAGCAATACCGGGAAACATGGCGTTGGTCGAATGTAAAGCAGAAAGGATTAAGGGCGGCGCGGCTTGGTTCAACCCAAAATGTTACTAATACTGTAAATCAATAAAGATAATATGCCCTATGCCCTGGTAACCGGCGCAGCAAAAGGAATTGGGAAATCGATAGCGCAGCAGCTTGCTTTGCGAAAGTACAACCTGCTGCTGATAGATATTGACGGCAATGGATTGGCGTTAGTAAAAACAGAACTGGAAAAATCTTTTGGTGTTCGGGTAGAATACCTTGTTGCCGACCTTTCTTTGCCAGCCACACCGGATGCTATACTTGAATGGAGCGCGCCATGGCATCACGAGCTGGAAGTGTTGGTAAACAACGCTGCTTTTGGTTTGAATGGTGCGTTTAAAGATCTATCGTTGCAGGAGCAACTCAGCATCGTTGATGTCAACATCAAATCCGTGGTTGCATTGTGCCATCAGTTCATTGCGGTATTTAAAAAAAGAAACAAGGGCTATATCCTTAACATAGGCAGCAATGCCGGCTACCAGCCCGTTCCTTACCTGAATATTTATGCAGCATCCAAAGCTTTTATTATTTCGTTTACGCGCAGCCTGCGGTACGAACTGAAATCGACGGGGATAGCAGTAAGCTGTGTAAGCCCCGGAAGCACCGACACTCATTTTGTAGACCGGGCGGGCATGGGCGCGCACATCAGGAAAACTGCCGAGCGTTACAACATGACGCCGGACGCAGTTGCCAGGATAGCTGTCAATACGCTGTTGTCTAAAAAAGCCGAACGCGTTACGGGCTTTCAAACAAAGCTGGGTGTTTTCCTGTCGTGGCTTGCGCCTAAATCGTGGGCAGAAAAATTTGGAGCGAATATTTTTGGGAAAGAGAAGGTATAAGGTGTAAGGTATAAGGTGTAAGGTATAGGGTGTAAAGGGGAAGGGTGTAAGGGGAAAGGTGTAAGGCCTGGGGCAGTGCCACCCTGCACCGAAATTGCAGATTTTCACCAGTAGAAAATAAAGCGTCATAAGCTCGTCCATAACGGCACGACATTAATCCAAACAAACGCATTAAGTCCGGGGTATGCTTTTTTCGCAGTTGGTTTCTCTCTTTAAGGTCATTCACCCGGCACTAACTAACCCATTTGTTTATTCATCTAAAGCCTCTTGCAAAAGAGGTTTTAGATGATAACAGGGGATGGAGAAGAAATGTGTATGTCGCCTGGAGGCGACAACAGCAGCGTGCGAGGCGAAGACGCCTCGCACAGCACCAGGCGAGGACACACCTCGCACACCATCAACAGTTGAGGACGCCTCGCGCAGCGATAAAAATTCTCCGCAAAGATCGCAGACAACTGATAGCTGATAGCTCATAGCTGACGGCTGACCGCCGATTACCGCATCATATCTTTCCCATTACCTGCAGTTGAGTGAGGTCTGGAGTAGGGCTGCCACCTTCTTTTTCGAGTGTGATGGCGAAGGCATCTGCCTGTGGCATGTTAAGCATTTTACAGAGTGCCTGTCCGCAATCGCCTATCATGCCTGCATTTACAGGTTGCCCTTTCACCAGCGCCCATAACTGGTACTGTTTTCCGGAAGGCGCATGTGGCAGGTTATGTTTGGACAGGAATACTTCTTTGGTTAAGCTATTCCAGTAAAGCGTAGCAATTTTATCCTGGTTGGGCGATGCCATTATTACTTTTTTAACCGCCACATCCATCATCATCTTCAAAGTATTTTCAGCATCCGTTGCTTTTGCTTCATTTGCATCGGCACGCGCCAGCAATGACTCCCGGTCTGCCAGCAGCTTATTATAGCTGGCCTGTGTTTCGTTGTATTTATTGTAATAGTGAATGTTTAACCCGCCACTGCCCAGCAATAATGCAATGCTTGCGGCAGCTATATATTTCCATGCAGGTGCGGGGCGGCGCATGCCAACAACCGGTGCCGGTCCTGGCTCTTGTGTTTCTCCCGTTGTATTAAATTCATCAGCAAGCACGGTCATCAGCCGTTGCTTTACTTCAGCAGGAGGTGTTTGCGCCTCCGCTGTCAGCCGCTGCTCAAGCCGCATCTCAAAATCCAGCACTGCGGCTGCAATTTCAGGATGGGAAGCTATCATAGATTCCACCTCTGCGGTTTCCTCGGGGGAGGTGAGCCGCATAACGTAGCTCTCTAAAATTCCACTTTCTATGTAAGCTTTAATATCCACCAACAAATGTGTTATAACAATTTTTTTAATTCCCTCAGCCCTTTTCTTATTCTCGTTTTTACCGTTCCTAAAGGTATATTTTCTTCCTTCGCTATTTCATCCTGCGTGTATCCTTTAAAATAAGCCAGAATGATCAGCTTCCGGTATTCATCCGGCAACCGTTTCACCACTCCTGCAATACCAATATTGTCTAAATTAACCGCAAGCGCACCTGCCGTCTGTGTAAAGTCTTCATTCAGCCCGGTATTCTGGCGACTGTTTTTAAATTGTTTGCCGCGGGTAAAATCTATAGCCGCATTCCTGGCCACATTCAGCATCCAGGTAAACAATCTTCCTTTCGCCGGATCGTACTGATCGAGCTGCCGCCATATTTTTACAAATACATCCTGTAAAATATCACTGCCGGTTTCCTTATCGTTAACAATGCCTGATATAACGGTATACAGAGCTGCCGAGTATTTCGCATACAGGTAATCAAAAGCGCTTTTGTTGCGTTGCTTGAGTGACTCAACAAGTGCTGCTTCCGTATGATATTGAGTGGTACCTGGCATTAATTCCTCTAAATTATGTCTTCCGGTTCGATGAGACACAATTAATTTTACGATCCTGTCTGCAATAAGTGTTCCGGGCTTGTTGAAGTGAACTGCCGGGTAATATAACGGGCGCCGGTAACCGCTTTGATCGTTGGCCAGAGTGAAGAAGGGTAGGGTTGAAACTGATAATCCTGCGTTTATATGGGTTCGGATGAATCGATCCGATGATGATTAACTGTATCGAAACATCATGCAAAGCTGCTTTTGCAACGCTACATTCTCCATTCACAAAAGCGATAAAGCCTGGTTATGCGGGTAAAAAGGGATCAACAATAGCAAGCACCTGTTCCATGGTCAACGGTTCATCAAAACTTTCGGTAGCTGCAGCTTCGCTGATCTGGTTGCCATTAATGTTTACAATATTTATGTTGGCTTGTTTCGACAATTCTTCGCCATTGTAACTTGCCTGCACTATGTCGCCTATTCCACCCGTATCTTTTCCTGTGATCCAGGGTTTTATAGTGGTGCTGGAAGCTCTTGCCCTGCGCATGTTGCGGATATGAGAGGCGTGTCGTGCTTCTACCGAATGTATTTGCAAAGCAGCGGTTAACACTTCGTTGCTGGACATAAGGTTAGCAGCCTGACCTTTGTATGCTCTCACTCCGGTATCTTCAAAAGTTTGCGCCACTGCCAGGAAAAGGTCGTAATCGCTGAATGCAGCCGCAAAGGGCCCATTCCCCGATCCCTTGCCGCCCGTAAAATCAAAGTCGGGTTTGCTCACCGGCGTTTTTCCCATCGACTCTAACACGGTTGTAAGGAAAGCTACATGCGCCACTTCATGATCCCGTATAGCAGTAATAGCAGCTTTGGGTGCGCCTGCCGGCAGAAGGTCTGCTGCGTCTACCGCTTTTTTATAAAATTCAGCTTCCAGGTATTCTAACGTCAGTGCATACTGTAATACATTTTCAATACTAGTACCTGTTTGTGCATAGGCTGATTTAAACAGCGACCCTAATGCCAGCGGTACGGCAGTGAGTGCAAGGCGTCCGCCTGTTTTTGCAAACCGTTTAATAACATTACGCCTCGCGTCCAGCCTTCCGTATACTTCCGGATCAGCTTTTTCTATTGCTGAGAATATAGTATGTAAGTTCATGTTGCAATTTTTGAGAATGAAAAAATGATGATGAAAGTGCTAGCTTGTTGGCAACTGGCTGGCATCGATTTTTGATTTGAGAAAGTTTTTAGCAATTGCCAGTACTTCAGAAGGGATCATTGAAACGTCGAGCCCATCAGCATCCACTACTGTACTGTCTGCAAAAGTTCCGTTGCTGATCAGGTCTCTGATGGCCGCGGCATGCCTGGCTTCTACCGAAACAATTTTGCCGGCAAGCAGCAGGTAATCAGGCGTTGTAATCAGTTGGCCGGCACCGTTATAAGCTGCTACCCCCAGGTCTTCAAAAGCTTTGGCTGTAGCCAGCACACTGTCTCTGCTGGAAAAGTTGATGGAAGAAAAATCAACTTCCAGTGCAGGGATAGCTTTTTCGCCCAGTGCAGTCTTAAAAAATTCGCGGTGTGCTATTTCATGGTCCCTGATGTCGGTAAGATAGGCTTGTTCTGTGGCTGTAGCACCGCTGAATAAAGAAGATACAGCCTGCGTGTAAAAAGCAGCTTCCAGTTGTTCGAGCGCATAGGCATAGTTTAATATGCCCGTATCGCCCGAGCCTAACGGTATGCCGCCGTTGCCGGGATTATTATTATCATCGTCTTTTTTGCACGCTGCCACCACCGCAGCAATGGAGGCCGCTCCTCCAATATATTTCAGGAAGTGACGGCGTTGCAAAGGCTGCCGCCCTGCCAGATGCAAAAGCAAAGGCTGATCTGTACTTTTCATAAAGTGTGTAATTAATGATGAAAGATTATTTACTACACTTACGAAAAGAAAGGTTAAATGGATTCCGGAACGAAAAATTTAGCAGAGTTGATGAAGAAAAGGCTTGTGTGACAATGAACAGTTAATTGCTGCTACCTCAAAGCCGGCTGCTGTGTCATGTTCCGAAAAAAGCAGATACTATTATTACTGCATTTTCCTTCTTTCGCACCTGTCCATATCGGTCAGACCGTCCCGGTATTCCCTCCCACGAAGCTCCAACCGGGACGTGCCGGCCGAGACACTCATCGCTGATTGCTGATAGCTCATAGCTGAAAGCTGAAAGCCGGCCGCTCACTTCCGCTCCAGCGTTTTTAATTTTACATACACGCCATTTGTCCAGCCAAATCCATCCTGGTTCAGATAGGCACCTCCACCCGCATTCAAAGAAGTGTCGATCACATTGTATTTTTCCATTAGTTTACCCGTCATGTCAAAAACACGCTCCACATTCAGCATCCAGTTTTGCGCAATGCGGCTGGCCAGTTCGTTGCGCTGGTAATTAATGGCAGCCTTGTAACCGATCCATTGCAGGGGCGCCCATCCGTTAGGGTAGTCCCATTGCTGCCCGGTTTCTACCAACGTGGTAACCAATCCCCCGGCCTTCAGAAAATCTTTTTCCATACGGTTCAATACCAGCTCTGCATGTTCTTTGGAGGCTATGCCGCAAAACAACGGGTAAGCCATTGCCATGGTTACCGCGCCCGACGATTGTTGCGCTACAAAATCATAATCGGTATATACCTGCTCGTTTTTATTCCAAAGCACTGCTTCTATCATTGCTTGACGTTTGGCAGCATTCTCTTCATAAGTTGCCGCTGTTTCCGGTTTATTGTCCAGTGTATAAGCTTTTGCCAGTGTTTTTTCCAGGTGCCACAACAGGCAGTTAAGATCTATCGGCAACAGGTCGCAGGTATGAATGCTTTGAATATGAAACCCATCTTTGAACCAGCGACCTGAAAAATCCCAGCCCGATTCGCAGGCACCCCGAACGTGGCGATAATGATCTGAAGGATCGGCAGAAGCTTCTGCATGTGTTTGCAGATCGGCTGCATAGCCCTCTGCGCGTGGTGTGTTCAACTCGTCCCAATAGCGGTTGGCTATTTCGCCGTTGGGTAACAGCACGGTATGTTCTTTAGCCGGTTCATCGGGTCTTAAGAGGTTGGCGCCCTTCATCCAGAATTTATATTCGCCCGTAAGTTGCGGCAGGTATTTCAGCAATACTTCGTTGCCTTTCACTTCTCTCAGCAGGTCTATCATGTGCGAGAAGAAAGGCGGTTGAGACCGCGTGAGGAAATACGTGCGGTTGCCATTGGGAATAAGTCCGAATGTATCGAGCAGGTAAGCGAAATTATCGATCATGTTTTCCAACTGCTCTGTATGTCCTGCTACCTGCAAACCCAGCATCGTAAAATAAGTATCCCAATAAAAAATTTCGCGGAAACGCCCTCCCGGAACAATGGAAGGTTTGGGAAGGGCAATAAGGGTTCCCCCATTTTTATTGGCTTCACGCCCCAGCAAATTCCACAGGTAACTGATGTGCTCGTCGATGCTGTAATCGGACACATGGGCGGGTTGCGACACGGCAATCGGCAATGTAAAATGCGCCAGTATGAAATCGAGCAGGTTATTCCCATCCTGCTTTTTGTAGGCACGATACTGCTCCAGTATTTCGGTAACCGGGTATTTAGGCACACAGTCAGCAAAGGTCTTCTGATCGGGAAAAACTTTCTGGTGCTGGGCATCCACAAACAGCTCTTCCAGGTCTTCCATATAAAATAATCCGGCGTGTTTGGGCATACAATTCTTTTGCTGTAACGAATACGATTGTAAAACAACAATTAGGCCATGCACAGCCCTGATAAATGAAAGATTGCTGGTATGTGTTCCTAACGTTTTTTATTGCCGCGCTGCAGTTGAATAAGACTTCATCTGCACACCTGCGGCTGATGAAGAGCTAAGATCCTCTTTTCAGGATTGTAATGGCAAAATAATTGTTAAACGTCTTAGAACCAAATTACAATCAATACATGTCTGCACTGGCTATTTTACTAACCGGCATTATTGCAACGGCGTTGATGACCGCTTTTATGAATACCTGCGCCGTTGTTTCGAAACGTAATTTGTATACGGTTCGGATATTAACGGAAATGCTGGCCACCTTTTCTCCGGGAAATACAAACAGAGGAATAGACTTTTACCGAATGGTGGCACTAACGGTACATTACGGTATAGGAATTTTATTTGTATGGGTGTATTGCTTATTGCGGGGAAGTCATGGCTACATCGGGCATCTTCATTCAATGGAGTGGTGGATCATTGGCGTTGTATACGGCATGGTGGGTGTATCGGGGTGGGTGATCTTTACCAGGCTGCATCCTTCGCCGCCGGGTACCGTTCCATGGTCGTTGTACCTGCTCTGCATATTCGTTGGTCATCTTATATTCACTTTAGCGATGATGTGGTTGATCAATACATTTCAATCAAATGTGGCTTAGTTGAGATTACTTGCCTGATTAAATAAAAACGTTTGCTCTTTGTCGGTCAGACCGCCGCCCGCGCGCTATACTCGTTGAGCGGGCCTACCGGCTTTCCCATCGGCCTGCCCGAAGGGCGGTCTGATGGATGGCGTTAGTCTTGAATAAGTGTTATCTAAACGAGCAATCAAACTCCACTTCTCCATGAAAACCCTGATAGTCAGATTCTCCACAATTTGTGGAAGAAGGGCAGTCATTTTACCCACGATGCATCCACAATGCACATCATTACTTTTCGGCAGCACATGCAGCAGCGGTTATTTCAGGTGTTGGTAACCGTTATTAATTGTAATTGCATGTTAAAGACTTTTTTCGCGCATCTCTGGCATAGAATTTTGAATGTAACAGAACGAAAAACTTAATTTTAAAAACCAATAGTCCATGGCCGCCGTTAAGCTGCAAAAATTATTGCCCGAAAAAATCGGGAGTTTGCCAACCCACGAAGTGAAAGTACGGGTGCTCCCCATCCTGATGCCCACCATTGATGAAGAAAAGCCGGTTAAGCCCACCATGCCGCCAGAGGAGCACGGTTACCTAAAGGCCAACAAATACGATTTTTATTAGAGTTGTATTAAGCAATGATGAAATATTTATTGCATTCTTGCTTGATGTGTGCAAGCAGCATTGAGACCTGTATTATTTATACAGATCACCAGCCGCATATCCTTCCAATGCACGTTGCGGCGCCCTGCCAATGTATACCTGCCTGTCTTGCGGCGCCCAGGTTCCCAATCCGTCAACATAACGGTTAAACATACAAAAGGCGGCTGCTATCAACACGGTGTCGTGTATTTCAATATCTGTAACTCCATTGGCTTTTGCCTCGTCTATCATGGCCGCCGTAACATTTTTGCCACCCTTTTGAACTGCTGCGGCAATGGTTAGCAGCGCCTTCATTTTGTCTGAAAGCGAAGTGTCGCCGAAGTTTGTTTTGATGGCATCGATATCAGCCATTGTGCAACCTAAATAATGCTGCGCCATGGCACCGTGAACATTCTGGCAAAAGAAACAATCGTTCAGGTAAGAAACATAGGCGCCGATCAATTCCCGTTCGCCACGGCTTAAAGAGTTGTCATCATTTCTTAACAATATTTCCGCAAGCTCATTCAGCGGTTTGGCTGTTTCGGGCCGGTAAACCATCAGCCCCCGTATTCCAGGCAGTTCATTTTTCAGATCGATGTATGGCATAATTTGAGTTTAACTGCTAATACCAGCAGCGATAATAGCATCAGGACATTATAAAGATAGCAACAGAATGATCTTTTTTGTCGAAAAGTTACCTCAGTTCGGTTATCCGCGACCGTTAAAATATTTCTCCCGATCTGGTACATGGTTCCATTGGTTTATATTGAATAAACGATTACATTGTGGAACGATCACTACTGCTTGAAGAGGGTTTTTGCCATATTGCTGTTTTCAGTACATCTGTTTAATCTCGCCGGTTACAGGTTGCTGTTTTGTTATCTCCAGGAACAGAACGGGCTGCAGACACTGCGTCATATAGAAACAGGTAATTATGCTGATGAAGACCTGGTATTGGTAAAGATACCCGTATTGCTGCCTTATTCTACCAACTGGAAGGAATACGAGCGCTACGATGGCGAAATTGAATGGGGAGGCGTGCGCTATAATTATGTAAAGCGTAAAATTTTAAACGACACACTTTTCTTACTGTGCCTGCCCGATATAAAAGGCACTCAACTGGCGGATGCGCATCAACGTTATGCCGGCCAGATAAATGATCATCCCACCTTTCCGCAGCAAGGAAAAGAAAGAGCTGCAAAACTCGCAACTGCCTCGGCAGAATACCTTCCATCGCAGGCGCTGTATACATTAACCCAGCCCACGATTGTAAAAGGAAGCCAACAGCTTTGCTTTTCCGCTTCGCTGATGGAGACCGATTTAGACTGCATTATTCAACCACCCGACGCTTTTTCTACACTTTAACTGTTGCTTTAGTTTAAGCTTCCCTGTTAGCACATACTTTTTCCGGGGACAATTGTGTGCGTTCCATCGCTGATGCGTGGGGCGTTACTGTGTTTTGTAATTACATCAATCATTATTGTTATGCCTCATATAGAGATAGAATCCCACCTGCCCGGTATTACCGGCTTGCTGGAATACCGCAAAGATTCTGCCGCACCCATACGCGAACTTACCCAGCTATTACTACGTGGTCCCTCGTCGTTAACGGAAGGCGAAAGAGAGTTGATTGCCAGTATTGTTTGTTATGGCAATGAATGCAGGTTTTGTACAACAGCTCATACTGCCGCGGCTGATTTGCTGCTGGGAGACAATACCACTGCTGCTGCTGTGCTGAACGATATTGCTACTGCTCCCGTGTCGCCTAAAATGAAAGCCCTGCTGCATATAGCTGCGCTGGTGCAAAAAAGCGGTAAGCAGGTGAATGAAGAAGCAATAGCTGCTGCTAAAAAAGCCGGCGCAACCGACCTGGAAATTCATGATACGGTGCTGATTGCCGCACTGTTTTGTTTGTACAACAGGTATGTAGATGGGCTGAACGCATTTACCCCTTCCGATCCACAATACTATAGCATGCTGGCCGACCGCATTGTACATCATGGCTACACACGGTTACCGCAAGGCTACGATCATTTAAAAAATAATCCTGTTCAATAATACCAATTCAACTGCAATGAAACAATTACTCACTATACTATTTCTTTCCTTATTTATAACTGCTTACGGACAGCACACAACCATAACCGGCAATGTAACCGATGCTGCTACCGGCGAACCCATAGCCGGCGCCAGCATTACCGTAAAAGACAAACTAACGGGAACGGTTACCGACATCAGGGGAAATTTTACACTGATGCTCAATCGTATAAAGCTACCGGTTACCGTTACCGTGTCTGCAACCGGTTTTGGCAGCGAAGAAATGCTGATTTCCGATAACCAACAGGCTGTAAAAGTAAAACTCACACAAAAACAAGGGCTGCTCAACGAAGTGGTTTTTGCTGCATCGCGTGTAAACGAAAGCATTTTGCGCTCTCCCGTAAGCATAGAAAAAATGAACCAGAAAACCATTCGCGAAAATCCTTCGCTTTCCTTTTATGATGGGCTGGTGAATCTGAAAGGTGTAGACGCCGTTACCAGCAGTTTAACGTATAAGCAAATTAATACGCGTGGCTTTAACAGCACCGGCAACCAGCGCTTTTTACAATTGGTAGACGGAGTGGACAACCAAACGCCCGGTTTGAATTTTTCTGTAGGCAATCAATTTGGTACATCGGATATAGATATTGAAAGCGTGGAAATTATTCCGGGCGCGGCTTCGGCATTGTATGGTCCCATTGCTTTTAATGGTGTATTGATGATGCACACCAAAAATCCTTTTCAGTACCAGGGGTTGACAGTACAGGCAAAAACGGGTATCAATCATATTGGAGAAGACGATGCAAAGCCGCACGGATTGTATGATTTTGCACTTCGTTACGCAAAGGCATTCAATAACAAATTTGCATTTAAGATCAATGCTTCTTACTTGTCTGGTTTGGACTGGCATGCGAATAATTATACAGATATTGATGCGCAAACGCCTGCAAACCTTCGCGGACCTGACAACCCTGCGCGGGATGGCGTAAATATTTATGGCGATGAAGTGGTTAGAACCATTGAGGGCATCGGGCGGATTTCGAGAACAGGGTACGAAGAAAAGCACCTGATGAATTACAACGTATACAGTCTGAAGTTGAGCGGGGCGTTGCATTATCGCATCAGCAACAATATGGAATTGTCGTATCAGTATAACTACGGAAAGGGCACCGCCAGTTACACAGGCAGCAGCCGGTTTGACCTGAACAATTTTGTATTGCAGCAACACAGGGCCGAACTGAAAGGAAGCAACTATTTTTTGCGCAGTTATGCAGTGATTGAAGACTCGCACGACTCTTATAACACGAGGTCCCTTGCGCAGTTCCTGAACCGTACCTGGGTAAAAGACCTGGATGGAAACACCGTAGCTCCGGGCGAAGCCGACAATACGTGGTTCAACCGGTATACTGCTGCTTATAACGGAGACATTGGCAATGTAACAGCAGCCAATCACGCCACGGCGAGAGCCTTTGCAGATGAAGGACGATTGTTGCCGGGAAGCGCAGCATATGATCAGGCAAAAGACAATCTGATACACAACTATGGATTGAGCGGTGCAGGGGTTTTCAGCAATAGCAAATTTTACCATACCGAAGGTCAGTACGATTTTTCGCGCAACGTGCAGGTATTTGAGCTGCTCGCGGGTGGAAGCTTTCGATATTATGATATGTTTACCAACGGCTCTCTGTTCGACGATAAGGATCAGAAAATTACCATCAAAGAATATGGCGCGTTTGTGCAGGTGGCTAAACGATTGCTGAATGACAGGTTAAAGCTCACCGCCTCGGTGCGATACGATAAAAACAATAATTTTTCAGGAAGCTTTACGCCCCGTTTTTCCGGTGTGTATACCGTGGCAAAAGATCACAGTTTCCGCGCGTCGTACCAAACCGGCTTTAGAAATCCTACTCCCGTTGATCTGTACATTCATTTGAATGTGGGGCCCATTACGATCCTTGGTGGAGCGCCGGGCAACAGCAAAGGAATGAATGTATATGAAAATTCGTTTACCGCCTCTTCTGTAGGTGCGTTTGGCGCTGCATTTGGAGCAGCTATGGCAGCAGGCACACCGTTTCCCCAGGCCATAGAAGAAAACAAAGGGCTTTTGCAGAAGTCGAATGTTTCCTATATCAAACCCGAAAAACAAAAAGCGTTTGAGGTCGGCTACAAAGGACTTATTCAAAATCAACTGTTGATCGATCTGAACTATTATTACAGCTCTTACAACAATTTTATTATCAACACCGTGGTTATACGCCCCGAAAATGCCGTGCTGGCTGGAGACGGAACCATAAGCTCCGCTGCTGCTGCGGATATTCCTAACGGTAAGGTGCAGGCTTTTCAATTGTATACCAATGCTGCTGACAAAGTATCTGCCAGCGGCGCTTCCCTGGGGCTGACGTATATGATGCTCAAAGGATATACGCTTTCAGGAAATGCAACCTGGGCACAGTTTAACCTGCTCGACGCCAACCCCAACAACATTCCTGCCTTTAATACGCCTAAGTTTGCTACCAATCTTACGTTTGGCAACAGCAATGTGTATAAAAACTTTGGCTTCAACATTGCCTGGCATTGGCAGGATGCTTTTGACTGGTACGGAACTTTTAATGGCAATCGCCCCGGGCGTGTGCCTGCGTATTCATTGGTAGACCTTCAACTCAATAAAAAACTTCCATCCATTCATTCTATCATAAAACTGGGCGGCAGCAACATACTCAACAACCGGGTGTACCAGTCGTTCGGTTCGCCGTATATAGGAGCTTTGTACTATGTATCCTATGTATTTGATGGCTTAATTAAATAATGTACAGTTATGACTACTACTACAACTTTAGCACAAGCTCCTAAGGGTACGCTTTCGGGTTATTACTGGACACTGTTTTTTATCTGTTTCCTCGCCGGTGCGCTGGGAGGAACAGTGTCAACGTTAATGTCTGTTTATCTTCCGGTTGTAATTAAAGATCTGAACATAGCAACCGATGCCGCCTCCCTTTCCAGGATCAGCGCTTACATCAATGCCATTTTTATTTTTGGCTGGGCATTGGGCGGCTTCAGTTGGGGTGTTGTAAGCGACCGCATCGGTAGGAAAAAGGCAGTATTGCTTTCCATAGCTTGTTATGGACTTTTTACTTTGCTAACGGCATTGATGCAGCAATGGTGGGGCGTTGTGCTATGCCGGTTTTTCAGCGGTTTTGGAGTAGGCGGTGTATTGGTAACCGGTATTACACTTATAAGCGAGGTTTGGCCACAGCAAAGCCGTTCGGTATTTATCGGCATTTTATCCATCGCCTTTCCCGTTGGCATTTTTTCGGCAGGATTGATCACTTACAATGTTTCCGGCTGGCGCCAGGCATTTGCAGTGGGACTCATCCCTTTGCTCATTTCGTTTTCAGGCATATGGCTCATCAGGGAATCGAACGAATGGTTGCAAAACAGGGAACTGCGGAGCACGGTTAAAAGCAATTCATTTATCAATGCAGGACAGGGAAGGGAGTTACTCATCGGCTCACTGATCTTTGGGTCCATGTTGATAGGGCTTTGGGCAATCTTTTCGTGGTTGCCTACATGGGTTCAAAGTCTTGTTACGGCAACCGACGGGCAAAAAGAAAGAGGCATCAGTATGATGTTGCTGGGCATGGGCGGGCTTGCAGGAGGCTTCTTTTCCGGCTGGCTGCTCAACGCCATTGGCTTGCGGAAGTCGATGCTTTTGTGTTTTTCCGTATGCGCCGTTTTATCGTTTGTGCTTTTTAAAACCAACCACACCTTCAGCACGCTTATTTATGCTGAAACCGCGTTGCTGGCTTTGTTTTTTGGAATCAGCCAGGGTGTATTGGCCTGTTATATACCTCAGTTATTTTCAACCGGCATCAGGGCAACTGCCACCGGGTTTTGTTTTAACATCGGCCGCCTTTTTACAGGTACCGCCGTGCTGTTTATTGGCATATTGGTAACCGCTTTAGGAGGATATGGAAATTCAATTTATATATTTTCATTGGTGTTTATTGTTGGGTTGATTGTAGTACTCTTTTTAAAGAACATAGAAAACAAAACAAAAACAATTAAATAAGATTAGTATGGCTCATATACAGGTACCCGAAGGTATACCAGGCATTCGCAGTCTCGTAATGTTCCGCCCCGAAACAGGAAAACCGTTATACCAGCTTGCGCAGGTATTGCTGCGCGATGCATCACCGCTCAGCGCTGCCGATAGAGAACTCATTGCTGCATATGTATCTCACAAAAACAATTGCATGTTTTGTATGAGCAGTCACGCAGCCGCCGCAAGATGTTTAATGGGCGAGGAATCGTTTATTGTAGACGAAGTGTTGGCAGATATGCAGAAAGCAGACATTAGCGACAAACTAAAATCCTTGCTGGTAATTGCCGGCAAGGCGCAAATAAGTGGTAAAGCAGTTACGGAGGAAGACATAACCGCTGCCAAAGCGCTTGGTGCAACAGATAGGGAAATACACGACACCGTTTTGATTGCGGCGGCTTTTTGTATGTTTAATCGGTATGTAGATGGGTTGGCAAGCTTTACACCCACTGATTCGGAGGCTTATGCAGAAATGGGAAAGAGAATGGTAGAAAAAGGATATGTTATGCCGTGAGGTGTATTCTCCGATGAGTTTCCGGGAGAAGAAAATAGCTCAGCCGTGTTATATTGTTCAACATTCTATTACAGTTCAATCGATATCCCATTGCCTGTTACTCCGGCGAAGGAGGAGTCTACGGGTAGCAGTTCGTGAGAACCTTGCAGCAAAGAGATTCTTTCCTCGTCGGAAGGATAATGATTTGGCAGAACCTGAATTTTTTTGCCGCAGATTTACAGATCTGAAAAAAATCTGCGAATCTGCGGCTTATCAATGATCTTATTCATTTTTACTTTTATCCTACTCAGTTTTGTACTGCGTGTGCGCAGAGATAGGTTTGCATTTATCAGTATCTTTACTCCTAAGGCTTTTACCTGTCGCTAATAATAACTTAAAATATTTAACCGTATGGCTGAGTACCAGACTCCTAAAGATCGTGCTTACGTTGATATGCTGATAAATGCTGCCTCTAAAGAAGCAAATGCTTTTTTGAATCTTAAATATACCGCCGAGCGAAGTGATGGTGTTATTCCCGTTAAGTACCGCGAGCTCATGTCGGTAGCGGTGGCGCTTACTACGCAGTGCGCGTATTGCATAGAGTCGCATATTGAAAATGCAGTTAAGGCCGGAGCCACCCGCGAAGAAATTGCTGAAACAGTATTCATTGCTGCGGCGCTTCGTGCAGGCGGTGCTGTTGGTAACGGACTGATGGCAATGCGCCTCTTCGAGGATACTAAAAGAAAAGCTGGAGAGTAATCATTCAGTTCGCATTATTCATCTCGGTGTATTCTGGTAGATTCCTCCCTCGTCGGAATGACAAGCTCTAGTATTACTATGATCTGTAAAAGAGTAGCTCATCCATGGTACATTGTTCAGCATTTGTATTATAGTCCAATCAACCTCCTGCTGCCTGTCACTTCGACGAAAGGAGGAGTCTACGGGTAGCAGTTCATAAGACGCTTACACAAACAGATTCCTCCTTCGTTGGAATGACAAGCTATAGTATTACTATGATCTGTAAAAAGAGTAGCTCATCCGGGTTACATTGTTCAGCATTTGTATTATAGTCCATTCAACCTACCGCTGCCTGTCACTCCCACGAAGGAGGAGTCTACGGGTAGCAGTTCATAAGGCGCTTACACAAACAGATTCCTCCTTCGTTGGAA
>JBQCGX010000097.1:0-16110 GCA_051955255.1 Agriterribacter sp. | reverse complement strand
GGATTTATGTAAAAAAGCTATACGACGACCCCTGCGAAGAGATAGATTCATCTGCCGGAACAATAATCATTACCGGTAAACAGAAAGTAACATTATGATCGATCCAAAAGAACTACGGGTGGGAAACTGGGTGTTGTGTATTTATGAAGACAAATCTGAATATCCAGTTAAAGTTGTTGCTATTACAGAAGAAGGTTTTACGACCAGAGGAGACGAGGTATATCCACACAAAGACGACGAACTTGAGGGCATATCTCTCACTCCAGAGATACTGGAAAATTGCGGGTTTGAATATAACGGGGATCATTTTTTCAAAGATGAAGTGTGCCTTTTCAAGTTGGGGAATAGTGGAATTCATTTCCTATATGACTATACCGGCAAAGAAATCAAATACTTCCACCAATTGCAGAACCTATATTTCGCGCTCACTGGCAAAGAGCTGGAGGTAAACTTATAACCAATGAAATACAATCTTACATTTTGGCAAAAGTTCTGGCTTCCACTTTGCTGGATCGAGTGGGCGCTTACAGATAAAGAGCGACGCAGAACATGGCATGAGGTAAAAAAGGGCATGGAAAAGCATGTCCACAATTTCACCATTCCGCACAAGCAGGACGGGCTTGATTTACTGATGTGCAATCACGAAGGTTGCAGGTGCTGTGACTTCCCTGGAGGTGAGGATCCATTGGTTACTTATTATGACGATTATTTGAAGAATTGGCAGGAAGAGCGTGATCGAAAAAAGGCAGAATGGGATGAAATGGTTCACTGGTTAAAAAATTACACAAGCACAAAAAACATAAGATAATACCTCTCATATTACTTGGAACTAACGGAATAGAACCGTTTCTTAGCCATACAATTTACTACTATGACAAGGGCTAAAGTTCAACAAACAATCGGCGAAATCTACAGCAGCAAAATGAACAGTGGTATCAGTTCCGAAATGATCACTGACGATAAGAATCCCAATTTTCTCTTTAATTGCACCGACACTGATCTTCTTATAGCAATTGTGAGCGGTCGCATTGATGCCAGGAAGTTGGCTAAAATGCAGTTAGAAAGCCGTGGCTTAAATAGCGAAGGGGAGTGGGTGGGTTTTAAGAAAGTTGCTTCGGGCAAAAAGTAATACTATGTATTACTATCTTTGATGTCAAAATAAGACATCCGCCACATGACAAGCACCGCCCTATCCTCCAGGGTTATCAAAACTGAATTAGTTTCCTGGAAAGATTTCCACTTCGTACAAAACGATAACCTTAAAGAATTGGGAGAAACTGAACGCTCCCGTCTGAAATCTTCAATTCTCGCAGATAACTTCATTCAACCGTTTTACGTTTGGCAAGACCCGACCGACAATGTAATTTATTGTTTAGATGGTCGCCACAGGTCGTTGATCTTAAACGAGTTAATTTCGGAAGGTCATGACATCCCGGAATTATTGCCGGCAACGTTCATTCACTGCGGCTCAAAAACTGAAGCCGCCCGGCTGGTTTTGATCTACTCCAGTATCTACGCGCGTATCACTCAACAGGGGCTGTTTGACTTTCTTGAAATGTATGAACTTGAGTACGAGGACATCACAAGCCAAATGAGCCTGCCGGAGTTCAGCACGGATCGGTTCGAGCAAAAGTTCAATGTGTACGATCTGGAAGAAATTGAGGAAGAGGAACCTTTTATTCCTGATGATCCCATTGTTCAGCCTGGAGATATTTTTGAAATAAACGGGCACAGGGTCATCTGCGCATCATTTAAGGATCCCGAGGCGGTGGATAAGCTGATGCAAGGCAGGAAAGCCAGGATCCTGAATTGCGACCCGCCGTACAACTTGCCGGCAGATTTCTTCCTGAAAGATAATAAGCATAACCATCAGCACAAGGACTTCGCGGAGGGAGCTGGCGAAATGACGGACGAACAGTTTGTTGATTTTTTGGCCCTGGTAATGGCTACTGGTGTAATGCATACCGTACCTGGTGCGATCCATTACGTGTTTATGGATTTCCGGCATGTGTGGCACATGACAGAAGCGGCTTATAAAGTGTATGGTACCAGGGAGCCGAAGCAGATCTGCGTGTGGAACAAGGATATAATGGCTAACGGTTCGTTTTACCGGGCAAAACATGAGCTCTGCTTTGCCTTTACGAATAACAAGGCAAAACATCTTTGGAATAATGACCTGCTGGATCACGGCGGCTTTTACAAGGATAACAATGAGCTCGTGTTCATCTTTAAATCCGGCGACGATGATGTAAAGCATTTGAGCCATTTGGATCTAAAGGATAGGATCCGGACAAATGTGTGGAATTATCCATCAGCCAACAGTACGGCAAATGAGGATCGCTATGAGCTTAAAAACCATCCAACGCCTAAGCCGGTTAAAATGATCGCTGATTCTATCCTGGATACTACCAACCCGGGAGATATCGTAATTGACTGGTTCCTTGGTAGCGGTACGTGCCTGATTGCCTGCGAAAAAACCAACCGTTTCTGCTATGCCACAGAAATTGAGCCACGTTACGTACAGTCGGATATTTTACGATTGCTCAAATTCTGCAACAAATATGGCATTGACGTTAAATATCAGCACGTTAATGGGCGTTTAACGGTAAAAGACTTTTTCGATGCCGAGACCCAACAAACCCTCAAAGCCACAAGAACCCAACAACAAAACCACAAAAACTGAAATGATGGCAATAGCAGCCACAGTGAAGCAATTAAGCGATATGATCCAGAGCCGGCTCAATAACCGGGTGGATGCCCTTACCCATCTCAACATGGTTAACCCGCTGGAAGGAATTCCCGATGAGGTTAAAAAGATGAGAGAGATCGAAGCAGGCAAGATCCGGGCAGTCATGCAAGAGCAGAAGGACCTGCTGGAACTTATAAAACTATTATTCCCTAATGCCTAAGGATGACAAATTTCAAACAGAATTGCGCATTCGCATGGTTCAGGAATGGCTTATTGAGGACTGGCCATCCCAGGATATTGTCACCAATGTAATACAAAAATGGGGAGTGTGTGAGCGCCAGGCAAGGCGCTACATCAGTAAAGCCCGGGCACGCTGGGTTGAGCAGGAAGATATTAAAGTTCAGAACAAACGGAAGCTCAAAATTGAATCGCTTAAAAAACTCAAACGCTCCCTCCACGACAGATTCAAAGGAACGCCTGCCGGCATTAGAGCTGTGCTGCAGGTAGAAAAAGAAATCATTGCGCTTGATGGCCTGCGGGCTCCGATCAAGCTGGAACATTCAGGACCGAACGGTCAACCTATTCAAACCGAGAATTCATCGGTTGTGCTATACCTACCTGACAACAAACGTCAAAACACCAATGGTTCAGCAAGTCCGGACAATTAAACCGCAACCTGGCTTCCAGGAAGACTTTCTCTCATCAGAAGCCGATATTGTTATCGGTGGCGGAGCTGCCGGCGCTGGAAAGACGTTTGCGGAGCTGCTCGAGGCGCTCAGGCATAAAGAGGTTCCCAAGTTCAATGCAATGTTTTTCCGCCGCACAACAGTGCAGATACGCACCCCCGGCGGTCTGTGGGATGAATCTTCCAGCCTGTATCCACTGTTCGGCGGCAATTCCAATTCACAGCATCTTACCTGGTACTTCAAATCCGGCGCCCTTGTTAAGTTTTCTCACCTGGAGCATGAGCAGGACATCTACCAGCACCAAGGCGGCCAGTACTGTTTAATAATCTTTGACGAGCTCACCCATTTTACAAAAAAGCAGTTCATGTATCTGCTTTCCCGTAACCGTTCTGTGTGTGGCGTAAAGCCTTACGTGCGGGCTACCTGTAATCCTGATGCTGAGAGTTTCGTCGCAGAAATGATCGAGTGGTATATTGATCAGGAGGAAAGGTTGCCGAATGGTGAGCCAAACCCTCATTATGGTTATCCGATTGAGGAACGCGTCGGTAAGATCCGTTATTTCCTTGTTGATAAGGATGAGTTTGTTTGGGGTGATAGCAAGCAGGAGGTAATTGATAAGTGCCCCCACATATTTGAAGATGAGAAAATGGCTGGCCTCAATCCGGAACACTTCATAAAATCCTTTACGTTCATTCCGGGTACCATCTACGGCAACAAGGAGCTGATGGACAAGAACCCGGAATACCTGGCTAACCTTAAGGCACAGGATGAATCGGAGCAAAACCGCCTGCTGCTTGGTAACTGGAAAATCGTTAATAACCCGCTTTGCATATTCCAGTTTACTTCCATCGAGAACATGTTCCACAACATTTATCCATCCAACACTGCGGAACGCTACATTACCTGCGATGCTGCCAGATTCGGGCAGGATTTCACAACCATATTCGTTTGGTACGGCTGGAAAGTGATCAAGCTGATCGTAATAACAAAATCCGATGCCCAGGAGATTGTCGACGCCATTGAGGAAGAGCGTGCGCGCTATGAAATTGTGTTGGGAAAATGTATTGTTGATCAGGACGGCGTTGGTGGCGGCGTTGTGAAGCTGGGTCGGTATGTCGGCTTTTCCGGTGGCGATCCTCCGCTGGAGGAGCGTGTAACCAATGAAAAGAAAAAGAAAGAAAACTATAAAACCCTCAAAACACAGCTGTATTACCGGTTTGCTGAGCGCGTAAATAACGATGAGGTGGCGATGCCGCTATCCAATGACAATGTGAAGGTTGATGGCTATTTTGGTGTAAAGGTCAAATTCAAAGGCAAGTTGTACGATGTACGCGATCTGATCAAACGCCAGTTCCGTGTTATCCGCAAGCATGACCCAGATGCCGAAGGCAAAAAGCAGATCAACCCCAAAGAAGAACAAAAAAACCTATTAAACGGCATGTCGCCCGACTTTGCCGATGGCGCTATGCTCCGCAGTTATTTCGAGTTCCGGAGTGGGGAACTTAAAACAGCACCGCCAAGTAAGAGTATTTTGGATAAGATATGACCGTTGGAAAATTTGTATATTGGGGGTTATGGAAACGTTTTTCAACACTGAGTTTTTTCGAGATTTGACAACGCAGTTTGCTGGCTCAATATTAGGAGTTGGCGGTGCGGTCGCCCTTTTTTATTGGCAAATCCAGCATGACAAGAAAAAGGAAGCCAAGAAAGAACAAGAGTTGGAAAACGACAAATTGATATATCTATATGTTTTAGTCAGAAAGATTCTGTCAATCTCAAAATTTTATTTCGATGCATTTCATAATTGTGGGCGGGAATTGGCTCGCCAACCAGTTGACAAATATCAACTCTCTCAAACTCCGAAGTACGATCTTAAAAGATTGAATGAGCAACTAAAGATTGAAGAATATTTTTTTGCATATGTTTCCAGAATAGGGAATGACATCAAGTCAGTTCAAAACTTCAGAGAGTTGATCGACAATTGCGAGCTCGCAGCTCTTGTTATTCAGGAGGGAATAGAGAAGTATTCTGAATTCTTAAAAGAGCTCGATACCTTGAGATCAACCTTTATTGACTTTTTTTACGAGTCATTCGAAAATATTGAAATTGCTTCTCGTTCGGCTGAACATTGGGAAGATAATAGGTTGTCGACAATGATTTCGGTCCATTCAAACAATTTTATAAATCGTGGGGAGGGAAGCTATATTGAGGCAGCCTACAAACTTTTCGTTTATCCTACCCTAAGTTACCTTTCAACGAATACGAAATATAAGAATGGCGCCATGGGCGAGATTTACAATCGTCTTGACAAGTCCGATAGAACATATACTGAATTGACTGCTAATGGTGCAGCAACTTCGGTGACAATGGAAGAATTTGCCGATCTGATGGAGGACATATGCTCGAAGTTGATTGATTTTTCCACCGAACTTGACAGCTATCTGAGGGGAATTGACTTTAAGTACCCCCCTTTGCCTAAATGGCAACGACCTGAGGACTCGAATAAATAAACAGTTGATTTTATCATCCAGGAATTAAATTTCAATCATTGATTCAAAAAGTAATACAATAGATTACTTTTGTTTGGACGTTTTCGTACTAAAAAACATCCAACATGCAGCACAAACACCAACTTAAAGAAGCTCTTAACGCACTGAAACATGCATATTTCGCAGTTGATGAATTAATCACTTCGGCAGAAGTAAGACCCTTAAAGGGTAAGATTCTATCAACATTGCAGCGGGAAATAAACCTACTTGCCACAAGTATTGCTGAACCTTTACTCAACTCCCAACTCAACGCAGTTACCAAACCTCAGCCTTTACGCAGCTTCCTGGGAAGGCCACTATCGGCAGCAGTTCCTGTCGCATCAGGCAATTATGCGCGTGAGCAAACTCCACCTTCTATCAAAACACTTACGGCAGATGAAGTGGCATTGTTGGAATTGCGTGCCGCGGCTGAGATTCTATATACGCAGATTCCCAGAATGGACAATGCAGCTGTAATAGACTCAAATTCTGATCTGGAGATACGTGCAGTTGCAAAAATGGCCGGGTTGCCCGTTACAGAAGATAATCCCAAATCTATTAACACGGCCTACATCGACAAGATCAAGGAAGCAATTGCTAAAAAGAACGCACCGCCAGTTCCGGACAATTCACCTGCCCAAATCACAGAACCTAATGAAGCGCACCAAAAAGAAGATCCAACTTCGGGAAGCGAACCCGCCGCCGGCGACGCCAATACCGAAGGAGCAACTGATGCAGCTAAGACACCGGCACCAGATGCACAACCTGCAGCAAAGCAAGAAACCGCGAAGACCCAGCAGGAAACAACTTCAAAAACTTCTTCCAATAAAGGCAAAGGAAAGTAACCTCTGAATGGAGATCTTAATCAACAAGAAGCAATATACCATTCCGTTTGACCTGGGTAATATTACCATCAGCCAGTTTCTGGAATACCATGAAAAGTATGGTCGTGATCTCGATAAGGAGCTTGAGGCTATTGCGGCCAAGGATTATAAAAAACTGTTCGAAGATGAGGATGATCAAATTCTCAACAGGGAACTTGATCTGCAAAACCATATTGACAGAGAAGCGCTGGCATGGGTTTCCTTTTGGACCGGTATTGATCTGATGGACTTAGGTCAGGAGAAATCTATTGCACCATTGCTGAATGAGTATCGCATAATGCGCTACCAAATGAAGGAGCAGGAGGAACGGTTAGAAACATTGCCCTTGCAAATCGAATGGGAAGGCGAAGGCTGGAAAATACAGGATTTTGTAGTAGATCCTGGCAGTGGAATGACCTTTAATGAAATCATTACCAGCAAAGAAGTGATTCGGCAATTGAATAGCCTTGGCAAAGGGCGCTGGGATGCTCTTCTCTATCTGTGCTGCATTTTCTTCCGTAAAAAAGATGAGCAATTTAAGGATGAATTCATCCAGGAGAACAGCGAGCGCATGAAACTGTTGCAGCATTTGCCGTTGAGCCATGGGTTAGCGGTAGCTTTTTTTTTGACCGTTTGTGTGCGTACCTGGGAGACAACTTTAGTGTCTTTGCCTCCACTGGATCAGGAGACACCAAGCCTGAATTAGTAGCGCATTACAACCAATGGGGTTGGATCAATTTCTTGAGTTCAATTGCGGAAAGCAAAGTTTTTGATATCCCTGGCAGTGGGCTTGACAGTATTGAATGCGCCAAAATTGCCAAAGCTTTCAAAGTACTAACCTACGCCAGTGAGAAAAAAGATATGAGCATAGCCATGAAAGACGCCTATAAACTTTAAAACAACACTATGAGTCAGGTAATGTTAAACCAACAGCAACAACAAGCCTTCGGCATCGAGCTGAATAAAGAGCTGACAAAGGCGACTATTTCATGGTCTAATGAATTAAGGCAGTGGCACAAGTATGCTATCGATGCGCTGGAGCATGCAAGCCTGGTAGAAATGCAGGTACGACCTGAATTCTACCCACAGCTATTTGAAACCACAGACATGGGCATCAATGCAAATGTGGTGGCAGTACTCGCTAACAATTTGGAGGCGCGTAAACCTTCTGAAATGAGGTTATCCGCCTACGAGTGGGTACATGTAATGGCGCTCAATAAAAAGATAGCTGACAGTTGGGAAGCCATTGCAGCACCCCTCCGTAAAACGGTGCTTAAGCGGGTGCAGTTGATGGGCAATGGCGGGAACAAGATTTTGAAACCTGTAATTGCGGAAGCATGAGTGCTGCAAAAAAAGAAGATGGCCCTATTACCTATGGTTTTTCGGAAAGCTTCTGGCAATTGTGCAAGACAGACGCGTTAGCACATGCAGTATTTTGTTCTTTGAAACAAGGGCAAGATCCCAAAAGAATAATCGAGGAATTGGTTTTTCATAATAAGGCGCTCAAAGATGATCTCTGTAAGATGATTGAAATGAGCGGCATGCAACCAAGAAATTACAGGCCGGTGATGATTGATGGAGTTTTGGGTTTACCAAAGCTCGTTATTCGCAAACAACAAAAACCAAACGAGCCATGATCTACGTACGCAAACCAGATGGCACACAAAGAATTGCAGCTTATGTTAGTTGCTTCGATGCAATTTGCTTCTATGCTGTGAATGCTAATTGGGTAATTTTTAATAAACAACGACGTAAATACAAATGATGTTGGCCTACATAGCCATAACAGCACTAATCGTTCTTTTCTTACACCTGGTAACAACTCCGGGGATGATATTTCATATCGTTGAAAAAACGTTGAAGAACTTTCCTGTTTGGATGCACTGGATGCAAAAGCCATTGTACTCCTGTCCTGCATGTATGTGTATTTGGTGGGGGCCGACTGTTGTTGGTTGCGGAATCGTGTGGTTTGGGTGGCAGGTCTCAAATACGGCTCAAATGTTCGCTATCTGTATGGCTGCATCGACTCTGAACTTTTTAATTGCAAAAGTGACGCCGGAGAAACAAAAAACCTGCGATTGTGATCGTAAAAAAAGGCTGGGTTTATTATGAAATTATTTACCAAAATAAAGCATATAGGCAAACGGTATTACGCTGGAAAGCTTGTTAGATGGCTAATTGCTGATAAAAATGATAAAAGTGTGTATTGTAATAGCTGCAGGAATATCGCTAACGGAATAATTACTGGTAAAATTCTTGGTATGACATACCGAGTGCCATTCTGTAATAAACATTTAGTTGAAGAAACGACATGAACGAACTCTTTATATACGACAGGGACCAGGGATTGTTTAAGGAAATTCTTAAGCATTCGATCGTTATACAGGGACGATACCATGTTGCCGCAGGGTACGGAGCTGAGCTGAACACAGCCAACATCGAGGCTTATGTAAAGGATGTGAAAGGTGGCTTTGTCGATGATCCAAATAAATACCCATGCTGCGTGTGCATGGTGCCCAAAAGTGATTTGGTTGAGAGGAACGGCGCGACTTGGGAGCGTTTTATTTTTCAGCTCTATTTCCTGTGCACTACCTATTACACTGGAGACAACCAGGTGAAGCAACCGGATAAAGATACTGGTGTCAGTTCGCACCATGTGTGGTATGATTGGAAGGACATGAAGGAATGCGCCGGCAACTTTATGCAAGTGCTGGATGATGTGATGCGAAAGAAGACCGTCGTTATTGATGGAAAGGAAAGCCCGGTGGGTGTATACTTCAACATGGATTCAACTCCTTTTAGTATCAAACGCCTTTCCAAGTTCAATAACGACCGGCTTTCCGGCGCTGGGATCACGTTCGTAGCTAACCTGTACGCAGAAGATTGTGTGCTGCAGGATTATCCGGATGATGTGCTAAGCCGTGTTGTGGTACCACCCACCGTTATTCACCCAATCCACAAACACTGAGAATGGAGACATTGATAAAAAGAATGGCCCAAAAAGTTCCGGCTGAAATCAGACGGAACATACTACAGGAAGGATTTATTGATAAGGCAGTGAATATTGATACGCGCAATACACCTATGGAATATTTGTTCGACGTGTATAATGAGTTCCTGGACCCGGCTGGTGAGTTTGCAGATTGGACCTGCCCACTGTGCCGGCAGCACATCCTTGCTCAATGGAAACGAATGAAAGCACCTTTACAGCTAATGGAAAATGCCACTTCAGTTTGACGATATAAATGAGATCATCATTGATGATATAAAAGAGGCGCTACGCCTGCAGGGCCACCATCTCACCGGTGCCCTGGAAAGATCACTCACTCCTGATACCACCAAAGAAGCAAACGGGTATTCAATCAGTGCCGAGGCACTGGCTTACATAAAAGATTTGGAAGAAGGTGTTCGTCCGGAACACATTGCTGTTGATGCCGCAGCCATACGTGAGATGACGCGCTATGTAGAGCTGCGCATGGGTTACACCGGAAAATATGCCATCAAAGTTGCAATAGCAATTCTCAATAAACAGCGTAAGGAAGGGATGCCAACGCAAAATTCCTATCAGTACTCACAGACTGGTGAGCGTCTGGATGCGGTTTATGACACATTTAAAGAGAACGGCGCCACTTACAATACAATGATCGATGATGAAGTTGTGGGGGAACTGGATAACCAATTTCACACCATTAAAAGCGGATCAGTATAATGCCAATCAATTCAATTATAGAGCAACCATTGGGAAACAGTTTGCGGGCGGCTTACCGGCCTATCCGCATCAGCGTAAACGCACAAAGTACCAGCGGAAGCAACGTTGTACCACCTGTCGTGTATTGTGACATCTATTTTGGCGGCATTTATTACAAAACGATTTCCAAAACACAGTATTCCGAATTGAGGCTACTGTCCGGCGCGGGTGAGGATCCTGCCTGGCTTGTGCGTTATGATTTCGATATTCAGGATCTATGCCAGGAATATTTAAAATTTCAGTTGGCGCCTTTCGGCGGCAGCGATATTGTGGATGCAACAAATGTTATAGCGAACGTATTCTGCCGGCTGCGTTCAAGTGGATACAACAGCGTTGGCTTTATTGAACCAGAGGGAACACCACCAGTGCAAGCCACGGGCAGGAAAGCTGCAACCGCTGGTACCGGGCTGGAGACAAACACGTTCGCCGTTGTAAATGCCACGCTTCAGCATCTGCACAACCAGGATCTTACTACGCACCTGAATGCGTATAAAACTGGTACCTGGGCACCTGATGCATGGCCACTCACGCACCGATCTAAAGGTGAGTATAAAGCTTGCGAAAATCAAAGCGATTATTTCCCGATCCTGTATGCCGGCAGCCGGCCGATAAAGTGTTTTAAAATACACTATCGTTACACTGGTGAAAGCGAATATAGAGAAGAACAGTTTTGCATGCCGGTACCATGCGCGCTCATAAATATCACCAATATCACGCAGGTTGATAATGGCAATGATACGCAAACCATTGCTTTTGCCTGGGATGCATTACCGGTTAATGTCACTGCTGTGGCGATCAAGTATCGCATGGCTGGTGGCGGTGATGACGATTGGGTGGCTTCGGAAGTTGCTGCAACCTCTCCCCAGTACATCACACTGCCCCTGGGCAAGTTTGATTTTATCCTGCAAACAAAAGGTGATTGTATACCTAATGACGGACCCATTCAGGAAAATATTGGCATCAGCAATGCATGCGAAGCTGTTTCGTTTGGTTCTTCGACGGAGCTGCCGCCGGCAGTAGCATTCCAGCCTTACAATTTCTCAATTACATTGAATGGTACCGCACCTTTCTTTTTGTTGTACGTTTCCATTAAGCCAGCCTGGATGACTGTGGCTCTTAGTGGCAATCAGCTTATTTTGTCGGGCACACCATCCCTTAGCAATGTGGGGTCATTCGCTGTGTACGCACAGTTGTTTAACTGCCAAAGCCCGAGCAACATGATCTCGTTGGCAGGTTCTATTGTAGTAACCGCACCCGTAGCTTCACAAAACGAGCTTAACATCACAATCAAGCCGGGTGGCAACTGGACGCCGCCGAATCCTTACGACAATTGTTATAGCTGGAGAGGAACCTTGTCCGTAATGAGGGAAACGGACAATGTAGAAATCTTCCTTGAGGAATGGACAAGCCACGATCCTACTAATGTTCCGCAGATCGAAACCGCTGCAATATCTAACCTGCCTGATGGCAATTACATACTATCGTGGAGCTTCAGTGTTTTTGTAGCATGTGCGCCGGTAGGTACATCGGTAAGGTATTTTGAAACATTTGCTCCGTCATTGCAAAAGTCAGCTTCCGATACAAAAGTGGTGAACCTAACCGGCGGAGTAACAAAAGTCATTCGTATTGAAGTAGAAAAATCTGAATAAATGGCAAAAGTATTATTGATACCAGACGGTCCTGCAAACCTGCAATCTTACTTTCCCACCATTGACTGGAGGGATATAAAGGACTATTATGTCGAAATGATCGATGATCAGGATGAGGTGCTGGCAACAACAGTGGTAAATAAGCACTGTACCTGTTGCGGGAACAACGGCGTGCGCGTGCACTTCCTTAATTTCCTGGGCGAGTTCGATGCGGTGAATTTCAGAAAGCCTATTATCATCAATGAAGATCAATCCAGTAATTATCGCAAAGGATTATCCTATCCTCTTCAAAAAACAGATTCGGTAATTGAACGGTCTGATGTTCGTAGCAACGACACGTACCAGGCGAGACGCAACTGTTTTGAACATGAAATGGAGTGGATACAGGAATGCCAGAATTCTACAAAGGCATTTATGGAATGGCGCGGCGCGGAAGAACAGCCGCCCTCATACATTCCTGTAATAATCCTAGATAAGCAGCTGATCAAAAAGAAAAATGTGAATGATTTCCATTATGAATTCGTATTGACTTACCAATTGTCTAATGAATACATCACTGTTAAAAACTAATCATGCCACTTGATCAATATCTGAAGGTTCGCATCGGTGATATGGAAGCGCAGGTTACTGATCCGCGTGAGCTGCCAGTATCGATAGATTATGCGCTGGAGGATCCTGAGAACTTTCAGGACAAGCTTTCTGGACAGGCACAATCGGTGAAGATCCCCGCGACGCTGTTAAATGACAAGGCAGCTAATACATACAGAAATCCGGATGTGAACGATATGACAGAAGGGGAGGTGTTTAGATCCACTCAAAAATGTGTTATTGAGTCAAGTGGATACGAGTTGCTGATTGGAAAAGCGTTTTTAAAAGCTGCAACGCACAATGACCAGCCTAAAGAATATGAATTTGATCTGTATGGAGATAATGCTGACTGGAAAGTCGATCTGGAGTCAACCACTTTTTATGACCTGTTGAAGCATATTACTTTCATTTTTGAAAATTCTGTAATAACCAACTCCTGGAACTTTGATGGTACCAATGAGCATCTAACTTACGTGTTTGCTCCCGTGCGCTACCGTGATCCTGTAGGCGGTTACATAACGATCCAGGATGACGATGGTAACGATACTGTGGTGGCTGATGATCGTAATTTGAAATCCATATACCTTAAACCATCCCTTTCCAAATATTGGCTACTGTACTGGGGATTTAAAGCAGCAGGATACCGTCTGAAAAGTGATTTTTTTGACACCGATTATTTCCGCAGGCAGGTCATGCCATGGACCTGGGGGAATTTCCTTTATAGCGAAGGCTCCAGGCTGGATGATCTGAAGTTTTTGGCAAAAGGAGTTGAAGCGAAATACATGAACGGAGGTGATAGCTCCCTGGATCATGTCCCGTTGCTGCTGCAGGTGACCAATACAACCCACACTGGAGGTTTTGACAATAATGGCGTGTACTCATACGATCAGGCTACGGGCGCCATGAATTGGGAGTACCTTGATGATTTCGAATACGGAACGCTGATCGCGAATTTCCACCTGCAGGTGAATGTCGATACGCTCATAAGCGTTACGGGTCGCCAGAAAATCTATTTACAATGGTTGAGAAATGGGGTGGAAATAAAAGAGACGATTGTATATGCGAAAACGAGGGACGTTGCAATACGATATACAAATAATGAAGTGTTGGAATTGTGGGAAGAATTAACGGTCAATGAAGGTGATATAATCACTGCCAGAATGTATGTAACGCTATCTGAAGGGGGCGGCGATACCAACCGCGTGATTGTGAACATGCTGGCTTTTACCATTGATTATTTTCGTATTCCGTTGGGCGGGGAGATCAATTTTGAAAACTACCTGTCCCTTAAAAATTACAAGTGGATTGATCTGTTACGTGGTGTCATCGATGAGTTTAACCTTTCTATCAATACGGATTCCCTCAACAAGGTCGTATACATAGAGCCTACGCATGCCCATTACCTGGGTAATGATCCGGGGCAAATGCGTGAGGGCTTCTTCGTAGATGATCATGTAGACTGGAATGGCAAGGAAGATCTGTCAAAAGATTGGGTGATGGATAATTATAGCGACTGGGAGCAGGAGGCAACGATCAAATACCAGGATGACCAGCGTGATGGTATACTAAAGAAGATCCAGGACCGCAACCAAAATACCCTGGCTGCCGCAAAATATATTTTCCCGGACCGGTTTAAATCCGGCAAAAAGGAAGTCCAAAACCGCTTTTTTTCACCAACCATGCACTATGAGGCTATTGCATGGAAAGATATCACCGGCATCGCCCCACAGATGGTGTGCATCATTCCGGAAAACATCAGCAACACTTCAAACAGTGAAGCAGCTAACACTTTTTCTCCCAAATCCTGCTATTATAAAGGCTTGGTACAAGGCGTTGGCGGTTGGGTGCTGCGTGAAACAGAAGATGCAACACCAAAAGTGTACACATCATTTCCTTATATGTTCGCAGTGAACTATAAAGACGGGGGTGAGCATGATCCAATCCTTTCTTACAGCGACGAGAAAATCAGCAAGGGACTTGGGTATGTGATCGGTAAGGGTTTGATGAAACGGTTTTACCTGCAACGCTTTGCCATCATGCGCAACGGGCAGTGGTATACAACCTGGTTCCGCTTGAGCAATTCGGAAGTTGCAGGCAATATGCACCGTGAATACAAGTCTTATGGCGGTCACCGGTGGGAACTGATCTCAATAAATGGTTTTAAACCGCTGCGTGTGGAGAGTACACAATGTCTCCTCAGGCGGTGGGCACCTGTTGAAAAAAGAGATTTTGACGCTTGCTATCCAAGCGCAACCAATATTCTCACTGGCGAAAGCACCAGCGGCATTGATACAAAGTATGCCCAGCTGCGCTGCCTGCCTGGTGATATACCTAAAGAATTAAACACTTAAAGCTATGGCTGACGGAAATGCACTTGTCCAGAGGGTCTATGATATAAAGGTTTTGGGAGCTGATGCTTCGCTCAAGCATGTTACGCAGCTCACAACGGCGTTCAATCGCATGGATGCTGCAAAGCGTAGGCTTAATACGCAGTTGGAGAAGAAAACAGCGGTAGGTGATACTGCTGCAATCGCCACGCTTACGGCACGCATTAAGGAGCTGGAAACTGCGATGAAAAATATTGATCGCCAGCGCCAGCAGTCTGCAAAAGAAATTGCGTTGCAGGCGAAAGCTGAAAAGGATCTTGCAGCAGCTGAGGCTATACGCACAAAATCTATTATCGATCAGGAAAAAGAACTGGATAGGCAGATCGCCCTGGAGGAAAGAAAGTCAAAGCAGAATCAACGGACAAAGCGAGAATTGGATGCCCTGCCTGGTAGCTATTACAACCTCCTTGCTGCGCAACGCGATACACTGGAGGCCTACAGAAGAGCAGCTCCTGAGTCTCCACTGTTTGAAAAAATAAAAAAGGATGCGATTGATGCGAAAGCCAGGGTGGATGATTTTAACCGGTCCCTTTCTCCGGATGGCACCCTGGTTGGTGAATACAAAACTGGGATTCTCAATGCCTATTCAAAATTGGGATTGAGTGATGTGCTGAAAAAACAACGAGATGACCTCAATAACCAACTCGGGCAAATCACTGCAAAAAACATGGA
Source organism: Agriterribacter sp. (assembly GCA_051955255.1). GTDB lineage: Bacteria > Bacteroidota > Bacteroidia > Chitinophagales > Chitinophagaceae > Agriterribacter. Next base: position 300 of record JBQCGX010000097.1, on the reverse strand, counting down.
TCTTGCTAGTCAACTGAAAGTGGTTGGCGACACTGGCGGTGCAGCATTTAAAAAAATTGAAACTGAACTTGTAAGAAGCATTGCCCAGCAGGAACAAGTAGAGGGGCAATTGAGAAATATAAACACTGCTTTCCAAAATACGGCTGGTATTGGCCAGCAAGTTGTAAATGGAATATCCTCTTCCTTTAAAAGCCTCAAACGTGATATTACCCAGGTGGTGGTCGGATATGTGGGATTTCAGGCAATTGTAAACGGTACTCGCCGCGCTATCGATATTAACAGCCAGTTGTCTGACAGTTA
>JBQCGX010000096.1:0-8145 GCA_051955255.1 Agriterribacter sp. | reverse complement strand
CAGAAAGGATCATTTCCAATGCACTTTTTTGTTGCTGTATAATATCCCACATCAACTGATGATAAGCTTCGGCAGGTGAAGAAAATTCCTGCAAACCTCTCTTATGAAAAGTGCAGGGTGTGGTGGCGCTTTGTGCTAATGTGGAAGGTTCATCTGCGGTATTGTTGTTTTTAGTCAGAATGTATTGAAGCATTTCACGATCGACAGTCACTGTTTTATAAAAATCAGCAGCTATATTAAAATGTGCCGCAATGCGCTTTACCTGCTGATCGTGATCGTTGCCGGAAAACAGCATGGATGTTTTAACAGGGCTGCCCTGGTAAGTTAAGTAGCTGAGACATCCTCTCTTCAGTTCACCGGCAGTTGGCAATTCGTTGTTAAAGGGATTAAGCCCTATGATCCATGTGCCGGTTGAAAGAATAACGAAAGGATCTTTGAAACTGTTCAGGTATGGAATGGTGGCAGCCGAACTATCGTGCAAGCCTACCCCAATAATTATCTCTTCGTCACCATTTTTATCTCTGCCTGCTATAATATCTCCTTTTATAACGGTAGCCAGCTTAGCTCTTATCCCCTCTTCTGTTACCCACGAATGATAATCTGCATTGGCAAAATTCCACATGGCGGAATGGCAACCAAGATTTGTTGTTTCGGCAAATGCATTACCGGTAAATAAAAAACTCAGGTATTGCGGAAAGTGCAGTGAGGTTTTAATGCGATCAAACAATGCGGGTTTGCATTTCTTCAGCCAATACAACTGCATACCCACATTCAAATGCCCCATGATGGGTGAGCTGGTGCCTTCTGCAAAAGCATCAGCCCCTCCCCTGTCGGCTAAAAATGTTTTCATCAGGGCTTCCGGGTATGGCTTTACATAGTTGTATAAATGTCCCACCGGTTTACCAGCAGCATCCACATGTACCATCGATGCTCCGTAGGTTGAAAAATTGACCGCCTTTAACTGAAAAGCCGCCGACTGCTTCAACTGCTGGTACTGGTGAAGGATCCATGCAGTCAGCGCTTCGAGGTTTTCTGATGGAAATCCATCCTCATCAGCAACTTCATCAAAGCTGGTTACTTCTTCTTTAACAACCGCATACTGTTCATCAAATACCAATAGCTTTTTATTGGTTTTGCCTATATCAAAAACTGCCACAACAGGTATTCTCTTCTTCATAACACTTACGCCGAAGTTAATGCTGAATCTGGTATAAATAACTCAATCTTCCTACAGGCATCACACTGCCACTGATATAATATTCCATAATATCTTCCGGTTTGGCCACGCCATCGGCTACCTTGAAACGGAGCTGTTTTATATCGTTTACGCCTAGCTGCCGTCGGGGTATTTGCAACTGTAGCCAGTTGTCTTTCTTTGTAAACCTGATATTCGCGATCTCTGTTTTCCTGCGTTGTTGGTCCAGCTTGCTCAGTACCGCTGCCTTGCCACCATCCAGTTCAATTACATAATCGTATCCGTTCCATCCGCCCGTTGCGGGTTCGTTTGCGCCGATCAAAACCTGCAGCCCGCCAGATGCGTTGGAGTGTACAAAGGGTTGGTCTGCTTGTATTAAGAAGTAAAAATATTTTGCATCATGTGCTACTCTTACTTCTTTCAGGTTGTTAGCAGGTGCTGGCAGGCTGTAAAAAACTTTTTTCGATGCACCGTAGCTGTTTCTTGCCTCCGGTTTGCTATCCATATTCCTGTATACAGCCGTCGCTGTTGCCCACTGCTCCAGCCCCTTCGTAATATCAATGCTTTTTGCAGGGTATCCGTTGCCGTTGTATGGCAAGCCTTTGTACTTCCGTATGTTTTTAATCAATTGTATGTAAAAAGCATCTTCGTATCCGCCCCGCATAGGTTCTATATCACGCGAGTATTCTTTATCGGCGGCATCGCACAACATGTATTCATCTCCCCACGGTTGTTTGTAGGCGATCCACTCATTCCATCCTCCCACAAAAACAGTGTCGGGGTTTACCTGCAAGGCATGATCCCATTGTTTTTGAAAGAACCCGCCTTTGTCCACGTCTTCTTTTTTATTTTGTTTCGATACAGGGTCCCAGCCGCGTCCCCAGTTTTCCCAACCTGAAGTAAGCGAACGGGACATTGGCACTTTGGGATGACTGGCAACGGATACGCTCATTACACCACCATGCAACGGCTGCGGAAAGCTCCATTCTACCCACGGAAAACCATCTTCAAACGATGGATCAAAGGGCCACTGCGGTTTTTTGAAATAGAAAAAATCTTTCAGCTCCTGCGAATAAGGAACCGGTCGATAGGTACTGTCCTTGCGGGATATGGCTTCTGCCATATCATCGGCTTCTTTTGTGTAAGCTATGATCATGGGTTTGCCATTCACCCTGTACCATGCATTGGGATACAGGTTGGGCTTATACAGTTCGTTGTATACCTGCCAGGTTGTTTCAAACGATTTGGAATGTGTGTAGAATACTGCCCTGGGTGGCGACCATCCCTGCTCTATCAACTCTTCAATAACGCGAAACACTTTTTCATACACATTGCGGTAAGTGAGGCGGTTGGTAAGATCAAACGCAATGAAATCAATCCCGGCAATAGTAAGCAACTTCATCTGTTTGCGGATCACCCATTCATCATCCGAATTATAGTAGCCCCACAATGGCTCGCCCCAGAAATGCGCCTGTCCGGTAGGACTGATAGAATCGTTCAGATACTTAAAATCATACAACAATTTTAACCCGTTGGGCATGGCGCTGATAATGGTAGCATCGTATATGCCGCTTGCGTAGGGCTGCCCTATCCATGGCCAATAAAAAATGCCCACCTGCTTTCCGGGTTTATAACCGCTGATGGCTGTAAAGCTTCTCCCAAACTGGTCTACGCCTGTTATTTGATAGGAATTGTTTTTTATATCAGTCGCTTTTTTCTGCGCACACAAAAACAAGGGACATAATAAGAGTATGCTACACCAATACTTCATACACTTTACCATTTTGATTTGAACAGGTAATCGCCCGAGCCAACTTCGTATACCGCCCATTGCCCTTCTGTTCGCAAAAATTTGCATGCTGCTACCTGGCGTATATTTTTACCGTTTTCAGAGATCGACCTGATTGCCCGCGTAGGAATAAAAACCGTGGCAGTTGTATTGGCAGGAATGCTTACTGCGTATTGCAGGTATCCGTTTCCTTTTTTCCAGGCAGACCGTATTTCTCCTTTTACCGATTGATAAGTTGCTGCTGCATGCTGCAGGTCATTTATGATATAGGGACGCAGTGTAAATTTCTCAAAGCCGGGGTTTTCAATATTCGGTAAAATGCCGGCTATGTATTTATACAACCAAGAACCTACTGAGCCCATCATCGGATGGTTGTGAGAGTTCATAGATCCGCCGGTTTCATACTCCCATCGCTCCCACAGGGTAGTAGCGCCTTTCTCCAGCATATAGCCCCAGCTTGGATAGGTTGTTTGCGTAGCAATTTTATAGGCAGTTTCCACTTCGCCATTCTCTGTTAATGTTTCCAGCAAATACTTCGTGCACAGGTTCCCGGTAGTAAGGTGATATCCTCTTTCTTTTACATCTTTCACGAGGTTGGCCATCACGCGCGGCAGTTGCTGCTGCGTAGGCGCTCCTATAAAAATGGCAAACGCATTGCAGGATTGGTTGTTGCTGCCATACCCTCCTTTTGATTCGTCCCAGAACTTTTTATTAAATGCTTCCAGCGTATGCTTTGCCAACTGCTCGTATTTATTTTTGTCGGCGGCATTGTTCAATACTGCGCTCATCTGGGCAAGTACGCTTGCGCTGTAGTACAAATACCCGGTAGAGATCAGATCGCCCGGCGTATTAACTGAAAGGGCACCATAAGCCTGCCCTTGTGCGCCAAATGCAGCAGGTGGCGACCAATCGCCATAATAGCTATAGGTTACAATACCATCTTTGGTGCGGGTAGTTAAATAATCAACCCATGCTTTCATTTGAGGATAGTGCAATCTTATGATCTCTGTATTGCCATAATATTCATAGCTTTTTAATGCCAGCAACAAAAAGCTTACCGATACAGGATCTGCGGGTTCGCCGCCCACTTTGTAGGGAGCAGTATCGGTTATCTCGCCGTTTTCGTTTTGAGTGTCGCTTACATCCCGGATGTATTTGGCGTAAAACCTGTGCAGGTTGAAGTTGTATACAGCCTGCTCAATACGCACGGTGAGATCGTTCAGCCAGCCCATTCTTTCGTCGCGTTGCGGACAGTCTGTAGGAATGCTGTGCAGGTTGCTGGCTTCTGTGCGTTGCACCATTTGATTGATGCGATTCAGCAAATCGTTGCTGCAATTAAAATTGCCGGCAACCTGTACATCGGAACGAACTTTTTTTACAATAAAATTATTGGCAGCAGGTGTGCCCGGCCAACCTTCAATCTGCAGGTAGCGAAAACCGTGATAGGTAAACCGTGGCTCCCATATCTCTTCTCCTTCTCCTTTTAAAATATACACATCGGTGGCCGCGGCTGTTCGCAGGTTTTCCTGGTTTACCGTACCATTGTCATACAATGTTTCCGCAAAACGCAAGGTAATTTTTGTACCTCTTTCTCCTTTTACTTTCAACTGAACCCAGCCTGCCATATTCTGCCCAACGTCCATTACGTATATCCCTTGCTGCACTTCTTTAACAGATGCGGGTGAAAATGCATCCACCACGCGTATGGGTTCTAACTGCTGTGCTTTCATCTCACCGCCGGGCGCTTCTACTACGGGTGCATATCCCCATGTTTGATTAGGCAGCCCTTTGATGATGGTATCGGAAGGCAGGTTCCATTCCGGTTTTTCCATCCTTGCATCATACACTTCTCCATCCAGTATACCTGCAGATACTACCGGACCCAGCGTTACATTGCGGATGGAACCAGAATGTATGACTTCCATGGTGCCATCTGTAAAATAAAATTCCATTTGCATGCGCAGCTTGGGCATACCGTACCAGCCGGGCGCCACCGCAATCACCATTACGTTGTCTTTATGCAGGAACTCTTTTATATCGTAGGTTGTATAATAAATCGTTTTGCCAAAATCGCTGGTAGCAGGATCTAATACATGGTTCCCCACTTTTTTTCCGTTCATCTCCAATTCATTGTATCCTATTCCCGCAACATAGGCCCTGGCCCTGGCAATTTCTTTGTGAAAAGAAAATACGCGACGGAAATAATGCACTTTCCCAATCCATCCCGATGGAAAACCCACCCAGTCGCCGCTCCAGTCGCTTTGCTGCAACAAGCCCATCTCAAAGCTGGCAACTTCGCTTACTACCGGGGCTTCGGCACCCTGGTTCCATATTAATACCTTCCAGAAATATTTTTTCCTGCTTTCCAATATGGCGCCTTTGTACAAAATGCCGGCAGACTGGGCAGAGATTATTTTACCGCTGTTCCAGCTATTGCCATTGGAATCGTTTAGCTTCTCCAATGCATCTGCTACCAGCACCTGGTATGCTGCCTGATGCGTATTGCGGGCTGAACTTTTAATTTGCCAGCTAAATTGCGGATGGCGTGAATCTATGCCAAGCGGGTTGCTGGCATTGTCGCATTGAAGGGCTGTTACCGCGAATACAGGCGGATTATTGGCGGGGTTATTTGCCGATGCGGGGCGTGCAAAAAGCAATGCACATACCAATGAAAAAAAGTATACCCGGCACCGGGAAGCGCAATCGTTCATCTCTCAACTGAAGTTTATATGGTAGAAATAAGTATTTGCTATGCTATGAGCTTGCGTAAAAACCTGGAAGTTTTTATAGCGTCATTTTCTTTAACCAGCGCATCAATCTCGTTGAAATAGGTATCTACGATCTGTTCATATTTTTTCACCCATAAAATGCTTTCCGAAATGGCGTCTACCGCGTCTTCGCGATAGGGATATTGATCCATGGAGATCCATCCGTTATAACCGGTTTTCTTCAACCAGAACAGCAGCTCTATGTAAACGGTAAAATGAACATTGCTCACAATCATGTCATCGTCCCAGCTTCCATGGTTGTCGTTGAAATGCATGTGATATAATAAATTGCCGGCTCTTTTGGCAAGCACTACCGCTTCGGCAACATTTTCGCCGGAATAAAAGCTGTGCCCTGTGTCGATGGTAATGCCTACATTGCTGCAACCTGTTTCCTTTGCGGCCAGGATGGTATCGGCCATACGTGCATGATAAGAAAAATTACGTGGCTCTTTGGGTTTATATTCCAGCGCATAGCGAAGTGTGGGAAACTCTGTAGCTACCGCTCTTGTATTTTCTGTAAGCCAGTTGCGTTCCGTATCATAGTCTGTAGCCAGCAGGTAGTCATACCCGTCTTGCCCCAGCCACAAATTCACGATTCCGCAATTCATTTCCAATGCAACCTCACTCATTTGCCGCAAATAGTCCAGCGCCTGCTGTCGTACAGCAGCATTGATGCTTGTGATGCTGCCACGACCAAAAACGGGATTGGCAAAAGTATCGGGAATAATACTGGCGCAGGCAACACCGGCATCGTCCAGCCTTTTCTTCATGTCTTTCACATTGTCCGGGCGTATATCCCATGTGCCTACCAGCTCAATGCCTTGTATATGCGGCATTCTCTCCAATGCCATCGTTAGCATTTCCTCCGAACTCGGATTTACTTTGTAACCCTGGCAAAAACGATCACGCGTATTTCCAAGATTACCTAAAATGATTGCATATTTATTATCCATGGCTGCAATTTTTTTATGTTAAAACTTACAGGCGATGCCTACATTTTCCATTCGTAATTTTTCCAGCGCCCCATTACTTTTCCCAATTCCTGCACCTGGTCGTCGCTGATAGGTACCATGGTACCGAGCGATGTAGACAGCACCAATGATTTGGCACTGAACTCGGCCACTTCCAGGTAATCGAAGGCCTGCAGCAATTTACTGCCTGTTACAATTACACATTCATTTTTAACCAGCACTACCGGGGTTTCTACAGATACTACCGACGGAATTTTATTTCTTTCATACAACTGGTCACCAAATTCTGCCATGTGAACATCCTGCAGGTATATCCAGCTTTCGGGTATCGTTCGCACATTCAACTCTTTGCCTGTTATTGCAAAAGCGGTAAGATAAGGAGATTGTGTAATGATGATGGCATTAATGTCTTTATGCTTTTCGTAAATAGACTGATGCAGGTAGGCTGCGCGGCTGGGCATTTTTCCTTTTTCTCTTTCTCCGTTTTTGATCTGCACCATATCGTCGGGTGTAAGATCCCACTTGGAAATTCCCTCCGGTGTAATAATGAAATCGTTTTGTTGCCACCTTGCAGAAACCGATCCAAACGCTCCCAGCATGAGTCCCTGCTTGCAGGCGCGTTTGATAATTTTATATATCTCCAGTCTTTTTTCTCTTTCTGCAGGAGGATAATGAACAGTTTTCATTTCGGGGAAAGGAACAGGCAGTTGATCAGTGTAGGCTTTCACGTTATCCGGAGACAGGTAGAAAGGCTTGCCAATCATGTTTCCGTATAAAATGGAGCGTGCTGTAACTTCAATCGATTCAAACTTCTGGTAGGCGTCTGAAATATCCCTGCCCCCGATAACAGTTCCATGATTTTCCATAATCACCACCGATACTCCTTTCCTGAACTCTTCGGCTATACTGCTGCCCAGTTCTGCGGTGCCGGGCATGGCATAAGTTGCATACCCGATTGCTCCGCAAAGGAGGTGCGTTTGTGGTAATACGTGAGTGTCGGGCGTTTTCCGTACAATGCTAAAAGCTACCATGCCGGGTGGATGTGCATGCACAATGGCTTTAATATCCGGTCTTTCATTATAAATGGCCAAATGGAAGGGATATTCAGAAGAGGGTTTGTGGTCGCCAACAATTGTTCCGTCTTTTTTTACGCAAACAATATCCGAGGGCTTCATTAAACCTTTGTCTACTCCTGTAGGGGTGATCCATATGTCTCCGTTATCGTCGATGATAGATAAATTTCCACCAGAAGTTGTTGTTAAAACCCTCTCATAAATTCGTTGCATTACTAAGGTTATCTGGTCGCGGGGATGCATCGTTACTGTATTCAACAGGCTATCCATAATCGTTTGTAAAAAATTTTAATGCTGACTCAGTGCTGTCCGGGCAATCCCTTAATCTGATCAGACAACAATAATTCTA
>JBQCGX010000095.1:0-31706 GCA_051955255.1 Agriterribacter sp. | reverse complement strand
AAGTAGAATAAGAAAGATTTCCTGTTCCGCCATTAACAAAATCAAATTGTACCAGACCAGAATCTTCAAATTCAATCAAATTGTCGTGGTTGAAATTGGCAAAACGCCCTTGTATATTGGTAATGTCGCCAAACAGCCAGAACATAATATCTATAAAGTGCGAAAACTGCGTAAACAAGGTGCCGCCATCCAGGTTTTTAGTGCCGTGCCAGTTGCCGGGAGTATAATACCTGTCATCTCTGTTCCAGTAACAATTGATCTGTACCAGGAATATTTTGCCTAAAATGCCTTTAAGCAGAATATCCTTCAGCCATACCGATGTAGGAGAGTAACGGTTTTGCATAATGCAAAACACCTGCCTGTGCTGGTGCAGTGCCTCGTAAATGATTTTTTCGCAACCGGCTTTGGTCAGAGCCATCGGCTTTTCAATCAACACATGTTTGCCGGCTTTTAAGCCCATTAATGCATGTTGTTCATGAAAACCATTGGGCGTGGCTATGCTTAAAACATCAAATTCTGCATCAGATTTCAACATTTCCTCTACCGAACCAAAAAAATTGATATCGCCGTTCAGTTTCAGTTCGTCTTTTGGTCGCGTATCGCATCCCGCTACCCATTCACATTCGTTGTTTTGGGTAACCATTGCTGCATGGCGTTTGCCAATATGGCCTAAGCCTGCAACAGCAAACTTTATTTTGGCACCTTCATTCATTTTTCAGAAGTTACAATTTTGTCTTTTAATATATACTTTTCATTCGTGTCGGGGCAATAGGCTATGCCTTCTGCATTAAAGTTCAGTTTTTGTCCATTCTTACTCATCCAGCCAATTTGCTTTGCCGGGTTACCAACAACCAAAGCGTAAGCCGGAACCGGTTTGGTTATAACCGCACCCGCTCCAATAAATGCGTATTCGCCAATTTCGTATCCGCAAACCACGGTAGCATTTGCTCCTATAGAAGCACCTTTGCGTACTACCGTTTTTTTGTACTCATCTTTGCGTGAAACAGCGCTGCGGGGGTTAAATACATTGGTAAATACCATTGAAGGACCTAAAAACACATCGTCTTCGCAGGTAACACCGGTATAGATAGAAACATTGTTCTGCACCTTTACATTATTACCCAGGGTAACCTCGGGCGATACCACTACATTCTGGCCAATATTACAGCCATCGCCGATTACGCAGCCAGGCATAATATGAGAAAAATGCCAGATTTTAGTGTTATTTCCTATTGTGCAACCTTCGTCGATAACAGCAGTGGGATGAGCGAAATAAGGCATAAACGTTCTTCTCTTTAATTTAATAGCGCTTTAGTCAAGCTCGGGAATGTTATAAACGAATTTTTAAACCGCAAATATATATTTAAACGGCATTTAATTATGAAACATGTTTTATTATATCATCGTGGCCTAAATTGAATGTGTTTATTTTAGCTCCGTTTTCCTAATTTTATTGTATAACCTGTATGAACGATTTTACCGAATTTTTAAAAAAGAACAAAACCCTTCTAAAAGAATACATAGAAGTACGCCTTGAACTGCTCCGGCTTCAGGGTGTAAAACTGTTGTCAAAATCGCTAAGCCTGTTCATTTGGCTCACGATCGTGCTTTTTTTGGTGTTTTTTACCTTAATGTTTCTGGGGATGATGTTTGCCTGGTGGATAGCCGACATTAGCGGCAGCAATGTTATTGGCTTTGCGGCCGCCGCAGGAATATTCATTATACTATTGGCACTCGTGGTAATTTTCAGAAAACGACTGTTCCAGGAGCCTATAGGGCGACTGATCATTCGGGAAAGCCAGGATCAGGACGAAGATGAATGATAGGCGATCCCGATAAAATTCCGATTGGACCTGAAATCGTCCGCAAAAAATAAATAATATGAACGCCAGCAAACCCGAGATATACGACATGCAATCGCTCGACCTGGAAATCAGGAGGCTGAAAACCCGTTGCAGCCAGATTGAAGTGGAGTTAGACAATAATATGGACAATCTGAAGGAAAACTATGGTAAAATGGCTTTCAACAGTTTTATTGTTAACCAGGTTAAAAACCTGCCATTTATTGGAGCCGCAGCAGGCGGGTTGCTGGGAAGCGCTTTGATCAGAAATTTCATCGGCGGGTTTATTGAAAAAGCGTTCGGGCGTCGTATGACCGTACTTGAGAGGTGGATAGCAAAGATATTCCGGTAAAAAGTTTGGGGTTGAGGTCTACGGTTTTAATAAATCACAAACTCAAACTCAAATCCTGATAGCTGAACCCCGACGGCTGACCGCTCATATTTTCACATTTCCCTAAACCTCCTCCCAGCCGAATTGTTTACCTTTACCTGCGTCATGGATATGCTAAAGTTTATTTTATATATATTACTGGGCTATGTTCTGTATCGCTTTATTACCGGTTTTGTAATTCCTGTGTTCAGGGCCGGAAGGCAGATCAAAAAGCAATTCAGCGAAATGCAGGAGCGCATGCACGACCAGATGCAGCAGGAAAATGCCCAGGCTTCTTTTCGTTCTACTACCACTTCCGGCAACCCCAAATCGGAGGGTAAAACCGCTGCCGGTGAATATATTGATTTTGAAGAGGTGAAATAACGTAAATTCGCTCTCCTTTTTCAAACTTATATATTCATATATTATGGCTGATCAATTGTACGACTTCGGATTGATAGGGTTGGGCGTAATGGGCCGCAACTTTTTATTAAATATGGCTGACCACGGTTTCGCAGTAATAGGGTATAACAGGAGCCCGCAAAGAGTAACCGATCTGGAAGCTGAAATAGTTGCCGGTACTACCATTAAAGGAACCTCCGACCTTTCCCTGTTTGTAAAGGAATTGAAAGCTCCCCGCAAAATTATGATGCTGGTGCAGGCTGGTAAAGCTGTAGATGCCGTATTGGAAGAACTGATTCCCCTGTTAGATAAAGGCGATATAGTAATTGATGGCGGTAATTCGCACTATACAGATACCGTAAGGCGTGTAGCCTATATGGAAGAAAAGGGCTTTAAATTCTTTGGAATGGGTGTTTCCGGTGGAGAAGAAGGAGCCAGGAGAGGTCCAAGCATAATGCCCGGAGGCGACCCCGATGCTTATCCCCACATCCGGCCGATGCTCGAGGCAGTTTCTGCCAAAGTAAACGGCGAACCCTGTGTAGCTCATTTAGGTAAAGGTGCCGCGGGGCACTATGTAAAAATGGTACACAACGGTATCGAATACGGTATCATGCAATTGATCAGTGAAGTGTACGACGTATTACACCGTGGCTATGGCTTAACCAACGATGAATTGCACCAGGTATTTAAAGACTGGAACGATGGCGAACTGCAATCTTTCCTGGTGGAAATTACGCGTGACATTTTCCTGAAAAACGACGATAAGACCGGCAAAAAGCTTGTAGACGTAATATTAGACAAAGCCGGATCGAAAGGAACCGGTAAATGGACCAGCCAGGATGCGATGGACCTTGGCATTGCCATTCCCACCATTGATATTGCCGTGGCTATGCGCAATCTATCTGCGTTAAAGCAGGAACGTGTGCAGGCTTCAAAAGTATATCCCTCCAATACTAAAATAACAGGCGTTTCAAAAGAAGAGATCATTCAACAGTCAAGAGAAGCACTTTTCTTTGGCACCTTGATCAGCTATGCACAGGGGCTTGCATTATTATATGTTGCTTCTAAAGAATATGGTATGGAAATTCCGCTGCCACAGGTAGTAAAAATCTGGAGAGGCGGCTGTATCATTCGTTCTACCTTACTTGAAGTATATTATAAAGCCTACTCAGCCAATCCTTCTCTTTCCAACATATTGCTCGACAACAATATTGCTGCTTTATTAAAAGCAAGGGAAGCCAACACACGTAAATTCATTACAGCAGCCGTTCAGGCAGGAATACCGGTAGCGGCGGTGAGCGTATCGCTTGGTTATTTCGATGCGTATCGCAGCGAAACTATGCCTACCAATCTCATTCAGGCGCAACGCGACTTTTTTGGCGCGCACACTTTCCAGAGAGTGGATGAAGAAGGTATTTTTCATGCAAACTGGCAGTAAACCGGCTGAATACTATTACTACAACGACTCGAATTTTCAGATATGCAACAACATAAACGTCCGCCTGCCTCACTCATTTTTATTTTTGGAGGAAGCGGCGATCTCAATCTACGTAAACTAAGTCCTGCTTTATACAACCTGTTTTTAGACGACTGGATGCCGGAAAAATTCGGTATCGTAGGTATCGGGCGTAGCGAATATTCCAACGATAAATACCGTGCACGCCTGCTGGATGGCATTAAAAAATTTTCGCGTAGAAAAGATGATGATAATAGCAAATGGGCTGAGTTTTCGGAGCATGTAACCTACCTGCAAATGGACGCAGAAGATGCGGCAGCATACCAGGCTATTGCAGACATTGTTAAAAAGAAGGAAGAGGAATTTGGGGAACATCCCAATGTAATATTTTACCTGGCGGTTGCTCCGCAACTGGTACCCGATATCGCCAGCAAGCTTGGACCTTTGAATATTTGCGCCGATACCAAATGCACCCGCATTGTAGTGGAAAAGCCATTTGGACACGACCTGAAAAGCGCGCAGGAACTCAACCACCTGTTGAGTACTATGTTCGATGAAAACCAGATATTCCGCATAGACCATTACCTGGGTAAGGAAACGGTACAAAACATACTGGCGCTGCGTTTTGCCAACGCATTGTTTGAACCCATCTGGAACAGGAATTACATAGAGAACGTACAGATCACTGCTTCGGAAACCGTAGGAGCCGAAAGCAGGGGCGCTTATTATGAAAGGTCGGGCGCATTGCGGGATATGGTGCAGAACCACATCCTCCAGTTGGTTTGCATGGTGGGTATGGAAGCGCCGGTATCGTTCGATGCCAACGAGATTCGCAATAAAAAGGTGGATGTATTGAACGCCATCCGCAAAATAAACCACGAACAGGTGCATGAATATGCTGTTCGCGGGCAATATTCCGAAGGCTGGATGGAAGGCGAGAAAGTGCCGGGCTACCGCCAAGAAAAAAATGTGAATCCCGAATCGCCGGTGGACACATTTGCCGCGGTAAAATTTTATATAGACAACTGGCGTTGGCAGGATGTTCCGTTTTACGTGCGTACCGGCAAACGGATGAATACCAAAAGCACTATCATTACCATACAATTCCGGCCGGCACCCAACTATGCATTTCCGCCGGAGGCGGCAGATACCTGGCGCCCCAACAGGCTTACCATCAGCATTCAGCCCGAAATGGATATACGCCTGCGTTTCCAGGCCAAACGTCCGGGTCAGAACCTCATATTAAGCCCTGTGGACATGATATTCAAATACGACGAGGCTTACGACGAGCATGAACCCGAAGCATACGAAACCTTGTTGCTGGATGTGATGGAAGGCAACGCCACCCTGTTTATGCGCGCCGACCAGGTAGAAGCAGCCTGGAAAATTATTATGCCAATACAGGAAGCCTGGGAGAGCCGTGTTCCGGTTGATTTTCCAAATTATACACCAGGTTCCTGGGGACCGCAAGACGCACACGCTTTGATTGCACGGGATGGCTTTAACTGGGTTACCCTGCCACCACCGCATGAAGAATAGTGAATGGTTAAGTGAGTTATTGGGTTAAACGGTAAGCAATCTGTTCATCGCTTAACTTAATTTACTCACTCAACTTAATTCCACCCACTTAACCTACTCAACCAAACAATATGCATCTTCATATACAACCTACACCGGCAGAAGTGAGCAATGAGCTGGCAGAATGGATAACCAGCAATATAGAGACAACCTTGCAAAAGCAAGACCGGTTTACCTGGGTGGTAACAGGAGGCAATTCGCCTAAGGCATTGTACGAATTGTTGGCGACTCCGCCATTCAGGGAGCGTATTGACTGGAGCAGGCTGCATATTTTTTGGGGCGATGAAAGGGCTGTTCCGTTTGAAGATGAGCGGAACAATGCAAGAATGACCTATGAGTACCTGCTCAACAAGGTACCTGTTGTTCCCGGGCAGGTACATACAATGCGAACCGATATTGAGCCGCATGAATCGGCAACGGAATATGAAAAAATCCTCCGAACATATTTCAAGGAGGAAGGTCCCAGTTTTGACCTCGTGCTATCGGGCATGGGCGACGATGGGCATACCCTCTCCCTCTTCCCCGGCACCGCTGTTATTCATGAAAAAAAAGCCTGGGTAAGTTCATTTTACCTCAAGCCGCAGTTAATGTTCCGTATTACATTAACTGCTCCTATTGTAAACCGTGCGGCAAAAGTGGCCTTCCTTACCTTTGGATCGGGCAAAGCAAAGGCACTGAAAGAAGTGCTGGAAGGAGAACCAAATGTTGACATGTTCCCTTCGCAGATCATTCAGCCCGCTTCTAAAGAACTGCATTGGTTTGTGGATGAAGCAGCGGCGGAGTTGCTGAAAAGTAGGTAGGGTTCAGGAGACCTCTCCTTCGTCGAGGTGACGATGCGGTTACTCCCGACCAATAAATTGCCTTTGTGTAACTCCCTGCCTTGGTGTCTTCGTGGTTCAATCGTGGTTCAATAAAAAACCGCAGCCAAAGACCGCGGTTTCTATTTATCCTAAAAAAATTGAATACTACTTCCTGCTGTTCAGCTTTGCCAATAACCTCAATATTTCCAGGTACAGCCAAACAATGGTAACCAGCAATCCAAACGCGCCATACCATTCCATGTATTTGGGCGCGCCTGCATCCGATCCCTTTTCGATCATGTCAAAATCAAGTATCAGGTTCAAAGCCGCAATGCCTACCACAATCAGCGAAAAGATGATACCGAAAGTAGTGCCCTGGTGTACAAACGGAATATCAATGCTGAAAAAACGCAGTACAATGGTAATAAGGTAGAAGATAGCAATGCCTGCCGTAGCGGTGATGATAACCGATTTAAAAGTTTCTGTTGCGCGGATAATACGCATGTTATATAAGATGAACATCGCAATAGCCACACCAAATGTAAGCCCTACCGCCTGCACGATAATAAACGGAGCTTTTTCTGCAAAAGCAAAATTGTAGTACGCAGAAATAGCACCCACAAATAATCCTTCCAGCAAAGCATAAGCAGGAGCCAGATAACCTGCCCAAGTTTTTTTGAATACGATCACCAGGGCAACAACCAGGCCGCCAATCGCTCCCGTCCACATATAAGGAGATACGTCCACACCTTTGTTAAAGCTATACCAGGTAAAGAATGCCGAAGCCATTACCATCAGAAACAGGAAACCGAACTTGTTCAGTGTTCCCCTTACCGTCATTACATGCTCACGGTCACCCGTAAGGGTCGATTGAAACATTTTTTCTGAGAGGGTAGGATTTCCGGATTTAAATAATTCCATAATGATGTTTTTAAGAGATTAAAGATAATTATTTTTTACTGGGTTGGTAAGATGAACAAAGTTAATTATCATCGATCAGTTCCGTATTTTTTGATGATGCGGTTGTACCACAATGTTAACTTAAATTTGTTTAGACTAACGATTGTAACAATGGCTACCCGTACGGAAGTTTTACAGGAAGTGGTGATTAAATTCGCAGGCGATAGCGGTGATGGTATGCAGCTCACCGGCAGCCAGTTTACCAACAATACCGCCCTGTTAGGCAACGATCTTGCAACTTTTCCCGATTTCCCCGCCGAAATACGGGCTCCCCATGGCACGCTGCCCGGCGTGAGCGGCTACCAGTTGCGTTTTTCGAGTGACATGGTGTATACTCCCGGCGACGAATGCGATGTGTTGGTAGCAATGAATGCTGCTGCGCTGAAAGTGAATCTGAAAAGTCTTAAAAAAGGAGGAAAGATCATTGTAAATACCGATGGGTTTGATAGCAAAAACCTACGGCTCGCCAATTACCCCGACAACGTTAACCCGCTTGAAGACAGCAGCCTTGACAATTACGAGCTCATTAAAATGGACGTGACGAAAATGACCCGTGAGGCGTTGAAGGATATTTCGATGGGCACCAAAGAAAAAGACAGGGCAAAAAATATGTTTGTGCTGGGCTTTTTATACTGGATGTATAACCGGAACATGGACAGCACCGTTAAGTTCCTTACAGAAAAATTTGGCAAAAGCGCCGAGATACTTGAAAGCAATATACGTGCGTTACAGGCAGGTTTCAATTATGGCGATACAGTAGAAATTTCGGGTGTTACCTACACTGTTGCCAAAGCCAGGATGGAAAGCGGCACCTATCGGTCTATAATGGGCAACCAGGCGCTCTCTTACGGGCTTATTGCCTTTTCGCAAATAAGCCAATTACCACTTTTCCTCGGCTCGTATCCCATTACTCCTGCTTCAGATATTCTTCATGAACTTAGCCGGCACAAAACATTTGGCGTGCGCACTTTCCAGGCAGAAGATGAAATTGCGGCTATTACTTCTGCTATAGGGGCCTCGTACGGCGGAAGCCTGGGCGTAACCACCACCTCCGGCCCGGGCATGGCGTTAAAAGCAGAAGCGATGGGGCTGGCCGTAATGCTTGAAATACCGCTGGTGGTAATAGATGTTCAGCGAGGCGGCCCCTCTACCGGCTTGCCAACCAAAACAGAACAGAGCGACCTGCTGCAAGCTTATTATGGAAGGAACGGTGAATGCCCCATGCCTGTGGTAGCAGCCTGTACGCCCAGCGACTGCTTCAATGCCATTTATGAGGCGTGCAGGATCTCTGTGCAGCACATGACGCCGGTTATTTTCCTGAGCGATGGCTATATAGCCAACGGCGCAGAGCCGTGGAAATTCCCTCAAAAGGAAGACTTGCCGCCCATTAAAATAGAATTTAAAAAAGACCTGGGTCACGGTGAAGAAAAATTTCAGCCTTACCTGCGCGATGAGCGACTGGTTCGCCCCTGGGCTATGCCGGGTACACCGGGGCTGGAGCACCGCATTGGCGGTATTGAAAAGCAAAATATTACAGGCAATGTAAGCTACGATCCCGAAAATCACCAGTTGATGGTGAAGACACGCGAAGAAAAAGTAGAAAAAATAGCCGATCATATACCGGAACAACATTTGGATAGCGGTCCCGGAAAAGGCAAGGTACTGGTACTGGGTTGGGGATCTACCTATGGCGTTATTAAGAGCGCTGTAGCCGAACTGCAGGCGCAGGGTCACGAAGTATCGCATGCGCATTTGCGGTATGTCCGTCCTTTCCCCAAAAACCTGGGCGACATCATTAAGAATTTTGAACAAGTACTGATTCCCGAAATCAATAACGGGCAACTGATCAGAATAATACGCGATAAATACCTGGTAGACGCAAAGGGATATAACAAGATCATGGGCATCCCCATCACTAAGGGAGAACTGGTAGATGTGATTAGGAAAATGCTGTGATTTAAGTTAAATGGTTAAGTGGGTTAAATAAGGTAAGTTGCAGAAATCATGGCTTTCCATACTAATTCTTGCTGTGCGAGGCGTCTTCGCCTCGCATGTCGTTGTTGTCGCCTCTGGCGACAAACTCATCCTCCATGCAGTTATTTCCCTTACTTAACCGCGCCTGAACGACTCTGTCGGCAGACATCAATCTACTAATCATCACCATCCGGCTTATTTAACATTTTCATTAAAACTACTGTTATGGATTAGATTTTTCAAGGCATCTAAGCTGGCATGAGAAAGTTGTTGTTTACCCTTTTATTGCTAATAGCATTCTTCATTATTGCAGCAGCAGGCTGGTATTATTCCCGATTCCATCAACCAAAAACAAACGCCGGTGCATTTGCAAGGGTTGCAGCAGACAGCGCTTTTACAAGAAAGCTAAGCGGCTATCGTTCGCAGCTTTTGGAATATGCTGCTAAAAACTACAGCATGCAAACCGGTTTCCTGGTTGACATGAGTCTTCCCTCCGGTGAAAACCGCTTTTTTGTGGTGGATCTTCAAAAAGATTCTATAATAGATGCGGGCTTGGTTACGCACGGCAGATGCAATGAAAACTGGTTAAATGGCCGCAAGTACAGTAACAAGATTGGCGGTGGCTGCACATCGTTGGGCAGGTATAAGATCGGCGCAGCTTACCAGGGACGTTTTGGCCTGGCATATAAGCTCCACGGGCTCGATTCCACTAACAGCAATGCTTTCAAACGGTATGTAGTACTCCATTCCCACGATTGCGTGCCCGACAATGAAACGCATCCCTTACCACTTTGTCAAAGCGACGGCTGCCCCACTGTTTCCCCCGCATTTCTTAAAAAATTGCAGACGATGATCGACGCATCTAAAAAGCCTATCGTGCTGTGGATATTTGAATGACCCGGTTAAGTAAGGTATTCGACTTTCAACTTACTAAGGCTCTCAACTACTCAACTTAATATCCCTTACAAGCTCATACTCAAATCCCTTCTGCAACAGGTAGTCTTGCAGTTTTCTTTTCTTTATAAAAATATTTTTTTCACCTTTTAAGGATTGCCACTTTTTAGCGGCCTGTTTGTTTAATGTCTCCATGTATTCTTCATCGTCAATCTGTGCCAGTGCCTTTTTGATACAATAGGGGCTTACCTGTTTTTCTTTCAGTCCCTGCATTATCTTTTTTCTGCCCCATTGTTTCATCCTGAACTTTCCACCGGCAAACTGTATGGCAAAGCGCTCTTCGTTCAAATAGCCTTCCTCTATCAATTGGGCTATTATCGTGTCTACGTCCTGCTTTCGTTGCCCAAGCGAGTATAGTTTTTCTTTCACTTCCAGGTGGCTTCTTTCCTGGTAAGCACAATAATGTTTTAATTTTTGCAGGGCCTGCTCCTTGGTTACATATTGATTTTGCATCATCTTAATTCTGCACACTCCCGACGGAAAGTTAGTGGATTAGTGGTTGATATCGTTTAAAAAAATAAGGGTAGATTTATCCCCTTAATTCTATATTTGCCCAAATTCAAAAATTTTTACCGGTATTATGAAATTTATCGTTTCATCGTCAGCCTTACTTAAACAACTGCAGCATATCAGCGGAGTGATCAGCGCCAATACAGTATTGCCCATTCTGGAAGATTTTTTGTTTGAAATTGAAAAGAACAAGTTAACAGTGGTGGCTACCGATCTTGAAACGGTAATGAAGATCCATATGGATATCGAGGCGCGCGATACCGGAAGGATCTGTATCCCGGCAAAAATTCTGATAGATTCTCTTAAGAACTTACCAGACCAGCCACTTACTTTTACGATTGATAAAAACTTCAGCGTAGAAATTACCAGCGATAATGGCAAGTATAAGGTAATGGGCGAAAATCCTGATAACTTTCCGAAAGAGCCGGCAGCAAAGGATGCCAATCAATTCACCATCACATCTACCACACTGGTAACAGCCATCAACAAAACATTGTTTGCTGTTAGCAACGACGATCTGCGTCCTGCAATGACCGGCGTTTTCTTTGAGCTCGATAAAAAGTCCATCACCTTTGTAGCAACCGATGCGCATCGCCTGGTACGCTATCGCAAAACCGATGTAAACTGCCCCGAAAAGCATTCGTTCATTGTGCCTAAAAAACCATTGAACCTGCTGAAAGCGGCGTTGCCCGATAACGAAGATGAGCTGAAGATCTCTTATAACGACAATCACCTGTTCATCGATCATGGCAAAACCGAGCTGGTGTGCCGGTTAATCGACGCACGATTTCCCGATTATAAAGTGGTAATTCCGGCCGAGAATCCTTACAAAATGACTGTAAGCCGCAGCGACTTTCAAAACGCATTGAGGCGGGTAAGCGTTTTCAGTAATAAAAGCACCAACCAGGTAGCCTTAACCATTAACGGAGCCGAACTTCAGTTAGCAGCCCAGGATGTGGATTTTAGCTTTGAAGGAAACGAAAGGATGAACTGTCGCTACGAAGGAGAAGATATTCAAATTGCTTTTAACGCCAAATTCCTGATAGAACTGCTGAACGCCACTTCCAGCCCCGAGGTAGTAATGGAACTTTCTACACCTACCAAAGCCGGTATTATTATGCCGGTTGAAAAGGATGAAAATGAAGAATTGCTGATGTTGGCCATGCCCTTAATGCTCAACCAATAAACGTTCATGAACCTTGTTACGATTGCCAGTTTTGATAATTACATAGAGGCGAACATCGTACTGGGCAAGTTGCAGAACGAAGGCATACAAGCATTTTTGCGGGATGAGTACACGGTTACCATCGACCCCTTTTTAACCAATGCCTTAGGTGGCATTAAGCTTACCGTAATGGAGCGCGATGCAGACGAGGCGCGCAAAATGCTGGCCTTGTTTGCTGCAGAAAAAAGAGCCTGGCTCGAATGTCCTTCCTGTCATTCACACAATGTAGAGTACATCAGCAATCCCGCTAAATCGGGCAACTGGCTCGCTGCAATATTGTCGTTTTCAATATCCAGCTATGCGGTAAGCATTAAAAAAACTATCACTGTTTCAATTGCGGTCGCGATTTTGAAGATATTAAGGCTGATGAGTGAGACATAACTATGGCGTTAAAAAAGTGGTTAAACCATAAAAATGGATTATTACTTATTTCTTGATGAAACCGGCGATCACGGGCTAACCAAAATAAACCCTGACTTCCCGATATTTCTTTTGTGCGGCGTGTTGGTTTCTAAGCAGGAATACTTTCATCTAAGAGATAGTTTAAACAGCGTGAAGCAAGAGTTTTGGGGACATAAGCAAGTTATTTTCCATTCAAGAGATATAAGAAAATGCGAAAAAGAATTTAAAATTTTACTGGACCTTGAATTGAAGAGGACATTCTATGAGCGGCTCGATAAAGTTTTACGAAACAATGATTATACTATACTGGCATGTGGTATAAAAAAGAATGACTTCATTAAACGGGTTGGTAAGTTGTCCAACGACGTATATGAATTGTGTTTGTCCTTCCTGATAGAACGTGCAATATTTAATCTTGAAGATTTGAAAGGTAGCAACGACAGGCTTTATGTTGTACTGGAAGAACGGGGAAAGGCCGAGGACATAAAATTGTCTCAACATTTTCAAAGGCTAAAGTCACGGGGCACGGGTGTTTTAAACAAGGAGAGATTGAATAAGTTGCTGAAAACAATAAACTTTAGAAACAAAAAGCAAAACATAAATGGCCTGCAGGTAGCCGACCTGGTTGCTTATCCCATTGCCAATTACATTCTTAACCCCAACAGAGCGAACCCGGCTTATGAAGTAATTGAGGGTAAAATATATTCAAGCGAGGGTGAATTGTATGGACTCAAAATATATCCAACGCCATTAAACTAAAAAGGCAGCCACCGAAATAGTAACTGTCTTGTTTAGCGATCGGGAGACACCCCAGTCCGGTACAAATATAGCAAAAATAAAGCCAGGCGCAACATTGGATGCTTCTTGTCCAACATTGATTAGAGCGGATTCTATGCTTTGTAAGCGTCCACTGATACAACCCCTAAAAAAATCTTCGTACCTTTTACCTGCAAACTATTGCCTCATGAACGATTTCATTCAATATTGGGAGCATATACCCAGTGCTCACCGTGTGTTGATACTGATGGGTGGAATGATCTTTTTCTGGCTGCTCGAAGGATATTATCCCTTATTCAGCTTTTCGTTCAAACGTTATAAGCACGCCGGCGTTAACCTCGTTTTTCTTGCCTGCACGCTGCTGCTGAACCTCATTTTTGGCTATACCACTGTAAAGATCTGTGCATGGGTAGAAGAAAACCGTATCGGGCTGTTGTATCTTTTTGATATGCCCGTTTGGCTGAAGATCATCATCACCCTTTTATTGCTCGATTTCTTTGGTCAATATGCCCCTCATTACCTTATGCACCGGGTAAAGTGGATGTGGAAATTTCATATGATCCACCACAGCGATACCAAAGTGGATGTTACTACCGGCACGCGGCATCACCCGGGAGAATGGCTGTTCCGCGAAACCTCCACCATTATCGGCGTTTTGATTTTAGGTATTCCTATTGCTTACTATTTTTTATATCGCAGCGTTTCGGGGTTGTTCACGCATTTAAACCACGCCAACATAAGAGTACCCATCTGGCTCGACAAGCCGATTAGCTGGGTTTTTGTTTCGCCTAATATGCACAAGGTGCACCATCATTTTGAACGGCCCTTTACCGATACCAACTTTGCCAACATCTTTTCTTTATGGGACAGGCTGTTTGGCACCTATGCTTATGAAGATCCCCGCAAGCTGAAATATGGATTGGATGTGCTGGAAGGAAAAAACGACGAAGACCTGGCTTACCAGTTTAAACTGCCTTTTGACAAAACGATAAAAACAGATTACTGATCATCCCCCTATCTTTGAAAAAAAATTTGCCATGAATGTAGTTGCTATGATTCCCGCCCGTTACGCCGCCTCCCGTTTTCCGGGTAAGCTGATGAAAACACTGGGAAATAAAAGCGTGATACTTCATACGCACGACAATACAGTAGCTACAGGCTTATTTGACGAAGTATGGGTGATAACAGACAGCGATGTTATTTACAACGAGATCACCTCGCACGGCGGACGTGCAAAAATGAGCATACGTGAACACGAAAGCGGCAGCGACCGTATTGCCGAGGCGGTAGAGAACATGGATGTGGACGTTATTATTAATGTGCAGGGTGATACTCCTTTTGTGCAAAGGGACGCGTTAAAGCAGTTGATTGATTTGTTTAAAGACGAAACAGTGCAGGTTGCATCTATGATGCGCCCGCTGAGAGAGAAAGAGCTGATTGAAAATCCGAACCTGGTAAAAGTGGTGGTAGATAAAAACATGAATTCATTGCTTTTTAGCAGGAGCGTCATTCCCTATCCGCGTAATACCCAAATCAATATTGTTCATCACGAACATATAGGCATTTATGCTTTTACCAAAAAAGCGCTCCTCAATTTTACCAAATGGCCTTTAACCCCGCTCGAAGATGCGGAAAAGATCGAATGTCTCCGGTTTCTCGAACATGGCATCCCGTTACGCATGACCGTGGTAGACTATCAGGGCGTAGGCATTGACACTCCCGAAGATTTAAAGAGAGCGGTACAATTGCTGTAAAGAAGGGGTAAGGTGGAAGGTAGAAGGTAAGGTGAAAGGAGTAGGGCGGAGGGTATAAGGTAGAAGCACAGCATTTTATGCGGTTTTCCTTACACCTTTCCCTATCCGTTCAGTAAGTTCGGCTATACGTTCCCGGTAAGATGTCTTCTGCCCCTCAAACCTGGTAAAATCAAAGGGAAATGCGGCTGCTTTTTGCAAACTGTTCTTTAACGAAAATTCAGATTCAGATATTGAATAAAAAATTCCCTGCCTGCACAGGTAATCTGCAAGATATTCCTGCTCCGGTTGACCAGGCGTGGGAACAAGTATTGCCTTTTTGCGAAGCGTTATCAAATCCATTATAGAAGTATAGCCGCTCCTGCAAATAATCCACTCTGCCTGCTCGATGGCAGTATTCAGCTCTTCGGCCGATAACATATTTTCTACCACAATATTAGGTGGCAGCGATAGTTCTTTGCCAATAGGAACTCCGCGTACCAGCAATGCAGTTCCCTCAAAATGCCTCAGCTCCTGCTGTAGTTTTTGCTCCCAATCGGTTCTGCAAGGCTCCGGTCCCGATAATACAATGGCTATGTCGTATTGCTTAAGCTGTTGCTGTAGCTCAAACCGCGATACGGGTCCGATATAGTGCGCATTAGCCGGAACACGGGACGGATGGGAAAGCTCGCCCGCAATATTAACCGCTCCCTCCCAATCGGGTATCCAGCATTCGTTAAACTTGTTGATATAGTGATAGTTGAACTTCCGCAGTATCCCGTCAATCCACCTCAATAGGCCGGAACGTATGACGAGCTGGTGGGTAATGAATACACAGTATGCTTGGTTGCTATGCAAACCGTACCGGTTATCACTTAATATAACATCGAATGAACGGGTTTTGAGTACCTGCTGCAGCCAACGATGTTCGTGCCTGATGCTTGCCCATATAGCAGGCGCCTGCCGGGCTACAGTGAGGGGCAACCTGCCCGTTGCGGCATGATAAAAAACATTATATGGCTTAAGTGCAAGTAAGGGCAATTGCGGGTACTGTTGTTGCAATAAGGTAAGCGTAGGACCGCTGCCGGCAAGCCAAACTTCCCAATCCTGCCTAATGAATTCATTTATAATTGGAATGCACCTTGCCGCATGCCCTAACCCCCAATCGAGAGGCGCCACTAAAACAGTTGGTTTTTGCATGAAGGGCAAAGGTTTCAATAATTATTTTTTGGTGGTATTTTAGAAAAACATTTAATTTCTAACAATAAATTAGAAATAAATTAGTTTAAATTTACGGTTATTAGATTTAAAGAAATGAGGAAAAGAACCTATACCGTTGTTTTGATGTTGTGTTTATTGATAGTATCAGCTTCCGGCTGTGGCGTGTTTAAAGGTGGTCAGAAAGGATGCGGCTGCCCGAGCAAAAAAGGAATGGTGGGATACTAAAGTAAATCTTGTTAAATATTCAAATCCTACATACGATGAAAACTTCTAACCGTGATCTGCTTGTTTTGCTGAAGGATGAGTCGATGAGCAACCAGGCAATTGAACATGAAGTAGAACAGCTAAATGAAATGCTGTTTCATGCAGAGTCTACAGAAAATTTCTGTACGGCAAACGAATTGATTGATCTGAACCGCTATAAAATTGTGCAGGATCAAAAGTCGCTGGTGCAGGTTATGCATCAAAATGAGCTGAAGCCGTTCTTTTTTCTCTGCAACAAGAATTAATAGAAGAATAATTTAATCCTTTTATACTCAGGATGCCGATATGCTTTTGCATGCCGGCATTCGTTTTTTCAGCACACATCACTCCTTCCACAACTAATACTACTTTCCCTCCAGCATATTGCAATATTGAAGCGATCCCAACCGGAACCGCAGCGGAATTTTGGTGGCTTTTTCAAATTGCCATTCTTTTTTACACATAAAGCCCAATGTGGCAATATGATAGTTAGGCTGCAATGGCTGTTGTAAAAACAAATTGTCTTCTTTTAAAAAATTGTAGCCTTGCAATGTGCTTTTAAGCGTGGCGTTGCGGGTAAGAAAATAATTGGTATTATTTCGATTGACTATTTGCGTTTTACCCAAGCTTACTGCCGGTTGCTCATACTTTGCAGGCAATGAAATGGAGTTAACCACTTGCTGAGCCTGTGCGTGATTGGAGAAAAAGCCAACTCCTGCCAGCAGACAAACAAAAATTTTAATCATACCCTTTTTAATCATACCCTCTTTTTTCTGCTGTTACAAATGTAACAATTTTGAACCGGCAGCTACTGATATCTTTGCAGACATACTATTACTTGGAAACAGATCTGATACAGCATACATTCCTGCAATTTATACAAGAAAACAAGGGCATTATTCATAAAGTATGTCACTTGTATGGTCGTACGGTACAGGATCAACAGGATCTTTTCCAGGAAATAACCATCCAGCTCTGGAAAGCATATCCCAATTTCAGGCACGAGTCCAAAATAAGCACCTGGATGTACAGGGTAGCGCTTAACACCGCTATTTCCGACTTCAGGAAACAGCAACGAAGAATAACAACTGTCTCGTTTGATGCCACTGCGGGTGCTGACCGTACTATAGGTGACGATCACCCCGAAAAAGATAAGTGGCTGCTGATACAAAAAGCCATTGAAAGCTTAACGGAAGTTGAAAAAGCATTGATGATGCTTTACCTGGAAGATAAAAGTTATGAAGAGATGGAAGATATTTTAGGCATGACCCAGGTTAATTTAAGAGTTAAAATATCGCGGATAAAAGAAAAGCTGCGAAAAAAAGTAGCAGCATTATAATATTCATTGATTTCATAAAAGTGTATGCATGGAATTAGATGAGTTAAAAGAAATATGGAAGCAGGCAGACAAAACGTCGGGATTGCCTCACAGGTCGAATGATGAAATACTGCGAATGATGCAGGAACCATCAAAAAGCCCGGTGGCAAAAATGCGCCGCAACCTCTTGATGGAATTGCTGGTAGTAGTGATTTCCGTTTCCTGGGTATCAATTTATTATTTTACCGCTTTTGAGGGCAGGTTACAGGAGGTAAGCTGGGCCTATATTTTACTGGCATCGTTGTTTTTGGGATATTACTATCAAAAGAACAAACTGCTGAAATCAATGCAATGCGTAGCCTGCCGGGTTAAATCCAATCTTGAATTGCAGTTGAAAACGCTGGAAAAGTATGTGAAGCTCTATCTTATTATTAGCACCGCACTTATACCCGTAATGCTGTGTTTTATGTATTACCTGGTGTTGAACTATAAAAAAATTCCAATAAACAATTCATTTGGCATGAGTGGAAATGAAGATAAATTCACCTTGCTATATCTGCTGTTTACCGTTATTTTTACCGTGGTGCTGTATTTTTTAAACCGGTGGTATATCCATCTTTTGTATGGCAGGCATATCAGGAAATTAAAAGAACTCATCCGCGATATGGAGGAATAACAAATTTCAAATTCATGAAACACTTACCATTATTATTTGCAGCTTTTTTTGTGCAACCCTGGTGCGGCACGCAGCTATTGCAGGCTCAGCAAAAGAGCGATGCACTGCTGTGGAAAATATCAGGCAATGGCTTAACCAAACCATCTTACGTTTATGGAACCATCCATATGATATGCTCAACCGATTTTGTGATGAGTGAAAAACTGAAGCAACATTTTAACGCAACAGACAAGTTATACCTGGAGGTTGATATGGACGATCCGGCCATGAACATGAAAATGCTGCAACTTTCGATGCTGCAGGGAAAAAAGCTGAGCGATTTTTTTAACCCGGACGATTATAATAAGCTGAATACTTTTTTTAAAGATTCTATTGGCATGCCGCTAACCATGTTCAACACAATGAAGCCCTTTGTGTTGTTCAGCATTCTTACATTAAAAACGCTGCCTTGTTCTCAACAGGAATCGTATGAAATGAGTTTTGTGAAAATGGCGCGTGAGCAAAACAAAGAGGTGGTAGGATTGGAAACTGTTGAAGAGCAAATGAAGATATTTGACGATATGCCCGATTCGGCACAGGCTCAAATGCTTTTGCGCTATGCCGACGAATTTGATAAACAGAAAAAAGACTTTGCCAAAATGGTAGAGATGTATAAAAAGCAGGATCTCGACGCCCTATACCAACAGATCATGTCTTCGCCGGACATTGCAGGATCGGAAGAAGCGCTTCTGTTCAACCGTAATAAAAACTGGATTCCTGTTATTGAAGCCGCTATGAAGAACGAGTCGTTGTTTATTGCCGTAGGAGCAGGGCATCTTGCCGGCGAACAAGGAGTATTGAACTTGCTAAAGGAAAAGGGATATAGTGTGGACGCGGTGAAATAGACAGTAAGGCTTTTCACTTTTCACATTTGACCTTTCACCCCTCACCTCTGGCCTTATCCCGGTTCCACCCATGCATCGTTTTCTTTCAACAGGTTGATCAGTTCATCCACCGCTATGTCGCTGTTCACCGATTTTTTCACAACCTCCTTGCCCTTATATAAAGTTATCTTTCCCGGACCGCTGCCTACATACCCGAAATCAGCATCGGCCATTTCGCCGGGCCCGTTAACAATACAACCCATAATGGCGATCTTAACTCCTTTAAGATGGTTGGTAACCGCACGGATCTTCGCGGTGGTTTCCTGCAGATCGAACAATGTTCGGCCACAGGAGGGGCAGGAAATGTATTCCGTTTTTGAAATGCGGGTACGCGTAGCCTGCAGTATAGAAAACGCAGTGCTGTTTATAAATTGTTCTGTGGTTTTATTATCGATATAATTTCTGCCACTCGCGTTCAAACGGTTCTCACTGGCGTTGTAGGCTTCCTTGCTCATGCCTAAGCAAATACCGTCGCCAAAGCCATCCAGTAACAACGCACCTGTTTCTGTAGCAAAATGAATAAGATGTTCGTCCGGCGTTTGCCAGTGGCTGTCGGTAACCAGTACCGCCGGGTTTTTAATATTGCGCTGTTGAAATTCCGCAAACATGCTTCGCACCCGTTGCATGGCATTTTTATCGGTACTGCTCAGGCACAATATAACCGTATGATCATTCTGAATGCTGTCCAGTTGTTGCGAATAGGATGTATTTGAAAGAGAGCAATCCAGCATTACGAAATTTGCCAAGCTGCTTTTTGCTGTAGCATTTATATACTGATCGATTTCAAACAATGGAAAATATTTTTCCTTGTCCGAACACGCTTGCCAAATATCCGATGGTACCAGCACTTTCAGTGTTCCTGGTAAAGCAAAAGGCAATTCGCCACCTGTGTGGTAAATATAATCTGCGGCTGCATCGCTGATGTTCCATTTGTCCAACGCCTCATCGTATGTATAACCAATGCTTTGTAGCTGAGCAGGAGCGGTTACTGCTGTTTTGCTCATGTCGGCTATTACTACCGGAACATGATGATCGCCTACCTGGTCAACGGCAAATGTTTCTCTTCTTTTGTAAGTGCCGATTTGAGGATTTGAGGTTTGGGATTTGAGATTTGAAATTTGAGGCTGCTGATCTTTTCCTTCTGCCTTCTGCCCTCTGCCTTCTGCCTTTTCTTCATACCTTTTCACAATATCCTTGCATACCGGTATTTCAAATTCGGGGTCTTCGGTTAACGATACTCGTATGGTATCTCCCAATCCGTCTTCCAGCAATGTGCCAATGCCTATCGCCGATTTTATTCGCCCGTCTTCGCCATCGCCCGCTTCTGTTACCCCCAGGTGCAGCGGGTAACATTCATTAAATTCTTCCTGCATTTGCTTTACCAGCAGCCGGTAAGCCTGCACCATTACCTGCGGGTTGCTGGCTTTCATGCTCAGGACGATATTGTGATAATTTTCAAAGCGCGCTATTCTCAAAAATTCCATGGCGCTTTCCACCATGCCCATCGGCGTATCGCCGTAGCGGCTCATGATCCGGTCGCTCAGCGAACCGTGGTTGGTGCCAATGCGCATGGCTGTTCCATACTCTTTGCAGATTTTTACAAGCGGGGTAAACCGCTGCTGTATGCGGTCAATTTCCTCGTTGTAGGCAGCATCGGTATATTCAATAAATTCAAATTTCTTTTTATCGATGTAGTTGCCCGGGTTTACGCGCACTTTTTCGATAATGCGGGCGGCAATTTCAGCAGCATTAGGCGTAAAATGGATGTCGGCAATAAGCGGAACTTTATATCCCCGCTTGTGCAGTTCATTTTTTATATTCAGTAAATTTTCAGCTTCCTTTTTACTTGGTGCCGTAATACGTACCAGCTCTGCCCCGGCTTCAATGCAACGGATAGATTGCTCTACGGTGGCAATGGTATCCATTGTATCGGTAGTCGTCATGGTTTGTACCCGTATAGGATGGAAATTGCCCAGCAGGAGATCGCCGATCTTCACCTCCCTTGTCTTCAGTCTTTTGTATTCTGTAAGCGATTCGCAGTAACCTTGCATAATAGTGAATAAGTTAAGTGGGTTGACTAAGTTGATAGGTTAACTCACTTAACTTATTTAACCTAATTAACTCAATCTCCAAACGAACGCAAAGTTAGCTAAACAAAACAGAGTTCCGGCTTTTTGCAGGAACCCGCATTGCCTATACGCAATAAATTGGCAAAAGCTAAACTTTTCAGTGTAAGTATTTAATATTCAACGCTGTACTCAGCTGCTTCGGGGCGATTGATAAGATCGGTAAGCGTGGTAAAAAAGGTAACGGTTTTTTTATCGGGCGCTACTTCTACATTGTTTCCCTTGTATTTTTTTACACCGTTTGGCAGCACAAAAACAGTTTTGTAATTCATGTCGCCCATCATTACCGACAACTGCTGCATCATTTGCAGCGATGAATCTTTTAATACCTTATCGGAAAAAAGCTCTTTGTTCACCAGCTTATTGGCAATTTTACCCGGTGCGGCAGTAAAAGCATAGGCTTCCTGCCCTGGCATTAATACAGATTTATTACCCGATACATCATCAGGCATATCAGTCGGGTTGTCTTCAGCAGCGTCTCCCTTATTCAGTTTTTTAGAAATGCCCAGCTTGTCGATGGCGGTTATGTAGGTATTTTTCAAATCGGGCAACACCGCCACGTTTTTAAAGGGAAAGCTGAGCACCACTTTCATTTCTTTGGCTGCTTCATCTACCTGCATCCGTAAACTGCCATCTCTTATCAACTCTTTTTCCTTGGCGGTAAGCGCCGTAGAAGTATCAACATAGGATTTAAAATAAACGGTAGAATCCTTTTTTTCCATTTCTTTTAACTGGTCCTTTTGGCCCATTTGCTCGAGCAAGGTGAGCATTTTGCCCATATCCATAGTGAGCGTATAAATGCCGCTATTGTTTTTATTGATCACAATTTTTTCTTCAGCATCAAGACAGGCAGTTAGCAAAAAAGCGCAGCTAACAAGTAGCGCGAATATTGATTTTTTTGTCATAGCTATGTATTTGGTCGGAAAAACGAATGCAAGTTCCGGCTTTTATTACAAATTGTATAACCGTTTGTGGAGAATATTGTCAGTATTTTTTTCCGAATCTTCGTCAATACTTTAGGGTTCGGAACATTTCTTTTCAACGATGTTTATAAAGTTCCGAACCCCCGTTATTGACCTAAACGACATTGTTTTATACCCTTACATAGATCTTCCGCTTGTCCATCCAATAACCTACCGCCCAGCAAAGCAGCATAAAGCAAAGCGCAAATGCAAGCGATCCCCACGGTCCGGGAATAATCTTTTGAAAACCTTCGCCCACAGACTGGAAAAGCGTAGTATCTGGTGATGTTTTGACAGTATACAATGCGATGGCAAACACCTCGGAAAGCAGGTAAATAAACAGCGGATTTTTGCCAAACACCTGGAAGAAATAGCTGCCTTTGGTAGTTCCCTTTATTTCTATCACAAAAATGAGCGCACTCAAAATAACCAGGTCCAGCCCTACCGTGTATAGCACAAAAGAGCTGGTCCAGAGCTTTTTGTTGATAGGAAACACAAAATCCCAGAAATAAGCAATGGTAAGGCAGGCAAACCCCGCCAGCGCCAGTTTGGCCACGGTTTCAAAAGTTTTACCCTTTTGCTGTATAAAGATGCCTGCATAATATCCTCCTATAACATTTACAATGGCGGGAACCGTGCTTAACAAGCCCTCAGGGTCAAATGCAACGCCTTCGCCATGATACAAATGGCTTTCTCCAAAAAGGATCATATCAAGCTTGTGTCCTGCATTGCCCGTCATGCTATAATCGCCTCCGACATATAAAATCAGCCAATAACCAAGTAAGAATACCGCGCTTAGTATCCAAACCAGTCTTTTGCTGAGAAAATGGATCATCAGCGAAGCAAAACAATAAGCAAGCGCAATGCGCTGCAAC
This sequence comes from Agriterribacter sp., assembly GCA_051955255.1. GTDB lineage: Bacteria > Bacteroidota > Bacteroidia > Chitinophagales > Chitinophagaceae > Agriterribacter. Next base: position 8,383 of record JBQCGX010000095.1, on the reverse strand, counting down.
ACACCCAGCAGGCGGGTATCGCTGATAGGAGAAAATTCATAACCACCGGTTTTGGATTCGCGGAAGAAAGGAAACCAATACATCAGGTATCCCAGCAAAAATATGATGATCGTTCGTTTGAATATTTTGCCCAGAACGGCGCCATTGCCCATTTGTTTGTATTTGGGCAGCGAAAAGCTCATAGAGTTGCCTACCACAAACAGGAAGGTAGGGAAAACCAGGTCGGTGGGTGTAAAGCCATGCCACGATGCATGCAGCAGCGGCGCAAACGGAGTGGCTCCGCTGCCCGGCGTATTTACAATGATCATAAAACAAACGGTCATGCCCCTGAGTACATCAAGGGCCAGGAATCGGGGAGAAACAGTTTTGGTCATACCTTATTACAATTAAACTTTGATATAGATTTTCTTTTTATCGAGCCACCATGCCAGTGCCCAGAAAATGAGCACATGAAAGATAGCATAAAACAAAGAACCATTCATATTGCCGAACAAAGGCGCAAACAGGTGGTCATACATCCAGTTACCCAATCCTTTATAAACCGGCAGGCCGTCCTTTATTCCCTCCTCTATCCTGAACAACCCATACAGCCTCACCCACACTCCGCTCAACACGAAAATAAAAAGCGGGTTTTTCCCAAATACGTTGAAAAATCGTGTCCAGCCACCCCTGATGTGATACACTTCCACTATATGAATGATAATGGCAAGAACAGCCATTGCTAACCCGGAGGTATAAACGACGTAAGAACTGGTCCATATTTTCTTGTTCAGCGGAAAAACGGTGTTCCAGCATAGGCCTGTAAATACCAATAACATCGCAATCGTATACAGGGTGGCTATAACCGGGTAATAACCATTTGCATCCTGCAATGCATTTGCTGCACTTTTTATTTTTTGCCTGATGTAATCGCCAGCCATAAACCCCAGTAACACGCTTACAATGGCCGGCAATGTGCTGGCAATGCCTTCAGGATCGAAGGCCACTCCTTCGCCATGGTATAGGTGGTTTTCGCCAAGCAAACTACGGTCTATGGCGGTACCAAACCAACCTTGCAGGCTGTAAAGATCTCCGGGTTTTCCCAACAGGATGCACAGCACCCAATAGATGAGTAACAACAAAATAGCTGTTGCAAAAGTTTTAGTGGGCTTCAGGTAAAAAATGATGACCGAAGCAAAAAAATAGCAAACCGCTATGCGCTGCAGCACGCCGGGAATACGAAGCGTATCCCAGGTTTTTGCTACCAGCTCGCCGGCTGCATTGTATTTTACAAAAGGGAACCAATTAAGCAAGAGTCCCGTAACAAAGATCAATACTGTTCTGCGTATGGTTTTTTTCCAGAAAGCAGCGCTGCCCTGTTCCTGTAATCGCGGTATCACAAATGCAAGTGAATTACCCACCGCAAAAAGAAAAAAGGGGAAAACGAGATCGGTTGCTGTACAGCCGTGCCAGCGGGCATGATCGAGCGGCGGGTAAACATAGTTCCAGCTACCGGGATTGTTTACCAGTATCATTAACGCTACCGTGGCTCCACGAAAAATATCTAAAGGGTAAAAGCGTTCTTTCAAAAACAGCAATTGTAAATACTAAGTTAACCAGGGAAAGATTAAATCCCGCTACAGGGTAACATTTAGTTGGGTGAAGAAATTTTGAGATTATTGGGAAGCTTTTACAAATCATTAAGATTGTAAACAGATTTTTCTCCTGAAATTTGCATCTGTAATTGAGCGTTCTTTAAAAAACACTGGCATTGTAATTGCAATTTTCTTTTGTATATTACGTTAGAAAAAAGCCAGACAGTTCTTTTGAAATAATTAACAAAGCGAGTGTAAACTGTTTCACAAGTTTTGCGTCATATATACAAAGAGATTTAAAACAGTCAATTTTCTCATAAGCAGTTAGTTTTGGTTGCGGCCCCTATATCTATAGGGGCCAATTTTTTTTTATAGAGGTTTTGCCTTGGCACTCAGTCTCCAGCCCGATACCAGCCAGCCTGCAAATGCTCCCATTGCATCGGCTATCATGTCGTCTGTTTCAAAGCCCCGGTTAGGCACAAAATACTTTTGATAATACTCCATCGCTATCCCGTAAATGCAAGTCAGCAAAAAGGTGAGGAAAAAAATCCACAGTCTGTTTCCGTTTTTTAAACGGGCAGCCAGGTATACATTCCACAGGTAAACGTGCAGCCAGAATATAAAAACGTGCACTATTTTGTCTATATGCGGAATAGAGGGACCTTCCGGTAAGTCGCTGCCAGGTATGCTTAACAGTAAGAAAATAATAGCCGACCAAATGATGGCCGGCCAAATTGTTCGCAACAGCTTTACAATCATAATAAAATTACTTACCTACCAATGCTGCATACGCCTCGGCGGTCATTAAGGCATCAATATCTGCGGGAGCATCTACTTTTACTTTTATCATCCAGCCTTCGCCGTAAGGGTCGCTGTTAATCAGTTCAGGCTTGTTGTTTAACACCGGGTTTACTTCGGTAATGGTGCCGCTAACGGGCAAAAAAAGATCGCTTACGGTTTTTACAGCTTCCACGGTGCCAAATACAGCTTCTGCATCCAGGTGCTGATCTTTGGTTTCTATATCCAGGTAAACAATATCTCCCAGCTCACCCTGGGCAAACTCAGTAATTCCTATAACAGCAATGTCGCCGGCTTCGAGCCGTATCCATTCATGATCTTTTGTATAGCGCAGGTTTTCCGGAAATTTCATTTTTCGAAGTTTTGTGTTGCAAGATTACAAAAACCATTGGAATAAACAGGCTTGAAAAAAATCAGGAAAGGAGTTTTCTATTTCCGCCGCACAAGCCGTGCCTTTACAATGCGCAGGTTTTTGACGGGACGGTCGCCCAGCCTCCCGTTTACCGGCACAGCGGCAATGCTGTCGATTACCTCCAGGCCACTTATCACTTCGCCAAAAACAGTATACGACTGATCGAGGTGGGGTGTGCCTCCCATCTTTTTATATATTTCTCTTTGTGGCGGTGGAATTTTTTGACCATCCAGCCTGAAGGCTTCTACAGAATCCAGTCCTGCGTCCGTAAAAATTCTTCCCTGCACTATATAAAATTGCGAGGCACTGCTCATTTTAGCAGGATTAGCACCATCGCCTTCCCTGGCAGCAGCAATAACGCCTTTATGGTGGAAAAGCGAAGCATTGAATTCTGCCGGTATTTTATATCCGAGGTCTCCATCTCCCAGGCGCGTGGTAGAATCGGCCTTTTTACTTTTCGGATCTCCCGCCTGGATCATGAAATGCTGTATCACTCTGTGGAACAAAATGTGATCGTAATAGTGGCTTTTTACCAGCTTTAAAAAATTATTGCGATGCAATGGAGTTGAATCCGACAACCGGATGATCATAGTGCCCTTGTCGGTGATCATCTCAACATCGCGGCTAAGGTCTTTCTTCCTTAAGCCTTTTTCTATAGAGGGGCTGCAGGATACAATACCCAAAGCACCCAGCAAAACAAAGACTGTGCATTTCATACTTGTAAAAATAAATACGATATTGTTTTGAAAGATGGCATCTTTACGGCCAGCAAATGCATCACCATACGTTATCTCTCCAGATAAATGCAAATGGTTGGCTTAACCTGTTGAGAATTATCTTTATTGATATGACGAATATAAGGAGGCAGAGCATTATTTCTTCGGTAGTTATCTACGCAGGTTTTGCGGTAGGCATGCTGAACATTTATTTCTTTACAAAAGAAGGCATCTTTACATCTACCGAGTATGGTCTCACTACGGCATTTATTGCAATCTCCACCATGATGCATGCGTTGGCAACGCTGTCCATGCAGGCATACATTTTTAAATTTCATCCGTATTACAACCATCATCTTCCACCCGATAAAAATGATTTGATTTCCATAGCACTCGTAATTGGTGCAATTGGCATGGTGATCGTTTTGCTGGGCGGATGGATATTCAAAGACCTTGTGATTCAGAAATTTGGTGAGCACTCTCCTTTACTGGTGAAATATTATTATTGGGTTTTCCCAATGGCTGCAGGTTTAACGCTGTATGCAATACTGGAAGCCTATACCTGGACCGTTGGCAAGCCGGTTGTAACCAATTTTTTGAAAGAGGTTGTATGGCGGTTGTTTCAAACATTGATCATCGCATTGCTGATATTCCATGTTATAAAAAGTTTCGATGGTTTTATAAAACTGTATGCAATGGCTTATCCATTCATAGCAGTTGTTTTGTTATGCTACCTTATTGCAACCAAACAAATTCATTTCACCTTTTCTATCAGTAAGGTTACCCGCAGGTATAAAAAAAAGATAGTATCACTTTGTGCTTTTGCCTATTCGGGTATGATTGTAAACACACTGTCACAAATTTTCGATACCATCGTTATTGCCGCCGTGCTTCCCAATGGATTAAAACAGGCTGCCATTTTTAGCCTTGCACAAAATATGACGAGTATTGTACAGGCCCCGCAACGAGGTGTTATTGCTGCGTCCATCGCCCATTTGTCAAAAGCCTGGAAAGAAAAGAATATGCCGTTGCTTCAAAAAATATATCAACGGTCTTCTCTCAACCTGCTCCTGTTTGCCGGCGGTTTGTTCCTGCTGATTGCGCTCAATTACACAGAGGCCATTGTTACGTTTGGTTTAAAAGATGAGTTTTTGCTGGGATTCAATGCCTTTGTGGTATTAGGCTTAACCCGGGTGATTGATCTTGGCACAGGGTTGAACGCACAGGTTATCGGTACGTCTAACTATTGGCGATTTGAACTTACAAGCGGCATGATATTATTGATCCTGATCCTGCCCCTCACTTATTTATTTACTAAGCAATTTAATATTCTCGGGCCGCCTATTGCTTCCCTTATTTCGGGAATTATATATAACGCAGTGCGGATTATTTTTTTGTGGAAGAAGTTCCGCCTGCAGCCATTCTCACTCCACACGCTGGGTGTAATTGTTTTAGGAATACTGTGTTATACCCTTTGTTATTTCCTTTTCAGGAATATTCACGGGCTACCGGGATTGATTATACGAAGCGCGGTGTTTGTGATCGTTTACGGAGGTGGCATTGTATATTTTAAGCTTTCGCCCGATGTACAACCCGTGTGGGACAGCATTAAAAAGCGTTTAGGTATTGGGGAGAAATAGCGATCAGCCGTCAGCTTTCAGCGATCAGCGCTTGGCGGGCAAAATAGCTTCCTGTTCGGATAAGGTTAACCTGTTTGTTTTGGGGTTTTGCTTCCTGATCTTGCTTTTTGGTAAAGGTTGGCATTCTTTGGTAAGCGTTATTTACTGCTCACGGCTGATCGCTCACGGCTGACCTCTGACCGCTCACTAGCTACATTTAACTATCTTGCGTCAAACTTTTGATTTACGATTTATGCAAACGGATTTTCTTGTCATTGGGTCTGGTATAGCAGGGCTTACATATGCTTTAAAAGTAGCGCGCCATTTTCCAGATAAACGCGTAACGGTATTTACCAAAACCACTTCCGACGAAACCAATACCAAATATGCCCAGGGCGGTATTGCCGGGGTATGGGACAATGAAAACGACAGTTTTGAAAAACATATAGAAGACACTTTAATTGCAGGCGATGGTTTGTGCAATGAGCACACGGTTGAAATAGTGGTAAAGGAGGGCGTGGAACGCATTAAGGAAATTATTGAATGGGGTGCCAGGTTCGATAAGGCACCCGACGGTGAGTATGCGCTGGGAAAAGAAGGCGGACACAGTGAGTTCCGGATATTGCACCACAAAGACGTAACCGGCAGGGAAATGGAGCGTGCATTGCTGGAAGCAATTAAAGCACAACCCAACATTGAAGTAAATACACATTGGTTTGTAGTAGACATTATTACGCAGCACCATCTGGGCTACCTTGTTACCAAAGCCACCCCCGATATTGAATGCTTCGGCGTGTATGCCCTCAACCTTCTTACCAAAAGAATTGAAAAAATAGAGGCTGGAATTACCCTGCTTGCAACTGGCGGTAACGGACAGGTATACCGTACCACCACCAACCCGGTAATAGCAACCGGCGACGGAATAGGTATGGTGTACCGGGCTAAGGGCAGAATAGAGAACATGGAGTTTATACAATTTCATCCCACCGCCCTATACGAGCCGGGAGTGAAGGGGCAGGCATTTTTAATAACCGAAGCGGTAAGGGGCGACGGGGCAATCCTTCGTAATGCCGATGGAGAGGCTTTTATGGAAAGATACGATGCCCGTAAAGACCTTGCTCCGAGAGATATAGTAGCCAGGGCAATAGACAACGAAATGAAAAGAACCGGTACCGAGCATGTATGGCTGGATTGCCGCCATATGGATCAGGAAAAATTTCTTCATCACTTTCCCAACATCCACGAAAAATGTTTGTCGATAGGCATTGACGTAAGTCAAAATATGATACCGGTTGCGCCTGCGGCACATTATAGTTGCGGGGGTATTAAAACCGATGAATGGGGGCGCACATCCATTAAACATTTGTATGCCGCCGGCGAATGTGCATCCACTGGGTTGCATGGCGCCAACAGGCTTGCCAGCAACTCGCTGCTGGAAGCAATGGTATTTGCCCACCGCGCTTCTGAAGACGCCGTTCAGAAAATGAACGACACATCTGCCGCCGAATGGGCGCCCTGGGATCGGAAAAGCATACCCGACTGGCGCACGGAGGGTACTACCGCTCCTAAAGAAATGATCCTGATCACACAGAGCCTAAAGGAACTGCAATTGCTGATGAGTGACTATGTGGGTATTGTACGCACCAATAAGCGTTTGGAAAGAGCCATGCGCCGTCTTGACCTGCTGCACCTGGAAACAGAAGAACTGTACAAAACAACAGAGGTATCGCCCCAACTATCTGAATTGCGGAACATGATAACCGTGGGATACCTGGTCGTAAAATCGGCGCAATTCAGGCACGAAAGCCGTGGGTTGCACTACAATACCGACTATCCGTACAAGAGCGAACTGGTACAGAACATCGTTCTGTAACCCGCTGTTTTTTTATAATGAAGCCACAGATGCGCAGATTGGTCATGTGTAATCTGCGCATCTGCGGCTAAAACTATCCGCAACTATACAAAATCAGAAATAATTACATTTTATCTTTGCCGGATGTATTACATAGTGCTGGGTTTGCTTTACCTGTTTTCCTTTTTGCCCTTGTGGATCATTTACCGGGTTTCCGATTTCTTTTATTTCATATTGTGCTTTGTGCTTGGGTACCGTAGAAAGGTGCTTATGAAAAATATTTCCATTGCCTTTCCCGAAAAATCCGAAGCAGAAAAGAAAAAGATCATCAGGAAGTTTTACCGGAACTTTACCGATACTTTTCTGGAAGCAATCAAATTGCTTTCCATGTCCGAAAAAAGCTTGCGGAAAAGAGTGCAGTTCGATCCCACCATATACAACGAACTGTACCGCACCGGCAAAAGCTGCCAGGTACATCTTGGTCATAATTTCAATTGGGAGTGGGTAAACGTAAGAGTTACCAAAGAACTTCCGTATCCTTTTCTGGTGGTTTACATGCCCATTGGAAGCAAGCTGATAGACCGGCTTTTCAAACATTTCAGGGAAAAGACCGGTGGTATTATGCTGCCGGCTACGGACATGCGCAATGCGATGATGCCTTACCGGCACCAGCAATACCTGCTGGGGCTGGTGGCTGATCAAAACCCCGGGCAACCAGGCAAGGCATACTGGATAAAGTTTTTTGACCGATGGACACCTTTTGTAAAAGGACCTGAGAAAAACGCCAGGTTTAATAATATTCCTGTTGTTTTTGCAAGGTTCTCAAAGCCTAAGCGTGGTTACTACGTAGTTGAGTCAAAGCTGGCTACGCTTAATCCCGCCGAAATGAAAGAGGGTGAGTTAACACTGGCTTATGTAAGATACCTTGAAGAAGTGATCCGGAAGCAGCCGGAGATTTACTTGTGGAGCCATAACCGCTGGAAATTTGAATACAAAGAGGAATATGCCCACGAGAAAATTGAGGACAATACCGAAAGCCCGGTTACCAATGCCGGCTAAGGGCCTGCATGGTTGCACTGCCTGACCATTATAATAAAACGCCATTTCGGGAATATATAATGCATTCTTTTTAATCTCTCAAAATTGCGGCTAATACAAAGCAGGAGTCCTTACGTAAGCAGGTAATCCCATTATACTCCAACCCGCTGCAACCGGCTGTTTACACTCACGGAGCATCCGTACAAACCGCTAATAAACCTCCCAAAAAATTCCTGTTGTGTTAACATTCAATCTCTATATCTTGTAAAAAATATTGTTTATGAGAATTTCTGCTTTTATTATCGCTACATGCTGTACAGTGGGCGTTGCCTGTTCGGCTCAGAAAAAAACCGCGGTAAAACCCGCAACGCCGG
>JBQCGX010000094.1:0-109000 GCA_051955255.1 Agriterribacter sp. | reverse complement strand
CGCAAAACGAGATCAAAGATTTCAAAAAAGGCTTCCTGCCCATGATCGTTCCGGTAGGAATTATTTGTGTGCTGATAGCGCCCTCCAATCTTTCAACCGCGTTGCTGGTAGGAGCAACAAGCCTGCTGGTAATGTTTATAGGGCGGGTAAACCTCAAACATATAGCGCTTACCATTGGCATTGCATTAATTCCCATTGTTACGCTGGTTACCATTGCATTTGGGTATTACGATAAACAGGAGCACCGCTCAAAAGAATTGCCGGCTATACTAACAGTGGGGCGTATCCCAACCTGGATAAAACGCATCCAGGATTTTGCATATGCCGACAAAGAAGAAACTGCCTACCAGGTGCAGCAGGCAAAAATTGCCATTGCAAAAGGGGGATTGTTTGGTTTGGGACCAGGCAATAGTGAGGCACGTAATTTCCTGCCGCACCCCTACAGCGATTTTATTTTTGCCATTATTATAGAAGAATATGGGTTGATAGGAGGAACGTTGATATTGTTCCTGTATTTGTTGCTCCTGTTCAGGAGCATCAGGATATTTAAGAAATGCCCGTTTGCTTTTGGGGCATTCCTGGCATTGGCGTTAAGTTTTACATTGGTAATACAGGCACTTGTAAATATGGCAGTGAACGTAAACCTCTTTCCCGTTACAGGTGTTACGTTGCCGTTAGTGAGTATGGGTGGCAGCAGCTTTTTATTTACCTGTCTTACCATTGGAATATTACTGAGCGTGGCGCGAAATGTGGAGAAGATGGAAGGCAAAGCTGCGGAGGCGGTTGTAACAAACGAATAAAAAATGGCAAAAAGGATCATTATAGCAGGAGGTGGAACAGGCGGGCATATTTTCCCTGCCATCGCTATTGCCAATGCATTGAAAAAGCAGGATGCCGGCACAGAGATTTTGTTTGTAGGAGCCAAAGGAAAAATGGAGATGGAAAAAGTGCCGCAGGCCGGGTACAAAATTGTGGGGCTTGATATAGCTGGTTTTAACAGGAGTTCTTTGATAAAAAATATCGGGCTGCCCTTTAAGATCATCAAAAGCTTTTTACAGGTCCGCAAGGTGATCAACGAATTTAAACCCGATGCCGTGATTGGTGTTGGCGGGTATTCCAGCTTCCCGGCTTTGCGGTATGCGCAGCAAAAAAATATTGCCACGTTTATTCACGAAGCCAATTCTTTTGGCGGCAAAGCCAATATCCAGTTGAGCAAAAGAGCTGTAAAAGTGTTTACCGGTGGCGATGGAATGGAAAGATTTTTCCCGGCAGAAAAAATTATGGTTACGGGCAACCCCGTTCGCGAGGTAATTGTAAAAAGTATCATCAATAAAAAGGACGGGATCAGTTTTTTCAAATTGAACCCCATGAAGAAAACCATATTGGTTACCGGCGGAAGTTTAGGTGCGAAAAGTATAAACGAGGCCATTGCAGCAAACATTGTAGAATTTGAAAAGAACGATCTGCAACTGATATGGCAAACAGGAAAGCTCTTTGTTGAGCAGGCAAAACAAGCAGCAAAGGGAATGACAAATGTGTGGACGAACGATTTTATTACGCACATGGAATATGCTTTTGCAGCAGCAGATGTGGTGATATCAAGATCAGGCGCAATGTCGGTTGCTGAATTGTGCGTGGTGCAAAAGGCTGTAGTATTTGTGCCTTATCCTTTTGCGGCAGAAGATCATCAAACTGTAAATGCAAAACGATTGGTGGAAAGAGACGCTGCCATTATGGTAAAAGACAGCGAAGCAAAGAATTTGTTGGTGAAAACTGCTATAGCCCTGGCGTTGGACGAGCACAAGCAACAGCAGTTGCAAAAGAATATTGCCATGCTGGCAATAACAGACGCAGACGAAGTAATAGCGGGAGAAGTATTAAAGTTGATATAAAAATTGAATAAAAAGATTGAAACGAAATAAATGGCTGGTTGATTGATGAAAGAAGTAAGCAACATACAGGAAGTATATTTTATTGGTATCGGCGGTATTGGCATGAGCGCATTGGCCAGGTATTTCAATTCGCTTGGTAAAAAAGTAAGCGGTTACGATAAAACAGAAACTGAGCTTACGCAAAAGCTGGTGTCGGAAGGGATAGCCATACACTATGAAGACAATGTAGCGCTGGCTCCAAAACATCCCGATATAGTAGTATATACGCCAGCTATACCAAAAGATCATACGGAGCTGGCATATTATAAAGCAAAGTCCTTTGATATTCTGAAAAGGAGCGATGTTTTAGGTGTGATTACACGAAGTTCTTTTAATATATGCGTGGCAGGAACACACGGTAAAACCACCATCACCACTATGATTGCACACATACTGCGTCATACAGGATATGGATGCAATGCTTTTTTAGGTGGAATAGCTGCCAACTACAACAGCAATTTCTGGAGCAATGAAAGAAATGTGTGTGTGGTAGAGGCGGACGAATACGACCGGAGTTTTTTAAAGCTCAGTCCCGATGTAGCCGTTATCAGCGCAATGGATGCGGATCATCTGGACATATATGGAACAGCAGAAGCGATGCAGGAAGCGTTTGTTGAGTTTTCGGGCAAGGTGAAAGAAGGCGGAGTATTGTTCAGCAAATGGGGATTAGAAAAGAACGATGCACTGAAGACAAAACAGTATTTTACGTATAGCCGTTCCGGTAAGGAAGCAGATGTGTATGCAAGCAACATCCGCAGCAGGGAAGGCGGGTATATGTACAATATAACCTGGGGAAACTGGAAACTGGAGGAGGTGGTATTGAACATGGGAGGATTGCACAATGTTGAAAACTCGGTAGTTGCTATTGCCATTGCCCACCACCTTGGGATAGACGATGAAAAGATAAAAGCTGCGGTGGCTGATTTCAGGGGCGTAAAAAGAAGGTTTGAATACATTGTTCCCGTGTCGGCTGGCAAAGGCACTGTATATATTGACGACTATGCGCATCATCCTGCCGAACTGGAAGCCTTGATAACCGGTGCCAAGGGATTGTTTCCCGACAGGAAATGTACGGTAATATTCCAGCCGCACCTGTTCAGCCGCACTAATGATTTTGCGCAGGAATTTGCCCAAAGTCTTAACCTGGCAGATGAAGTGTTTTTGTTACCCATTTATCCCGCAAGGGAATTGCCCATGCCGGGTGTAACAAGTGAAATGGTTGCAAACCTGATGAGTGATCAAAAGGTTTCGGTTGTTTCGAAAGAAGAATTGATGAAGCTGTTGAAAGAAAGGTTGACAAATAGAAAAGATTTGGATTTACTAATAACAGCAGGCGCCGGAGATATTGATAAGCTGGTAGAACCGATAAGGCAGTTGATAATTTGAAAATCGGATTTATGCCTCACCCCCGGCCCCTCTCCCCTGCAAGGGAGAGGGGTGCCCAAGATCAAAGAGTGTTGCTACAATATAACAGGGGGAGGTTGAAAACATGGCGGTTACTATAGTTGTCGAGGCGTATTTAAAGTGGAAGTAGTAGTTAAATAGTTTGGAATTGTTCAAAAGCACCGTCTCTCTCCTTGGGAGAGGGAAAGAGGGTGAGGCTAAGCTGAAAATGTAAAATCTGAAAAATGCGAAAGCATAAATCTCAAATCATAAATCAAAAATCAGAAATCGTTCAATGCGTTTAAGCAGGAAAAAAATAACAAGGTTTATCGCCGCCACTTTGTGGATAGGAGCAGGTATTGCCCTGGTGATTTTCCTGATTGCTGCTATGCGCAAGCGTGATGATAAAACCTGCACGGGGCTGAACATTGAGATAATGGATGTGAAGAACAATCTTTTTGCCGATAAAAACGACATAAAGGGGATGCTTACACACATCACACCCGAAATAAAAGGAAGAGCGCTGAAAGATTTTAATCTACAGGAAATGGAAAGAATACTGGAGGGAAACATTTGGGTGAAGGATGCAGAATTGTTTTTCGATAACAACGAAGTGCTGCGGGTAAAGGTTTGGGAGAGAGAACCGATGGCGAGGATATTTACTTCCGGTGGCAAAAGTTATTATATAGATAAAGAGTTTGTACGGCTGGCACTGAGCACTAAATTTTCGGCGCGTGTGCCTGTGTTTACCAACTGCCCGCTCGATAAAACAAAATGGAACAGCAGCGACAGCTTAGTATTGCAGCAGGTAAAAGCCATCAGCGAATTTGTTGCAGCAAATGAATTTTGGATGGCGCAGGTAGCCCAGGTTAATTACAACGATAAAAAGCAGTTCGAATTCATTCCCACCGTTGGCAATCATGTAGTGGTGCTGGGCGATGGAAATAATCTTGAAGCTAAGTTCGGGAAACTGCACATTTTTTATAAAGAAGTGCTGGCAAAAGCAGGATGGAACCTGTACTCCGCTATTGATGTTCAATATAAAGGACAGGTAGTGGCAACCAGGAAGGACAGTGCGGTTAAAAACATTTTATACAATCAAATTAAAAATACCAACGACACAACGCAATAAATCAACCACCATGAACACTGAACAACCCATCATCGTAGGTCTTGATATTGGAACCACCAAGATAGCAGCCATAGCAGGACGTAAAAACGAATACGGAAAATTGGAGATACTTGGTTTTGGCCGTGCCAATAGCAACGGCGTTCAGCATGGCATGGTGCTGAATATAGATCAAACTATAAAAGCCATACAGTCGGCACTGGAAAATTGTTATGCATCTAACCCCAATCTCGAAATCAGCGAGGTGTATGTTGGCATTGCAGGGCATCACATAAAAAGTTTGCAAACAAGGGGCGACATTGTGCGGCACAACAACGAAGATGAAATTTCGCAACTCGAAATAGACCAGTTGATCGCCAACCAATACAAAACATATATACCAGCCGGCGACCAGATCATTGATGTTATTCCGCAGGAATTTACGGTAGATAATTTTCAAAACATCACCAACCCCATAGGATACAGCGGTGTTAAAGTGGGCGCCAACTTTCATATTATCACGGGCGACAGGAATGCCATACGGAATATTAACAGGAGTGTAGAGAAATCAAATCTTAAAGTGAAAGACCTGGTGCTGCAGCCGTTGGCATCAGCCGCCGCAGTAATGTGCGAACAGGACCTGGAAGCGGGAGTAGTGATAGTAGACATAGGTGGCGGTACTACCGACCTCGCCGTTTTTTATGAAGGCATTCTCAAGCACACTGCAGTTATTCCCTTTGGCGGCGAAAATATTACCAACGATATCAAAACCGGTTTAGGCGTTTTAAAAACCCAGGCAGAGCAAATGAAAGTGCAGTTTGGAAGTGCGCTGGCAGAAGAGGCAAAAAGCAACGCATACATTACCATACCTGGTTTAAGAGGAATGACGCCTAAAGAGATCAGTGTTAAAAATCTTGCAGCCATTATACAGGCCCGCATGAGCGAGATACTTGATTTTGTTACTTATCACTTAAAACAGGTGGGGCTTGAAAATAAAATGTTGAATGGTGGCATCATTCTTACAGGTGGTGGATCGCAGTTGAAACATTTGATACAGCTCACGGAATATGTAACGGGGCTGGATGCCCGCATCGGACTTCCCAATGAGCACCTGGCATCCGGTCATATTGACGAGCTTACAAAACCCATGTACGCTACCTGTATTGGCCTGATATTAAAGGGATACAACGTATATGAAAATTCTCTTGAAAAATTTAAATATCGCCCTTTCGTGCCTAAAGAAGAAAAGGAAGAAGAAGCGGAAGAAGTAAAATCAAAGGCGAAGGAGAAAGGCATTGGCACTGAAAAAACAAAAAAGAGAAGCAAAAGCCTGAAGGAATTTATGGATTCTATAAAGGGCGGATTGATAGAACTGTTTAAAGAAGAAGGAGACGAGCAACTGAAGTGAGAGGTGAAAGGTGAAGGGCGGAAGGTGAACGGTGGAGAAAGTTATTCCGAATGAGTTCTTTTAAAATAGTTGAGACATTTTATGGCGACGAGTTCTCTCCCTCTCCGAGAGGAGAGGGTTGGGGTGAGGCGACACTCCGCTACCGGTAGATGGGACACCGACCGGAAAATTAAGACCTAGCAAAAAAATTTAAACCAAGTACTTACAACCATTTATTCAATACATCTTATTCAGTGCGATGTTACTGATTGAGAAAAATTAACCAGAAGATTATGATACACTTTGATTTGCCCAAAGAAAAGTCCTCCATCATTAAAGTCATAGGAGTTGGTGGCGGCGGCAGCAATGCGGTTAATTACATGTTCGGCCAGAACATAGAAGGCGTGAACTTTATTATTTGTAATACAGATGCGCAGGCGCTGGCATTGAGTAAGATACCGAATAAAATACAACTGGGCCCCATGCTCACACAAGGGCTGGGCGCAGGTGCCAATCCCGACATTGGGCGGCAGGCAACTGAAGAAAGCCTTGAAGAGATCAGGCGCATACTGGAAGTAAATACCAAAATGGCATTTATTACAGCCGGTATGGGCGGCGGAACCGGAACCGGTGGCGCTCCTATTCTTGCTAAGATCTGTAAAGACCTGGGGATACTCACGGTAGGTATTGTTACCACTCCTTTTGCATACGAGGGCAAAAAACGTTTTGCACAAGCACAGGAAGGCATTGAAAAATTAACGGATTATGTAGATACGCTGCTGGTGATCAGCAACGACAAAATGCGTCATCAATACGGTAACCTTACCATGCGTGCTGCCTTTGCAAAAGCCGACAATGTATTGGCTACTGCTGCAAAATGTATTACCGATGTTATTAATTCTACCGGGCAAATCAATGTTGACTTTGCCGATGTTTGTACGGTTATGCGTGACGGAGGTGTAGCAATACTGGGAAGCGCCACTGCATCCGGAGAAAACCGTGCGCAAAAAGCCATCCAGGATGCTATTAACTCGCCACTGCTCAACGACAATGATATACGCGGTGCCAAATGGATATTGATCAATATCAATTCTGCCGAAGGCGAAACAGAGTTTACTATGGACGAGGTAGATACTATACAAAACTACCTTATCAGCCAGGCAGGCGAACATACCAATGTGATCATGGGCTTAGGGTACGATAATACGTTAGAAGACCAGATTGGTATAACGCTGATCGCCACCGGGTTCGATCATAAAGATCCGTTCGAACACCCCGAAAAGAAAAAGGAAGAGCCTAAGCAGGAGAAAATAATATTGACATTGGGAGGTGAAGCACCTAAGAAAAAAGAACCTGTGGCAGAAGTTGTGGAGAAAAAAGATCCGATGGCGCCACAGATAATAGAAGTGCCTGAAAATAAAAACATTCTGGATGTTGTGCCACAGGCTCCGGTAGTTGTGCCACCGGCAGCAGAAGAAAAAGAAATATTGAGTTTAGAAATATCTTCTTTACCTTCATCCGGTACCTCATCCGTTGAACAACTGGAACCGAAAATTTCA
This sequence comes from Agriterribacter sp., assembly GCA_051955255.1. GTDB lineage: Bacteria > Bacteroidota > Bacteroidia > Chitinophagales > Chitinophagaceae > Agriterribacter. The sequence goes on along the minus strand of JBQCGX010000094.1, from coordinate 101,632 downwards.
TCGTCATCATCCTCTGAAGAAAGAACCCAGGCTTACCATAACAATCATAACATTTATAAAGACGCTAGCACCACCGGGACGTCAGGTGGTTATTTGTCAAAACCATCCAACATCTATGCTGAGGAGCCAAATCATTTACAATCCATTGAAAGTTCTGCTGAAGAACCATCACCAATGCAGAGTACTCCGCCAACCGACGGGAAGGCGAATGAAATGCAGATAGTGATTAAAGATCCCACTGCGGCGGACGAGCCCGTGGCACGAACAACTCAAAGCGAAAGCTATTCGGTCGAGGAGCCTGCGATGCAGGACGAGGCTGAAGATCAAAAAAGGAGGGCTGCTGAACGTTTGAACAAGTTGCGCAACTTGTCTTTTAACGCCAACGCCGCCGACCCCAATAATGAGTTTGAAACTGTGCCGGCATATGTCCGCCGCAATTTTCATTTAAAGGATGCGCTGGCATCTGTTGAAAAATTCTACAGTAATTACACCGTTAAATCAGACGACAAGAACCAGGGGCAGATCAGCACGATCAACACTTTCCTGGATGGCAAAAATCCTGATTAACCATGGCAGTCGTACTCATATCCGGAGGTACAGGGCTGATTGGCAGGCGGCTTTCTCAATTGATGGCCGAAAAAGGGCATGAGCCTATCATCCTCACCCGCAGCCTTGCAAAAAAACATAACAGCAACTATGCGTTTGCGTTATGGAACCCGGATGAAGGTACAATCGATCAGAACGCTCTCGCCAGGGCTGACTATATCGTTAACCTGGCGGGAGAAGGGATTGCAGACAAGCGATGGACTCCTCAACGAAAAAAAGCAATTGTTAATAGCAGGGTAAGAAGCGGGCAGTTAATTGTAAAAGCCTTGCGCGAAAACCCTAATAAAGTAAAAGCCGTAATCAATGCTTCTGCCATGGGCTGGTATGGCGAAGACGCTTTGTTGAAAGCAGGCGATAAGTCCTTCACTGAGGAAATGCCCGCCGCCACCGGCTTTTTAGGAGAAACCTGTGCCGCCTGGGAAGCCAGTATTGACCCGGTAACGGAGCTGAATAAACGATTGGTAAAAATAAGAGTGGGGCTTGTATTAAGCACGGAAGGTGGCGCACTGAAAGAATTTTTAAAGCCAATACGCCTGGGCTTTGCCGCTGTTTTGGGCAACGGAAAACAAATGCAGAGCTGGATACATATTGACGACGTTTGCCGGATATTCATGTATGCCATTGAAAACGAAAAAATAAATGGCGTCTACAACGGCGTGGCGCCCGTTCCTGTCGAACATAAAAAACTGATACTGGAACTGGCAAAGCAAATGAAAGGTTCTTTTTTCGTTACAATGCATGTACCCTCGTTTATGCTGAGCTGGATGTTGGGAGAAATGAGTGATGAATTATTAAAGGGACTTACAGTGAGCTGCGACAAAATAAGGAAAGAAGGCTTTCAATTCCAGTTTCCCTCCATTGAAGCTGCTGTTCGAAACCTGATAACGAGCCGTTAGCGATTAGCTATCAGTAGCCAGCCATCAGTAATACATATGATTGACGATTTATCGTTTGTCGTTTAGCGTTTATGGTTCTGCGGAGGCTGATATCTGAATGCTGACGGCTGAATGCTGAACGCTGATAGCTCACCAGATTTTACTAGGTTTGTACATCCAAAAAAACTGAGTATGAAAAAATTACTGCTCTACGTTTGTATAGGGTTCCTGTTTTATTCCTGCATCGATCATGAATCGGTGCGCGGAAATGGCAATAGGGTTTCGGAAACGAGGAGTGTGGGTTCGTTTGACGGGGTGGAACTGAGAGGGTCCATGAACGTTAGAGTAAAAAACACGCCAGACAGAGCTGTAGAGATTGAAGGAGAAGAAAACCTGCTTCCTTATGTTGAAACTTTTGTGGACGACGGTAAACTCGTGATCAAATACAAAGACAATACGAATATTCATACCACCGAAGAAATGCTGGTGCATGTAAGCGCTCCGGAACTGGAAGAAATAAGAATTACAGGTGCGGGCGATGTTACCGGCGAAGGAAAACTGGAAAGCAATGACGAAATAAAAGTAAAGGTTACCGGGGCAGGTAATATAAAGTTGGAACTGGACGCTCCATCGGTAGAGGCAGATGTTACCGGCTCGGGCGACATTCAATTATCCGGCAACACAAAAGATATTAAATGCAGCACCACTGGCAGCGGTAATATAAAAGCTACAGAACTGAAGGCAGAAAATGCCAAAGTGAGCACGTTGGGCAGTGGTAATATCAGTGTATTTGCCAGTGTAAAAATCGACGCTTCCATTAGCGGCAGCGGTGATATTTCTTATAAAGGCGGTGGTGCTGTCAGCTCCAAAGTGCATGGCAGCGGGTCGGTAAGAGCGGTGGAGTGAGTTGGTTTTTTGTTTGAAGTTTTGGGTTTGCTGTTAACGAAGCCAAACTACAAACAACAAACCCCAAACTCCGTGGTTCAATTCCTAGTGACTTTTCAACTTACTCTTAAACACTTTTTCAAACTTTTCCACCTTTGGCTTAATTACAAACTGGCAATAAGGCGCCCTGCCATTCAACTTAAAATAGTTTTGATGGTAGTCTTCTGCCGCATAAAAGTTTTTGAAAGGCTCAATTGAGGTAACAATCGGCTTGCTGAATGCACTGCTCTTATCCAGGGCAGCCTTGTATTCCTCTGCTTTTTTCTTTTGTGTTTCGTTGTGATAAAATACAACGCTCCTGTATTGTGGGCCAACATCATTTCCCTGGCGGTTTAGCGTGGTAGGATCATGCGTTTGCCAGAATACTTCCAGCAGTTCGTCGTATGTTATAACAGCAGGATCAAACTCAATCTGTATCGCTTCCGCATGCCCTGTAGTTTTAGAACATACTTCTTCGTATGTAGGATTCTCTACGTGTCCGCCGCTGTATCCGCTTGTTACTTTTGACACGCCTTTCAGTTGCTGAAAGATTGCTTCCGTACACCAGAAACAACCATTGCCAAACGTTGCTATTTCTTTGGTTCCATCCGATGCAGAAACAGTATGAATAGTGTCGTTCTCGTTGCCCATAGTATTCGCTTTAACATTGTTTTTTTGCGCACAGGAAAGTAAAATGCTCGCCGGGATTATTCCCAGGAAAGCAAATATATACCGTATGAATGCGTTTGAATTTTTAAGATAATTCATGACTTGTAAAGTTACTGATTATACCAGCTATATACGAACCAGCCCGGAACGCGGATCGTTAAACTTTTTTAACAGCCGCCAGGCGGTTGAGTATAATATGCAGCCATGCATTGTTGGCTTCTATGTTGGAAAATCCTGCCACCAGTTCCTTTTCTTCCTGAACATAAGCAGCCTTCACCAGTTCGTGCCGGCAATGCTCTATCATAGCCGGCAATGTGTCGTGGGTTGCTTCAAAATGAAATTGCAGCCCAAGCACATGGTTGTTATATAAAAAAGCCTGGTGTTTGCAGGCGGCGCTTTCCGCCAGCAGCAAAGCTTTGGCAGGCAGGTTGAATGTATCCCCATGCCAGTGCAGTACACTGAACCGTTCCGGGAAATCGGCGAACAGGTAACACGAGCTTCCTGCGGCCGTGAGCTCAATATCGAACCAGCCTATTTCTTTCTGGCTGTTAGGGAAAACCGCTTCGCCCAGTGCCGCCGCAATCAACTGGCTGCCCAGGCAAATGCCTACCACCGTTTTACCTGCGTCTATGCATGACCGTATAAATATTTTTTCAGCTTCCAGCCAGGGATAGGTTGCAGTGTCATACACGCCCATAGGGCCGCCCATTACAATCAGCCAGTCAATATCAGTTATTGCCGGCAGGCCATCCCCTTCGTAAAAACGGGTAAAAGACTGGTCGTGTCCGTTTACTTCCGCCCATTGCTGTATATAACCCGGGGTTTCGAAAGAAACATGTTGAAAATAATGGATATGCAATTTCGACATAAAAAAATTTTAGCCATCAGCAGTCAGCCATCAGCTACGCTTTGCTCATTGCTGAAAGCTGATAGCTGACTGCTTTAAGACACAAACCTAACTAAATGCCTCGAAAATGCATTTCATTGTACATTTGCAGCGTTTTTAAACAGAGGCGACAGCATATGAAACTTTTTCCTGAATCGGCATTGATGCAACTGGAGTTTGACAAGGTAAAGGCTTTGCTGGTAGAGCATTGCCAGACGGCGTATGCAAAAGAAAAAGCCTCCACCCTGCGCATCCACACCAGGCTGGACTATATAGAACCCGAGTTAAAGCAAAGCCACGAGTATAAGCAACTGCTGCAGAATGGTCTGTATTTCCCCAACGACGCCGTGCTGAATCTTTCTTCGGAACTAAAACTGCTGGGTATTCCCGGCGCTGTTTTAAATGGTGAGCAGTTTTCGGAAATACGCAAGCTTGCTGAAAGCATCCGCCATGTGTTTCATTGGTTTGATGCAGATCGTAAGATCGGGTACCCCGCATTGCTGCGGGTAATTTCGCATAGCCATTACGAAAAAAGTATTTCGTTGCTGATCAATGAAGTGCTGGATGAATTGGGTGTGGTAAAAGATACTGCTTCAAAAGAATTATCGCAGATCAGGATAAACCTCACGCGTAAGCGTGCAGAGCTGCGCCGGGTATTTGATAAAGTAGTTACCAAATGGAATAAAAGCGGCTATGTATCCGATATTGAAGAGGCGTTTTTAAATGGCAGAAGGGTAGTGGCAGTGCACGCGGAATATAAGCGCCAGGTAAAGGGAATTTTGCTGGGCGAAAGCGATACGCGCAAAACATCGTTTATTGAGCCCGATGAAACCATTGAACTGAACAACGATGTATTTGGGCTTGAGCACGAAGAAAGCAGGGAAATTTATCGCATTCTTCGCGAGCTCACCCAAAAATTATCGGTGCACGCACCGCTGTTGAAAGATTATCATACCATTATTGGTGAATACGACTTTATACGCGCAAAGGCCAAGCTGGCAATAGATATCGATGGTCATTATCCGCAACTGCACGATAAAGCACATGTGCAGTTGATGCAGGCCCGCCACCCTTTGCTCTATCTCTACAACAAGCGTTCCGGCAAACCTACGGTACCCGTTACTGTTACGCTCGACGATAAAAGCAGGATACTGGTCATTTCCGGGCCTAACGCCGGTGGTAAAACCGTTACGTTAAAAACAATCGGGCTGCTGCAAATGATGCTGCAAAGCGGCTTGCTCGTTTCGCTGAATCCCGATTCGCAGATGGGTATCTTCAAGCAGTTGATGATTCATATTGGCGATACCCAAAGCCTGGAATTTGAGTTGAGTACCTATAGTTCTCATCTTAAGAACATGAAGTACTTTATTGAAAACGCCAATGGACGTACGCTGTTTTTTATTGATGAGCTGGGCAGCGGTAGTGATCCGCACCTGGGAGGTGCATTTGCCGAAGTGATACTGGAGGAACTGGCCAGGAAACATGCTTTTGGCATTGTTACCACGCATTATCTTAACCTCAAGGTAATGGCAAACAAAACCCCGGGCATTGTAAACGGCGCAATGGCATTCGACGAAAAAACATTGCTCCCGATGTACAAATTGATTACCGGCAAGCCGGGAAGCTCCTATACTTTTTCTATTGCAGAAAGAATAGGACTCGATCATCGCCTGGTGCAGAGAGCAAAAACACTGGTGGATGAAGGGCATTTTAAGCTGGATAAGCTGTTGAACCGTGCAGAGCAGGACATAAGAAAAATAGAAGAAAAAGAAAAAGAGCTGCACAAGCTGATGAAAGAAAATGAGCGGCTGAAAAAGGAAATGGAGCAGATCATTCACAAAGAAAAACACCAGCAGCAGGTAGAATTACTGAAGCATCAGAATAAAATAAGCGAAGAGCGGATGGCCTATCTCAAGGATATGGAACGCAAGCTTAAGCAAATAGTGTTCGATTGGCGGAGAATGGAAAGCCAGGAAGATAAGTCTGCATTGATAAAGCAAATGCATGCTATGCTGTTTAAGCAGAAGGAAAAGCAGGTAAAAGAAAAAGTAAAGAAGAAATTCGACGCAAAATACATTGAAACCGGTGGTGAAATTAAACCTGGCATCAAAGTAAAAATGTTGCAGAATAACCAGGTAGGCCTTGTAAAAGAACTGCGCGATAAAAAAGCCATTGTTCAGTTAGGAGCTGTTCCCTTAACCGTAGATATTAAAAACCTCGTAGCGGTTGAAGACCGCGTGCCGGAAAATGCGGAAAAGGAGTAAGGCAAAGGTATAGGGTAGAAGGTAGAAGGTAGAAGGTGTAAGGCCCTATACCCTACACCTTCTACCTTACACCTTGCATACACCTTGCATACACCTTGCATACACCTTGCATTAATTCGTTTTCTCCAGCTCCTTCATATCTAACGGTTCGTTCACCGCAATTTTGGTAACATTTACTTTTATTTCGCCAGCCATGGGGTTATTGACAGAAGATGCATGCGGGAATACATATCCTTCAGGCGTTTTTTTATAGTCCATGAAGCTGGTGGTCTGCTCAATGGTTTGTCCCATAATATTAGCCTTGGCAACATTTTTTGCAATGTAGTAGGTCGTCGCATCAAGATAGATGGTGCTTACATAATCGCCTTTTGTTAATTTGATTTTATAAGCAGGCGCTCCATTGGCAGAATCTTTTCCTTCGTAGGTAGCAGTAAATCCTTTTGATTTATAGTCAAATAATTCACCGCCTACACTCATTGCGCCCGCAGCGCTTTTTACAGCATCATCAGGCAAGGGCTGAGCGTCGGCGCTTCCCATTAATGGATTTACCATCCAGCCTTTATCCTTACCAATAAAGGTGATCATTTTTTGTCCTTGCAGATCCACCTCCTGCCTTGAAGCTTCGCCAAATACGATCCATATTTTTGCCGGCATCTGCATTCCCATTACTTCCATATTACCCTCCTGCACCACATTCTTAAGCGATTCAATTTTTTCTTTTCCACCTAATGCAGCAATATACTTTGCCTGCAGCTCCTCTACCGTTTGCCCCTTTGCTATATTAATAGTTACAATGCCGGCAATCAAAAGCAACAATGCACCTGTTTTTTTCATGATGTATTTTTAAGTGCTGCAAAAATAAGCGATTCCCGATGGTTATATTGCGGCGTTGTACAGTAAGCTGTTAAATCTTCATCTTTGCATCTTAATAGAAATATTTATGGTAGTTACAGCAAAGCTTGTTGACATACAGAATGAAGCAATTTACCCTGCTTCCGTTACGGTAGCAAACGGCAAAATTCTCACGATTGAAAAACTGGAGCACACTGAAGAGGGCGATGAACTGCCTTATATATTGCCGGGTTTTATAGATGCACATGTCCATATAGAAAGCTCCATGCTCATTCCTTCGCAGTTTGCAAAACTGGCGGTGGTGCATGGCACGGTAGCCACCGTTAGCGACCCACACGAAATAGCCAATGTATGTGGAATGGAAGGGGTTGAGTATATGATTGCCGACGGAAAAAGAGTGCCGTTTGGGTTTTACTTCGGCGCACCCAGTTGTGTGCCTGCCACTGCTTTTGAAACAGCCGGCGCAACGTTGGATGTGCAGGATGTAGAACAGCTTTTACGCAAACCAGAGATCAAATACCTGAGCGAGATGATGAATTTTCCCGGTGTGTTAATGAAAGATCCTGTTGTAATGGCTAAAATAGAAGCAGCTCATCGGCTGGGCAAACCGGTAGACGGACATGCGCCCGGCTTAATGGGCGAGCAGGCGGTGCAATACATTACAGCCGGCATTTCAACCGATCATGAATGTTTTACCAGGGAAGAAGCTTTGCATAAGCTGGGTGCAGGAATGTATATTTTGATCAGGGAGGGAAGTGCAGCCAAAAACTTTGAGGCACTTATTGATTTACTGCATGATCATCCAGACAAAATAATGTTTTGCAGCGACGATAAACACCCGGACAGCCTGGCGGAGGGACATATTAACCAGTTGTGCGTTCGCGCCATAGCAAAGGGCATTGATGTATTTAAAGTATTGAGGGCAGCCTGTATTAACCCGGTATTGCATTACAAACTTGAAACGGGAATCTTGCACCAGGGAGACAATGCAGATTTTATTGTTGTAAAAGATTTAACTCAGTTTGAGGTGCTCCAAACTTTTATTGGCGGCAGGCTGGTGGCCGCAAATGGAAAATCGTATATCAACATTTCAGCAAGCGATGCTTTGCAGCCGGTAAATAATTTTTCGTGCGCATCTAAAACAGTTCAGGATTTTTCTTTGGCACATACTATTCCTCTAAAAAACAACGCACCTGTTATCGAAGCTTACGATGGACAACTGATCACCGGTAAGTTGCAGCCGGTTGGCCATGCCAATAATATTGATATTGCAAATGACATTTTAAAAATTGTAGTGATCAACCGTTATCGCGACGCCCCCGTAGCAATGACATTCATTAAAAACTTTGGATTAAAAAAGGGAGCGATCGCTTCTTCGGTTGCGCACGACAGTCATAACATAGTAGCAGTAGGAGCAGACGATGAAAGTATCTGCAGTGCGGTGAACAGCATCATTCGCCACAAAGGCGGAGTAAGTCTTTTTTCAAAAGAGAAGGAAATGATTTTGCCTTTGCCGGTAGCAGGTTTAATGAGTGATGAGGACGGCTATGCCGTGGCGGAAAAGTATGCGGCTATCGATAAAGCTGCCAAATCGCTCGGCTCCACACTCAGTGCTCCCTATATGACGCTTTCGTTTATGGCGCTGCTGGTAATACCCCACCTTAAACTAAGTGATAAAGGACTGTTTGATGGCGATGCATTCAGGTTTGTTTGAGCGGTCAGCATTCAGCGATCAGCAATCAACTTTAGTTCCGGTCGGCACGCCCCGGTTGGGCTGCGTGCGCCGGATACCCGGGCGACCTGACCAATCTGGCTAAACTTAGTGCTGGCGCTGGTCTTGTAGCTGGGAAAAGCGGCGGTGCCAGACCAGTGCGTTCGCATTACTTGTGATGGCATAAATGAGAGCAGAATGGTAGTGGTTTGTCTATCACACAATGACACATGGTTGAAGTCTTCACGAGTTCGACATGTTACAAATCAGAAATCAGCAATCAAAAATTTTAAATCTCAGTGCTTTTGCATTTGCCTGTTTTGCCATCTGAAATAAGTTAAGTAAAGTTTGGCACAGGTCTGGCTACACACAAACTACGCTACAAGACCTGCGCCAGTTCGAAGGACGTGACAGAGCTTTCGGCAACCCCCAATCAGAAACCTGCCTGCCGGCAGGCAAGTCACAAATCAAAAATCAGCCATTACATCCATTTCACCGATGTCATATTAAGAGAGCCGGCAACCAGTTTGTCGTTAAAAAAGAAGGGCGTTTCATTTTTATCCTGCAGAGCGAGTGTATATAGCAACGGGTAGTAATGGTCGGGCGTGGGAATGGCGAACCGGGCAGCAGGGCTTAGTTTTTCGTATTGTATCAATGCCTGGTGATCACCTTCAGTTATCTTATTCTTGAAAAGCTCGTGCATTTCTATCGCCCAATCGTATCCATAGTTGGGCACATCAAATTTATCCCAGGCTATCATTCTTAAATTATGCACCATGTTGCCGCTGCCAATGATCAGCACTCCCTTTTTTCGAAGCGGCATAATTTCTTTTGCAAGGTTATAATGATACGCTGCCGGCTGCCCGTAATCGATGCTTAACTGTATTACAGGAATATTTGCCTTTGGGTACATTCGTTTCACCACCGTCCAGGCGCCGTGGTCTAATCCCCAGTCATGGTTCAGTCCCACGTTTGTGGATGTGATCAGTTGTTGGGTTTCCAGTGCAAGTTCCGGGCTGCCGGGTGCAGGATACTGTACCGCATGCAATGATTCCGGGAAGCCGCCAAAATCGTGAATAGTCGACGGGTTAGGCATTGCAGTAACATGCGTACCTTTCGTAAGCCAGTGGGCAGATACTACCAAAACCGCTTTGGGTATAGGAAGTTCTTTCCCAAGTTTTTCCCAGTAAGCACTGAACTCGTTGTTTTCTATACCGTTCATGGGAGATCCGTGCCCGATAAAAAGAACCGGCATTTTAATGTCCTGCTCTTTCAAGGTTTCTGTAAACGACTTAAATGCTGACAAACTACTCATATCGCAATTCCTCCTTTATCAATTATAATGAACAGCAAAGTTAGCCGCATACAGGTTGTTGCACATTGATGCAGGATAAGAAGCGGGGAAGAAGTTTTGCGTTTACGGTTTGACGTTTGTAGTTAAAGCAAAACCCCAAACCCAAAACAAAAAAAAACCAACTCCCAACCTTCTTACTTCATTTCCGAAAAAAACTGGTGGAAATACGGAATGGTTTCTATGCCTTTATAAAAATTAAAGATGTCGAATTTTTCGTTGGGCGAATGGAGGTTGTCACTATCCAGTCCAAATCCCATAAAAACTATTTTTATGCCAAGCTCTTTTTCAAAAAGCGCGCATATAGGAATGCTACCGCCGCCGCGCACAGGAATGGGAGATTTGCCGAAAGTAGTTTCAATAGCTTTGGCTGCGGCTTTATACGCCACTGAGTCAATCGGTGTCATATACGGTTCGCCGCCATGGTGCTCCGATGCTTTTACGGTTACTCCCGCCGGCGCAATGCTCCTGAAATAATTCAGCAATTTTTCAGTAATAGTTACAGAAGACTGGTTGGGCACCAGCCGTGCAGATATTTTTGCATAGGCTTTGGATGGCAATACTGTTTTTGCTCCTTCGCCCGTGTAGCCGCCCCAAATGCCGTTCAGTTCAAGCGTAGGGCGAATGCCGGTTCTTTCATTAGTGGTATATCCCTTTTCACCCCAGAGTGCAGATACGCCGAGGTCTCTTTTATATTCTTCTTCATCAAAAGGCGCTTCAGCCATCAGTTTTCTTTCTGCAGGAGTTGCCTCCACCACATCGTCGTAAAACCCGGGAATAGTAATATGATTGTTCTCGTCGTGGCATGAAGCGATCATTTTTGCCAGCATGGTTACCGGGTTGGCCACAGCACCTCCGTATACCCCGCTGTGCAAATCGCGGTTGGGGCCGGTTACTTCTACTTCGATGTACGACAATCCGCGAACGCCAATATCAATAGACGGAGTATCCATGCTGATCATAGCCGTATCGCTTATTAATATCACATCGGCTTTCAGCAACTCTTTATGGGTAGTAACAAATTTTGCCAGGTTGGGTGAACCCACTTCTTCTTCTCCTTCAATAATAAATTTGATATTGGTTGAAAGCGTGTTGGTTTTCACCATTGTTTCCAGCGCTTTTACATGCATGTAAAACTGCCCTTTATCATCGCATGAACCTCTTGCAAAAATTTTCCCGTCTTTAATCACCGGGTCAAAAGGCCCACTGTGCCATAATTCTATCGGATCGGCAGGCTGCACATCGTAGTGTCCGTATACCAGCACTGTTGGTTTAGAAGCATCCACTATTTTTTCACCATATACCACCGGGTGCCCATCAGTGGCATATAGCTCCGCTTTGTCTGCACCCGCTTCTAATAATTTTTTTTGAACAGCCTCAGCACAACTCACCATGTCTTTTTTGTTTTCGCTTCGGGCACTTACAGAAGGAATGCGAAGCAACTCAAGCAGTTCATTTAAAAAACGGTCTTTGTTAGCAGACTGATAGTCTTTCCAAACTTGCATGGCGATATATTTTCAGGTGAAAAAACAGGAGCGAATTTATGCAGAAAAGAATGAATGTTATGATGTGCTTAGATGTTTGTTGCAACAACAATCTTTTTTGTTTTTTTTAAAGAATAACATTTGGTGGGGCAATTCAAATCATTATCTTCGCACCGATTGCAAGTCATAATCAGCCTTTGTTGGTCCAACTGCCCCTGCAGACGGCTCCGACAAAGGCTGAGCCAATTATGGGGGTGGCTGTCAGTAGTCAGCTATGAGCAGTCAGCTATCGGCTTTTAGCCATCAGGAATTTATTGTTTGCAGTTTATCGTTTTGAGACAACCCTGCACCGAAAAACCTCAAACGATAAACAATAAACGCCCAACGGTTTTACTTACTATCTACTTCTTACCACCGTTCCGACTAGATATGCCGCAGAAAAAAGAACGTACAACAGCGCCAGTGCAATAAGACTAAATTTAAGCACGGCAAATATGCAGGTAAATAAAGCGCCTGCTGCTGTAACAGCAACATGCATTGAAAAAATCATCGAAATATTTTCAAATACATCAAACATCATTGCCAGCAGGCTGCTGAAGGCCATTAAAACACCGGCGCGTTGCAAAAAGCCCGGAGCATAATGCACCGAAAAATAACCGCAAAGCGAATACAGGAACAATCCGTAAAAAGGAATTACAAAAAAATCAAGCAGCATATTCCATCTGAACGCGCCTGGTAAAGCAGGGCGCCATTCATTTACAATAGCGGCTGCACGGGTTGCATTGCTGCTTAGTTCGAGCGATACAATGCCATATGGCGCCGAAGCAGTAACCAAAGCATTTCCCTGCCAACGGAGCAATAATAAAAAGAAGAGAGTTCCTGCAAAGAAAAATCCAATGATCTTCCAGTTAGTCATACAACCTGTTAAAGCGTTTTGGTACTTGCAATTTGTGTTTTCGGGGTTGAGATATGATGCGGTAAAGATAAGCCAAATCAGGCTTTTGCAGTTTTGAACTTGCCAAGCAGCACCCGCATGTTTTTGAACAACCGGTAATAAAATTCCTTGTTAAACAACTGCGAATCGCGCATGGCTTTATAAGTAAGGAAAAATCCTATAGGAAGCAATACCAGTGTAGAAAGCCACATGCCTACAAAAGCCGTGGTAATATTTTCGCGTACAAACTTTTCACCAAACATATTCAACAGGTGAAAAATAAGAAAGAAAATTACAGCAATTACCAACGGCATACCCATACCGCCTTTCCGTATGATAGATCCCAATGGAGCACCTATCAAAAAAAGAACGATACAGGCAAACGATAAGCTCAGTTTCCGGTGCCATTCAATCAGGTGAAAGCGGAGGTCTTTGCTTTTGATCTTGCTGTCTTCTGCAATAACATCCAGGTTGTTTTTTGCAGCGCTTACTTTATCTATCGCTCTCGAAAGCACAGGCCTGCGTACCGAATCGGGCAACAGTTTTTCGTAACCTGTAACATCGGGCCATTCCAGTGCTGCCAGCAACGGCTTGCGGCGCGGGTCATATTTCAGTTCTTTTGGAGCAACCGGTTTGAGGCCTTCTTTAACAGTGATAACCGCAGGATCTATTTTAGGTGCAGTTACCGGTGTTTTGGGCGGATTGATCTCCTTGCGGATAAAGTTGTAGTTGATGCCAATCTCACGGTCTGTTTTTTTATCCACGTCCCTGATGATATTGCTTTTCAGCGAGTCTATCGACTTATCCAGTTGCCGCATGTTCAGCATTCTGAAATTGTCTTTAAAAAGGCTATCAGGTGTGCGCATCATTTTAAAAGCGCTCAGGTCGAATACTTTTTTATAATTCTTAAAACCAAGGCGTATATAATCTGTGTTGGTGCTGTAAGAAGGCCCCCGTTCTTCGTTGCGCCAGCCATTTTCAAGATAAAACTCGAGGAACTTTTTATCGTCACTTATACTCATCTTTCCATGCTCGGCTACAATAATGTTATCCTGCAGGCTATAGTTTTTTTCAAAGATGATAATGTTGTGGATAGTCGTATTGTCTTTTTCCTTTTTACCAATCTTAATCGTATATCCCTCAAACTCCCTGAAAAAAACACCTTCCTTCAGGTTAAAGGCCGGCTTGGCAACAGTGATATCGTACAGCAAGGTTTGAAATTTAAGTTGCGCAACCGGTATCACATAATTCGAAAACATGAAAGCCACCGCAGATATCACCACAGAAACCAGGAATAGCGGGCGCATAAAACGCAGCAGCGGTATGCCGGCCGATTTAACCGCAACTGTTTCAAAGCTCTCTCCCAGCTTGCCAAACGTCATGATGGATGAAATAAGCACTGCAAGCGGCAGCGCCAGCGGCACAGCAGTAGCACCAACATAACCGGTTAGCTGGATAATTGTGAACGCGTCAAGCCCCTTGCCCACGAGGTCGTCAATATATTTCCAGAAAAACTGGAGCACCAATATAAACAGCGTAATAAAAAAAGTAACAATAAAGGGACCGATAAAGGCTTTAAGAATGAGCTTGTCTAGTTTTTTGATCACGGCTTATACTTGCTGTTGGTTACTGCAATACCTTTATTGAATGAATAGTGCAAAAATACAGCTTTCGGAAGATGAACTGCGTGTGGCATTGAATGCTGATTTTATTTTAACAAAGAATCGCATTATTCAGAAAGTGTATGAGCTTTTCGGGGTTCTTTCCACCAGCTACCGCTTACAGGGAGAACGCATTTTTTCTTTTTTGCCGGTATTGCAGCACCCTAAAATAGCCCGGGGCGAAAGCTACCACGGGCTTCCTTATGTAATGCTCGATTACCCAAGATATTTTAGTCATTCCGATATATTGGCTATACGCACCATGTTCTGGTGGGGAAATAACATGGGCATTACGTTGCACCTGAAGGGACGCTATCAGCAAATGCTGGGTGCTGCTGTTAGCAGCGAACTGGCGCAATTAAAAAACGAAGGCTGGCAACTTCAGGTAAGCGGTAACGAATGGCAACATCATTATGCGGAGAACACACATGTGTTGCTGAGCGAAGTAAACGCAGGGGTGCTGACAGATAGGGTAGAAAGATCGTCTTTTGTAAAGCTGGGTAACTTTTTATCGCTACACAGGTGGAACGAGGCTGAAGAAATATTATTGATGAAGTTCGGGCAATTGGCAAATGCCGTATCGCATTGCCTGGCCTAGTTACCTAAACGGTGAAAAAGTTCTTTTACCTGATAGTCCCACAAACGGCTTTGGTCGGCAATATCCCTTTTTTCTGCAAAGTCTTTAATAACCAGTATGGTTTGGTTGGTAACTTCCGATTTTTCAATGGCAAATTCAAAAAACTCCTCCTTAGGCGCATGCAGCCAGTGAAAGCGAATAAATTTATCTTCCTCTCCCTCCAGTACCTCTGCTTTATCGGTAGAATCTTTCCATGTAAAGCTGAAAACGGTGTCACGTTCGTCTACTCTGTCAGCAAACCATTCCTGTAGGCCAGCGGGTGTTGATAAGAATTCATAAAGGATCGTAGGCGAGCATCTTACGGGGTATTCTAATGTATACAATTGTTTTTTACTCATTTGTCAAAATCTGTTGGTCATATATAGAGATAGCGTGCAATAATATAAAAATAATAGAACCATCAAAGCTTTTTGCATAATATTTTTTCATAAGGTTGAGGGTAACAAAATGAGTACTTATACTATTTTTTTAAAAAGAATGCGGGACTTAATAATAATATTTTTTTATTATACATTCTATTTGCTTAAATTGCCTGGAGGTACAATATCTTATGGTAGCCAGCGTTTTATAAACTGAACCGTTTGTATTTGCATTCGTTCAAACTTTAAATTATTAGGGCTTATGAGTATGCGTCAACTCAAGATAACTAAGTCGATCACGAACCGTGAATCTCAGAGCCTTGAAAAATACCTGCAGGAAATAGGAAGGGTTGAATTGATTGGTCCTGAAGAAGAAGTTAAACTGGCAGAACGTATTAAACAGGGAGATCAGAAAGCGCTGGACCGGCTCACCAAAGCCAATCTTCGTTTTGTGGTGTCTGTAGCTAAACAATACCAAAACCAGGGACTATCATTACCCGATCTTATCAACGAAGGCAATCTCGGGCTTATTAAAGCAGCACAACGTTTCGATGAAACAAGAGGGTTTAAATTTATTTCATACGCCGTATGGTGGATAAGGCAAAGCGTATTGCAGGCATTGGCGGAACAATCGCGTATTGTGCGCCTCCCGCTCAATAAAGTGGGGCTTACCAACCGCATTAATAAAGCATTTCAACAGTTGGAGCAGGAATATGAAAGAGAGCCTTCGGCAGAAGAGCTGGCAGAAATACTGGAAATAGATACAGAAGAAATAGCCGCTACGCTGGGCGTGGCTGCCAGGCACGTAAGCATGGATACACCTTTGTCTGAAGGAGAAGACAGCACGCTGGTAGATGTAATGGAAAATCCCAACGCAGACAGTGTTGATACAAGGATAACACACCACGAATCGCTGAAAAAAGAAATTGAAAGATCACTGCATACGCTTACCGACAGGCAGCAGGATGTGATCAGGTTCTTTTTTGGAATTGGCATAGACAATGCCATGAGCCTGGAAGACATTGGCGAAAGATTTAACCTTACCCGCGAAAGGGTGCGGCAAATCAAAGACAAAGCCATTACCAAGCTTAGAACTACCTCCAGGTGCAAACTTTTAAAAACTTATTTAGGCACATAATTCTACTCATCTTTACTTAACTTTGCAACGCATTTTTAAAAGTGAACAATATTGATAGTGTTCACTTTTTTTATGCATTTTGTTTAAGAAGATAATATTGCAACTGTATGTTTGAATCATTGTCGGAGCGGTTAGACTCGGCCCTGAAGCAGATCAAGGGTGAAGGCAGAATCAACGAATTGAATATTGCCAACACGGTAAAGGATATTCGCAGGGCATTGGTAGATGCCGATGTGAACTATAAAATAGCCAAAGAGTTTACCGATACTGTAAAAACAAAAGCGCTTGGCGAAAAAGTGCTTACAGCCGTAAGCCCCGGGCAATTGATGGTTAAGATAGTGAAGGATGAGCTTGCGGACTTAATGGGCGGATCGGAAAGTGAGTTTAACATTAGTGGCAACCCCGCCATTATTTTAATTGCTGGCTTGCAGGGTAGTGGTAAAACAACCTTCAGCGGTAAGCTGGCCAATTATCTTAAAACTAAAAAAGGCAAATCGCCTCTGTTGGTAGCAGCAGATATTTATCGCCCTGCGGCGATTGACCAGTTGAAGGTACTGGGCGGGCAGATCAACGTGGATGTATATAGTGAGCCCGAAAACAAGAATGCTGTTTCTATTGCTCAGAACGCTATTAAAGAAGCGAAGAGCAAAAATAAAAACGTGATCATTATAGATACTGCCGGGCGCCTGGCGGTAGACGAAGCAATGATGACGGAAGTTGCCGATATCAAGAATGCGGTAAAGCCACAGGAAATTCTTTTTGTGGTAGATTCCATGACTGGTCAGGATGCTGTGAATACAGCGAAAGCCTTCAATGAGCGGCTCGATTTTAGCGGGGTAGTGCTTACAAAGCTGGATGGTGATACAAGGGGTGGAGCGGCATTGTCTATCAAGTATACCGTTCAAAAACCCATTAAATTCATCAGCAGTGGCGAAAAGCTGGATACGCTGGATGTATTCTACCCCGAAAGGATGGCGCAACGTATCTTGGGTATGGGTGATATCACCACCCTGGTGGAAAAAGCACAGGCTCAGTTCGATGAGGTGCAGGCTGCCAAGCTGCAAAAGAAAATGCGGAAGAACCAGTTCGACTTCCAGGATTTTTTGGACCAGTTGCAACAGATCAAAAAAATGGGTAATTTAAAGGACCTGATGGGCATGATTCCCGGTATGGGAAAAGCCATTAAGGATATTGATGTGAACGACGATGCTTTTAAAGGAATAGAAGCCATGATCAATTCCATGACACCCTTTGAAAGAGCTAACCCGGATGTGATAAATGCCGGCCGTAAAACACGTATTGCCAAAGGATCGGGCAAAGATTTAGCCGAAGTGAATCAATTTATGAAGCAGTTTGAGCAAATGAAACAAATGATGAAAATGATGAATAAGATGCCGATGGGAAGAATGGGTTTTGGTAAACGTTGATTTTTTTGTACTTTTAATTTTTGGGAAATAGTTTGCAAGACAATATCTTCGCAAGCCTTTAGAAAGAAAACACAATCAATCACCCATTTAAAATGTTTATTTTTTATGGCTGTTAAAATCAGACTGCAACGTCACGGGAGTAAGAAGAGACCCTTCTACTTTATAGTGGTAGCCGATGCCCGTGCGCCAAGGGATGGAAAATTCATCCAAAAGATCGGAACCTACAATCCACTGGGCCAGCCAACTGCTGTTCAGTTAGACAGACAGAAAGCGTTAGACTGGTTGCAAAAAGGAGCTCAGCCAACTGACACAGTTCGCAGAATCTTATCTTACAAAGGTGTATTATACCTCAAGCATTTGTTGCGTGGTGTAAGCCTTGGTTTGTTTGATGAAGCTACCGCCATGTCCAAGTTCCAGAAATGGCACGAAGAACATGAAGGAAGCATCAAAAAGAAGCAAGAGGAAGCTGCTAAGTCAAGAAGACCGAGAAGACCTATTGCTCCCCGTAGGACAGAACAAAAAGAAGAAGGTAACTGATCATAAAAGGTTTCTTCATCTGACAAAAAAATTTGCCTTGCAGTATTATTGCTGCGAGGCTTTTTTTTGAGATTTGGTTGAATAGTTAAATAGTAAATTAGGTTAAGTGGTTTAATAGGTTAAGTAAGGTAATCAATCACTACCCACTCAACTTACTTGACCCACTTAACTGATTTAACCCACTTAACTCATCACAATACAAATGCCTGAGTATTTTAAAATAGGAAAAATTGCCTCTGTATTTGGCTTAAACGGCGAAGTAATTGTTGTGCACAGCCTTGGCAAAAAAGCGTCGTTAAAGGGTGTGGAAGCTGTGTTTATAGAAGACAGAAAAGAGAGCTTTCTACCTTATTTTATTCGCTCCTCTAAAATAAAAAGCGATACCGAAGTATACCTGCAACTGGAAGACATTTCCTCCCGCGAAATGGCGGTTAAGCTGCTTCAGAAAGAAATATGGCTGGAGGAAAGCAACTTTAAAAAGCTTGCATCCAAATCTGCCCCCATTTCATTGCTGGGTTATCAGCTCCTGAATAACGATGAAGCTATTGGCGAAATTATTGAAGTAATAGAGCAACCCTTCCAGGTATTGTGCAAGGTGATGATAGAAGGCAAGGAAGCGCTGATTCCTGTTCACCAGGAATCATTAAAAAAAGTAGATAATAAGAAGAAACTTGTATTCGTTTCATTGCCCGAAGGGCTTTTAGAAATATACAAAGGAAACTGACACTACCTGAAGAATGGCTTTAAGGGTAGATGAAGAATAATAATTTTTATTTTTCATCACAAACACGATATTTGCCCACCGATAACCATAATCTGAAAGCACCATCGTAAATCTATGAAGCGTTTAGCCATTCATAAAAACCTTATTACGCTATTGCTGGTAATTTTTGCCGTAGTTGTTATGCACACGCTGCAAAGCATGCATAAAGATATTAAGCAGAGCGCAGATGAAGCAGCACCTCATCATTTACTTGCGCGTTAATCCTCCGCAGATTTTTTTTACAATAGCTGGTCCTTCGTAAATAAAGCCTGTCCAAACCTGTATTAATGCAGCCCCGGTATTCAGCTTTTCCGCCGCATCTGTACCTGTAAATATGCCGCCGCTGGCTATTACCGGTATCGATCCTTTTGTTTTTGTTACTATTTGCTGCACAATAGCGGTAGACCTTTCTCTTACCGGTTTTCCGCTCAATCCTCCTGCGCCAATCCTTTCTATTTTGGCGGTGGAAGTGTTTAAGCCTTCGCGGCTGATAGTAGTATTGGTTGCTACAATGCCATCCAGTTGTATTTCCATGGCAAGATCAATTACATCGTCTACCTGCTCCTGCGTAAGATCCGGTGCAATTTTAAGCAGTATTGGTTTAGGACGTGCTTTTTCGAAATTGATACGCTGGAGGTTGGATAATATCTGCCGGAGCGAGTCTTTATCCTGCAAAGCCCTTAACCCCGGTGTATTGGGGGAGCTTACGTTTACCACAAAGTAGTCTACATAATCAAACAAAGCCTTAAAACAAATTTCGTAATCCTTCCATGCATCCTCGTTGGGGGTAGATTTATTCTTCCCGATATTACCGCCAACGATCAATCGCTTACTGCTGCCTTTAGCCTGTTGCAGCAATTGCCATTGTTGCAATCGTTGGGCAACTACTTCAGCACCATCGTTGTTAAAGCCCATGCGGTTGATCAACGCCTTATCTGCAGGCAGCCTGAACAACCGCGGTTTATCATTGCCCGCCTGCGGTTTGGGCGTAACGGTGCCTATTTCAACAAATCCAAAACCCAGGCATTCCAACTCACGCAAATAGCGCGCATTCTTATCAAAGCCCGCTCCCAGCCCTACAGGGTTTTTAAATTCAAGTGTGCCATGCGCTGTTGTAAACAATGTTTTTCGCAACCCGGGGTTAAACATGCCGGTAATGGCATTGCGGATAAAACCCACACCGCACAACATGCGTAAAAAGTTCATTGAAAAATAATGCACCCATTCGGGAGAAAAAAGAAACAGGAAGTTTCGAAGTAGTGTATACATACCGGGCGCAAATTGGTGCATTTTTTTTGTAGTAGCAAGAAGCAAGACCCAAGAAAACAAGATCCAAGAAACAAGACCCAAGAAACAAAAAACAAAAAACGCGAAACACTGACGGCTGATTACTGATCGCTGACGGCTGACCGCTCCACAGTTTGGAACACAAACGCCAAATAATTATCTTTGGTAACTAAAGTTGCATAAACAACTAAATTTACAACGATGCAGGAAGCTTATATAGTTGCAGGCTATCGCACAGCCGTGGGAAAATCAAAAAAAGGAGGTTTCAGGTTTACAAGACCCGATGACTTAGCTGTGGAAGTAATTAAAGGCGTGCTGGCCAGTGTGCCCCAGTTAGAGGCAAAAAGAATAGACGATGTAATTGTAGGCAATGCCGTGCCCGAAGCGGAGCAAGGCTTGCAGGTGGGGCGTATTATAGCTGCACGTGCCCTTGGGTTTGACGTTCCGGGTATGACGGTGAACAGGTATTGCGCCTCGGGACTTGAAACCATTGCCATTGCTACTGCTAAAATCAGGAGCGGGCAGGCTGAGTGTATTGTTGCCGGCGGCACCGAAAGCATGAGCCTGGTGCCCACTGCAGGTTGGAAAACCGTTCCATCGTACTCCATCGCTAAAGACGATCCTGATTATTACCTGAGCATGGGGCTTACGGCCGAAGCAGTGGCGAAGGAGTACAATGTAAACCGCGCAGACCAGGATGCTTTTGCATTTCAATCGCACCAAAAAGCCATTAACGCTATAAAGAACGGCTATTTTAAGAACGGCATTTTGCCAATAACAGTGGAGGATGTGTATGTAGATGCAAAGGGAAAAAAGCAAACCAAAAGTTTTGTGATAGATACAGACGAAGGACCCAGGGCCGATACCTCGATAGAAGCCCTTGCCAGGCTTAAACCCGTATTTGCCGCAGGCGGATCGGTAACGGCGGGTAATTCTTCTCAAACCAGCGATGGAGCTGCTTTTGTAATTGTAATGAGCGAAAGCATGGTAAAAGAGCTGGGCTTAAAACCATTGGCCCGGCTGGTAGCCTGCGCTTCTGCGGGTGTGCATCCCCGTATTATGGGTATTGGCCCCATCGAAGCCGTGCCCAAAGCGTTGAAACAGGCTGGCATGAAGCTGGGCGATATAGACCTGGTAGAACTGAATGAGGCATTTGCATCGCAGTCGCTGGCCGTAATACGCAAGCTGGACATGAATCCTGATATTGTAAACATCAATGGCGGCGCCATTGCTTTGGGGCATCCGCTGGGTTGCACCGGTTGCAAGCTTACCATTCAGCTTACGCACGATATGAAAAGGTTGAATAAAAAATACGGCATTGTTACAGCCTGTGTTGGAGGCGGACAAGGTATTGCAGGCATCATCGAAAATATTGCATAAATATTACTGCCGCCAGATAATAAAATAACATACGATTTGTTTTAAACCCGGTTAGCCGGGTTTTTTCGTGCCTGTTGGTTTTTGCAGAGGTTGACATTTGGTAAATGTTGAAATCAACTGCATCCATGGCAGCATTTTTGTTCAACAACGGCGTTGAATAAGTGAAGCTCGTGCTATTGTTTATTCTTTTATAATCCAATATTTATATCCTATGGACAGACGTGGATTTTTTGCCGCTGCCCGTACTAAAAAGAAATTGTCTTCCTCTAAAACCCTTGTTGCGGGGCGTACCAGCACTGGTATTGCTCCCTACACCGGCCCGTGGACAAGAAACGAGGTAATACACCTGCTTAAGCGCACCATGTTCGGTGCCACATTAACTGATATAGCCTATTTCTCAGGACTGACGATGGAGGGTGCGGTGGACGAACTGCTCAATATTACATCGCCCTTGCCGCCTCCGCCGTTAAAAGATTACGATGTAAGCGAGGCTATTGAGCCAGACAACAGCGTGGACCCGGGAACTACCTGGGTATACGATCACAATATGGATGATAGAATCGGCGACCGGAGAAAAGTATCGATGAAGCGTTGGTGGGCCGGTTTGATATTGAACCAGGAAAGAAGCATCAGGGAAAAAATGAGCTTATTCTGGCACAATCACTTCGCCACCGAAATGATCATTACCAAACATGCCAGGTTCGCCTACAAGCACCATACCTTACTGCGCGAAAATGCATTGGGCAATTTCAAAGCGCTGGCAAAAGCCATTTCAATAGATCCTTTAATGTTGATTTATCAAAATGGTTTTTTGAACAGGAAAGGACTTCCCGATGAAAATTACGGACGTGAGTTACAGGAACTGTTCACCTTAGGCAAAGAAAATAATCCGAACTACGACGAAGACGATGTAAAAGCTGCTGCACGGGTTTTAACCGGGTGGAGAGTAGACGCAGAGTTGAATGAATCTTATTTTGATCCGGAAAGACACGACACTGGCGACAAAGTGTTTTCTTCTTTTTACAACAATACGGTCATAACAGGCCGAAGCGGAGAAACAGCCGGGCAGGAGGAATTGGATGCGCTGATTGATATGATATTTTCCAAAAGCCAGGAAGCATCGCGCTATATAGTAAAGGAGTTGTACCGCTGGTTTGTATATTATGAAATAGATGACGCGGCAGATGCCAACGTTATTACCCCGTTGGCTCAGTTGCTGGTAAACCGCAACTGGGATATTAAACCGGTAGTAGACGCACTTTTAAAAAGCGAACACTTTTTTGATGTATTGAACCAGGGTTGTTTGATAAAAAGCCCAACCGATTTTGTATTTGGTTTGTGCAGGGAATTAGGCGTTCAGTTCCCAGATTCCTCCGATTACGTTACTGAATACGCCATACACGAAGCGTTGCTGACACAGTTGCGCGAAATGCAGCAAACACTCGGTGATCCGCCCAGTGTATCGGGTTGGCCTGCCTATTACCAGATACCGCTTTTTCACGAAATATGGATAAACAACGATACATACCCGAGGCGCACCCTGTTTACCGATACCATGATATTCAACGGCTTTACCCGTAACAATTTTGAGTTAAGGATAGATACCATTGCTTTTGCAAAAACGCTTAGCAATCCTGGCGATCCCAATGTGCTGCTGGCGGATGCATTGGAAGTTTTATACAGGATACAGTTGTCGGACACTATAAAGCAGCAGTTGAAAAAAGACATTCTGCTTACCGGGCAAACCAACGATTATTACTGGACCAATGCATGGAACGCTTATATAGCCAACCCCAGCGATATGGCGGCGTGGCAAACCGTATCATCGAGGCTGAATGAATTGTTCAAGTATTTGCTTGCATTGCCCGAATATCAATTATCCTGATTCCTAATTCTAATATCCACAGTATGAACCGCAGAGATTTTTTACGCAATACCATGCCCGCTACCATTCTTCCTTCTTTTGTAAACGGGCAAAGCGTTACGGCGCTGGCATCGTCGCCGTTTTTAGGCACGCTTACCAATTTTGCCACAGAAACAGATCATGTGCTGGTGATTATACAAATGAACGGCGGCAACGATGGTTTGAATATGGTAATACCAAGGGATAATTATTCCAATTACTTTAATGCAAGAAATAATATTGCCATACCCGAAGCAAAAGTGCTGGCGCTGCAAGGGAATGATAAAACCGGTTTTCACCCGGCAATGACCGGCATCCAGCAGTTGTATAACAGCGGAAAAGTAGCCGTTGTTCAATCCGTCGGTTATCCCGAACCTAACTTATCGCATTTTCGCTCTACCGACATTTGGATGAGCGCTGCCGACAGCGACCATATACTGGATACAGGATGGATGGGACGATACCTCAATTACGAGTTTCCTAATTTTCCCATCGGCTATCCTAACGCCACCATGCCCGATCCGCTTGCCTTGCAGATTGGCTCTGTTTCTTCGCTTACTTTTCATGGGCCCACTATGGGAATGGCAATGAGCATCACCAATCCTACATCGTTTTATAAGATCGTAGATGATATACAGGATCCTGCCCCTGCAACGCGCGCAGGCAAAGAGTTAACATACATTCGCGAAATAGCGCGGCAAACAGAAATATTTGCTGATTCCATAAAAGAAGCAGCCACCAGAACCTCGCAGCAGCTTCCTTACCCCGCAAACAATGAACTGGGCGAACAGCTTAAAATTGTAGCCAGGTTAATAAAGGGTGGCCTAAAGACAAGGGTTTATATGGTAACGATGAAAGGCTTCGATACGCATTCCATGCAAACCGAGGGAGACACCACTATTGGCAAACATGCAGAATTGCTGAAAGAATTGTCGGACGCAGTAAAAGCATTCCAGGATGATCTTAGCTTTCTGGGAATTGAAGATCGCGTTTTGTCGTTTACATTTTCCGAATTCGGCAGGCGCGTTAAATCAAATTTCAGCGTAGGTACCGATCACGGCGCCGCTGCACCCATGCTGGTGTTTGGCAGCAAAGTGCAACCGGGCGTGCTGGGCGAAAATCCCCACATACCTTCCAACACTTCATCCAATATCAATATTCCACATCAATACGATTTCAGAAGTGTGTATGCCTCCATTTTAGAAAAATGGTTTTGCGCCGATAATACTGCTTTACAAACAGTATTGCTCAAAAACTTTCAGTCGTTACCCATTATAAAAGATGGAACCTGCAATGGCACCAACAACGAAAATAAAAATGCAGGCATCAACCTCATATCCAACTACCCCAATCCGTTCACTGTTTCAACAAAAGTAAAATACATCACGCAGGGGGGGCATACACTGGTGCAGGTGATAGATTGCATGGGCAGGGTGGTGAGAAGACTGGTAGACCAGGAACAGAATGGCAGCACCTATATTATTCCTTTCGACAGCACCGGGCTTGCACCGGGCATATACTATCTCCGTTTGCAAAACGGGCCATTGCAACAGGTTAGGCCAATGTTGAAAGTGAAATAAAGGTGAAAAGTCAAAGGTGAAAGGCAAAAGATTCAAAGGTTTTCAACTTTTATAAAGTTGGAAATTTTTTATGAGAATACCGGGCATGGCTAGGTGAAGACAAGCGAAAAGGATCAAAGGAGAAAGTTATGGGTTGCTTTTTCACTTTTCATTTTTCTCCTTTCACTCCTAATAAATTTGCTATTCATCATGAATTATTGTAATGTTGACTACCTGAAACCAATGATGTTTTGTTGATTTAATACTAATCATGCCGAAACCAATCCGCTTGCTCATTGTATTGTGCTTTGCAATAACGCAGTGCGCTTTTACACAAACGGATACTACTTCTCTTAAACAGCTTTACGACAGGGTGCTGGATTTTGACGAAACCAAACAGGATTCAGTTATTTTTTACGCCGAGTTTATTGACCATCATTCTCAGGAATTACAGTTTGATAAGGGCAGAATATTGTCGTTGCGACTCAGGGGAATATACAAGGAGTTTAAAAACGATTATTATGCTGCTATCGATTATTACTACCAGTGTCTGGAAGAAGCAAGGCTGATGAAAAGCCTCGACTACGAAGCTGCTGCGCTTGGCGATCTTGCCATTGTGTACAATAATATCAATCAGCCAATAAAAACAAAAGACCTGTATACCCAGGCGTTGAATATAGCTGTTCTGCGTAAAGAAGCACATTCCATGTTTACCAACAGCACCAATTTAGGTTCTATATACAACAAGCTCGGAATGCCCGACAGCGCGCTGCACTATTTAAGGCAAGCGGAAGAAATAGCAGAAAAACATCCGGGGAAATTCGACCTCTCTTCGTTGCGTAACAATATAGGCAATGCATGGTTTTATAAAAAAGACTGGAACCGGGCGCTTATATTTTTTATGATTAATTATGAGAATGATGTTAAACTGAATGACAGGGAAATGCTCTGGTACGATTGTCTGAACATTGGCGATGTATATACAGAAATAAGAAAGTTTGACTCGGCAAAAAAATATACAGACCAGGCGCTGGATATAGCCCAGGCACTGGGTTCGAAACGGAAGGAAGCCGATGTGTATTCTCTGCTTTCAAAATACCATGCAAAGCGCAACGAATACAAACCTGCATACGAATATTTTCAGCGCTGGTATGATATTGATACAGCGCTGATCAGCACACACACCATGCAGTCGGTGGCCGAACTGCAGGAGAAGTATCATGTAAAACAAAAAGAGCTGCAGAATAAAGAACTTGGTCTTGAAATAGACAGGCAAAAGCTGCACAAACGCAATCTTGCGTTGCTCACCATTGCAGCCGGGGTGTTGGCCATTGCATCGGTTATTATATTGTTGTTGATAAGAAAGAAAAACAGACAGCTTCGCAAACAAAACAAACTGATACAAAAGCAGAATAAAAAGCTGGCACAATTTAATGCCGAAAAAAATTCACTCATCAGCATTGTGTCGCACGATTTAAGTGGTCCCTTTACCAGCATCAAAATGTGGAGCCAGATATTGCAGCAATCCGGCGTGGCAAACCTGAACGACGATCAAAAGAAAGCATTGTACCGCATACAATCGTCGGCAGACAATGGTGAAATGCTGATCCGTAATATGCTGTATATAGAAAAAGAAGAGATCAACAGTCACACGCTTACCCTGGAGCAACTGGATATGGATGCTTTTTTAGAAGACATGATCCAGATATACCACCAGCAGGCCAAGCAAAAGGACATTAGCATCGATTATACGGGCACCGGCAAGGCTGTGTTTATAATGAGCGATCGGTACGTGCTGAACCGTATATGCGAAAACCTGCTCAGCAACGCCATTAAATTTACGCAGCGGGGAAAAAGAGTGTGGGTGATATTGGGTGAAGACACGGAAAGTATTTCAATAAAAATAAAAGATGAAGGTGTTGGCATTGCGCCCGAAGACATTCCCTATCTGTTTTCCAAGTATCGCAAAATATCTTCCATGCCTACTGAAGGAGAATATTCAACCGGGCTCGGATTGTCGATTGTAAAAAGACTGGTGGAAGAACTGAACGGCAAAATAACCTGCGAAAGCGTGCAGGGCGAAGGCAGCACTTTTACTATTGTACTTCAAAAATAATGATCGTCATCCATCAGACCGCCTTCACAGGCGGAGCCGATGGGAAAGCCGGTCGGTACGCCATGGGCCTGGTTTTGTGTTTAAGCCCCGGCGGTCTGACCAGAAAAAGACGCTCTCACTGGTAAATGTCTTGCCTACGGCAGTAATGGAAATACGCAATGCTGGTTTTGTTTTCGCCATCCATCAGACCTCCTTACGGCGTGCCGATGGGGAGCCGATATGGAAGCCCGTAGATATCAGCCGTGGATCGTGTCTCACGATCCACTAAAACGGTTAGGCGCGCCCGTTAACCGCTATCGGCTCCATTTTTTTGCGCTCACCAATTTGCTGACGCCACATAGCGTAATACAATCCTTTTTCTGCAGTCAGCGATTCGTGCGTACCCATTTCAACCACTTCTCCGCGTTCCAGCACATAAATGCGATCAGCATGCATAATGGTAGACAGCCTGTGCGCAATCAGGATCGTTATCTGGTTGCGTTGCGACGATACCTGCTTGATTGTATTAGTTACTTCTTCTTCCGTAAGCGAATCCAGCGCCGATGTGGCTTCATCAAAGATCAGCAGGCGCGGATGACGCAGTAAGGCCCTGGCAATAGACAGGCGTTGTTTTTCTCCTCCCGACAATTTCAGCCCTCCTTCTCCAATAACGGTATCCAGTCCCTTTTCTGCCCGCTGCAGCAGGTTGGTACACGATGCTTTTTGCAATGCGTCTACCACATCCTCATCCGTTGAAGAGGGGCTAACAAACAAAAGGTTCTCTTTTATGGTGCCGGCAAACAACTGGGTATCCTGTGTTACAAATCCTATCTGGTTTCTTAAATCGTCGTAATTGATTGACAGTTCGTCTATGCCATTGTATAATATCTTTCCTTCCTGCGGGCGATACAGCCCTACCAGCAACTTCATTAAAGTGGATTTGCCTGATCCCGATGGGCCTACAAACGCAATGGTTTCGCCCGTTTGAACGCCAAAGCTGATATTGTCAATTGCCTTTTGTGAGGCTGTTTGATGCTTAAAGGTAACACCCTTAAAATCGAGCGACTTGATTTCGCCCAGGTGCAATGGTTTCTCAGGCTTTGGCTCAGGCTGTTTTTCCATCAGGTTTTTAAAATTGTTGAGCGAGGCTTCCGCTTCGCGATAGGACAGAATAATATTCCCGATTTCCTGCAACGGACCAAATATGAAAAACGAAAATATCTGCATGGTAACCAGTTGCCCCGCATCCATTTGCCTGCCATAGATCAGCCACATCAAAATAAAAAGAATGATCTGCCGGAGCGTATTTACAAATGTTCCCTGTATAAAGCTGATGCTGCGTATTCTTTTTACTTTGGTCAATTCTAGCCCCAGGATTTTATAGGTGTTTTTGTTTAAACGGTCTACCTCCTGGCTGGTAAGCCCAAGGCTTTTTATCAGTTCTATATTGCGGAGCGATTCGGTTGTAGAGCCTGCCAGCGCAGTTGTTTGTCCAACAATCGTTTTTTGAATAATTTTTATTTTCTTGCTCAGCAGGTTGGTTATTACCGTTAGTAATAAAATGCCTGCTATATAAGTAATGGGCACACTCCAGTGAATATACAAGGCGGCATAAAAAAATACGAATACAATGCCTACCAGTACGCCAAATAAAATGTTGATCACATTTACCATCAGCCGTTCTACATCTGTTCTCACTTTAGTAAGAACAGACAGTGTTTCGCCACTCCGCTGGTCTTCAAACTGGTAGTAGGGCAGCTTCATGGCATGTTGCAAACCGTCTGTAAAAACCTTGGCGCCGAATTTTTGAATAATAACATTCAAAAAATAATCCTGGAAATTTTTAGCGATCCTGCTTACCATGGCCACGCCAATAGAAGCCAGCAGCAGCCACATTACCCCGTTATACGGTTTGGTAAAAAAATCAGACGTGCTGTAGTTCGCCGGGTTTTTAGCAAAGTCGTTGGCGAGGTTTACAAGATTGCCAAAGATGATAGGATCGAAAAGTGAAAATCCTGTATTCATGGCCGATAGTACCAACACCAGCACCACCAGCCATTTAAATGGTTTGAGATAAGTAAAAAGTATCTTCATAAATGAGTGGAAATAGATAGTGGAAAAACGTCAATATGCCTCCATTCATCAAATTGCGTACAAATTTAGGCTTTGTGACAGTATGGCGTTGAGTTGAGAGTCCCTCCCTGCCTCCCCAAAGGTGAGGAGTTCTGCGCACAGCCCTCGCTTAAAAAAGATTCTGTGAAAGATCACTCCTTACGCCTTATACACTACACCTTATCCCTAATTCCTCAATTCAAATGCCTGGGCGGCAGCACGTTTGGCAGGAAACCACGATGCCAGGAGCGCAATTACAAATACGGTAACCGCCACTACCACAAAATCGATAAAGATCATTTTAACCGGGTAATAATCAATTACAAAGGAGGCACCTTGCAGGGGAATGAGTTTGTATTGCAATTGCAGCGTACATAACAGAATGGCAAGAAACATTCCAACGCTTATGCCTACGGCTGCCAATACTATACCTTCTGCCAAAAATACTTTCTGTATCCAGCTCCTGTCGGCTCCCATCGACTGTAATATCTGTATATCTTTCTGTTTTTCCAGCACCAGCATACTCAGTGCCCCGATCATATTAAACGATGCCACTATCAGCACCAATATGAAAATGCCATAAATGGCATACTTCTCAAGGCGCATTACATTGTACAAGCTGCTGTTTTGCTCGTAACGCGTTTGCACTTTGTATTGATTGCCCAACAGTTGCCCAATAGCCTGCTTAATGGCATTGTCGTCTGCACCCGCCGTAGCAGCAATTTCTACCGACGAGTATTCGTCGGGTTTAAAATCCATGTATTGTTTTACAAAATTAATATTCGTAAGTACATAATTATTGTCGAAATCCTGCTGTATGGCAAAAGTTCCCGCGGGCGTAATCTGTCCTTCGGCAAAGGCAGATAAAGGGTTGTTAATATCTACATTTCCTTTTTTGGGCAAATAGGCTGCAAGCGTGCCAATGCTCCTGTCGCTCAATACAGCCAGCACGTTTTCAATGCCCACACCCAGCACTGCTCTTGGCGATTCAACGCTGCCCAGGTCGAACTTACCCCTTATTACACTGTGTTCAACGGTAGTAACCCGCGTGTAATTCGAATCCACTCCCTTCAATGTAACAATCGCCTGGAAGTCGGGTCCGTTTTGCAGCAATGCCTTTTCTTCGGCAACCAGCGAAATGTCTTTAACGCCCGGAAGTTGCTTCAGCTTGTCAATTTGCGAAGGCGTAAGCACGAGTGTTTTACCCGAGGCAGGAAATATTTTGGCATTGGTGTAAAAAGTAGAATACAGCGACTTCACAAGATCTTCAAAACCATTGAAGGCACTCCACAATACCAGCAGCGCAGCAGTAGCAAAAGCAATAGCCACTACGCTTACCCACGCAATGATGTTGATGGCGTTGGTTGATTTTTTTGCTTTAAAGTATCTCCAGGCAAATAAAAAATACAAGCTGTGTGTAGTTGATTAAGTTAATTGAGTTGAATGGGTTAATTGGTTGATTAAGTTAATTGAGGCTAACTCATTTACCCTGCTTAACTTGCTTCACCACTTTCCTTACTCACCAGGTTTATCCCGCTCTTCATTGATCTTTTTAAAAAGCTCTTCCATTTTAAAAACATGCTCCAGCGTATCGTCGGCAAAAAATTTCAGTTCCGGTATTCGCCTTAACTGGTGCTTAACCCTTGCGGTTAATTCCTTCTTTATTTCCCAAGCTTTGTCTTCAATTTTTTTAAGCACTGCGGCGGCATCATTTACCTTAAAAAAGCTAAGGTATATTCTTGCTTCCAGCAGGTCGGGCGTTACTTTTACGCTCGATATAGATACCATTCCGCCATCCATCATACCCAGCCCCAACCGCTGAAATATTTCGTTGAATTCTTCATATAATAGGCTGGCCACCTGCTTCTGTCGTTTTCCTTCCTGCATACACTCAAGTTTAATGGCTGTAAATTTAGTTACTTTGCCGTTTAATTCGGTTATAAACATAATGAAGAAATATTCAAGGATTTTCGGTTACCTGAAAAACTTTAAAGGAAACATCTTTTTATACTTTGTCTGTACGCTCCTCTCCATTCTTTTTTCCATTGTGTCGCTGGGTATGCTGATGCCTTTTTTCGACCTTATTTTTAAGGGAGAAGAGGCTGGCGTTATGCCGCAGGTAGACAGTCCCGTTACCGCGTTTGTGAGGGAAATGCTGATTGCATCGGTGGGAGACCTTAACCCTAAAGGGGCACTTGCCTTTATATGCGTCATCATTGTATTGTCTATTTTACTCAAGAACCTGTTTTTATATCTCTCCATGATCATCCTGGTACCAATAAAAAACAGGGTAGTGAATACCATCAGGCTGGAGCTGTACGACAAAATATTGAAACTGCCCATTGGGTATTTTACCGAGAAAAGAAAGGGCGACATCATCAGCCGCCTTACCAACGACGTGGCGGAAGTAGAAACTTCGATGGTGGGCGCATTGGAAGGTTGGATACGCGACCCGTTAACCATATTGCTGAACTTTGCCGTGCTGCTGTTCATAAGCCCGCAACTGACCATTGCCATTTTAATATGCATACCCGTGGTAGGATTAATATTGGGCAGAATTTCGCGCTCGCTTAAACGGCAATCGAATGAGGCTGCGATATTACAGGGTGAATCACTTTCGGTACTGGACGAAACCTTAAACGGCCTGCGGGTGATCAAAGCTTTTAATATAGAGTCGCTGTTGCGTGGCAGGTTTGGAAAAATAAACGACGATCTGTTTGAAACAAAGAACAAGATCAACCGGCGGCGCGATCTTGCTTCGCCCATGTCGGAATTTTTAGGCGTGCTGGTATTTGTAGGCATATTATGGTTTGGCGGGCAAATGGTGCTCAGCCATTCGCTGTCGTTATCGCCTTCCATGTTTATTGGTTACCTGGCCATGTTTTACAATATCATCAACCCGGTAAAAACACTTTCTACTTCTTTCAGCAACATGCAAAAAGGATCGTCGGCCATTGTTCGGATTGAAGAAGTGTTGAACACACATGTAACCGTAAACGACAACCCCAATGGTATTGTATTGAATGGTTTTAACAACGGCATAGAATTTAAAAATGCCGGCTTTGCCTATGAAGACGCAGTGATCCTTAAAGACATCAATCTTACCATCAGCAAAGGCAAAACCATTGCATTGGTGGGTTCGTCGGGTGCGGGAAAATCTACGTTGGCAGATCTTGTGCCCCGGTTTCACGATGTTACCAACGGCGAAGTATTGATAGATGGACTGAATATCAAAAATTATGCGCTGCAATCGGTAAGGCAATTGATGAGCATCGTAACGCAGGAGCCGATTTTGTTTAATGATACCATTGCAAACAATATTGCGCTCGGCAATCCTTCGGCAACGAGGGCAGAAATTGAAAATGCCGCAAAGATTGCCAACGCGCATGAGTTCATTGTAAAGAAAGAAAATGGCTACGATACCAATATAGGCGACCGAGGCTCGAAGCTGAGCGGAGGCGAACGTCAGCGCCTTACCATAGCAAGAGCCGTTTTGAAAAATCCGCCGATATTAATCCTGGACGAAGCTACTTCTTCGCTCGATACCGAAAGCGAAAAGCTGGTGCAGGATGCTATTTATCATTTAATGTCTGACAGAACTTCTATTGTGATCGCACATCGTTTATCCACGGTAAGGCATGCAGATGAAATACTGGTGCTGCAAAAAGGACAGATAGCAGAAAGAGGCAATCACGAGGAACTAATGGCACTGAACGGCATATACAGGCGACTGGTGGAAATGCAGGAAGTGAAGTAGGGTGAAAGGAAGAGGGTATAAGGTGAAAGGTGAAAGGTGAAAGGTGAAAGGTGAAAGGCAGTAACTGCCTTCTCTTTTCTGCCCTCTGCCTTATACCCTATACCCTACACCTTATACCTTATACCCTCTACCTTACGCCCTTCCCCTTACGCCTTCCCTCCTTTTCCCTAGCTTTGTTCTCAATAAAACTCACCAATATGGAACCAACTGAGCATATTGTAAAAATTATTTCCACGCGGCAGGTTACGCACGATGTAAAAGCATTTCGCCTGCCCAAACCCGAAGGGTATACGTTTGTTCCCGGGCAGGCAACAGAAGTATCGGTCAATACTGCTGAATGGAAGAACGAAAGGAGACCTTTTACATTTACCTCGCTACAGGAGGATCCTTTCCTTGAGTTTACCATAAAAAGATATCCCGACCATCATGGCGTAACCGATGCTTTGCACAATTTAAAAGCCGGAGACGAAATTATTATACGCGATGTTTGGGGCGCTATTGAATACAAGGGCCCGGGATATTTTATTGCGGGCGGTGCGGGTATAACGCCCTTCCTGGCAATATTGCGGCAGTTGAACAAAGAAAACAGGCTGCAGGGCAACACGCTTTTCTTTTCTAACAAAACGCAGGCAGATATTATTGAAGAAACAGAGTTAAAAGACATGCTGGGTGAGAACGCTCTTTTTGTATTGACGAAGGAAAAAAAATCAGGCTACCTGAACAGCTATATCGGTAAAGAATTTTTGAGCGAGCATGTAAAAGATTTTGGAAAGAAATTCTACATCTGCGGTCCGGATGCGATGATCAGTGATATTACTGGTATGCTCGAAAGCCTGGGTGCCGAAGCCGATGCCGTGGTATTTGAGAAGTAGGGTAGAAGGTGTAGGGTGGAAGGTATAGGGTATAAGGCCTTACAGCTTCTACCCTACACCTTTCCCCCTATTTTTTAATTACTTCCCCGCTGCCGCTAATATCATCTTCAATTGTTGCAGGGTTTCCTTTATAATATACATTGCCGCTTCCGCGGATTTTTGCTTTCAGTTTTTCGTTTACCGTTATTTCAGCATCGCCGCTTCCTGAAATGGAGATGTCTGCCTCATCACTCTCAAATCCAAAACTTTTAAAATCGCCGCTTCCCGAAATAGAAAGCACCAGTTTTTGTGCCGAAGCATTTTCAATACTGATGTTGGAGGAGCCGCTGATGCTGGCATCGAATGTTTGCGCATCTGCAAAATCGCCTTTTGCATCAACATCACCGCTGCCGCTCGTGCTTACTCCGTTCAGCGCAGGCATGGTTATAAACACTTCGGAGTTGTCGTTTCTTGGGTTTACGTCGTTGCTGTACTTTAAAATAAGTGTTCCGTTTTCTAACCGGGTTTGAAAATGAGGCAACAGGTTGCTGTAAGCCTTTACTTCCACTTTAAAATCTGCTCCTGCGGTTATGTGAACATCGGTAGCACCTTCCACAACAATCCTGGTAAATCCACTCACGTTGCGTTGCTCTGTTTTGATAGATCCGCTCCCTTTTATATGGTCTTTTTTGCACGATGCCAATGCGCCTGCAAAGACTGCCAGCAAAATCACAAATTTCAATTTCATACAATGCTGTTTTATGTGTACTGTGTGTTATACGTTGTGCGCTATTGACACAACAGCATACCCCACCGTTGCACAGTATTGTTGCAACTATACTGCGGAATGTATGAAAGGCAATTATGAAGGACAGGGTGTTTTCACGGATTGTCGCCGGTAACGGTTATAGTAGCCGAAGTTCCATTGTTGGTAATAGAGCTGTCTGTTTTTGTAAGATGCAATTTCTTTTCCAGGAACCTTTCGATCTCTCTTTGCACACCCAACAGGTCTTTTGATTTGATATAGCTGCCAAGTACATGATTCTGAGTGTTAGGCATTGCTGCCTTTACCTTTTCTGCAGCCGGCGTGCCCAGTTGATCGAACATATTCAGCATGGCAGGTACACTCACCACACTGTCCTGGTGCACTTCATCCTTATAATAATACAACAGCAGCACAGGTTGTTTTACCTTTTCAAAAGTTTCCGGCGTCATCGTCGTCTCCAGGTATTCCTGCAATTGCGTAGTAGCCACCAGCGGGTAGCGCTGATACCAGTATTGCTTGTAAATAGGTCTTGTATCTGCCGAAGTAACGTAATTGTCGCCTGTAACCCAACCCGCAATCTGCAATCCCCAGTGGTTGTTCAGCAGCCACGATTTATCGTTAAAGATGGAAATGTTAGGGCTCATCAGTACCAGTGCATTTACATCATTGGGATAAGTAGCAGCCAATTGTAATGCGTTGGTACCACCGGTAGAAGTACCCATCAATATTACTTTATTGCCCAACTGTTTGCCTATTGCCAGTGCTTGCTTAGCGCTTTCCCAGTAAGCAGTAGCAGTAAGACGTTTCATCGGGTCAATAGTATCCAACCCATGCTCTGCCAGTCTCGACAGGTAAAGGTTGCAGCCAAATTCGCGGGCAATATTGGTGTGTATGGGGCGTCCCTCTTCCTGGCTGGCACTAAAGCCATGCAGGTATACAATGGCGTAATCGGTTTTGTTTTTCAACGAATCGTTCAGCCATACTATCCGCGCTTCGTTGTTGGGTTTTAGTGTATGCTGCGCTTCATTATTACTCACATATGCTTCAAGCGCATCGGCTTTTGCCGGTACGCTGGGCAGTTCAACTGTATATACAGGAGCATCGGGATGAGGCCCCAAAAGGTATACAATAAACAGAATGGCTATTATTATCAATGCTATTTTAAACCATGTTTTCCGGAGCATATGTAATCAGTTAATGGTTTACAGGATGGGGGAGATGCGCCGCTAATCTACAACTTTCTGTTTTAGTCCGTAGCAGAAAAATGGCATTCAGCCAGTATCTGCCATATGAATCATACTCCTTAACATTTCAGTTGGCTACCACAACCCGGTTTTCAACTCCATCTTATACACTTGCTGCCTCTGTTTATACGCTTCATGCAGCCTTTTTAACGGTTTATACTGCTGATGCTCACGGAAACAAGCTTCTGTATTTTCTTTGCAAGCGCTTATGATACACCGTTAGTAAGCGTTCATTTCTATAATATATTAATTATGAAAGCGATTAAGATTACAGGTATCATTATACTGATTATTGTTGTGCTGGTTGCCGGGGCCGGCGCATATGTAAAATTTGCACTTCCCAATACCGGTGCTGCACCCGATATAACGGTTGAAAAAACATCCACAAGAATAGAAAGAGGAAAATACCTTGCCAATAGTGTAGCTGTATGTATGGATTGCCACAGCACGCGCGACTGGAGCGTGTTTGCAGGCCCGATGCTGGATGAAAATATTGGAGGCGGCGGCGAGAAGTTTGGTAAGGAAATGGGATTCCCCGGCAATTTTTATGCACCTAATATTACTCCCTATTCTTTGAGTAACTGGACGGATGGAGAAATATTCCGGGCTATTACAACCGGTGTAAATAAACATGGCAGGGCATTATTTCCTGTAATGGGATACCAGCGCTTTGGCAAAATGGATAAGGAAGATATTTACGACATCATAGCATACATCCGCACGCTGGCGCCGGTAAAAAATGATATACCTGTTTCGGAAGCCGAATTTCCTGTCAGCCTGCTCATTAATACCATGCCTCAGGAAGCAAAATTTGAAAGCAAACCGCCTGTAACCGATAAATTAAAATACGGAGCCTATATCATTAATGCCGCTGGTTGCGTGGAATGTCATAGTAAAACAGATAAAGGAAAAATTATTCCCGGCAGCGAATTTGGAGGAGGAATGGAATTCAGAATGCCGGGTGGCGTACTGCGTTCGTCCAATATTTCGCCTGATAAAGAAACCGGCATTGGCAACTGGACGGCTGCGGCTTTTGTGCAACGATTCAAAGCGTACACCGACAGCAGTGCCAGGCATCAAAAGCTGAGCCCCGGAGATTTTAATACGCCCATGCCGTGGACAATGTATGCAACCATGACCGAAACAGACCTGGAAGCTATTTATATTTACCTGCAACAGGTAAAGCCTATTCAACACCAGGTGGTGAAATTTGAGAAAGAAGTGGGAAGTGATAAGTGATAAGTGGGGTGGGAGGTATAAGGTGTGGGGTGTAAGGTGTGAAGCGTAATAAAAAAAGTAGGTGCAAGACATACCTTGCACCTACTTTTTTTACTGATAGCTGACGGCTGAAAGCTATCAGCTGATTACTTTCTTTCCAGCAAAAACGTTGTTACGTCTGCCAGTTGTTGTTCCGAAATGCCAGCCACAGCCGGTTCAGGCATCAGGCTTTTATCTTGTTTTTTACGCGAGCTGATGTTGTCAATAGCAATCGTGTTTTTGTTGCCGGCAACATCCTTTATCATAATAGTCTGTTTGTTTTCACTCACCAAAAATCCAAAAAACGAACCGCCGTCTTTGGTATTGATCAGCCAGGGTTCATAACCCAATAGTATAGCCGCACTAGGATGGATGATGGCATCCAGCAATCCTGTTTTATCGAATTTTTTGCCAATGCTGCTTAATTCTGGTCCTATATCATTACCCTCCCCACCTACTTTATGGCACGATGCGCAATAAGTGGTAAAAACGGTCTTGCCATTGGCAGCATCGCCTTTCAGCGCTGCAATTTCCGGAATGGCATATTGTTTTGTTACGCCCGGTTGTTTAAAGTATTTGCCTGCCTGCACTCTTACGGCAATATCGGGATTTTTAAAAATCAGTTCCTCCATAGCTGGTACCAGTTCTTTCGGAAATTTATTTTCCGAAGCCAGCCCCATCAGCAACTGTCCACCCAACGAATCTTTTGTCATTTGTTCCAGTCGTGCTCTCCTCGCATTTAATGCAAGATGTTCATCCAGCACACCCAGTAGCCTTGCCTTCATGTTACCCAGCTTGCGCTCATAAGCCGTGTTGAGTTTGATGTTTTTCCAGTTCAGCAGCGCATACCAATCGTTGCCCTGCCTGAACGATAGCCAGTACGTTGCCTGCTCAGCCACATCCGGCAAGGAGCTTTTGCTAAGCGCAACCATCGTTTCGGCGGCTTTTTTATCATTGATAAAGGCGATTGCTGTAATGGCAGCTCTCCTGTCTTTAGCACTCAGTGTGCTGCTCGCAGCCCGTTGTTCCAGGTCGCTTAGTGCAGCAACCGGGTGAAGCCTCCACGCAAAGTCGATCATCTTTGCGTTCCACTCAGGCGATTCCTTTCCCTTGGCCAAAATATTTTTTACTTCGGGATATATTTCTTCTTCATGACCAGCTAAAGCCGCACTCACTGCATTAAGATACCATTTGTCGTCGCCGGGATACTGTTTGATCAGTTCCAGTAAAACAGGTTTCGACTGTTCGTAGGGAATATTTGCCAATGCCTGCGCCACTTCCCTGCGTACATAGGCAGACGGGTCGTTTTGCAATTGCGTAAGATAAGGCATCATATCACTAACGGATACCCTTAACGCTTTTAAAGCAGTTGCTCTTACTTTTTCGTCTTCATGTTTAAGCAGTGCGGCAACAGCATTTTTTCCCTCGTCGCCCAGTTGCGCCAGCAGCCAGATAGCTCTTGCCTGCACGTAAGGATTTTTATCTTTTAATAAGTTGCTCACTTCACCCACTACCGCACCGCCCTGTTTTTTAAGCGCTTCAAAAGCCAGGTAGCGAACATTTACCGCCGGATTTTTCAACGCTTCAAGTTGCCCTGCGGTGCCAGCAAGGTCGATATTGGGAGTGGCAAGCTTTTTGTTTTTAGGAGCAATGCGGTATATCCTTCCAAAGTTTGCCGAGTCCTGCATCTGGTGGCCACCCACTACCGGGTCGTACCAATCTGCAACATAAATGGCGCCATCTGTTCCAATGGTCACATCACTCGGACGAAACCATTTTTCTTTTTGTGTATTGGCTGCGCTATCGTTCCATACATACATTGCATTGTCTTGCCCCAGCGATGTAATAAAATTGGTTTTATCCGTAGGTATCCATCCCGACTTTTCGAGTTTGGGATGATAGCCAAAAATTACATTCCTTCCTGCGTCGGCACTTAAAACCATTCCCAGGTATTTTTCTCCCAGCGCATCACTCTCATTAACGGCAATGCCTGTGGGTGCTCCGGCACCGCTTCTGTCGCCTACGGGCATTACACCCGGATCTTCCTGGTGCCAGTGCGCTGTAAATATATCCTGGTCGGGGCGTTGGTCTGCCTGCCAGGAGCGGGTGCCATCGGCGCTGAAAAAGCCGGCGTTGCCACCCTCCTGCAACCACGATACGCGACAGGCCGCTACTTCATCGTCGTTGTCGTTTTGCCAAAAGTTGCCGTAAGAATCTACTGTAAGCTCATAAGCATTGCGGAAGTTATGCCCCTTTACTGCCAGCCCTGTTCCATCGGCGTTTACGGTTAATGCCAGTCCACCTACCCAAACTTTTCCGTCATCGCTTTTCATGTTGCCCTCATTCTTTGTGTTGTAGGGCGATCCGCCTTTATATATACTGCCGGATCTGAGTGTCCAGCCTGATTTATCGGTAACAATATGCGGTCCCGCATTACCGGTATTGAAATACCATTTGCCATCCGGTCCGCCCAATACCGCATGCAGGGAATGATCGTGGTCTTTACCACCAAAGCCGGTAAGAAAGATCTCTTTCTTATCAGGCTGATCATCGCCATTCTCGTCGGTATATACAATAATATTAGGTGCGCACGATACAATTACTTTATTGCCAATAACGGCAAGGCCTACCGGGGCCAGCAAGCTTGTATCCTGCACAAATACTTTGGCAGAATCTGCAATGCCATCGTGGTCGGTATCTTCCAGGATCATTACACGGTCTCCCTTGTCGCGATGGTGAAACTTTTGAGGATCGTTGTTGAAGTTCCTGTAGTTTACAGCTTCGGTTACCCACACCCTTCCTTTGGAGTCTACATCCATATTAGTAGGATTGTACAACATAGGAGAGGAAGCCCACAACGTAACTTCCAGGTCGTCGGGCAAATGAAGGTCAAGATCTGTTTTAGGTTGGTTGGAAGATTGTTTGCAGGAAACAATAATGATAAAACAAAACGCGGATAAATAGCTGAGCAATCGGGTCATCTTTACTTTTTAAACAGTGTACGTAAATAAGATAAATTGTATTTATAGCTTTCAACGATGTCGCCACCTTTGGGAATGGCGCCTTCGATCTGCATCCATCCATCTCCCCGGTATCCTTTTTCATAAATGGCTTCGCTTACTTTCTTCCAGTCAACGCTTCCCTTATCTAGCAGGAAACCGTTTTCTTTCATGTGCAGTTCGCATACCAGGTTTTTGTCGAGCTTCTTAAATTCGGCAACAGTATCATGTCCCGCGTCGGCAGTATTGCGAAAATCGTAATATACTTTGAGATTTTTAGAACCAACTTTGTTGATAATGTCCATGTGTTCCTTAGCGTCAAGGTACGACTCTATACCCAGCACTACGCCTTGTTTTTCGGCCCGGGAAGCAACTGACCTGAGTATACGCACTGCCGCAGCTTTTCGCGCATCATCGTTCCGCAGATCGCTGGCATTAAAAAAGGCCAGCAATAACACCGGCGCACCCATGTTTTTGGTAGCATCTATCGATTCGCTTACCCACGCTTCGGTATTGGGATCGGAATGAAACGGAATACGGTTATACACTCCCATCGCCAGGCTTGAAATAGTAATACCTGTTTCTGCCGACCTTTTCAGCCAGTCTTGTTGCAGTGCTTTTTGGCGGAGGTGAAGCTGGTTTTCAACCGAACCCATATCTACCATAATGCCATCTAACCCTATGGTTTTAGCAACGTCAAAGGCTTCGATATTACTATGCTTGCCAATAGACCAATCACAAGCTCCAATTTTAAATGAAGAAGCCGGGGGAGCGGCCATTAGTTTTCTGAAAGTGCCAGCCTGCATCAGTGCAGAAAGCAGCAATGATTTTTTAAGCAACGATCGTCTTGTAATCATAACAGGTATTTAAGCAAAACTAAAATGTCAATTCTTTTGTTCCCTTGCACACTATTCCGGGGCTGGCTAGCTGTAGTATACAGGTCTGTTTCACAAGTTGGCCTGATGGTAATTGCTGTATTGAGTTAGCGATGGTAAATGCACTCACTGGAATGCCATATTAAAAAAAGAAATGTTAGCCAGGTAAAAAGGGTGCATTCCAGATTTTTGCGGCTGGCATATTTTCCGGTCGGTGAACATCCGCCAATAGAGCGCTCTACGGCGGTGTTGTTAAAATTTGAACTTTCTCGCCAAGGGTAATACGCACAAGTAAAAACTAAAAATATCGAATTTTTTCTTCTTTTGTAAACTTGCAGAAATTTAATGTAATGGCAACAGACATAAAATGTCCGAACTGTGGTCATAAGTTTCAGATGGAGGATGCGGTTTCGGAGGAGTACAAACAGCAACTGAGGGAGCAGATGAAGGAATTTGTGCAGCAAAAGGAAAGGGAAATGCAGAAGCGGCAGGACGAATTTGTTAAAAAGGAGCAACTGTTGCAGCAGCAAGCCCAGCAAAAAGAAGTTGAGTTCACCAAAAAGCTTTCTGAAGAAAAAATAAGGATACAGCAGGCACTGGAAGAAAACTTACGGAAAAATATAAGCGCAGATTTTGAAAACCAGCTTCGCTTATTGCAGCAATCCAATAAGGATAGTGAAGAAAAGCTAAAGGAAGCGCGCAGCAGGGAACTGGAATTTTTGCGCAGGGAGCAGGAACTGAAAAACCGGGAGCAGGAAATGGACATCCAGGTGCAGAAAAAATTGCTGGAAGAAAGGGAGCGTATTTCGGAGGAGGTAAGAAAGATTGAGGAGCAGAAGATCGCTAACCGCGAAACGGAGCATCAGCTTCGGATGAAGGAAATGGAAAAGCAACTGGAAGATCAGAAAAAGCTGATAGACCAGATGAAACGCAAGGCCGAGCAGGGATCGATGCAAATGCAGGGAGAGGTGCAGGAACTGTTGCTGGAAGACCTGTTGCGCGGCAGCTTTCCTTTTGACCAGGTAACGGAAGTGGGTAAGGGCGCAAGAGGTGCAGATTGCATACAAATGGTGCGCAACCAATACGGGCAGGAGTGTGGCAAAATTATTTACGAAAGCAAGCGTACGCAAAACTTTGGGGTTGACTGGATTGAAAAGCTGAAGATTGATATGCGCAGCCAGGGTGCTGACCTGGCGGTGATTGTTACGCAAACAATGCCAAAGGACATGGATCAATTTGGTGAAAAGAATGGCGTGTGGGTATGCTCGTTTTCGGAGGTTCGCGCATTGGCTCATATTTTGCGTGATGGAATTATACGGGTGTATAACGCCACCAAAAGCCAGGAAAATAAGGGTGACAAAATGCACCTTTTATACGATTATTTAACCGGCAGGGAGTTTGGGGAGCAATGGAAAGCGATACGGGAGGGGTTTTTAGCCATGAAGATATCTATTCAAAGGGAGCGCGATGCCATGGAGAAGCTGTGGAAGTCCCGCGAAAAGAGCCTGGAAAAGGTTCTGTTAAATGCGGCGCATATCCGCGGTTCGATCGAAGGTATTGCAGGCCAGGACTCAATTGACCTGAATTTGCTGGAAGACGAGGAAAAAGATAATTTATTGGGTACCTGATACGTTATACACTATCCGAAGCTTATTTATGTAAGTGATGATCACCTGGATAGTTGTAATCATATTAGTTATTGCATTA
Organism: Agriterribacter sp.; assembly: GCA_051955255.1. Taxonomy (GTDB): domain Bacteria; phylum Bacteroidota; class Bacteroidia; order Chitinophagales; family Chitinophagaceae; genus Agriterribacter. The sequence goes on along the minus strand of JBQCGX010000094.1, from coordinate 58,762 downwards.
ATCTGGCAGGTTACGCGTCAACGTAAGCATACGCTGGCAGACTCCACAGATTTTACCGGGCACGATAAAAAGGCTTCGGACGAAGCGCATATTACCTGCCCGCTGGTATACAACGGAAATGACCTTGAGTTTTCGGATGACGTGTTGCACACGGTGCTCTCCAAGCATTTTCCTTACTACAACAAGCTGCTGGACATTGACAAGGAGAAATTTATAAGCAGGCTCAGGAAGTTCATCGACACCAAAATTTTCATCATCCACGATAAAAAAGGATATCGCGAAATGCCGATACTCATCAGCGCATCGGCAGTGCAATTGACTTTTGGGTTAAGAAAATTCCTGCTTTCGCATTTTAACATCATACAAATATTTCCCGAAGCATTTGTAGGGCTGGAACCTTTCCGCATTCTGATTGGGAATGTAACGGGCAATACCATCAACATTGCCTGGAAGCAGTTTTTGGAAGGATATAAAAACAAATACGACCTGCAGAATGTTGGGTTGCACGAAATGGCGCATGCATTATACTACCAGAACTTTGAAACAGAGCTGAGCATTGATAAAGACTTTAAGGATTCGTTCAGGAAGTTCAACTCTATTGGCGATAAAATTTACCACGTTGAAAAAATACTCACCATAGGGCTTTACTCAGAATATGCTATTAAAGATTTTCAGGAGTTTTGGGCCGAAAGCATCGAGATCTATTTCAAAAGTCCCGACAGGCTCCAGTTGCATTATCCTGAACTGTACCAGGCGCTGTGCGATATCCTGAACCAGGACCCGCTGAATTATCCCAATCATCTTTTCAGACAGTAATTTATTTTGTCGGAGACTGAAGTCTCCGGAGAACATAGAGTATACGAAGTCTGGAGACTTCGTATAGCGACCTTTCGTGTAGCGTACGACAGTAGACTTCTCTCCGTCCGAATGGCTAATGCCGGGCTTTGTACTACTGCTTGGCATGTCGAAGAATGAGACATTCGCGAGGCATGTGGCTTTCAAGACTTAATTTATTCGTCATTTCCCCAACGAGGGCTTCACACCGGAATGCTCACACGAATGACCGTTTCCTCTTCGGAAGTTTGCATCTCCAATGCCCCATTCAGGGCGTTGATTTTTTCCTGCATCAGCTTGTAATCGTCCCGCAATGCATTTTTGCTGCTCTTGCTGAATTGTATGCTGATCTTTATTTGGTAGGTGGCGTGTTGCAGGTGTACACGAATATCTTTTGCATTTTGCTGGGCAGTATATCCGAGAGCATCCTGGCAAATACGGAAAATATCAAATTTGGTTACGGTAGTTAATGTTGATTCTTCACACTCACCCGTCATAGTACATGAAACATGATGTATTAAACCAAATTCTTCGCAATAACGTTGGATGGTAGCCGTTAGTCCGAGGTCTTCAATCATATTCGGACTCATGAAAAAAGACATTCTCCGGATAGCGTGAACAAGGAGACTGCAAACAGCGCCCGCATGTTTGAATCTTTCCAGCGAATCGTTTTTGAGTTCCGGTTCGTTTGTCGTTATCCAGTCAATGTCGAGCTTTACTACCGAAGCCATCTGCGCGAGTTCTTCATGCAATTCAGCCGCAATGTATTTCCGGTCTGCTTCCAGCGCATTTTTAAAATGAGCGGCAAGATTTTTAAACCGCTCGTATTCCTGTTCCGCCTTCAACTCAGCCGCTTTCCTGAGCGTAATATTTTTAGCAATAGCAAATACAACTTCTTTGTCAGGCAGGTAGGTAGAAGTCCATTCAAGCCAGATGATGTCGCCGTTTTTGGCTATATACCTGTTGCGGAAATTAAGCAGGTTTTTTCCCTTTAATAATTGTTCCCTTCTGTGCCTGGTAATTTCCTTATCGTCGGGATGTATCAAATGCGAGATAGGGCTGGCAAAGAGTTCTTCCTTTGTATAACCGAAGGTTGTTACTACAGCAGGGTTAACCTCCCTGAAATAACCATCCTTGCCGGCAATGCAAACAAGGTCCGGCGTCATTTCGAAGAAACTGAACATATCTGTTCCGGCATCAATAATAAGGGGAAGACTGCTCATATTTGGTTAGAGGTGTTGTAATTGAAACGTATAATATATCCGGATTATTATATAGGTATAGATTGCCTACCGATATACCAATATTCTGTTTCACTATACGCATCCTGCGCCCGGTCATTGTTTGGCTGGTTCAATCACTTCTTGCAACGCATCTGACGAAGGGATGAATTGTGCCGATAAGTCCGGTTCCGGCATGTTCTTATCCAGCGGAAACATTGGACGTTTGATCCGTTTATACGGCAGTCTTTCCAGGTCCTGGTCCACACCACCCGGCGTAAGCGCCAGCAACCAGTCTGCCCGCATGTTGTACAGCTCCGGTTCCAGGTAGCCGATCTTTACCACAACAATATCGGCTTTGCGGGGCTCCAGCTTTAATCTGGTAAAATCAATTTCTTTGTGATACGGTTTGCGTTTTTTGGTAACAATAATGGATACACTCCCCATTTTTACTACTACTTCTGTTTCTGCATTCTTATCTCCATGTTCTATGGCAGTAACCGTACCCGTTATTTTTACCGGCGGAGCATAACGTGCATCCACTTCGGCTCCGGCAAAGCCATCTACTTTTCCGCCTACGCCTGCAGCAATGGCTTGTTCAACCAGCTTCGGGCCGGGTATGGAAGCATAGATCAGCGATGGTCCGTCAGGCTTTTTAAATTCGGTGCGGGCTAGTATTTCCCTCAATGTCCAGGTAACATCACCGGCGCCCCCCGCAGTGGGGTTGTCTCCCGAATCGCTGATGAAGAAGGGATGCTTGTCGCTTGCGATGGCTTTGTCCAGGCATTCTTTCAAATTGCCGGTGGGCGCCACAAAGGCAAAATCAGACCGGGCTTCCCAAAAGCTGCGTGCCAGTTGTTCGGCAGTACGCGTTACCGTTGGTTTGTCGTCTCCGGTTACCATTACAACAGCATGATTGCGCGGCTCGTCTGCCCAAGCATAACCTACCCATATAGCCGCGTCAATAACACCAGGTTGCAAAGCAGCGGGCGCCACTGCTTTGTAAATCGTTTTTGCAGGTTCAATCCGGGTGCTTGTTTTTTCGCCAGGCAGCAAAACGGGTATAGGTATCCATGCCTTATACGCAGGCTTTCCTTTGCCGCTTTCAATTCTTTCTATCAATTGGCGTACCGATCGTTCCTTCGTTTCCATGGCATCTTCATGTGGCGCCATCCGGTAACAGGTAATCAGGTCGGTATTGGCAGCCAGCCGCTCCGATACATTACCATGCAAATCCATAGAAGTGGAAACAATCGTTTTATTGCCGATCACTTTCCGGATGCGGGTAATAAGATCGCCCTCCGGATCATCTAACCCTACCACACTCATGGCGCCATGAATATCAAAAAACAATCCGTCGTACGGTCCGTTCTTTTTCAGCGAATCCAGTATTTTGTTTACGAGTGATTCATATGCCTCTCTTGTAACAGCTCCCCCGGGCAGCGATTTGCCGGTGAGTGCTGGCAGCCATACGGCTCGTTTGCGCAATGGAGAATCTACGGCCATAAAAGGATAAGAAGTGAAAACTTCCGCTCCGTATTTTGCATGAAAGGCTTCTTCGTTTGTAAGTGCCGGAGAAAAAGTGCTGGATTCAATTCCCAATCCTGCTATGGCAATGCGGGGCAGCGAAGACTTTGTTTCGTGGGCATTATTGCATCCATATAATACCATTAGAAAACTGATCCCCAAAACAGGCAGGAACTGAATGGAAGCTGATCTTGCTTTTGCCAAACAAGAGAGTGGTTGTGTGTATGCCATAAGCTATAACAGATTTACTTGAAAAATAAAAGGCTGTTAAAGCTAAGGGAATTTCAGGTTTCAGGGTTGCATGTTGCAAGGTAGCCGGGAGGCGACAACAAAAAAGAGCGAGGCGAACCTGCCTGACGGCAGCCAGGGACACCTCGCTCAGCACAGAAAACAAGAAACAAAAAGGAGATTTCTCCTGCGTTGAAATGACGTAGACGGCTGATTGTTGACTACTACTAATAGTAGATTGTAATAAGAAGTAAGGCGAAGGAGTTGTATTCCTTACACCTTACTCCCTACACCCTATGCCTTTCCCGCATACGCTTCCCTGAATTTTGCAATATCCAGTTTCTTCATCTGGAACATGGCCTGCGAAACGCGGCTTACTTTTGCCGGATCGGGGTCTTGCAGCATATCCACTACTTCAGTGGGTACTACCTGCCACGATACGCCGAATTTATCTTTCAGCCAGCCGCATACCTGTGCGCTGGGATCGCCCCCTTCGGTGAGTTTGTTCCAGTAGTAATCTGTTTCTTCCTGGTTGCTGGTATTGATAACAAATGAAATGGCTTCGTTGAACTTGAATTGCGGACCGCCGTTCAATGCAACGAACTCCTGTCCTTCAATAATAAATTCAATGGTGAGTACTGTGCCTTCCGGCATCTGGTGGTACTCAAACCCGTCTTTTGTGTAGTAAGTCTTGCGTCCTATTTTTGAGTTTTTAAAGATGCTGACATAGAAATTAACAGCTTCTTCCGCATTCCTGTTAAACCAAAGGTTCGACGTGATTTTTTGATTTGATATCCGCTTGCTCATAACAAATTATTTTTTAGATGATGAATTGTTGATACAAAACTAAAAAGCTGAATTGATTGCAATGCGGTGTGTAAGTGACAATATAGGAGGTTAAATGCGACAATAGAGCAACTGCAACTTGGTAGATAAAAACGTATTCAATTTGCGGGTCGGTCGGCGGCTGGTATGTTACAAAAAAATGAACCAGTCAATACCGGTTCACGCAAAACAAATTCAATACTAAACTTGTTGTTATCAATGTATCTTTCTTATTGTTGATTCTGGGTTGTGTCGGGCTGCACCTGCTGGGTAGTAGTGTCAGGCTGGTTCATAGTAGTACTGTCTGTTGTAGAAGGTTCGGTAGCGGTAGGTTCAGGTGTGCTGCATCCAACCGCAATGGTTCCCAGTATTGCTATAACTGCTAAAAACTTTTTCATAATAATATCAATTTTAAGTGATGAGATATGAACATGTATGCAAGAATGTTACCATCCTGCTCTCCATCCCTAAAAAGAATGTTAAGGCTGCCGTAATTGGAGGCATTGTACGATAGCGGGAAGATATTTCCCGCCAATGGGAAATTTTACAGCCATTTTACCGCAATACCCCTGTAAAATGCACCGATGTAAATCATTCGCCATTTTGTATAATTTTAGGGTATGAAACGTTTACTGGTATTGTGTGGACTGTGGTTGGCCAGCACGAATGTTGATGCCCAGGTGTGGAATAGCAATATTGCGGTGAGCAGGGTATACATTCCCGATTCGGCTACTTATTCCGCATCATTATTTGCTGATTATCTGCAACGCCGGTATCCTTCGCCACAGGAGCAGTTGAGGACTGCCTATAATTGGATCATCTCAAACATACGCTACGATAAAGACAGCTCTTATTATTTTAACTGGGGTGTTGATTATGAAACGAAGATCAATGCTACCTTGAGAAGACGGAAAGGGGTATGCGAAAATTTTGCATCGTTGTTTACCGATATATCAAACAGGCTTAATATAGCTTCGTATGTAGTGCATGGATATGCGTCGGGCAGTGGCGACAGTCGGGATGTGGCGCATAGCTGGTGCGCAGTGCAACTGAACAATGAATGGTATTTGTGCGATCCTACCTGGGATGCGGGGTTGCAAAACGGCAATCAGTATTTTTTGGCAGACCCGTTGCTGTTTGCACAAACCCATGTTCCTTTCGATCCTATATGGCAGTTGCTGGATTACCCGGTGGGGTATAGCAACGGGCAAAAGAAAAATCTTTCGCCGCTTCATTTCCGCGATTCTATCAAAGCCTTTCTTGCTGCAGACAGTCTGCAGCAATTTCTTTCTATTGAAAGGCGGATGAAAAAGGCCGGGGGCAATAAGGAAATGTTCCGGTTGTGGCAGTCGTATAACCGGATGAATATTGCCATCATTGCGGGAGAGAATGACATGCAGCACTATAATAGCGCAGTGGAAGATATTAACAAAGCCACCGACATATTTAATGAGTTCATTCAGTTTCGAAACAACGGATTTCTTCCTTCCCGATCTGATGCAGCAATAGTTGCTATGCTTGATCCTGTAGCGGCATTGCTGAAAAGCGCCGGTGCAAAGATTGAGCAGATCGGAATATTGGTAGAAAACTTTCAATACGATACGGAAGGCATTAAAAAAAGAATGGAGCGGCTTGCGCAGCGCAGGCAAGAGCAATTGCTCTTTTTAAAAAAATACCTGGCCGCCGGCAGCACGGAGCGGCAGCAGATGATGTATAGGTAGTTTGGGATTTGGTGTTTTCAGTTTTAGTTTTCAAACGGCAAACCCTAAACGATAAACGCCCAACCCCAAACCATTCAAACCCCCGTGCACCTCTGTGTCCTGATGCCTTTGTGGTTCCTTCGTTTCATGCAACGTACGCGGAGAAGCGGTGGCGCAACGATAAACGCCAAATCATTCAAACCTCCGTGTACCTCTGTGTCCTTGTGCCTTTGTGGTTCCTTCGTTTCACGCAACTTACGCGGAGGAGCGGCGGTGCAACGATAAACGCCAAACATTCAAACCTCCGTGCACCTCTGTGTCCTGGTGCCTTTGTGGTTCAAATCCCTAAACTCAAAACGACCTGTCATCAGCCGATGGACCATATATAGACGGTACTGCAATATTGTTAAGACGCATGTATACCGTTAGCTGCCCGCGATGATGAACCATGTGGTTGATGGTTGACTCCAGGTTGTCGCGCAATGGAGAACTGAACAATACCTGCCCCTGGTTTTTAAGGTGGAATATTTTGCTGAGCGCCCCTTCCTTTACCTTGCTGCAACGCCTGTTTTGCCGCCCGGATATTATCGTCAAAATGCGCCACCAGCGCAGCATTGGTGCTGAGCTGGAATTGATTGAACGTAGCAAAATCAATGTCCCCGTTTTCGAGCATATGAGCGATCCACCGGGGAATGTCTGCCACTAACAGGGTAAGGTAGCCTAAGTTCATCGACTTTTCATGAGGTTTCCAGTTGTACAGGTTTTCAGGAATTCTTTCAATGCATTTCCTGGTAGCAGGAACTTCAGCTTCCAGTTCTTTTAAAGTGCCTTTGGCAAAATCGATGTCGGTCATAAAAAAAGTTTCTTAAACGCATGCGAATTTCAGGCCATATTTGGCAGGGGCTGTTAGGCATCAGGTTTTATAAGGTGTGAGGTGTAGGGTGTAAGGTATAGGGTATAAGGTAAAGGGTGTAAGGAACCGCAACAGCCTCCTTACGGCTGCCTTCCGCCCGGTAAGCCATCGGTTATCGGTGGTCGCTGAATGCTGATAGCTGAAAGCTATATTGCCTTCTTGGTTCTTTCCTACAAGATGTTTCTTACAAACTTTTTGTTATGAAACAATACCGGCACCACAATGGCTGCAGCTAAGCCCATGATCAGTACAATGCCTAACAGCAATCCGCGAAACTCCAAGGTAACTACTTGGTCGGTGCTGCGTACCACACGCTCAGCCTTCCAGCTTAAAAAAGCAGTTAATAACAGCAACGCAACAACGTATATTATTTCTCCTGTTTTTTTCCACAGGCGCACCAGGTAAAATAATATACCGAGCAGTAAAAAAACAATGTGAACACCAAAAATAATAGAGCCAACATTGATAATATCTGTTGGGGCAAGTCCGGTTTGATCGCGATAAACGCTATTGTAAATCAAACACACTACCGATGTTACAATGCCAACAAACAGTGCTGTAAGAAAAGCCTTGGTAAAAGGCGTTTGCAGGTTTTCGTATTCCATAATTTATAGTTTTACGTTAAGAAATCGATAGTACTGCTGAATGCTTGTGGCGGGTGGTTAGCCCGACAGGATCATAGCTTCCAGCTTTTTTTCTTTGAGCAGGAAAATTTTTTTACCACTCACCTTCACCAGTTTTTCCTGTATCAGTTCCTGGAAAGTTCTGAACAACGTTTCGTAAGCTGTGCCAACAAAGGCAGCAATGTCTTGCCTGCTCAGTTGCACATCAATATATCCTTCTTTGTTTTTGCCAAACTGGTTGTTCAGTGCAAGCAAGGCCTCTGCTACCCGGGTTTTAACGCTCATGTGCACCAGGTTGCTCATTTTCTTTTCTGCACGTTGCAGTTCACCTGCATAAAACTGCATAATCTCGTAAGTAAGCTGGTGGTTGGTTTGCAGCAGCGATTCAAAAAAAACAATATCAACATAGCCAACAGTTATATTTTCAACAGCGGTAGCCGTTACCGTATACTGGCCGTTGTTACCCAACCCACGGTATCCAATCATGTCTCCCGATTGAGCAAAACGTATGATCAGCTCCTTTTGGCTGCCCCATTGCCTGTGTACCTTTACAATGCCCTCGTACAAAAAATACATTCCTTCAATTGTATCGCCTTCCACAAACAATGTTTCACCTTTCTTAAAGCGCCGTATTTTTTTGTTGCTGTTGATCAACTCATGCCAGGCTGCCGGACTGTTTTTGGTAAGGAAGCAAACTTTTGGGTCGAAATGGATTTTTTTAGCAGACATCTTGTTGTAAGGCATTATTTATGTAACAAAAATAGGCATTTGATTGAATTTTATGCTTCAAATTTATGATTTAAATCATATTTTTGAGCCCATTTTTGTTCGTTTACTCATGTTAATATGTTGAAAGGAAATGTAAAAACCGGTATTCCCGTGTCTGTATCTCTCACAGATTCCCTGGAAGCGGCGTCGATGGAACCTGCAGTAGCAGCAGGAAAAAAAAGAGTATTTCTTATTTCCTGCTATGCAGTTGCTATAGCAATTTGCGTAAGTGCCATTGCGAAATTTTTAGTGATTTTGATCGATATAACCACTCAGCTTTTCTTCTATGGACGGCTTAGCGCCGAAGCTGCAAGCCCCGCAAACCACGGGTTGGGGGCATGGGTGATACTCATACCGGTGCTGGGCGGACTGCTTGTGGGACTGATGGCCTATTATGGTTCGGGTGCCATTCGCGGACATGGCATTCCTGAAGCCATGGAGCAAATACTCACCAATCAAAGCAAGATCAAACCGGCTATTACTTATTTAAAACCCCTGTCGTCTGCCATTGCTATTGGTACCGGAGGTCCCTTTGGAGCAGAAGGCCCCATCATTGCTACCGGCGGTGCGTTAGGGTCAACGTTGGGGCAGATCTTAAAGATCACTCACAATGAGCGTAAAATACTTTTAAGCTGTGGTGCCACAGCCGGCATGTCGGCTATTTTCGGCAGCCCTGTAGCGGCCATCTTTCTTGCCATTGAGTTATTGTTGTTTGAATTTTCGCCGCGTTCGGTTATACCTGTAGCGTTAGCCTGCATTACGGGCGCGGCAGGCCACCACCTGTTGTTTGGTGCTGAACCCGTGTTTGCAGTACTTGCGGTACCTAAGGTGCCGGGCAATGAAGCATTGTTATGTTATAGTGTAATAGGACTGCTGATAGGCGTTCTTTCGGCAGGGGTAACCAAAATCGTTTACTATATAGAAGATCTGTTTGGCAAACTTCCTATCCATTGGATGTGGTGGCCTGCTATTGGCGGGCTTGCGGTAGGCATAGTAGGTTATTTTTTTCCGCGCACACTGGGTGTGGGGTATGAGAATATTACCCATGTGCTGAACGGAGAGCTGCCATTGCAAATCGTTTTTTTTCTGGTGGTATTTAAATTCATTTCATGGGCTATAGCATTGGGTAGTGGCACTTCGGGCGGTACACTGGCACCGTTGCTAACAATGGGCAGCGCTGTCGGTTTTTTACTGGGGCAGCTAACCATGTATCTGTTGCCTGATGTTGGCATATCGGCTACAATGGCGGCACTGGTGGGTATGGCAGCGATGTTTGCCGGTGCTTCGCGGGCTTTTTTAACCTCCATTGCTTTTGCCATAGAAACAACCGGGGCGCTGAATGGATTGTCGGCATTGCTGGCTGCGTGCACAGGGGCTTATATGGTATCGTTCTTCTTTATGGAAAATACGATCATGACAGAAAAGATTGCCCGTCGTGGTGTTAAAACACCAGATTCGTTTGAGCCTGATATATTGCAGGAGCTTACAGTGGGACAAGTGGTAGTGGATCAGGGTTTTGTTATTAACAGCGATGTGTCGGTTGGCGAAGCAAGGCAATGGGTAAGAACAAACGGTGAATACGATGGCAATCATTTCATTATTACCAATGATGACAATGCACTGGTGGGCATCATCAGCTCCTCAAATTTGTTTGGAATGCAGCACAACGAAAACACGCCTGTGGGCAAACTGGTTCGTAGAACACCGGTGGCTGTAAACATGTTTTATACATTGAGAAATGCGCTTGAGCTGATGGTAAGCGAAAATGTAGATATCCTGCCCGTTGTGTCCGACAAGGGGTATATCGCCGGCATTTTATCGCACCAGCATATTGTGAACGCGTATAAAACCGACCTGGTGAAATCGGGACAAAAGCAGCCGGTTATTTCTGTAAGACGTAGAGCTTTGAAAATGCTTGTAAGAGGGCAACGCCTTATTGCAATGATCAAAAATCCGAAAGATTAGCGTATCCGTAAACGTTTGGATTACTGGTTAAAGCCCAGTTCCCGCATAAAGCTGTCTTTGAAATTGCTGCCAATGGGTATTTCAATGCGCTCAATAAAAACACGATTCCCTTCAATATGTGTTATTTTATTTTTATTGATGATGAAGGATCGATGCACGCGGATGAATATTGTAGCAGGAAGCTGCTCGTGCAGGCTGGTAAATGTTATGGCGGGCATGATGGTGTTTTGGGTGGTAACAATTCTTGTATAGTTTCCGCTGGCTTCTGCATACAAAACAGTGTTGCAGTCAATCTTATAGATCTTTCCATCGGCTTTCACAAATAAAGGTTCATCGCTTTGCTGTTTTGTTGCCGTTATAACCGGGCCGGGTGCTGATTTTATTTTTTCTATTGCTTTATCCACCGCCATTACAAAACGTTCAAAAGAAAACGGTTTCAGCAGGTAGTCGCAAACCGAAAGCTCAAATGCTTCCAGCGCATATTCCTTGTAGGCTGTTGTTAAAATAATCTGCGGTGCATTTTTCAATGTCTTTAAAAAACCTATACCATCCAGCACCGGCATATTGATATCCAAAAAAATAAGATCAATGGCTTGCTCCTGCAATATTTTTTTTGCTTCCAATGCATTGGGGCATAAAGCAGCAATGCGCAAAGCAGGCAGATGTTCGCAATAGCTGCGCAATATCTCCCTCGCAATGGGCTCGTCATCTACTATCAGGCAACCAATGTTATCCCCCATTATTTCATATTTAAACGCAACATTACAGTATAAAATCCATCCTTTGCGGCAGTTTTCAGATCGTATTGCTGCGGGTATAATAATTCCAGTCTTTTCCTGGCGTTTTCAAGCCCCAACCCGCTGTTTTTTTCATTGTTGATGACAGGCTGCTGGCTGGAAAATGAATTTTTAACCGTAAACAACAGTGCGCCCTGCCAAAGCTTTGCAGCGATTTCAATATGTATTTTTCCGCTGCTGGTATTACGTGCATGCTTAAACGCATTTTCAACAAAAACGATCAGCAGCATGGGGGCAATCTTCCCGTTGCTCTGTTTCAGCGCTTCGTCTGCTTCTATAGATAAAGAAAGCCTGTCTTCCAGCCTCAGTTTTTCGAAGTCAATAAAATTGTGAATATAGGCCAGCTCTTCTTTAACCGGAACGTACAATTCTTTTGCTTCGTATATAGAATAGCGAAGCAACTCGGCCAGCTTCAGCAACAGACCGGGAATTTTTTCGTGTTGACTAATGGAAATGCCGTATATATTATTGAGCGTATTAAACAAAAAATGCGGACTTAGCTGCGATTGCAGCAACTGGAGTTCGCTGCGGCTGTTGATGGCTTCGATCTGCGCTTCCTGCAGTTGCCGCTTTATTCTTTCGCGCACCAGTTTTATAAAGATGCCGGTGAATATGCATAATAAAAAGAGCGGGAAAGCCAGGAATAAAAAGTACATCATTTCCTGGTGCTGCAACAGGCTGCCGGCAAAAAAAACGGATACAAAAATGCAGGCCGTCATTGCTAAGGGCAACAGCACCAACAGCCATACAGGTATATTCTTTTGTCGTGTGATCCATAACTGCGATAAAAATCTGCCGGCATATATTCCGCCCAGGAACAGAAAGATTGATGCACCTGCTATTTCTTCATCCTCGCCGTTAGTAATGAGTTTGATATATGCACTTACAGATGTATAAATAATGATGGCTGCCAGTATGCAAAACACAAGATGCACACTCAGCGAAATTTCTTTTTGACCAAAAGCCTGTGACGGTGTTTTGTCTTTCATGTATTTCATTTTCGGGCAAGTTGTTCCTTTCGCTCCTATGCTGCTAATATATATGATCAGTCTTTCTTTTTTACTGACGGAACCACGCTAAAGCCTGCCGAAACGGTTGGTCATCACCAATACGCGGTTCGTCAGTTTTCAACCAAAGTACAACACTATTATTTTAAACAGCCTTTAGCCTGCTCAATATTTGTTGAAATAATTGTTCAGCTATTAAAACATGATGGCAATGAAATATTTACTAACGGCAGCGCTATGCGTTGTACTGTTTCAGCAGCTTGCGGCGCAGGCTTTGGAAGGCAGCATAAAGGGAAAGGTAAAAAACAGCAGTAATGAGTCGTTGGCCGGGGCTACAATCGTATTGACGGGTACTAAAGATTCGGCTGATGCACTGACGATGCGGGCAGACAACAACGGCAGCTTTTTATTTGAAAGACTTGCAAGCGGAACATATTACCTCACCATTACCGCCGCAGGCACGATGCCGTATTCCAGCCCGCATATCTCGCTTGGTACTGCAAACATGCACATAGAATTACCCGTCATTATACTCCGGTCTTCAAAAAGCAGCGAATTGAAGGAGGTGGTGGTGACTTCAAAACGCCGTTTGATTGAGCAGGATATTGACAAGACAATTGTAAATGTGGATGCGATGATCAGCAGCGCCACCAGTAATGCGCTGGAAATATTGGGCAAAACACCGGGAGTAACCGTAAGTATTAATAATGAAATTGGACTGAATGGAAAAGAAGGCGTGCTGGTAATGATAGATGGACGGCCCACGTATTTATCAGCAAACGACCTGGCAGCCTACCTGAAATCTATTCCCGGTAATTTGCTCGATAAGATAGAGCTGATGGACAATCCATCGGCAAAGTACGACGCTGCCGGAAGCGGCATCATCAACATCCGCCTGAAAAAGAACAGGGCAGGAGGGCTTACCGGCAATATAGCAACAGCATACAGCCAGGGAGTATATACAAGAAGCAACGAATCTATCAACCTGAATTACAACCGCAAAAAAGTCAATTTGTTTGGCAGCTTCAGCTATGGCCGCGAAAAACACTATAACGCCGATGGATACCAGCGGCAGTTTTTTGACGATAACAAATTGCTGCAATCATCGGTTGCGTTGGAGAACATGCAATGGTATACCACTACCACCTATTATTCAAGATTGGGAATGGATTACTTCGCTTCTTCCAAAACAACTTATGGTTTTATTCTAAACCTGAATAAAAACCCACGCCAGGCCAGCATGGAATCTGTAAGCACCAGCTTCAATGAAACGAATGGATATGATTCTGTGGGTTTAGGTTTAATTACAGGGACCGGCGGTCGGGATAACCTTGGTGCCAACATCAACTTTACCCATAAGTTCAACAACAACGGGCACGAACTTTCGGCAGATGCTAACTATATTAACTATACTACGCCCGGCGAACAATATTTCAATAATAGTATGGCTGCTATGGACGGAACCTCGAAACGAAGCGAACAATTCTTCTACGATCTTTTGCCGGCGATTGACATTTATACGGTGAAGGTCGATTATATGCATCCTTTCAAAAACAAAGCGCTGATGGAGGCTGGCGTAAAATCGGGCTTTGTAAACAACGATGATAATGCTCGGTATTTTGACGTGGAGCAGCAGAATTATATTCCGGACTATAGCAGATCGAATCATTTTATATACAAAGAACAGATGCATGCTGCTTATGCAAATGCAAAGAAAAGCTGGAAAAGACTGGGGTTGCAATTGGGCTTACGTGCGGAGCACACAGTGTTGAGCGGCACGTTGGCTGCGAACCCGGCAATGGAAAAAAACACTTTCAGCAGGAAGTATACCAGCCTTTTTCCCTCGGTATTTATGAGTTACAAATTAGACAGCAATGGCAACAACGCCCTGGCTATAAGTGTTGCGCGCAGGATAAGGCGACCTAATTACCAGCAGTTGAATCCTTTTGTTGCTTACAGGGATAATTATTCCTATACAACCGGTAATCCGCTCATTGCCCCGCAATATCAATACCGGGCAGAAATAAAATATCAGCACCGGCAGTGGTTGGGGATAGGGCTGCAATATGGGCATTTTACAGATGTTATTTTTGATGTGACCAATGTGGTGGATGAAGTATTTATTACGCGGCCCGATAATGTTGCTACTGGTAATATGATTGTGCTGGCAACCAATGTGAACAAAAATATTTTCAGTTGGTGGAGTATGAATGTGAACCTGATGCTGGCACATTTGTCGCTCAACGGCATGGCTTATTCCGAAAAACTTGCACCGTCAACATACGCTATGCGGTTGAACTTTTTTAACCAGTTCAGCTTTAAAAAAGGATGGGGTGGTGAAGCAACCTTGTATTATTCGGGAAAGGACATCAGCGGACAAACCATTACCAAACCACGGTACAGGGTATACGGTGCGGTTCAAAAAAAAATATTCAAAGACAAAGGCGCGCTTCGACTGAGCCTGGAAGATATTTTTCATTCGTGGGTGCAAAAAGACCACTCCGTTGGTTTAAAGCAGGCAACCGCTTATCATGTAAATGAATCGGACACGCAGCGCATAGGCATTGCGTTTACCTGGCGGTTTGGCAAAGAGAGCTTTGCCCGCAAACGCAAACATTCCGATAACGCGGCAGATGCTGAAGCTGAACGGGCGAACTGACGATTGAAATCCGGATTTACAGCGCCCGAAAAGATAATATCCATATTTTTACTGCTTATATTCAACAGCAGGAAAAATGGCATCAGGGATATTTGCAATTTTAGACGATATAGCGGCTTTAATGGATGATGTGGCGGTAGCAAGTAAAATTGCTACGCGTAAAACTGCCGGCATATTGGGAGATGATCTGGCTGTAAATGCCGAAAAGGCTACCGGCTTCCTGGCATCGCGCGAACTGCCGGTGTTGTGGGCAATTACCAAAGGGTCGTTCGTGAACAAGCTTATTATTGTTCCGGTTGCCCTGCTGCTCAACGCATTTTTTCCCGCAGCCATAAAGTTTATTTTAATTGCCGGAGGATTTTACCTGGCTTATGAGGGCGTTGAAAAAATAATAGAATACTTCTTTCACCGGAAGAAAAAACACGAACCTACCGGCGTGGAGCAAAAAGAGGAAGAGTCTGTGGCCGTGGAAAAAAACAAAATAAAATCCGCTGTTTCAACCGATTTTATACTTAGCGTAGAGATAGTAGTGATTGCGCTTGGAACTGTTTTAGAAAAAAGTTTGTCAATACAAATACTAACTGTTTCTGTTGTAGCCATCCTGGCAACGGTGGGTGTATATGGCATTGTAGCATTGATTGTGAGAATGGACGATTTTGGCTACCAGTTGATAAAGCGCGCTGCAAACAAAGGTTTTTTGTCGAAGGTGGGCAACCTGCTGGTTAAATTGCTGCCCGTTATCATCAGGGTGCTGGCGGTTGTTGGTACCATTGCGCTGCTGTTGGTTTCCGGCGGTATTTTTGTGCATAATATAGATTACCTGCATCACCTCCTTCCGCAACTCCCCTCAATCATTAAAGATCTTTTAGCAGGCATCGTTGCAGGATTAATTGCATTGCCGGTTATGGCAGGGGGCAAAAAATTGGTGTCGTTGTTTAAGAAGTGAGATAATAAAACGCTTACTCCACCTTGCAATACAGAAAGCATTCCACTCAGCCTTTCGCCGTCAAGACAAGGCGCATGGTTAGGCGAAACTTCAATTAACGTAAGCTTAGCCGAAGCCTTCCTCCGCCCAGGCCTGCTGCTACTTTTTCAAACTTTGTTTCGAGATCGAACTTCCTTTCATGTAAAAGATGGCAATGTTGGTGTCGATAAGGTATTTTTCAAAATGATTCAATTTGTCGTGTAGATACTCTGCTGTTACGAATTTCCTGAATAATTTGTGCTGAAACTGGAAACAACAAACTGTTACTTTGAAACGGATGTGTTTACTTTGAATGGTGTTTTACTGATGCACCGCAACCATTACATTTATACAAGCTCCTTTATTGCATGAAAATCCTCCTTCTTTCGGTAGGCAAATCCAACGAGGCTTATATACAACCAGGGGTGGAAGAATTTACCCGCCGGTTGAATAAATATTATCCCGGCGACTGGCAACTGATCGCTCCGCCCAGGAATGCCGCTGCACTTTCGGAAAACGAACTGAAAAAGCAGGAGGCTAAGCTGATACTGCAGCAGGTGCAGGCAGATGATTATCTGGTGTTGATGGATGAAAGAGGAAAACAGATGTCATCGGTAGAGCTGGCAGACTTTATCGTGCAGCGATCAAACGAAAGCAAAAAAAAACTGGTTTTTCTGATTGGTGGTGCTTACGGCGTGGACGATGCTGTGTTCAGGCGTGCTAATTATACCTGGAGCCTTTCGAAGCTGGTATTCCCGCATATGCTGGTGCGCCTCGTACTGGCCGAGCAGCTATACCGGGCCTGCACCATCATTAAAAATGAAAAATATCATCATAAATAGCTTACGCTGTCGGGTAGTCGATATAATTTGTCGGCTGATTAACATTAATGACAACTATGTGCGTAAAAAAAACGGCACAGGATAGCGGCAGCCAATTTTTTCACTATATTTCCAGACCAATTTGAGAAAGTAATCTTAATTTTTTACATCTAAACTCAATATTAATGAACGAAAACGTAAACAAGTCTGCCCTGTTTAACGGTAGCTGCTTTGCCCTCATTACTACTGCTTTTACCTTCTCCATAAGAGCAGGTATTCTTGCCCAGGTGGGCGAGCGGTTTGGTCTGACTGCCGAACAGTTGGGTTTTATTAACTCTATGTTCTTCTTAGGATTCCCTATTTCCATGATCCTGGGGGGGCTGTTTTACTACAAGATCGGTCCAAAACTGATCATGCAGATTGCTTTTGTAACACACGTTATTGGTATTTTAACTACCATTTACGCCGGTAGCTACGAAGTATTGCTTGCTTCTACCTTATTTATCGGCTTTGGTAACGGCTGTACAGAAGCTGCTTGTAACCCGATGATCGCCGATATGTATTCTGGCGAAAAAATGAACAAAATGCTCAACAGGTTCCATATGTGGTTCCCCGGCGGTATTGTATTGGGCAGCCTTATTTCCAAATTCATGACCGATGGCGGCATGGGTTGGCAGGCCCAAATGTGGGTTACCATGATCCCTACCATTATTTATGCCATCCTGTTTTTTGGAAAAGCATTTCCCAAACCCAAATTGCAAGGGTCTGCTTCTTTGGGCGAAAACCTCAAGGCGATGGTAACACCTACTTATATTTTCCTGTTCATCTGCATGGCACTTACGGCTATTACAGAGTTCGGCCCGCAGCAATGGGTAGGAATGATCATGAGTAAAAGCGGCGCCAGCCCTATGTTGATCCTGGCGCTTGTAACCGGGTTAATGGCTGTTGGACGTTTCTTTGCTGGTCCGGTTATTCATGCATTGGGCCAAACAGGTGTATTGCTGATGGGTGCGATCTTTTCAGCTATTGGTATTTACCTCTTTAGCACCGTAACGGGTAGCACTGCTTACCTGGCGGCTATTTTGTTCGCTATTGGTGTATGTTATTTCTGGCCTACCATGGTGGGTGCCGTTGCGCAAAGAGTGCCATTGAGCGGTGCATTGGGTATGTCTATTATTGGTGGTGTAGGTATGTTCTCTACCTCTATCTGGCAGCCCATTATCGGAAGCTGGATCGACCAGGATAAAGCTGCTACTGCCGCTACCGGTTTAACAGGCGATCAACTGGACCTGGTTGCAGGTCAGGCCACACTGGCTAAAATGGTAGCCTTCCCCGGTATATTGATCGTTTTGTTTTTGATCTTCTTCTTCTGGCAAAAGAAAATAGCGCCTCGTTCTGAGAACAAGGTTGCAATGGCGCACTAAGGTTTAATCTCCATGGATTAAAATCCCTGGTAATAATATTAAACCGAGCCTCTAAGGCTCTTGTGCCTTTCACCCAGGATTTGTTTACTTTTTATAGAAAGGCTGTCAGGTTACTGGCAGCCTTTTTCGTTTTCGTCGTTCCGGGATTAAAATCCCGGGTTACAATATCGTGCCATCCCTATGGGACTGGAGGCTGAGTAATACAGAGAGTCTAACTAACATTGAGTATGGCTTTTCAACGTTGCTCCTGCGTCTATCCTTTGCACGAATTTTTACTATTATATGCCATCCAATATGCCGAATTACAATTTGCTGCGTAACGGTTACCCATTTGTAGCCCTTTATGTAGGATTGTTTTTTCGACCCGTAGTGGCTACCTTGTAACCCTTACAGCACCAGTTGCTCGTGTAGTTTATTCAGTGCTAGTTCCAGGTCGCTGCAAAAGCCAACATGTATTTTGGATGCCTGGATGATGGTGCTGCGTGTAGCAGTAAGCCAGCGAAAGCGGGATGGCAGATCCAGTTTGGCAATGGGGCCGCCATTGGTATCTGCTGCAGCAATTTTTTCAAAAGCATCGAGGTGCTCCTTTATTTCTTCAATGTCTGTATCAGTATTCAAACACCTTACACGGTCTTCGTTAATGGTAAAGCGCGTTTTCAGGAATTTTTGTTGCTTGCAATACAGCACAATTCCCGTATTCAGGAATTCTTCCCGTTCTACCCTTGGCACAATCCGTATCACGGCGTATTCAAACAAGTGTTGCTGCATGTTGTGCTTCTTTTACAAATATTTCAGAATGTGCCAGCCTTGTTTCTAAAAACTTCGCATATACCGCTCTTTGTTCATCGGGCGTTCCGTGTTGTGCATCCGGCAGCCAGTCGTCTGGTATTAATGCTACAATTGCTTTGATGCGTTCGGGCGTGAGCAACTGCTTACCCTTTTTATCAGCAGCCTCCAGCGCTGTTGCCTGTGGCAGTAAAACATGATCTTTCACCTGCACAAAAGGGCGCTTCGCCTGTTCCTCCCAGTTAGTCCACGAATGATGAAAATACAACGATGCCCCATGATCAATCAGCCACAATTCCCTGCGCCATATCAGCATATTGGTATTGCGCGCTGTGCGGTCAACGTTGGTAAGCAGGCAATCGAGCCAAACAATTTGCGATGCCAGCTCCGCATTCAGTTTTGTAACAGCCGGGTCGTAAGTAATGGCGCCCGACAAATAATGTACTCCCAGGTTCAGCCCCGTGCTCGCTTTCAGCAGGTCCTGGATCTCTTCATCCGGTTCTGTTCTTCCAAAAGCCTCGTCGAGATGAGCAAAAACCATTTCCGGCATTTTCAATCCCAGGGTTTGGGCAATTTCACCACCCAGCAGGTCGGCTATCAATGCCTTTACACCTTGCCCCGCCCCACGAAATTTAAGCACATACATAAAGCCATCGTCTGCCTCTGTAATAGCCGGTAACGAACCACCCTCGCGGAGCGGCGTTACATAACGCAACACATTAACCGATCTTATTGGAGAAGGATCATTGTTCATTTATTACACTTCAGGCAGTGAAGATAGCTAGTTTTACAATGAAGAAAACAGGTGCGATCATTACCGCAATCAAAACAATTTCATTTTTCGATGAGCATCCTGTTATCGGTTGCCATCGGTCACGTACTTTTGCATGTACTGTAACATTACTATATGTCGAAGAAATTATACCAGCACATTGACAAAACAATTCTCAAGGCTTTGCCTAATCCCTCCAGGGAAAAATATGAAATGAAGATAAAAGTGCCAGAGTTCACTTTTTTGGGAGTGCAGGAACAGCCCGATTTTGCCAAGCTTTACATTACATTCTATCCTAAAGATAAAATCATTGAGTTGAAAGCACTGAAGCTGTATGTATACCACCTCCGCGATATTATTGTATCGTACGAAAGGCTTATTAATATTATGTACGATCATTTTATGGAAGCGTATGCGCCCGACAGATTGCGCGTAACGCTGGTATGCAACCCCCGCGGCGGCATCAGCTCAAAGCTTGTTATCGATTCCGATTGGAAGGACAGGGGCGGCAGTGAAAAATACAAAGACTATCCCGAGCGCGACGATGAATGGGGAATACTCATGTAAGCAAAGCAGGCATTCCCTGCCCGTTGTTTAGATTGGCACAGTCACATACACCGTGGTTCCTTTGTTTAGCTCGCTTTCTATTTTTATTTCTGCATGAATGAGGCGCCTGATGTCCATGATGATCTGGTAGCCTAACCCATGAGTAGTAAAAAAAGCGGTTTGCCGGTTAATAGCATTCAGCCGCTCTATGGTGTCGGCGGCAATACCCTTGCCTGTATCCTGCACGCTGAATACATAGCTGTTGTTTTCTTTAACAGCGCTTACCTTAATAGACCCATTTCTTGTATATTTATTCGAGTTGTCTATAAGATTGCGCACAATTATTTTTACAATCTGCGGGTCGGTGTAAATAGTGCTTTTCTTTTTAACTTCAAACGAAATCGAGTTGCCGTTCTGCTTTACCATGTCTTCAAAAAAAGTACTCAGTTCGGCGAACATCGTGTTAATGTCCAGTAGCTGCAATTGAGCCTTGTAACCACCGCTTTTGTGAGAATTGATCCACAGTAAAAACTCATCTATAAACTGGTAAGTTTCATTTGTTGCCCGTGCAATGTTGCAGGCATGGTTTTTAATTTTAGGCTCAACGCTCATGGCAGCCAGTTGCTGAGACAGATGGGAAGACAAGGTTGAGGTAAAGCGGATAGAAGATTTCAGATCGTGCGCCAGCACAGAGGTAAGCTTGTCTTTAAGATCATTGCTTTTCAATACTTCTTTTTGCGAAGCCTGCAACTCCGTAACGGTTTCGCTCAGGTCTTCCATTGCTTTATTCAATTCTTCTGTTCTTTTCTTCACTTCCTGCTCCAGCAATTTATTCTTTACCCGTACAATCCTGGTTCTTATGCCAGATATAAGCGTGCCCAGGCCTATCAGCAACAGTACTATCAGCAGCCTGAACCAGTTTTGCTCATACCATTTAGGTGCTATCTGGAAGCTTAATTTTTTTAAAATAAAATCCGACGATCGGAACCCGGTGCGGTTCCTGATCTGTAATTCATATTGTCCCGACGACAGGTTGGAAAAGCTGATAAAGTTTTGTGAGGTTTTTTTCCATCCCGAATCTGTTGACAACCGGTATTCTAACTGCTGGTTTTTTTTGTCGCCAAAAAAAGGGCTGTATACTTCCAGGTGAATTTCGTGGGTGTTATCAGGAAAAGATAATAACCTGTTATGATCAACCTCGGGCTGTCCATCTTTGTTATAAAAAATCCTGTCTATCACAATTTCCGGCGCACCTTTAATAGGAGGAATGGCCGACGGATTAAACCAGACGAGCCCGTTTAAAGAAGGCAGCGAAATTTCTCCATTGCCAAGCGCAACACTGCAAGGCGTGCATCCCCCGTTAAACTCGTTGGTATTAAAACCGTATCGCTTATCGTAGTAATAATAATATACCTCTTGCGTTTTTCCTTCCGCGTACAGATACAGTTCACTCAACAATGCCCTGAAGAGCCCGTTGTTGGTAGGTATCCAAAAAAAACCATTCTCGTCTTCAATAAAGCAATGAGCGGTAGACAGGTAGGCGTACTGATCCAACGGCAGTTTGATCAGCCTGCTGTTTTTATACAGGTAAAATCCCTGCCCGTAACATCCTATCCAAAGGTTACCATCTTTCGACCGGTATATATTTCTTATATAAAGATCTTCCATTCCCTTTAAAAGCGTTGCCTGCCGGGTATCAATATCATACTCATACATTCCCTTTCTTGTTCCCAGCCATAGTTTTTTATTGGATAGGGGAAGAATGACTTCTATAAATGTTGGCAACTTCACCAGCTTCTCCACTTTTTTATCGGCGTTGATTACATACAGGTTGTGCAGTTGCCCCATCCATGTATTTCCTGCCGAATCCTCCACAATGCCTCTTACATCGCCCTTAATAGGGTAGGTTTCCAGTTCATTCAGCTCTTTATCGCTCACAATAACCATGTTTTTGTCGTGCTCATGCACACTGTAAACCAACTGCCCCTTTGAATTCAGCAGCAAACTGTACCGGTTAAGCGCCGGGATGGGTTTGATTATTTTTTTATTGCGGGTATCTATCACCGAAAGATGCGTAAGCAGCCTGTTGTTATCCAAAACGATCTGCGCATAATAGTTGTTCGATTCACGTTGCGTGGGAGTGGTAAAAAAAGTGGTAAATCTTTTTTTGCGCAGTACCAGCATGCCATCGTTCATAGTGCCCAGCAGGTAAATGTCGAATTCAGGCAAATGAAGCGCACTCGATATTTCCTGGTTTTCCAATGTAAATTCTTTGCGCGACAGCATTTTCTGGCCCTGTAGCGACAGGATATACATACTGTTGTCGAAAAAACAAACAATCGAATCGCGGGTGCTGGCATATACCACAGCAGGAACCGATGCTTTTTTTTCATACCAGCGATCGCTGAATTCACCTTCTATTTCAAACCGCGCATTTGTTTTTTGTCCCTTGTCAAACTCAATAAAATAGTCTCCCTGCTGCACATAAAATTTATTGTTTTTTATAAGATATAGCGGCAAGCGGGCAGCCGGCGCCAGTTCAGCTACTTTTTTAAATGTTGGTCCGTTTATGTAAATGATGCCTAACTCTACCGATAAAAGATAACCTTCGGTAGCACTGACAGGGCAGTAAGTTTTGATGTTTTGAGGAGATGCCTGTCCATACCCGTTTCGGAATGAGTAGATGTTTAAAAGTTTTTCGTAAAATTTTATTCCGGTTGAATCTGCCGGTTTCAGCGGTTTGGCAGAAATAAAATACCGGTCGGAAGAAATAAAGTCATTTACCAGGTTCGGTGCGGCGTCTATTGAATTGTTTTTTTCGTTGATGCGGAATGCATTGCGATCTTCCGCCAATACAATCAGCTCATTGTTCATGTTTTTTGTAATAGATATAATGCGGTTTACGTTCATCGACTTTGTGTTCCGCGAATTAAAAACCTTGCAGTTGATGCCATCGTACCGTACCAGACCCAGTTCGGTAGAGAGCCATACAAAGCCGCGACTGTCTCTCTCTATCGATCTTACCGTATTTTGAGGAAATCCATTTTCAGAGTTGATCTTTTCAATGAAATAGGTGCTGTCCGAAGTAAAGGCAAATTGTGCCTGAGCAGCATGAGGAATACAAACGAAGCATAGCAGAAAAAACAAAAGCAGATTCCGGAAAGGGCCTGACAGCCTTGTTCGCTGGCATGCTGTATATAGTGGTGATAAGATAGCTATGGTTGGTATTTTTTTCATAAAGTTTTACTAGCAAAGCGATCAAAATAACCTGCACTCCGGTTAATTGGTCGGTGTTTTAAAGCTGTGTTTAAACATTGGTTAAAGAACTGCAGGCAAATATATTTCGTTAAGAACTTAACAGCCGCCTACATAAAGCCGGTTTGGTTGAACCCACTTAAATATAGGAATTTTGATTTGCTCGTAGAATATTTTTTATACTGCACGACAGCAATGTTATTTGCTGTGCAGGCCGTTATTATAATCGTGAGCAGTTATCTTACCTGATATTAACTGTCAATTTTTCAAACCCTCATCTTTATGGATATGCGGTTGGACTGTTTTATATAGGGTAATATAGATAATTTACGATTGGAGTTCAACGATGTTATTGTTGATTTTTAAATAACAAAATTGAATTAAGCTGATGAGTAAAGCAAATTTTTACCGTGACTATATTGTGACATGGGCGGAAATGACTGTGACATTAACAGATAAGAGCAGGTAAAGCAATAAAAATCCCCGGAGATGAAGATGGTGACATTTTGACCGGGTAGTGTTGAAATTTTATTTTGTTGTAGTTGTTTTACAGAAGCAATAGAAATATAACTATAAGCGTATCATTAAATACATGCTGTTTGCATGCTGCTTTTATGGAGCGATACAAAGGCTGATATCGCTTGCATTTTTGCAGAATGTTGTACCTTACCCCATGCCTTGGAATCCAGAAGTATATAAGAAATACGAATCAGACCGGTTTGCACCGTTTTTCGACCTGTTTGCCATGATTGAGATACGGCCAGGATTGGAAGTAATTGATCTTGGCTGCGGAACCGGTGAAATGACAAAGGAACTGGCGCAGCAATTGCCCTCGTCTACAGTTGTAGGTATTGACGCTTCGCCTGAAATGTTGAGCCATGCAGCAAATTTTTCGAACGACAACCTGCGTTTTGAATGTATTACGATACAGGAACAATTGGCAACCGGAAAAAAATGGGACATTGTTTTTTCAAATGCCGCTTTGCAGTGGGTAAGCGACCATGAAACAATTTTTCCGCAATTGCTGTCAATTGTAAAACCAGGCGGACAGTTGCTGATACAAATGCCGGCGCAGCATCACAACATTGGCAACAGGTTGATTGCTGACCTGGCAGCAGAGGAACCTTTTACAACCGTTTTGAAAGGGTGGAAACGACCTTCGCCGGTGCTGGGGCTGGATGAATATGCTCAACTGTTTTTTAACGCGGGCTGCAAAGACATGAAGCTATACGAAAAAATATACCCGCTTGTTGTAAAGGATGCGGATGCCTTGCTGGAATGGCTGCAGGGCTCTACGCTTACGCCCTATGCCGAAAGAATGACGGGCATTATATGGAGTTCCTTTATTACCGAACTTAAAAAAAGATTGCACGAATCATTTCCCACATCGCCGGCCTTTTATCCATTCAGAAGGATGCTGATGGAAGTGGGTAAAGGTGAGAAGTGAAAAGTCAGAAGTAAAAGAGGCATGCTTCATTTTTCACCTTTCACCTTTCAACTCCAACCTTTCACCACTATTCACTTTTGATAATATGAAAACAACTTTGCTTTTTCTCTCGTTTTGCTGTGCGGTAAGTATCGCCAAAGCACAACACAAAACCCTCTATTCTCCCAACAAAAAAATACAGTTCAGCCTCGCCATTATAAAAGGAAGTACGCAGTATGCCGTTCAGTTTAAAAAAACAAAGCTGGTAGAGAACAGCCAGCTCGGGCTGGAATTTACGGGCGGAGATGTGTGGGGAAACAATATACGTGTGGAGGATTTTAAAACGAGTAAGGGCGTGGAAGAATACACGATGCCGGTTGGCAAAACCAGTTATGTGCGTGAGGAATACACAGATGCCATCATTGCCTTGCGCGAGCAATCTGGCCAAAAGCGATTGATCAATTTTCATGTAAGGATTTTTAACGATGGAGTAGCTTTTCGTTATGAGTTTCCTGCACAGGCTAACTGGAAAGCTTATGCGCTTACCAACGAGTATACATCGTTTAACATGAGCGGCAATCCACAGGTGCGCGTTGCCTACCTGGAAAATTTCAACACATCGCACGAACATCGCTACAACGTATTGCCATTGAATCAGGTGGCTAGCGATACGCTGATGGATGTGCCAGCTTTGTTTACCTTCAATAACGGCGTGTACGTTGCCATTACAGAAGCGGCCCTTAGAAATTATGCCGGCATGTCGCTTATAAAACGCAAAGGCGTGCTTGGCACACAACTGTCTCCCTTGCCGGGGCAGGAACTTATTAAAGTAAAGGCTGAACTGCCGCATCATACGCCGTGGCGTGTACTGATGATCGGCGACAGGGCAGGGGCGTTGGTTGAATCGAACCTGCTGACGAACCTGAATGAACCTTGCACAGCAACCGACCTGTCGTGGTTAAAGCCTGGCAAGGCAAGCTTTCATTGGTGGAATGGCGACGTATTGCCCGACACTACTTTTGAAGCTGGCATCAACTTCAACTTCAATAAATATTATATTGATTTTTGCGCGGCGAATAATATTGAATATCACACCATCATCGGCAACCGCGGAGTAGCCTGGTACCAGAACGATGGCGCCGAGTATCAGCCAGGTCCCAACACAGATATTACAAAGCCCAGGGCAGGGCTCAATATAGCTGAACTATGCAGCTATGCTAAAAGCAAAGGCGTGGGTATACGCTTTTGGGTACACTGGAAAGCGTTGTATCCTAAGCTGGATACCGCTTTTGCCTTGTTTGAAAAATGGGGCGTATCGGGCATGATGGTAGATTTTATGGACAGAGACGACCAGGAGATGATAAACATACAGGAAGAAATATTGCAGAAAGCCATGAAGCATCACCTGGAAATACAGTTTCACGGGGTGGCTAAGCCAACGGGATTGTACCGCACCTATCCCAACGAATCTACGCGGGAAGGAACACTGAATTACGAAAACAACAAATGGGGAAACCTGATAACGCCGGACGATGACATCAGCATTCCGTTTACACGGCTGTTGGCAGGTCCTGCCGATTATCACCTCGGTGGATTCAGGGCGATGCCTGCAAAAGATTTTAAGCAGCAGTTTACCAAACCGCATATGCTGGGCACGCGTTGCCACATGCTGGCAATGTATGTAGTGCTGGAGAACACACTTTCTATGCTCTGCGACTATCCGCAGGCGTATGAAGGGCAACCTGGGTTTGAATTTTTAAAAGAAGTGCCTACTATATGGGACGAAACAAAAGTGCCTGGCGCTGAAGTGGGTGAATGGATATGCGTGGCGCGCAGGAAAGGAAATGACTGGTACCTGGGAGGCATTACCAATGGCACAGCACGAACCGTAACCATACCATTGAATTTTTTGCCTGCCGGAAACTACGAAGCAACAATATACAGCGATGCACCCGATGCCACAGAATTTCCCAATCATCTCATTAAAACAACGCAGCAGCTGTCTTCGTCGGGTAACCTCGTTATGCAACTGGTAGCAGGCGGCGGGCAGGTTGTGAAGCTGCGGAAAAGGTGAAGGGTGGAGGGCATAGGGAGTAAGGTGTATGGTGTAAGGTGTAGGGTGTAGGGTGTAGGGTGTAGGGTGTAAGGAGGGAGGGTAATAAATCGGAAATCAAAAACAAGATCCAAGAACCAAGATCCAAGAACCAAGGACCCAAACAACAAACAACAAACGATAAACAATAAACAATAAACAACAAACCCTCCCTACGCCTCACTCTTTCTTACTTTCAACACTACCGACTTGCTCGTAGGCGTGTTGCTTTTTTCGGCCACGCTGTCTATAGGCACCAGCACATTGGTTTCGGGGAAATAAGTAGCGCAGCATTTTTCGGGAATGCTGTAGGCAATTACAATGAACTTATGCGCCACCCGCTCATGACCATTGTAAAAGTTGTACAGGTCTACAACATCCCGGTCTTTTAATCCATGCTGACGAATGTCTTTTTCATTCATAAAAATTACACGGCGTTCGTTCAGCACACCCCGGTAACGGTCGTCCAGCCCGTAAATGGTAGTATTGAACTGGTCGTGGCTGCGCACCGTCATCATCAGCAGTTCGTCGTCCTGCAACTCAATTCGGGTTACATCAGCAATATTAAAATTTGCCTTTTGTGTGGTGGTAGGAAAGTATCCCTGCCTGGATGAGTTAGGCAGGTAAAAGCCGCCCGGTTCCCGAATGCGCCGGTTGTAGTCATCAAACCCCGGGATGGTGCGTTCAATATCGGTGCGTATGTTATCGTAATGCTGTAAATATTTTTGCCAGTTTACAGCAGATCGTTTGCCCAGTACCGTAAGCGCCAGTTCACACACGATAACGCTTTCGCTTTTCAGCTCATCGCTTACCGGCTTTAGATTCCCCTTGCTTTTTTGCACCACGCCCATGGAGTTTTCGCAGCTTATAAATTGTTCCTCGCCATTCATAATGTCTTTATCGCTGCGCCCGTAAGTGGGCAATATCAATGCTTCGTCGCCGGTAATAAGGTGGCTCCGGTTCAATTTGGTGCTTACTTGCACCGTTAGTTTGCATTTACGCAATGCCTCTGCTGTATACATCGTATCAGGTGTGGCAGAAAGAAAGTTGCCACCCATGGCAATAAACACTTTTACTTTTCCTTCGTGCATGGCTTTAATGGAATCTACCACGTCGAAGCCATGATGCTGCGGCGGACGAAACCCGAAGTTCTTTTCAATGCTGTCGAGGAATTTTTGCGGTGGCTTTTCATAAATGCCCATGGTGCGATCACCCTGTACATTGCTATGTCCCCTAACCGGGCAGGTGCCGGCGCCGGGTTTGCCAATACTGCCTTTTAGCAGCAACACGTTTATAATCTCCTTAATAGAATCTACCGCATTTTTATGCTGCGTAAGTCCCATTGCCCAGCAGGCAATTATTTTTTTCTTTTTGCAAAATACCGCTGCTACTTCCTGCAACTGGCTCATGCCTATACCGCATGCGGCTGATAGTTCTTCTATCGAATGCGCATCAATATTAGCAAGCAGCTCGTTGTAACCGGTAGTATGTTGTTTAATAAACTCGTGATCGAACACAGTGCCGGGGTTTTTCCGCTCTTCTTCCAGCATCAGTTTTGAAATGGCCTTCATCAACGCCAGGTCGCCATTGATCTTTACCTGCAAAAAAATGTCAGACAATTTTGCTTTTATACCTAACGCACCTTTAATGGTTTGCGGATTGCTGAACGCCACCAAACCTGTTTCAGGCAAAGGGTTTACAGAAATGATCGTACAACCGTTCTCTTTGGCTTTGCTGAGCGCGGTGAGCATGCGTGGATGATTGGTTCCCGGGTTTTGCCCGAGGATGATAATCACTTCTGCTTCGTAAAAGTCTTCCAGCGTTACCGATCCTTTGCCAATGCCCAGGCTTTCGCCCAACGCCACCCCACTGCTTTCGTGGCACATATTAGAACAGTCCGGCAGGTTATTAGTGCCATACTCCCTTACAAAAAGCTGGTAAAGAAAGGCTGCTTCATTGCTTGTTCTGCCCGAAGTATAAAAAGTAGCTTCATCGGGCGAAGCCAGTGCATTCAAATGTTTTGCAATCAGATCAAATGCATCCTGCCAGGTAATAGGCTGGTAATGTGTACCATTTTTAGGCAGGTACATCGGCTGTGCAATGCGCCCCTTTTTACCAATGCGGTAATCGTCGCAATCTGCCAGTTGCACAATAGAGTTTTCTGCAAAAAAATCGGCTCGCAATGCTTTGGTAGTTGCTTCTTCCGCTACCGCCTTCGCTCCATTCTCGCAATATTCTGCAATGCGGCTCCGGTCATCATCCGGGTCGGGCCAGGCACAACCCGGACAGTCAAAGCCATTTTTCTGGTTCAACTTCAGCAAGGCCTTCATTCCCCGCATAGGGTCCATTTCATGTAAAATGTGTTTTACACTCGACACCACCGCGGGAATACCAGCCGCTACCGTTTTAGGCGCCGTTACTTTTAAATGCTCAAAAGTCTCGGGATTTTCCGGGTTGGGCTGTATATCGGTTTCCTCTTTTTTATGTTGCAGGCTGTTACTCTCTTCCATAATACATATTTTATGGGTTCTGTTGCGGCTCTTCTATTTGCTTGTTCGTTATAATTCTTTCTGCACCGCAATAAATATTAAACCGGTCTTCGCGTAAAAAGCCAATTAATGTAATGCCAAACGTTTTGGCGCATTGCACCGCCAGGCTGCTGGGTGCGCCCACAGCGCACACAATGGGTATAGACGCTACCGCTGCTTTTTGCAGCAACTCAAAACCAGCCCTTCCGCTGAGGAGCAATAGGCTTTGTGAAAGCACTGCTTTTTTTTCTTTTCCAAATAAAGCAGCGCCTATGATCTTGTCTAATGCATTGTGTCTGCCAATGTCTTCGCGCAATAAATTCAGATCGCCATTTTCATTGAACAATGCACAGGCATGCAAGCCGCCAGTATATTCAAAAACGTTTTGTTGCGCGCGGAGCTTTTGCGGCAGCCGCAATATGGTTTCCGATGTTACCTGTAAATGTGAGGATGCCAACGGCTGGCATTGTATTTTAATATGCTCAATACTTTCTTTACCGCAAATGCCGCAACTGCTGCTGGTGTAGAAATTTCTTTTCAGTTTTTCTATATCAACCGCCACGCCGTTTTTAAGGTATACGCGCACAATGTTGTTTTCGTTTGCGGCAGTTTGCATATTGGTGCAATAACGCACTCCCTGCACGTCGGCGGGCGATTGTATAATGCCTTCTGTAAATAAAAAGCCCAGCGCCAGTTCAAAATCATTACCGGGCGTTCGCATGGTAACAGCAATGCTTTGCGATTTCCTGTCGTCGGCGCTGCCGTAATCCAGTCTTATTTCCATAGGTTCTTCTATCGCCAACAGGTCTTTGTCTGTTTGCTGCACGCCGTTTTTAATACGTTCAATTTCTATGGAAGCTACGCTGGCAAGTTGCATAAGGTGCTTTAAAGTTAGAGAATATTGAGGAGTATACACTAGCTTTTCAAATACAAATAAATACAGGTATCCTCTTACTGCGCGAAGATTTCCAGAGGAAAACTTTCGTTTAAGGATATGCGCAGTTTTACAAAATGCTCTAGCTTTGGCACATATTTTTTATACAAATTTTTATCAATCATTCCTTCTCACAGTATTGTATAATTATTAAATAAATCTCCCACATGAAAAATTACATTTACTCATTGTTTTTTACAGTACTTCTGACCATAGCAGGATCAACTGCCTTTGCACAAACAAAAATCAAGGATGGAACAGTAACAGGTTCTCCTTCGTTAGCCAATGCCAGCGCTGTATTAGAGCTGGAGAGTAACAACAAAGGATTTTTATTGCCCAGGGTGGCACTCACCAGTACTAATTCTTTTTCTCCTCTTGGTGCTACACACGTAGCCGGCATGCTGGTATACAATACAGCTAGTGCAGGTTCAGCACCCAACAACGTAACGCCAGGCTATTATTACAACGACGGGGCCAAGTGGGTAAGGCTGGCCGATGCCGCCGCTTCGTCTGACGTAAGCAAAGATGCCTGGGTAGATGATAACGCCAATACCATGGTGAAATTAGGCACTCAAAGCGATGGAGCTACTGCCCGTACAGCCGGAACGGATGTGGTAATAAAAGACGATGGCACTGTAGGCGTTGGAACCACTACGCCGCAAAAAACATTACATATTAACGGCAGTGCGCAACTTACGGGTGAACTGAATATTGGTGGCAATGCAACAACCGCAGGCAGCGCCGGTACTGCTGGACAGGTGCTGGTCTCTAACGGTGCAGGTGCAGCCCCTTCGTGGAAGGTGCCCGGCATGGTTCCAGGTACTATTTCTACAACCTATTATGTGCAGGGTACCACAGCTGCCACCATCAACCAGGGTGCTACAGGAGACGTACTTGGAGTTACCCTTACCCATACCGTGCCTGCGGGCTTTACCCAAACACTATTGTTTACGGTTACAGGGTATGCCGTAAGATCGGTTTTAGCAGATGCTCAGGCTTCGCAAGGGGTATTTATGCTGATGCAGGGCACCTCTAAAATTTCATCTGCCTTTGCTTCTTCGGGAGATTTAGGAGATCTTAATGGTGTTCCGGTTCCTGCAACTTTGTTGAAAGCAGTTACGCTAGGTCCAGGCACCTATACATTCAAGGTGCAATATACGGCATGGAGTGACAATCAGATTGTGAACTTCGTTCCATCGTCAGGTTATATCGGGTACGATAATGATACCGAAAGCATGTTAACCAAAATGCAGGTGCTCGTTTATAATAACTAACTCCTTCGTAACAGCGGGTATCAGTCATTCATTTTTGAAAATAAATGTTGAGATCTGTTTACCCGCCCTCCGTCTGATTATTCAAGATAAAAGGGAACAGATGAAAAAAGTAATATGCTACCTCGCTTTGTGCGTGTTGTGCCAATCGGCTATAGCGCAAAGTGTTGGTTCAGAAAATACATATAAAGGGTTTGCCGTGGCCACAGGCAGTGTGCAGGCCGAACAGGCAGAAACCTTATACATAGGCCCGGGGCAGTATGAAATAAATGGTACCTGGGAAATCTATTCTAAATATTTGGTTGTTGATCCCGCTGCTATCATTACAGGCACAGGCACAATACAAATTTATAACGCTGCCGATGCAGGCGGTTTGGCAAGTGTGAGCCTGGTGGATGGAAATGCCAGTGCAAATGCGATAGGCATAAATATTGTGCTGAATAACGCCACTGGTATGGAGTTGGCAAATAAAGATTTTCCGGCAGATCTTACCGCAGACGGGTTTGTGAACAATGCTGCATCTTCTGCCTACATCGGGCAGGACCTGGACCTGGCTGTTGACGGGGCCAATGTGCTGCTGGATGTTGATGAATTAGGTGATTTGCGTTTTGACAACGACGCTACGATCAGTAACTACAGTGCCAGCCGCATGATTGTAACCGGCAACAGCATTATCAGTCATGCTGTAAAAGATGCCGGAGGGGCGGGATTCTTTTTTCCTGTAGGCATAGCCGCGGGAGATTATACTCCCGCCAGTGTTGCAGGAAGCGGAACCTATCATGTAAGCGTAACCGATTACTCGCCTGCCACTCCTGTTATTGATGTGCCTTCGGAGGGAATGTACAGAACCTGGCAGATATATGGGGATGCCGCTACTTCTATGACGTTGTATCACAATATCAGTACCAATGGAACCGATTATAACGATGCTACCGCGTTTATTACCCAATACCAGGGCGATGGCGTATGGTCTTCCGGATCGCCCGAGCAGCAGGCGGCGGGTGAGCATACCAGTTCGGGAACGCAGGCAACCTCCATTCCCTCAATCTCTACCGACGACCATTGCTTTTATACCAAAACCAGCGATGCGCTGACTCCTTTGCCCGTTAGTTTTACCAGCTTTAATGCTTATAAAAATGGCAGTGTAGTGCAACTGGAATGGGTAACCGAACACGAGCAATACAATAAAGGATTTGAAATAGAGCGCAGCCCGGATGGACAGCGTTGGGTTAGCATTGGCTCCGTGGAAAGCCTGTCGGCAAATGGTTCCGGCAATTCCAGGCTGGAGTATAGCTTTATTGACAGCAGTCCGTTGAGCGCGCAAAATTTTTATCGTCTCAAACAGATTGATTTCGACGGGCAACACGATTATAGCCAGGTATGCATGGTAAGGTTTGACGTTAGCAGCAGGATTACTGTTTTTCCCAATCCGTTTAAAGATGTTGTTACCATTGCAGAACTTTCCGGTAACGAAGAGGCTTATGTCTATGATATTTCAGGTAAGCTGGTAAAGCAACACAAGCTTGCACCGGCGCAGCACCGGGTAAACCTTAGCCTGGAGCATTTGAGCAGCGGTACCTATTATATTCTCATTAAATCAAAAAATGGTGTTGTATCCACTCACAAAATTGAAAGAATAAAGTAAAGAGAATATCCTACGGTTGATTTCCTGCGGCACGACGAGTTTGCGAATGCGTTTGTTTCGTTGCGCCTTTGCTTCCCTTGCGCGCTTTGCATGAAACTTCGCATAAAACAAAAGAGGTGATCATTGCGATCACCTCTTTTTTGTTCAATCAATAACAAAGAAAAGTAGTTTAATTCGCGATCATGCCGTGCGGGTCGATCACGTATTTCTTGGCAGCGCCTTTGTCGAAATCTTTATAACCTCCCGGCGCATCTGCCAGCGAAATAACCTGTACATTCACTGCTTTTGCAATCTGTATTTTATCATACAAAATAGCATTCATCAGTTGGCGATGGTATTTCATTACAGGGCACTGACCTGTATAGAAGGAGTGCGATTTTGCCCAGCCCAAACCTATCCTGATGCTGAGGCTTCCTTTTTTTGCTGCCTCATCTTTGGCACCCGGATCGCCGGTTACGTACAAGCCAGGTATGCCCAACGCACCGCCGGCACGCGTAATGTCCATAATAGAATTTAATACCGTTGCAGGTTGCTCCACACCGCTGTTGGCTCCATGTCCGCGCGCTTCAAAACCCACACAGTCCACTGCGCAATCTACTTCGGGTACGCCCACAATAGCAGCAATGGCATCTGCCAGCGGCACATCCTTTTTAAGATCTATTACTTCGCAACCAAAGCTCTTGGCTTGTTTCAGCCGTTCATCGATCATGTCGCCCACAATTACTACCGCTGCACCCAGCAGGTGACAGCTTGCAGCGCAGGCTAATCCTACCGGGCCAGCGCCTGCGACATATACAATAGAACCGGGCCCTACACCGGCGCTTACTGCTCCGTGATAGCCTGTGGGGAAAATGTCTGATAATAAAGTGAGGTCTTTGATCTTTGCCATGCCCTGGTCTTTATCGGGAAATTTCAGCAGGTTGAAATCGGCATAAGGCACCATTACGTATTCTGCCTGGCCGCCAACCCAGCCTCCCATATCTACATAACCATAAGCCGCACCGGGGCGCGCAGGGTTTACATTCAGGCAAATACCCGTTTGTCCTGCTTTGCAATTTCTGCATCGGCCGCAGGCAATATTAAACGGAACAGACACCAGGTCGCCCACTTTAATAAATTCAACATCCGGGCCAGCTTCAATTACAAGTCCCGTTATTTCATGCCCTAGTATCAGCCCTTCGGGCGCGGTGGTTCTTCCGCGAACCATGTGCTGGTCGCTGCCGCAGATATTGGTGGAAACAATTTTGAGGATGACACCGTGATTGCATTTTCTATTACCTAACTGAAGCTTGGGATATTCAATTTCCTGGATTTGTACTTCACCAGGTTTGATGTAGGCGACTCCGTGATTTTTACACATGGCAAAACGTATTTCGTTGTTTTAAAAAAAGGATTAACAAATTTTATTTAACGGCTGCAGCACCAGCTTGTGCAACGGCATGATCATTGTCTACAGTGCTGCCTGAAACGCCGATGGCTCCGATGATCTCTCCTTTGCTGTTTTTAATCAACACACCACCAGGAAAGCTGATCAATCCCCCGTTGGAATGTTCAATGTTGTACAAAGACCCTCCCGGTTGAGAAAGTTTACCAATCTCTCCCGTGTCCATATTAAAATACCTGGCTGTTTTCGCTTTTTTAAAAGAAATGTCTATCGAACCGATCCATGCGCCATCCATTCGTGCAAAAGCTGTGAGGAGTGTACCGCTGTCTACCACGCAAATATCCATGAGGGTATTTAATTCCTGCGCTTTTTTCTTTGCTGCCGCTATCGCGGTTTCAGCTTGCTGTAGTGTAATGTTCATATGGCAATTTTTTAGTGAAACAATACCATGAATTTACTTACGGCAAAATCATTTCAATAGCACAATCATCGGTTTCAGACGTTGTTAAATATAGTGCTTATTTGATGAAACGGGAAACAAAAAACAAAAAACAAGATACAAGAACCAAGGGCGGTCAGCTTTCAGCCATCAGCGATCAGCAATGTGCAGTTAACAATCAAACCTGGCTGCCGGCAACCCAAATCACAAATCCCAAAATCAGCAATCACAAATTCCCCATCCGGTTTTCAAAATAAAAAACACCGTGCTTATTCGCAACGATGATGTCTGGCTTGCCATCTCCGTTTATATCCTGCGCTTCTATATTAATGCCCACTCCCGAATCGTCGTCAATTTCGTGTTCGATCCAGTAAGGTTTTTTGCCGGGCGTGAGTTCGAACCAATATAACCTCGGTTTTTCGTAAGTGCCCGGGTCGATGGTGGTTTTATTGCTCGGGTTCAATCTTTCGAGATGCGCGAAATAGCGCTTGCCAGTCACAAGGTCTGCGTGACCGTCGCCATTAAAATCGGCCAGGGCGCTGGCATGCGTTTGCGAAGTGGAAAAGCTGATGGTATAATGATCCCACCAGCGGTTGCCCTCTTCATCTTTATACTGCGGATGCCACCATATACCATAACGATGCGCCGATGCACTCACCACATCCGGCAATCCATCTGCATTGACATCCGTTACATGCATTTGCGAACAATCTTCGCCTATGTCTGCCGGATGAAAAACCCATTCCGGTTTTTTTACATCTGCCGGGCCTTCCCACCAGCCGTCTTTCGTAAAAATGTCTTTTTTGCTGTCGGCGTTCAAATCTCCATAGCCCATGCCGTGCCCCTGTATGTCGGTACCCAATACGTTTCGTTTGCCCACGGTAAAGCGCGTCCAGGTTATACTTCCCTTTGCAGGAGCCTGCAGCCATATTACCTGGTTGGTTTTTGAATCGGCGCAAATAATATCGTCCTGCCCGTCGCCATCCACATCGGCAAACACCGGCGACTCGTTGCCCACGTTGTCGAATAAACGATGTTTTTTCCAGTAACCGGATTTCTTGCCCGGATTCTCAAACCAATCGGCACTCAATCCCGGGAAGTCAAGTACGATCAGGTCCGGCCATCCATCCTGGTTCACATCCATGCAGTGATTGAGAAACGAGCGCGCATAAGCGGTTTTAGGCTGGTATACTTTAAAGGTATCGATGTCGTGTCGTTTCCATCCCGGCGCTTCAAACCACGAAGGTCCCGCCAGGATATCTATTTTCCCATCTTTATTTACATCGCCCACAGCAACGCCTTCTGATATAAAATCGGTAGAAAGGATGTGCTTTTTAAATGCGGGTTTGGCAGTTTGGGCAGTAATATAGTGGGCTGAGAAAATAAAATGCAGCAGCAGTAAACCAGCAAAGCCTACGGTTTTCATGGCATCGTTTTTAGATGGAAGTATTAAAGATGAATGTAGTGAAAAGTTTCGGTTATGCATCACCGTATATAGGCACAGGTTGCAGGTGACAGGTGGCACAAATTATAGTGGTGTAAGGTACAGGGACGGATGCCCGGTTTACAACTACCTCCCTGAAACCTTTAACTTGTAACCTGTAACCCAGCCGCTGATCGCTGACGGCTGACCGCTCACAGCTTGTCAAACCTCAAATACATCACCCTTCCATCATTCACTTCAAAGCCGATGATCTTTTTTCGTTTGTCCCTGATCGTTTTCAAATGCCGCATCCACCAATGATCGGTGAACAGGTGATCTTTACCCACCAGCTTCAGCTTGCTGTCGTTGTACTTATTATTGGTGAGCACCAGGGCGTGATCCTTTACCTCAATGCTGTATTTGCAATCCAGTTCAGGACAATAATATACACCTGCATATGCCTGCAGCTCCGCATCGGTAAACGATGTATCGGCAGCGTAGCCTTCCAGCACCCGCTTGTTACCCGTCCAGTATTGGTTTACAATGATTCGCTTATCCGGCAGCGTTACAAATGCAAACCGCACGTCGGGCGATTTGGCTACCACAAAGCTGTCGTTCGATATTGGATACAATACATCCGAATTCCCATAGCGTTGCCAGTACAGTTTGTTGTTGCGCAGGGAAAAGCTGAACATACCTCCTTCGTCAGACACAAAATCGCCTGTCAGTTTTTTCACGCCAACAGTATCTTTTACAATGGCTTTGCTGCTGTCTACCACTGGTGCGGCTGTTGTCGTTTTGTTAGTAGTGTCGTTTATAAAAATGTCTACCAATTGATACGCTTTTTCATAGGTATTCACTTCGCCCAGGTTGCTGAACACCATAAAGCCCATCTTCAGTTCGGGAAACACCGCAAAATAAGTACGGTAACCCGCATCGCCACCCGAATGCGAATACTGCCGGTAGCCTTTGTAGGTGTCGTTCATTATGCCCAACGCATAATCTATTTCCGTGCCATCGTTCAGTTTGCCGTTTTGCACCAGTTGTTCAATATCGGCAGCGGTTCCAGCCACCGGTTTGTAAAAATTGGTAGCCCATTTGGCCAGGTCGTTGATGTTGGTGAACAAACTGGTGGCGCCCGCATTGCTGTACGACAACACACTGTTGGCAAACGATAGCATGCTTTTACGGTAGTATGAATAAGCACGGTTCTTTTCTATTTCCATATAGTCGTCGTGGAAATGCGTTTGCTTCATGCCCAGCGGTTTAAAAATAGCCGAGTCGGTAAACTGCCGCAGCGTTTTGCCTGTAACCGATTTTACAATTTCTGCCAGCATAGTATAACCGCTGTTACTGTAAAAATATTTGTCGCCCGGTTTAAAGTTGAGCGCCCGTTGCCGGCTCAATATTTTTACAATATGTTCCTGCGTAATCACATCGTCGAGCCGTGTGCCGGAAATGGCCAGCAGTTGCCATTGATCGCGAATGCCGCTGGTATGGTTGAGCAAATGCCGGATGGTTATTTTTTCTTTTAGATCCGGGAACCAGGGCAGGTATTGCCGCACATCATCTTCCAGCTTTAGCCTGCCCTGCCGCGCCAGCAACACAATACTGTATGCCGCAAACTGTTTGGACACCGATGCCATATGAAAAATCGTTTCCGGGCTGATAGGAATGCTATACTCCAGGTTGGCCATGCCATAGCCTTTGGCGTATATCAGCGAATCGTTGCGCACCACGCCAATAGCAACGCCGGGCGTTTGAGGATTGTTCCACAAGCTGAAAATTTTGTCGATACGCTGCGCTGTCGAATCTGGTATCGGTTGTGCGTAAACGTAATGAATACCAACACAACAAAAAACAAGGAAGTATTTAATGGAGGAGTGCATGGCAGGAAGTTTGGGTAAAGGTAAATTTTTTGTGGAATGAGCTGTAGCGGTACTGCTGGGCGTTGGTTGCCATGTCTGCCTGACGAAGTCGTTCGGAAAGGTTTGCTTGTACTGATGGGATGGTATTCAACAAAATTA
This sequence comes from Agriterribacter sp., assembly GCA_051955255.1. Taxonomy (GTDB): domain Bacteria; phylum Bacteroidota; class Bacteroidia; order Chitinophagales; family Chitinophagaceae; genus Agriterribacter. The sequence continues at coordinate 19,959 of JBQCGX010000094.1, read as the reverse complement.
ATTGGTGGGGATTTGGAAGGGAGTTTACATTCTATTTATCTTGCGTGCAGTTCTTTGAAGATGCATTTTTGACTCAGTATTTGAAACGCAAATGCATTGCGTTGGTTCATAACTCACCTCATGGGAGGTGAGTGAAAAGGAAAGTATCAGGGTCTGAAAAGGGAAAGTTATGGGACATTATGGGTCAAGACAATGTTGGTATTCATGGGACAATATTGTCACCACGTAAAAACATTGCAAATGAAGCAATTTAAAAAGAAAGCTTTACGCAAATGCATCAAATCCATTCAAAGAAGATTCCATGCTCAACTTTCACCCATGGAACATTTACAGTTGGAGAAAATTTTGAAGAAGCTGAAATCGAGTAAGCATTCTGAAAAGAAAAAGAGCCGGCCACGTTTCGATTTTAAGCGTTGGCTTAATCTGATTCCGACGATAATAGAAAAATGCTTCTAGGACCCTGCTATTTTTTATGAGACACAAACAAGAGTTATATGATTTGTTACAAATAAGCGAAAAAAAGATTTGGTATTTTGCTACAATGCAAGTTTGCTCTATCGGAACATACAGAAACCTAAAATAAAGTTTGGTCGTCCACAAAGAGACAACGCCGGAAACATAAGGTATCGTCATTTAAGTATACCCAAATTCGAATTGAAATGTATTCAAAAGAAAATAGTAAAAGGATATAGTTCATTTGAGTTTCCAGATTTTATGTTTGGCTCAATACGTGGTAAAAATCACATACGAAATGCATTTTATCATAAAGAAGGCAATTATTTTCTGAATATAGACATGAAGAAATTCTTCCCTAACATTTCTCACAAGCAGGTGTATGATTCATTAACAAGACATCTTTTAAAGCCAGATGTTGCCAGGCTTGTAACGAAGCTTACAACCGTCGATGGTAAATTGCCGCAAGGATCGCCGTCTTCCCCATTTCTAGCCAATCTTGTTTTTTTACCAACCGTAATTATTTTAAACCGATATGTATTAGAGCATAGCCTTTCCTTTAGTTGTTATGTTGACGATTTGACTTTTTCCTCCAAGACAAACTTTAAGCATTTAGTGCCTTCTATTGTAGACGTTATCCGAAAAGCTGGTTTTTATCCTGCCAATAATAAAATTGGTTATGCAAAAAATAAGATGGAGATAACAGGAATACTTATTGATGGAAAGAGAATAGATCTGATTCCTGATATGAAGAAGAAGGCAAAGCAGAACAGGAACGTAATGCGCTATTACGATCATGTGCGTGAGGAAGTGGTACGCCTGCGTATTGGGTTACAGACTACTGGAGGCTAATCACGCTTCGTCAAAATAATCGCTGTCCAATCGTTTTACTTCGTATACTTTTTTCAAGGAAACTCCCAAATTATAGTCAATCATCAACTGTGCTAACTGAACACCGTCGATTAGCACAATTTTTGTTTCATTTTTAGGCGCATAGTTCAGCGCTTCCTTTGTAAAAGATGACGTAGTGATAAAAATTCCCTTCTTCGCTCCCTGTCCAGCAAGTGCACCAACAAACTTATGTAATTCCGGCCGCCCAACAACATTGCCAGCCTGCCATCGCTTAGCCTGAATGTATATAATGTCCAGCCCCAGCTTATCCTCCTTAATGGTGCCGTCTATTCCTTCATCGCCTGATTTGCCAATGGCTTTACCTGCCTCCAACTCCGAACCACCATAACCCATCTTTACCAATAATTCTACAACCAGTCGCTCAAAAAAAGCAGGAGAAACTTTTCTTACAGTATCTAATATTTCCTGTGCAAGTGACTGGCGGATTTTTTGATAAGCAAAGTCTATCGTTTCCTCAGGCGTTTGCTGATCTGTTTGTGTGTCGTTCGTTGCTTCTGAAACTTCCTTTTTGAAATTCTGAAACTCTACGAATTCCGGGAACTGCCTCAACAGTTGATTGTCGATTATTGGCGGATTTGTGCGCAGCACTTTCTTGCCCCGTTCCGTTATCACCAATACTGCTCTTTTAGGCGAATCGAGCAAGCCGGCTTTTTTAAGATAGGTTCTTGCCCAGCCAACACGGCTGGCAAATATCAGCGACCCTCCGCTGGGCAGCAAAATGCTCATCTCCTCTTCGGTGAGTTTGAATTGTTTTGCTAACTCTTGCAGCACATTTTTCATTGTACGTTCTTCTCCGTCTGCCAAGAGTTGCAGGAGTGGTAACATAACCGTTTGGTAATCTGGTATGGCCATTTAGGTTTTATTTTGGTTGATACATGTTCGCTGATTATTATTTCCAAAGTGTTGCTTTGATCCATGCAGCCAGACCGAAATCAGCCTTCGCAATAGTACTAATAACTTTTTATTTCCCAGTCAGTTCTCAGCAATCATTTTCGATAGCAACAGCAAAGTGGTTTGCCTTCAAATAATTTGTACTCATTTAATAAAACATAATAATCATTAATTTAGCCCGCCTGAAACAATAAGTGAAAAGATCATTATGAACACAGCAGTACCCAATAAATTAGTGTCCTTTATTTGGTCAATAGCAGACGACTGCCTCCGTGATGTATATGTACGGGGTAAATATCGCGATGTTATCCTACCTATGGTAGTCTTACGCCGATTAGATGCATTGCTTGAATCAACCAAAGACAAGGTAATGGAAGAGCTGGCCTTTCAAAAAGAAGAGGCCAAATTTACCGAGTGGAATGAAGGCGGGTTGCAACAAGCTTCCGGATACGTGTTTTACAATACCAGTGAATGGACGCTGCAACGGCTGCATGATACAGCCACCAATAACCAGCAAATATTACAGGCAAATGTAGAAGACTACCTCAATGGCTATAGCAGTAATGTAAAAGAGATCATTGAAAAGTTCAAGCTCAAAAGCCAGGTAAGGCATATGGCATCAAAAGATGTGTTGCTGAATGTGCTTGAAAAGTTTACCTCGCCCTATATTAATCTCACACCATTCGAAAAACTTGATCCCGATGGGCGAAAGTTAGCACCATTGAGTAACCTGGGCATGGGATATGTTTTTGAAGAACTGATCAGGAAATTTAATGAAGACAACAATGAGGAAGCCGGCGAACACTTTACACCTCGTGAAGTAATTGAACTGATGACACATATTATTTTTGAACCTGTAAAAGAAAAACTACCTCCTGTAATTACCATTTACGATCCGGCCTGCGGCAGCGGCGGAATGCTTACAGAATCGCAGAATTTTATTAAAGACGAAGAAGGCGAAATACGGGCGAAGGGAGATGTGTATTTGTATGGCAAGGAAATAAACGACGAAACCTATGCCATCTGCAAATCTGATATGATGATCAAAGGCAACAACCCCGAAAATATTAAAGTGGGGTCTACCTTGTCTATTGACGAGTTTGCAGGAATTGAATTCGACTATATGCTTTCCAATCCTCCGTATGGTAAATCAATGGGACAGTGAAAAGAAATACATACAGGATGGTAAGGATGTTATTGATCCTCGTTTTAAAATCTGTACTTTTTTGAGGGAGTTGATTTCAATAAATAAAAGACTGCCTGTAGCAGAATATGAGCAAAGAATAAAATCCTGGTGTAAGTATCCTTAGTCTTTCACACTCATAAAGTTGCTATGACCTTACAATACACTTTGTACGAAAAGGACTACCGCGAATTTCATTTATACCTGTTATCCACCAGCAAAGCAATTAAAAAACGAAGGTGGAGGTCTACATTTATTATTGCAGGTGGACTTTTCGTGCTGGGGTTGCTTACATTGGCCGACAATGAGGCGCAGGCTTATGCTTTTTGGATAACCGGGACGGTGGTTTTGTTAATCTATCCTTTATATCTGCGCCATTTGCAAAAAAGGCGTTTCACAAAGCTGGCTGCTAATGAATATAAAGACCGGATGGGCGTAACCTCGGACGTTGTATTCGGTAAGGATGCTGTTTTTATATCAAGTACCCTGTCTGAACAAAAAATCTTTTTATCGGCGCTCGAAGGCGTAGACGAAACGGGCAACTATTTTTACGTAAGGTTTAAGTCGGGAGAGATCATTATTATTCCCAAATCGGAGGTTGATACAGATGCGGTGAAAAGCTATCTGCAACAGGCTACGCAAAAATCGAATGTTCTTTACAACAGCAATCTTAGCTGGAAAGGGAAATGATAGTTGTTCGTCGGCACGATGAAATAGCAGGGGGCTTTCGTCGCTACGATAACTGCTGACAATACGCATAGACATTGCTAATCGTAATAGACTCCTCGAATCCCTCGCACAAGGCTGCACCTCGGAGTGACAAGCGGCGGAGTGGAAGCTAAACAATTGCAACTAATGCCTGGTTTAGCACTGTTGTTCGTCATGCCGAAACATGAGGCATCTGTCTTAGCTACGATAGCTGAAGGCAATTGGGTAAAGGGTGTCATCGTAATAGACTCCTCGAATCCCACGCACAAGGCTGCACCTCGGAGTGACAAGCAGTGGATTATATGTTGGCAATTGTACTACAGGTCAGCATACTACTACAGCCTGTCATGCCGAAGCATCAGGCATCTGTCTTCGCTACGAGTCAAAGGCATGAGTGTTGCCTACAGGCAGGGACTCCTCGCTTTTTATGCACAAGGCTGCACCTCGGAGTGGCAAGCAGTGGATTGTATGTTGAGCAATTGTACTAAGGTCAGCATACTACTACAGCTTGTCACGCCGAAGCATGAGGCGTCTGTCTTTGCTACGAGTCAAAGGCAAAGAGGTCTGCAGATTTACGGAAAGTGGCTTTGCTTTGATCGGCGTTTTCAATGGCTGCCACAATGGCTTCTGTTTGTGATTGAGTGTAAATGCTTTCGAGTATGGCAAAGCCATTGTTTGATAGTTCGCTTTTATAAAACCGGCTGCTTTTCATGTAATAAAGATATTGCGCGAAGTTAACAGGTAGGAGTACTGCTTGAACCTCTGAGTAAAGCAAACAAAAAACCGGAAAAGCATTATTGCTGTTTCCGGTTTTAGTAGCCCGTACGAGAATCGAACTCGTGATTCATCCGTGAAAGGGATGCGTCTTAACCCCTTGACCAACGGGCCATTTGTTTTTGGGAGTGCAAAGATATAGTTACCAACCTATCCTTCCAAAACTTTTTCTCAATAAAATTGCAGCTTTTTTTGCCTTGTTGCCCGGGTTTTTGCAGGCTCTTGCCGGCTGCTATCCTTATTTCTTTCCTATTAAATTGGTTAGGAAGTGCTAACTTTGCATCTCAATTTTAAAAAGCCTAAAACAATTGTACAATGAGCACAGTAAAAGTTGCAATTAATGGTTTCGGACGTATAGGTCGGTTGGTATACCGCCAGATATATAATATGGAGGGAATTGATGTGGTTGCGATCAACGATCTTACCAGCCCCAAAGTGTTGGCTCATCTTTTAAAATACGATACAGCTCAGGGACGTTTTAACGCCGATGTAAAAGCTACCGAAAACTCAATAGTAGTAAATGGCGAAGACATTAAAATATATGCACAGAAAGATCCTGCACAAATTCCCTGGGCTACACACGAAGTAGATGTAGTGCTGGAATGTACCGGTTTCTTTACCGATAAAGACAAAGCAAGCGCTCACCTGAAAGCTGGTACTAAAAAAGTGGTGATCTCTGCTCCCGCAACCGGCGATCTTAAAACCATCGTTTTCAATGTAAATCATGATATACTCGATGGCAGCGAAACCATTATCAGCTGCGCATCGTGCACTACCAACTGTTTGGCGCCTATGGCAGATACGCTCGACAAAAAATTCGGTATCGTATCTGGTTTAATGACTACCATTCATGCCTACACGAACGATCAGAACACACAGGATGCTCCACATGCTAAAGGCGACCTTCGCCGTGCAAGAGCAGCCGCACACAATATTGTTCCCAACAGCACCGGCGCTGCCAAAGCAATCGGTTTGGTACTGCCTGGCTTAAAAGGTAAGCTTGATGGAAGCGCACAGCGTGTTCCAACCCTTACAGGTTCTCTTACAGAGCTGGTAACCATCCTCGGTAAAAAAGTAACGGTTGAAGAAGTAAATGCTGCTATGAAAGCGGCTGCTAACGAATCGTTCGGTTACACCGAAGACGAAATTGTGAGCAGCGACATCATCGGAACTACTTATGGCTCGTTGTTTGATGCAACACAAACCAAAGTGCAAACCGTGGGCGACACGCAACTGGTAAAAACTGTAAGCTGGTACGATAACGAAATGAGCTACGTAAGCCAACTGGTACGCAGCGTAAACTATTTCGCTAAGCTCATCAGCAAATAAATATTGGTTGGTTTTCCGGAAACAGATGCCGGAATATCAGCAATGTTCTTTTATTAACACAGCAAAGAGATTGTTATACCATTTAACATGGTAAGAGTAGTATTAAAGCTCAGTAAACATTCTCTTTGCTGTTATCATAATCTAAATCCCCCACAATTATGTCAAAATTCTCTACCTGTAATTTCAAAGGTCAGAAAGCACTTGTAAGAGTAGACTTTAATGTTCCCTTGAATGATAAGTTTGAGATTACCGACGACACCCGCATGCGTGCGGCCGTACCCACCATTAAAAAAATATTGAATGACGGCGGCAAAGTGATCCTGATGAGTCATTTTGGGCGTCCCAAAAAAGGACCCGAAGAGAAATATTCGCTGAAACCATTGGTAAAACATTTAAGCGACCTGTTAGGTGGAACCACTGTTTTGTTTGCCAACGATTGCATAGGTGAGCAGGCATATACTACCGCCGATATGATGAAGCCGGGCGAAGTATTGTTGCTGGAAAACCTGAGGTTTCATAAAGAAGAGGAAGCAGGGGACGAAGACTTTGCAAAAAAATTATCAAGGCTGGGCGATATATATGTGAATGATGCTTTTGGCACTGCGCACAGGGCGCATGCCTCTACCGCTGTGATTGCTAAATTTTTTCCGGTTGAAAAAAGAATGTTTGGTTTATTGATGGAGGGAGAAGTGAACAGCGCGGAAAAAGTGTTGCACCAGTCGGAACGACCCTTTACTGCTATTATTGGCGGAGCTAAAGTGTCGGACAAAATACTCATTATTGAAAATCTCCTCAAAAAAGCTACTGATATTATTATTGGCGGCGGCATGGCTTATACTTTTATGAAGGCGCAGGGCGGCAAGATCGGCAAATCGCTTTGCGAAGAAGATCGCCTGGATGTTGCCCGCATGCTGATGAAGAAAGCAGAAGAAAACGGTGTAAATATTCATCTTCCTTCCGATTCTATTATTGCCGATAAATTCGATGCCAACGCCGATGTATCTACTGCGCCCAGCAACGAAATTCCCGATGGCTGGTTAGGATTGGATATTGGTGAGAATGCACGCGAACAATTTACCAACGTCATTAAAAAATCGAAAACCATTTTGTGGAACGGACCGATGGGCGTTTTTGAAATGGAAAAATTTCAGAATGGTACCAAAGCCATTGCTGTTGCAGTAGCTGCTGCCACGCAAGCCGGCGCTTTTTCGCTGGTGGGTGGAGGTGATTCTGTTGCAGCAGTAAACCAGTTTGGCTTTGCCGATAAAGTAAGCTATGTTTCTACCGGTGGTGGTGCTATGCTTGAATACTTTGAAGGCAAAACATTGCCAGGCATTGCAGCGGTGTCGGCGCTGTAGGAGCTGTGAGCAGTCAGCTATCAGCTTTCAGCAATGAGCTGTTAGCAGGGGTTGAAGTTTGTAATATTAAAATTCTATATAGACCTATAAGGTTTTGCAGGGCTGAAAGTTGCTCGGCAAAACCTTATAGGTCTTTTTGCTGATAGCTGATAGCTCAAAGCTGATCGCTGACTGCTGACAACCCACATCTGGTATATCTTTTGAAGTTTCCACAGCATGCATTCTTTGATTGATGAAAAAAGCCTGGAAACCATCAGGCAATACATGTTGCTGAATAAGGAAACGATTGCTATGGCAGAAAGCGTTACTGCCGGATTGCTGCAGTGGGGTTTCTCCAGCGTTCCCGATGCGGCCCAGTTTTTTAACGGCGGTGTTACTGCGTACAACCTGCAGCAAAAGCTCAAACACCTGGCAGTAGATCCCGACCATGCTATAGAAGTTAATTGTGTTTCGCAAAAAATAGCCAACGAAATGGCTATCAATGTATGCACCTTATTCAATAGCAATTGGGGCATAGGAGTAACGGGCTATGCATCGCCGGTACCCGAGTCGCATCATCAATTGTTTGCTTATTATGCCATAGCCTATAATGGTAAATGCAAGGTAATGAACAAGCTCACTTCTAACGATAGGGATCCAAAAGACGTGCAGTTTGAATATGCGGCTGAAGTGATGAAGTCGTTTGTGAAACTACTTTAAGGTGTAAGGTGTAGGGTATGAGGGGTAGGGTATAGGTAAGTGCACTATTTACTTAACTCACTTAACAATTCAACTTACTTAATCAACGGGGGAAGTATTTTCCCAAGCGGAAAGATATTTCCACATCCGGCAGTTGTTTGCAGGTTATGCATTGTTTTGGGTTGCATGACTTGTCTTACCCCACGATATTTTCCTGATCAGTTTGCTATGTTGCGCTGCTGTTATCAGTGTCTCGGCTTTCCTGTGAGCTGCTTTATCACTCCCCAATTCTACGGTGAATATTCTGTCGTTTCCTCTTCGCTCCCAATGCATGTGTAGCTGGTGAGCGTGTGTTATGCCAATTAATTCTTTTATCAATTCTGCAACATCTGCGTCTGCATCGGTGGTAATATACAGTTCAGCAGGGTCTGACTTTTGGGTGATTTTTCTTTCAATGTATTGCAGTACCCATAAAATTATAAGCGAAATAACCGTGGCAACCGATGCAGCAAAATACATGCCAGCACCTGTTGCCAGCCCAATAGCAGCAACAGTCCACAGTCCCGCCGCCGTGGTAAGTCCTTTTATAATTCCTTGTTTCAATAAAATAATAGTTCCCGCGCCGAGGAAGCCAATGCCACTGATAACCTGCGCAGCAACACGCGAAGGATCAAGACTTACATGCTCAAGATACAATACATCGTAAAATCCATGGGCAGATACCAGCATGGCAAGACTCGAGCCCAGGCATACCATCATATGAGTGCGCATGCCCGCCGACCAATTTTTGCGTTCTCGTTCCAAGCCTATAATGCCACCCAGGATGGAAGCAATTGCCAGCCTCAACAGAATTTCATTCCACGTTAACATGGGTAAATGTTTGTTCGCCTACAAAAGTATTGCATAAATTAAACCAAATACTAAGACAGAAGTGCAGCGGAATCTTCATCTGCTCCGTCAGGTTCAACAGCCGGTATAACAGCAGTTCTTCTTTCGCCTACCTGCTGACGCCACATGGCATAATACAGTCCGCGTTTTTCCACCAAAAAATCGTGCGAGCCCGATTCAACAATCTTACCCTTTTCCAATACATAAATAACATCGGCATGCATAATGGTAGAAAGCCGGTGTGCAATCAAAATAGTAATAGGATCTTTTTGTCGCGATATTTCTTTAATGGTTTCCGTAATGGCTTCTTCAGTCAAAGAGTCAAGTGCCGATGTTGCTTCGTCGAAGATCAATAGCCTTGGATGTCTTAACAACGCTCTTGCAATTGCCAGGCGTTGTTTTTCGCCACCCGATAGCTTCATGCCGCCTTCGCCCAAAACAGTATCCAATCCTCTGCCCGACCGTGAGAGCATACCATCGCAGGAGGCCTGGTGCAGTGCCTGCAACATCTCCGCTTCAGTTGCATCTGGTTTTACGAATAGCAGATTGTCGCGGATGGTGCCGAAGAACAACTGTGTTTCCTGCGTTACAAATCCTATTTGCCGGCGCATTTCATTGTAGCGTATGTCCGTAGCCGGTATATCGTTGAAATAGATTTTCCCTTCCACAGGGCGATACAACCCTACCAGTAATTTTACCAGGGTGGATTTGCCGGAGCCTGATGGACCCACAAATGCTACTGTGTCGCCACTTTTAAAACGGAAGCTGATATTGTCTATCGCATTAACCGGTGCGGTAGCATGCCTGAATATTACATTTTCAAACTCCATTGATTCCAGTGGACCGATAGCCACGGGTTCTTCGGGACGTTTTTCAATGGGCTTTTGCATCAGCTTATCAAAGTTGATGATAGAGGCTTCCGCTTCCCTGTAAAATAAAATGATGTTCCCTAAATCCTGCAATGGACCAAATATAGTGGTGGAGATGAACTGCATGCTGATCAGTTCGCCCGCTGATAATACGTGTCGGAAAATGAGCCATAGCAAAATAAAAAGAATGGATTGCTTCAGCAGGGTAAGTGCTGAACTTTGCAGGAAAGACAACATCCTTACCTTTCTTACCTTTTGCAGCTCCAGGTCGAAAATCTTTTTAGTGTGTTCTCTCAGTCGTTTTATTTCGGGATAGGTGAGGCCGAGACTTTTTACCAGTTCAATATTCCGCAGCGACTCGGTAATGGCGCCCGACATCTGGTTGGTTTCGCGATTGATAGAACGTTGCAGCGTTTTTATTTTTTTGCTCAGCAATCCTGTCAATCCACCCAACACTACTACCCCAATAATAAAAACCGGTATGAGCAACCAGTGCTTGGTAATAGCATACCATATAAGGAAACCAATGCCAATAAGCGACGAAAAAAGGATATTAATAAAAGCATTGATAAATCTTTCTGTATCGGTTCTTACTTTTTGCAGGGTAGATAAGGTTTCGCCACTCCGTTGCCCTTCAAATTCCTGGTACGAAAGGCGCAGGGTTTGCTTGAGTCCGTCGTTAAAAATCTGCATGCCAAATAGCTGCACTACCAGCCGCATTACATAATCCTGGAAAGTTTTTGCAAGTCTCGCGGCCAATGCAACAGCCACTGCAATGATCAGCCAGAACAATACTCCGTTTACCAGCTCCGTTTCCGTTTTGCTCCCAGGGTTGGTCGCATAGTCGTCGATTATTTTTCCGAAAATGAGCGGGTCAATAAGCGTGAGTAACTGCGCTACACCTGCCAGTACCAGCGACCACATAATAAGCCATCGGTGCGGTTTCAGGTATGTCCATAAAATTTGCATACAACAAATATAAGTGAGAGAATCAGCGTTTTCCGTTTATTGTTTGTGTGGGCAAACATCAAACCCGAAACCTCAAACCTTATTACATTTGTTGCAAACTTTATGTATGCTTGTACGTCAGTTGTATAGTTCCTTCCTGCTAAGCATTGCAGTTATTACGGTGTCATGTAAAGAAAAAGAAACTGCTTCAACAGAAAAAGACAAGGCAGCCATTACTGCTGTAAGCGCAGCACGAGCAAAGGCCTTCAACGAGGGCGATGCTGGTGGAATTGCTGCACATTTTACCGACGATGCTAAATTAATGGCGCCCGGTAAATCTGCAGCTACCGGTAAAGCCGCAGTGCAGCAATATTATCAATCGATATTTGATGAATATGCAACCAGGCTCGAAAGCCATTATGAAGAAGTGGAAGTATCGGGCAACATGGCCTATGGAAGAGGCTTTGCTAAAGTTATCTTGTTTCCTAAAAAGGGAGGAGATTCATTGGTTTCTACTGCTAAATATTTGAATATTCTGGAGAAACAAAGCGATGGTACATGGAAGACAACGCACGATATCTGGAATGGAAACGAGTAAGGATTTCTGATTTTTTGATTTCTGATTCAGGATCACACAATCGTTTTCCGGGCTTATGGATTTTCAACAATAACAATCTAACAATAAACTACAAACGCCCTGCCGTCATTTTGACAATCAATTTATCTTGAAAGCTGTCTTTTTAATTCAGGCTGTTTTTCAAACAGCGATTACTCATTGCCGGAAGCTAAGTTTACTTTTTGAATTGTGCAGCATTTCCTATTGCGCTCATGTCTCTGTTAATGAGCTGGATATTTTTGTTTGATGAAGTATTTTAAAAGTAAAAGATCATACGCGTCGGGCAAGCATATGCGAATGTCATAAAAGCATATTTTTTAGCTATCTAACCATAATTTTTCATGCATTATTCATTATAATTTCACTTTAGTTGTTGCTCAGGCAACAACTAAAAGCGATTGTGTTAATTAAACTAATATGCCAATGAGTTGTTCTCTCCCTAAACCCTATGCCTGTTTGTGCATATCCGGGCGCTCCTTTTATAGTTCTATTGCCCATATCATTGCTCCACATCATACTTACAGTAATTCGTTAAACACGTAATACCGGGTGTTTATCTGTTTATAGCTGCATATGAATGATGCCGATAAAACTGTATCGATTATTAAACATTTACCTTTTTGATCACTTAAACAACAACCAAAATGAAGAAGAAGCTGCTTTTCATGCTCTCCTGCTTTTTGTGCCTTTGCATTGGCGCAATGGCACAGGTTTCTGTTTCGGGTAAGGTTACCGATGCTGCTGGAAGCGGCATGGAAGGGGTAACCGTATCCGTTAGAGGAACGACCACTAGTACAACCACATCAGAAAACGGTATGTTTTCACTTAACGTACCTTCTACCAACTCTGTGTTGGTATTCACTTTTGTAGGGTATGCTACCCAGGAGATCGCAGTAGGTAACAGAACCAATTTCAATATTACTTTGTCCGAAGCGCGGTCTGCCATGGATACGCTGGTGGTAATTGGCTATGGTACCGCCCGTAAAAGAGATTATACTGGTTCTGTAACATCTGTAAACTCTAAAATCATTTCTACACAGGCCAACTCAACCGTTACCCGTGCTTTAGAGGGAGTGGTTCCAGGTATCCAGGTATCGTCTATTGATGGTCAGCCTGGTTTGGATATGGGTATCCGTTTGCGTGGAGCAGGGTCTACCAGTCAGAACAGTTCCAATGCATTGATAGTGATTGACGGTGTTCCGACAGAATATCCCAACGCGCTTTCCTCCATTAATCCAAAGGACATTGAAAGCATCAGTGTGTTGAAAGATGCGGCTTCTACCGCAGTATATGGAGCACGTGGTGCGAATGGTGTATTGCTCGTTACTACCAAAAGAGGATCGAGAGGTAAACCGAATATTTCAGTAGAAACCCGTTTGGGCTACAACTTTCTTGGCACCATGCGGTACGACAGGATCGATAACGCTAAAGATATTTACGAACATGCCTGGCTTGCTATATATAATTCTGTTCGTTATGGTGTAGACGGTGGTTCTTCTACCAACGGCAAATTTACCACAAACGTTCAAAACCCTAATATGTCTCATGAAGCCGCTGCTGAATTTGCGAGCGCGCATTTGTTTGATTATACCGGTTCCACAACAAATTTTTCCAGAAACCTGTTAGGTAACTGGATGCTATATGAAGTTCCCGGAGCTGTATATACGCTCACTGGGGTTACCGACCCTACGAAAGGTAGCGCCAATGCCAGTGCTACTATGTCAGGCGCTTACCTTGTAAATCCTGACGGCAAATTAAATCCGAACGCAAGACCGCTGTACGAAGCTGGATCGTACGAAAATTATTTTTTTGAAAGAATGTTCCGCCAGGAGCATACGTTGTCTGCCAGCGGAGGAACCGACAAGATGGACTATTTCGTATCGTTGGGTATGTTAGAAGATCCTTCTTATGTCAGGGGGTCAAAATTCAAACGTTACAATGTAAGGAGTAATGTAAACGCTCAGCTTACCAGTTGGTTAAAAGTAGGAGCAAACATGGGGTATTCTTACCGCAACACGCAATCTCCTGCAACAAGGTTTGGCCGCAACCCGGGTACAGTGCAACAAAATGTATTCCGTTGGACAAACGGTCAAAATCCATTAATTCCATTGTTTGCCCGCGATCAACAGGGTAACATTATCAAAAATGCGGATGGTACAGACAGGGTGCACGACAATGCTAATGTAAGTTATACACCGTTAGGAGTGCAACCTCAATTTCCTAATGGTACAACCAGTCAGCCGCTTTACCTTACCAACCTGATCAAACTGCTGGATAAGGATATTGACAGGAGAGAGTCGCACGATCTGAACTTGAAAGGGTATGCTACTATCAGCTTCTTAAAAGATTTTAAATTCACTGCTAATCTTTCTTACGACAGGTTTTCTGAAGTACGTTTGCGCTACGGAAACCGCGAGACTGGCGCCGTAGTAGATTTTGGCGCGATGGGTCAGTATTATGCAAATACGAATGTTTTTAATGCACAGCAGTTATTAAACTGGAACAAGGGTTTCGGTAATCATTCTGTAACAGCATTGTTGGGACATGAGTACTATCAATACAAAAGTGATTTATTGAACTATGCTTCAGCCTATTCGCTGGTGAATGATTTTACCGGGTATGCCAACTTCGTATCGCGATATAACTCTTCTTTTGCTCCGTTTGGCGCACCCGGTGGTGGTGGCGATCTTGTAGCCATGGAAAGTTATTTTGGAAGGGTTAGTTATAACTACAGCGAAAAATATTTCCTGGAAGGATCTGCAAGGCGCGACGGATCATCTAAGTTCAGATACGAAGAAAACCGTTGGGGAACCTTTTGGTCTATAGGTGCAGGATGGCGCTTAACCGGAGAGAAGTTTATGGAAGGAACCGGCAAGTGGCTGAATGATTTGAAAGTTAGGGCAAGCTATGGAGTGATAGGCAACCAAAGTGGTATTGGCAATTACTCCGGATATCAACTCTGGAGCTATGGAGTTGCCAAGTGGCAGGAGCCCGGCGGTGGTGCTGGCGTTCCTTTAGAATACACCTTAACCCAGGGCGCTGCTGTAAACACTGCGTTAACGTGGGAGAATACGCACACATTTGATGCGGGTATTGATTTCTCGTTGTGGAACAGAAGAATAAACGGTTCGATTGATTATTATAATAAGAATACAGTAAACTCGGTATTTTCTCAACCCATTGCTTATTCGTTAGGACAAAGGTCTTTAACATTGAACAATGCAGAAATAGTAAACCGTGGTGTTGAAGTGGAGGTAAATATTGACCTGATCCGTAACCAGAATTTCAGGTGGAATGTTGGTTTGAATGGTACTCATTACAGAACCATTCTGTTGAAAGTGCCTTCTACCGTGTTGTCTGCAGCGCTGGGCGGTAAATACACTGCCGACATCGATGGATGGGGGGCAGCCAGTGGCGGCGCAACTTCTGCCGGACAAACCTTCTTGCGTGGAGAGGGAATGGATTACTATAATTTGTATTTGTATAAATACGCCGGAGTGGATCAAAGCACCGGATTGCCATTGTTCAATCATACGGTAACGCAAAAGAATCTTGATGATGGTCTTTTTGCTGGCAGCAAACCAGGAGATATTGTTAGCACAACAAACTACACGATGGCTGATCGTTATAGCATGGGAAGTGCTATACCTAAATGGATTGGTGGTTTTACCACAACTCTCCAATACAAAAACTTCGATTTCATGGCTATTCTGGCTTACCAGATTGGTGGTAAATTCCTGAGTGTTGAATATGCTAACCACCTGTACAGAAGTGGCAATATCGGCAACGCATTGTCTGCCGAATTGATGGATAATACCTGGACTCCTGAAAACAGGGATGCTAAATTCCCGATGACTTTTTATGGAGATACTTACTACACCGGAGGCTCTACACACGGCTCCTGGCAGTACAGCGATATGGCTTTGTTCGATGCATCTTACCTGAATATTAAAAACATCACTTTAGGTTACAATTTTGGCGACAATATCGCTGGAAAAATCAAGGCTAAGAATATTCGGGTATACGCCTCGGCAGATAATATCGCAATGTTCACTTCACATTCCGGAATTGATCCCCGCATGTCGTTGGTGGGCGGTATGGAAGTAGGTGCTGCAGTATACCTGCCAATGAGCACAATGTCTGTGGGTCTTAATGTGAACTTTTAATTTATTAAAGAATGAAAATTATGAGAAAGTATATAACGGGTGGGCTTCTGTCAGGCATCCTGCTTTTTTCTGCTTGTTCAAAAAAGCTGGAAGTAAAGCCACCTAACAATATAACTGACGAACAAATAGCTGCTATATTAGCTTCGGGCGATACAACCAGTATAAGAAAAGTAATGGGAAGCATGGCTAACGGTATGCCTTTGCTTTTCAATAATGCGGGAGGCACTGGGTCTGGCGTTGCCGATATGTATTATACCAACCAGGGGCTGGATGTAAACCGCAGCCTGGAAGGTAACGATATGATATTGGGCGACCAGGAGGGACTGAATTCTCTTTTCGGTGCCATCGAATACCAGTTGGGAGATTTTATTACTACAGCCAACGGAAAAAATGTTACTTATTGGAACTATGCGTGGTTTTGCATTACCCAGGCAAATCAAATGCTGAATTATCTTACCGATGAAACGGTATCGAATAATAAGTTTTTGAAAGACTGTAAAGCAAGAGGGTTGGTAGTAAGGGCCTATGCCTACAATTACCTGATGGAGAATTATCAGGACGCTTTTTTACAGGGCGGGAATACTAAGTTGGGTATTATGTTATACGATAAGTTCGATCCCAATCAGCCCAATAAACCCCGTGCGTCGGCTACAGAAACGTATCAGTTCATTAAAAACGAGCTTAATACGGCTATTACATTATTCCAGGAAGCTGGAATAGGTTACACAAAGGGTAACCAATCCGACATAGACATGGGAGTGGCTAAATTTTTACTGGCAAGAGTGTCTGTTTGGACCGGAGATTGGCCTACCGCTATCACCGCTTGTAATGACATACTGGATAACTATCCTACTTTCCTCAACCAGGGACAATATGGTGGGAAAAATACCGGCACACCTACAGCTCCTGTTTATAAACCGGAAACCAATGGTTTTTTGAATAATGATCAAAACCCTGAGGTGATTTTAGGTTTTCCGTTGGGAATTGCCAATGCACACTTTGCATCCTATATGAATTGCTTTGGCTTGGGCAACGGCGGTGTATCAAGAGCGTATAAAAGAATTGATAATCGCTTGTATGAAAAGATAGCTGCTGATGATTTTCGTAAAGATTGCTTTATGCTGGATGCATTTGGTAACTATACCTATCCCCTTGGTGATGCTGGCACAGTAGCTTTCATCCCTACATATACTAATGTTAAGTTTGCAGCAACGCATGGGTTTGGCAGTGATGACAGGAAAAATGTTGGTCCTGCAACGGCGTTCTATATGCGTAGCTCTGAAGTATTGTTAATGAAAGCGGAAGCGGAAGCGGAAAGTGTAAGCGAAGAAGCTGCTAAAACAACGTTGAACATTTTGCTGGCAGCACGTACCCGCACCGGCGGTACTACGTTAACCTGCGACAACTATCCTGGAATGGCTACGTTGACAGCGTTGGAGATGGTGCAGTTGCAAACACGTATTGAATTGTGGGGAGAAGGCGGTCGTGAATTTTACAACAATAAGCGCTGGAATATTGCGGTAGACAGGAACAGCTCTGCCAACCATGTTACCAAAGGTACGCTGCCTGTTAACCAGATGACATTGCAAATTCCCGAAAACGAGATTTTGTACAACCCCCTTGCAGAACAGAATTAAATAACAACATAGCAACGCTCACTACTATGTTTAAAGGGAACCGGTGTAAACCGGTTCCTTTTTTTAGGCGGGAATTTGTTACACCTAGATCAACATCATTGAACCGCATTTTACAGTTTGTAGTATGTCTTTTCATAAAACAAGAGGCGCTGATGCGCAGCGCCTCTTGTCTATTTATCATTTATTTACTCTTTTATGAATTTTACAATTTCTGGTTTTTTCCCATTTTTATAATAAACGTGTAAATAGTATATTCCAAAGTTCAAACCTTTAATATCCAGTGAAATTTTACCCTTCGAACTTCCTTTGTCCAATTTGCTGACTTCGGCAGGCGAATAACTTTTCACCCGGGAGTTCAGATTCATTGAATAAATATCAATCCTGGAGATATTAGCAATATCTGCGTTTGATACATTGAGGAGCGAAGTGGCAGGGTTAGGGTATGCTAATAAGCTTATTGGAACTGTAAACGTTGCAGATGCCACAGAAGTGCTGCCGCAGGCGTTAACCGCGGTTATGGGACTAAACGTAATAGATTCACCAGGCCACAAGTTCATAGTATACACTGTATTAGCGGGGCCTCCGGCTCCTCCATACCATATTGGTGAGGGATTCCATTGTACATTTCCACTAAGTGTGTTGAGGTAGAGGGTATTTAATTGCACCTGAATTTCACCCTGGTTAGGATAATTCATTGACGAGACAGGGTTATTGGCGCTCGCAGAATCCTGGTAAGTTAAATTAAATGTGGGTTTTCCATATAAAACAGTTTTTGAAATACTGCTTGCACCAAATGTAGCCGTAACAGTGGCAGAACCCGAACCTGTACCCGATGCTTTGATTGTTACACTATTGAATGTAGAGCTAACAATGCTAAGCCCCGCAGATACACTCCAGCTTGCAGTTTCCCCAGGCAATACATTCGGCAATGTGATGGTTGTGTTGCTGGCATTGCACGCCAGATAGTTTATGTTGCTGAATTGAAGAGGCACGAATGTATTCATTGAAGACAGGTTACTCGTTGGAGACAACCAGGCCCTTAATTGAGTGTCTGAGGTACCACCCCCGTCCCAGGAATCATAAAATCGACCAAACTGCTTGGAAACAACCAGTGTGCCGCAGCTATTTTGGGTTAAACCGCCTTTTAGTTGCCCCACAACCTGCCGGCTGTCATTATAAAGTGCAGAACCAGATGACCCTCCTGTAACGTACCCAACAGCAAAGTTGACTATTTCAAAATATTTCCAGTTTACGGGATATACTCTTAGACCTGTCGATGTGGAAGATGTGTAGCGCATATGTTCATTGGCCGGATGGTGAAGCACATGCCCTGTGCTAGGAGTACTTCCTGACCTGCTCCAACCAGCATAATTGACCCGTAATCCTATTTGAGGGGTTGCAGAAAGTTCTATTAAGGCAAAGTCGGTACTACTCCAAGCAGACCTGAATACGGCACCTGTGAGCGTGGTGCCACTGGCAATTGTTCCTCCTGTACAGGCGGTTCTTCTAAAATCAATTACCACGTTGCAGGTCGCCGCAGCATTTCTTTCGGTGGTACTGAGCGAGCCGTTATTATCCGCGTCTAAAACATGAAAAGCTGTTAAGAAGAATGGTCTCCTGTTTTGGAGTTCGTTGTTCAAAAATGTGCCCGAACCTTGCGAGCCACTAATTGTAATTAAACCTGTTGCCTCAATTTCATTGCCCCAGGTTGATAAATAGCAGGTAGCACTGGGAATACATTCAGTGGAAGTAATGCCGAAAGACCTTTGTGATGATTCTGCACCACCTGTTCGTTTGATTCCATGTACAATTTGTGAAATCGTGAAGCTGGAATAGTTCCCGGCCGGTTCAATAACTTGAATGTATAGTGAATTGCCTTCGAATATTATCGTTGACAAAGTTCTTAGCTTACCAATATTACTACTATTAATAGGCCCCATTACTGTTGTTTTATCCGCATTAGAGATATAAATATTCGACCCCTCCTTGATATCTATGTCTGTTAAATGCAGATCCAGTGAGACGGCGTTTTTAGATATGATCTCCACAGACCAGTTGGAAGATTTGTTTTTATTTTCAATTTTGTACGATACACTTTGAGGTATCCCATATTTATCCTCGCCCATTTCTCTTTGGGGAATAGGAGTTGAGATGTCATAGCGGTATTGCGCATTGGCTAACCGGTCCAGAGTAACGTTTAAAAGTTTTGAAATCTCTTTAGCACCGCCTTTGTGAAACTTGACTTGTCCAACTGAATACATTGAGATGCTTAACACAAGGAGAGTAGTGTAAAACGTTTTTTTCATAAAAGTAAAGTTTGTAGTGGAAGATAAAAATGACCTTTAGCGTATTCATTGTAGCATGTAAATCCACGGGGCAGGATTGTTGCAAAGAAAGATGTAGTGAAGATATAATTGGAAAGTTATTTATAACTGTTGGAAAAAACAATTAACGGTGTATGTTTTCCATATATTTAGGCATAAATTATTTTTTGCCGTACAAATTGGAAATGCTTCTTATCCTGAGCGGTAAGCATCTAATGTGGTAAT
>JBQCGX010000093.1:0-7498 GCA_051955255.1 Agriterribacter sp. | reverse complement strand
GAAAGGGATATTGGGCGCAGCCGGCGGTCTGACCGATAAAGGCGAACGTTCTTATTTATTTGGACAAGTTGCGACAATTCTGAAATGTAGAAACCTGAACTGTAGTAATCCTTTCGCCGTGGCTCATATCTCACGAGCTACGTGTAAGGGTACTACCTTGCTGAAGATTCGTGAGACATGAACCTGGGCGGGAAGCACGAGTGTGTGCATCCATCAGCAACAATTTGAACTTTATCACCAAAGTAAATGCACCAATTTAAATCATGATTATGCGCATAAAAAAGTTTTACATACTTTTATGCAGATCAAATGCTCATTACCGTTAGATGCATACTGAAGCGATTGCCTGCGATTCTGAAAAAGCATTAATGCTTTTGTCTTCTAAAGGAGATACGCTCGCTTTTACCCGCCTTTTTCATTTATACAAGCACAAGCTCTACGGATTTTTATTGCGGCTAACAGGATCGTCGCAAATGGCGGAAGATATTATACAGGATATTTTTGCAAAAATTTGGGCAAAAAAAGAGCAGCTCACCGATATTGAAAAGTTTGGCAGCTACCTGTTTAGAATGGCGCAGAACCAATCCATCAACGCTTTTAGAAAAATGGCGGTGGAAGCGCTGGCACTTTCCAACCTGCAACCTGCGCCCCATCATAATTCAATAGAACATTACATCAACGAAAAAGAAACTGCCGATTTATTGCACAAGGCACTCTCCCGCCTCTCGTCGCAACAAAAACTGGTGTATACGCTCAGCCGCGAAGAAGGTCTTAAATACGATGAAATTGCGCAGCGCCTGAATGTTTCTCCTTCTACCGTAAAAAACCACATGATCGCAGCGCTCCGTACTTTAAGAGAATCGTTCAATACGCAGCCCGATGTGGTAGGCATTTTATTCCTGTTGCTTTCCATTGCTGCCTGCTTCGAAAAATAATTTGCTTTTGCACTAGGCCTATTTTCCATCCCGATTGTCATCTGTACAAATAAGTATGTCGGTTTATATAACCTGCCATACCTGCACATTCATTCGCCATGGATATCAACAGACTGACGCACCTTGCCAAAAAGTATTTTGAAAACAACAATACTGCTGCCGAGCAACAGGAACTGGCAGCATTGGTACAAAAAGCCCGCGACAATGCGCAACTGAAAAAAGTGTTGGAGCAGGTTTGGGAAACCTACCAGCCCGGAGCGCAAATGCCGGACGAAATGTCGGATCGTGTATTGAACAAACTCTTCAGCCAGGCTGGCGAAGCTCACGGCTATGCTACAACGAACCCAGCTAAAGAAGCGACAGAGAATGACGCAACGGTAATACGGGTGCGCAGATTTCCTGCTGCAAAATATATAAGTGTTGCCGCATCGCTTGCGCTCGTTTTTACACTCACCTGGTGGCTTAGCCGAAAAGACAAACCGCAGCAGGAACAGCAAACACATATTGTATCTACGCAAAAAGGATCGAGATTGAAAGCGCGGCTGCCAGACGGCACAACCGTTTGGCTGAATGCGGGCAGCCTGCTGGAATATGACAATGATTTTGGAAAGAGCGACAGAAAAGTATCGCTGACAGGCGAAGCATTTTTTGATGTATCGCACAATAAAGAAAAGCCTTTTATTATTCACACCGCAGCATTCGACCTGAAGGTGCTGGGTACCACATTCAACGTGCGCGCCTATCCCGAAGAAAAAAGAACGGAGGCCTCTTTGATCACCGGCATGCTGGAAGTTTCTTTTGCCAACCTGCCCTCTCATAAGCTGGTGCTGAAACCGGCAGAAAAGATATCTATCGCTAACGAAAGCAATGCGATCGATTCCATGCAGATCATGGCTGCTCCCGTTCAGCATATTCCGTCTGTTTCCTCCGTAACCTATCAGCCCGGCGACAGTTCGGTCATTGAAACATCGTGGGTAAACAACAAACTTGTTTTCAGGAACAAACCCTTTGAAGAAGTAGCGCTTGAACTATCGCGCTGGTACAATGTAAATTTCGACATCCGCGATACGGCGCTGCTGTCCAAACGGTTCACGGGCACTTTTGAAACGGAAACCATTTACGAGGCATTGACGCGCCTGTCGGAGTCGTATAGCTTTTTGTTTATGTACGACAAGCAAAAGAAGCTGTTTATCATCGACAAATAATTTTCAACCAGATTGATCACCAAAACGATTGCTGTATGACAAACTGCACATAAGGATATTTTTAAGCAAAACGGGAAATGCTGTTACATTTCCCGCCACGAAAGTTAAACAAAACGGTTGCCTCCGGAAGAGAAGAACCGTCATCATCTAACAAATTCAAATCCAAGTTATGCAAAAAAAACGACTGGAGTGTGTTTCTATTCACCCAAACACACTGCGGAAAATTTTCCAGTGTATGAAGTTGACTTTTGTATTTACCGTGCTATGCTGTCTTCATTCTTTTGCCACACTGCATTCTCAAACCAAACTAACAATACGTTTGAAAAATGTTTCATTGTCAGACGTATTTCTCGCCATCGAGAAAAAAACAGATTACCGTTTTATATTTAATGACGACCTGCTGCCTGCGCAAAAAAACCTGAAGGTGGAGGCGCACGATGAGGAAGTAACGCAGTTGCTCACCCGCATATTAACCAACACTTACCTGGGCTTTAAAGTGGTGGATAACAACGTGATTGTTATTACACCCGATGCGCCCAAATATGCATACGCCCCGCAATTGAAAAGAATAAAAGGCCGCGTAGCCAGTGCCGCCGGAGAAGCCGTTTCAGGAGCATCGGTGGTGGAAACAGCAACGCAGGTGGGCACCACCACAGACGCCAATGGCGAATTTACTCTCGATGTGCAGGAACGCGATTCGGTGGTGCTGGAAGTGAGTTTTGTTGGCTATATGTCTACCCGGTATGTAGTGCGCGAAAACAGGGACATTGTAATTGTGTTGCAGGAGTCGGTATCGGGCCTGAACGAAGTGGTGGTAGTGGGTTACGGCAAACAAAAGCGGTCGGATGTAACCGGGGCGGTTGCTTCTGTGAAGGCATCGGACCTGGCGGACAGGATCGTATCGAACCCGCTGGAAGCTTTATCGGGCAAAGTACCGGGGCTGAATGTATATAATAATTCGGGCAGACCGGGCGGTGGCATCAGTGTAAACCTGCGTGGCTTCAACTCAATTACGGCATCCAATTCTCCTTTGTTTGTAATTGATGGAATTGTAGGCGCCGATTTTCAGTCCATCAACCCCGGCGATATTGAAACCATTGATGTATTGAAAGATGCATCCTCCACTGCTATATACGGGTCAAGAGGTTCTAACGGTGTAATTATTGTTACTACCAAAAAGGCCAGGAATGGCGATTTCGGTCTTGCCTACAATGGCAGTGTAAGCCTGAACACCATTGCAAGAAAAATGGATATGCTGGATGCTGACGGATACATGGAATGGTTTAAAAGAGCGTGGGAATACGAACCAACCCGCGGCGCTTTGCCTGACCTGCATGCCGATTACCCCGACCTGTTCAATGCAGACGGCAGTCCTATTTACAATACAGACTGGCAGGACGCGGTGTTGAGAAAAGCGGTTTCCAACCGGCATTTTATTTCGCTTACTTCTGGTACAGCAAAGTCTAAAAATGGCTTGTATGCAGGTTACCAGGACGACCAGGGCATCCTGAAGAATACCTGGTATAAAAAATTCAGCATCCGATATAACACAGAGCTCAACTTACGGTCGTGGCTAACCGTAGGTGGCGATATAGCCTACAACCAGGTTAAAACCAACCGTATGGACGACCATGCTGTGGGCGGTATGAACGTAACAAGGATGATGGTTGAAATGCTGCCGATTTTCCCGGTTAAATATCCCAATGGCGACTGGGCGCGGCTGAATGATTTTGGATACAACTTCAACCCCGATGGCTCGCATTACAAAGCAAGCATTTACCCCGCAGATAATCCAATGAGGCAACTGGAAGAAATGGTAAACCTGTTTACGACCGACCAGGTACTGGCAAACTTTTATGCTACCGTAAAACTGGCTAAGGGGCTTTCTTTCAAAACCACCTATTCATCGCAGATCTTTTCACAAAGAAACAACCAGTATATCGGCAAAGACCTGCAGGGTGTAGGGCCTATTGGCGGCTCTGCAACAGTAGGTACTTCCAGAAATCTTTACTGGCAAACAGAAAACTATCTTACCTACGATAGCTATATTGGCAAAGACCATCGCATTAATGCGGTACTGGGTGCCAGTTGGATGCAATCGAGCCAGGAAAGCGCCAGTGCCAATGCCACTAATTTTTCTACCGATTATTACCTGTACAACAACCTGGGCGCGGGTGCCG
Source organism: Agriterribacter sp. (assembly GCA_051955255.1). GTDB lineage: Bacteria > Bacteroidota > Bacteroidia > Chitinophagales > Chitinophagaceae > Agriterribacter. The sequence continues at coordinate 3,178 of JBQCGX010000093.1, read as the reverse complement.
TGCGCGGAGGACCCGTATCTAATTATTATGATTTCAGGTTGAACTCTTACTATGGTCGTGTGAACTACGACTACCAGGGAAAATATTTGTTGACTTTCACCGGGCGGTATGATGGTTCATCGAAATTCGGGGCTTCAAATAAATACGCCTTCTTCCCTTCGGGAGCTGTGGGCTGGATCATATCCAACGAAGAATTTTTTGGTGCCAGCAATACAGTATCGTTCCTGAAACTCAGGGGCAGCTATGGTATTACGGGCAACTCAGAGATCAACCCCTACTCTTCTCTCGGCAATGTGGGCACTTCTACCATCAGCTTAAACGACCAGATGTTTATTGGTGCAGTGCCAGTAAGCATTCCCAATTCCAATTTGAAATGGGAGCAAACAGCGCAACTGGATATTGGTGTAGACCTGTCGGTTTTCAATAATCGCTTATCGCTTACTGCCGATTATTACAAAAAGAAAACAACCAATCTTTTACTGAACGTTCCCATCTCTACCGTTACCGGGTATAACACGGTTACTACCAATATCGGAAGCCTGCAAAATGCGGGCATTGAGTTAATGGTGAACGGCGCCATTGTAAGAAACAAAAACTTCGACTGGAACCTGGGCGTGATGTTCTCTACCAACAAAAACGAAATACTGAGCCTGGGAGCAACGGATGCAGACATTTACCCCGGTCCCAACTTCCTCGGACAAACGAACATCCTGCAGGTAGGCAAGCCCATCGGCAATTTCTGGGGCTTTCAACGCATAGGCACCTGGGGTGAACATGAAGCTACAGAAGCAGCGCTGTATGGAAAAGAACCGGGCGACATCAAGCGCCTGGATGTAAACGGAGACCATGTTTTTGACAACAGTGATGCAATGGTGCTTGGCAATATGTTTCCTAAGTACGAAATGAACTTTTCTACTTCGCTCCGCTATAAAAACTGGACACTGCGTGCAGATGTACAATTAAGGCAAGGCAATAAGGTAATGAATGTTACCACGCTTACTATTGAAGACAGGCAATACTATGCTAATAGTTACGGTACCATCCTGAACGAAGCATGGACGCCCTCTAATCCAAATACCATGGTACCATCGCTGCGCTTTTCGCACGTAGACCCATGGGGCACCGATCTCCCCTTCTTTATGGATAGCCGTTGGGTAGAGGACGGATCATTTGTGAGAGGAAAAAGCATTAACCTGAGCTACACGTTCCCGGCAAAAACAGTCAGCCGTCTCAGGCTGAGCGGGCTGAGCATTTATGGCAATGTGCAAAATTTCTTCCTCGTTTCTTCGTACAGGGAATACGATCCGGAAGTGAGTACTTTCCCCGGCTCCTTCGCACAAGGTGTGGAATTTTATGGTTCTCCCCGCCCCCGCACATTCACACTGGGTGTAAATGCAAACTTTTAAATGAATTATTTTATGAAGCATATTATTTTATTCTTTCTGATAGCGATGGTGTTTACCTCGTGCAAAAAATGGCTGGAAGAAGCACCGCGTTCCGTAATCACCAGCTCGCAGTTTTACAAATCCGAAGAAGATGCGCGTGCAGCCATCGACGGTATATATGCCTTTTTATATCCTCCCTACACCGGCAGCGGTCGTAACTACGGTTATGCCATGCTGGAGTTGGTTACAGGCGGATACAGAACACAATCAGAAGGCAACGACCTGGTGCAAGTAGTGAACCTGCGGCAGAATTCTGCCAGCCCGTTATTGCAACAATGGTTCGGTTCGTGCTACCAGGGTATAGAAGCCGCCAATCTTGCCATAACGCATGTGCCCGAAGTAGCAATGGACGATGCGGAACGCAACAAATTATTGGGCGAAGCCAAATTTTTACGCGCTTATTATTACTATACGCTGGTAAATATTTTTGGTGACGTACCGCTCAAACTCACACCTACCACCAGCGCAGAGGATGGGCTGCTGCCTAAAACAAGCGTAAAAGACATTTATGAAACTGCTATTGTCCCCGATTTAAAAGATGCAGAAACCAGCGGACTGCCTGCCACCCCCGAAGGCAGCGGCAGGGCATCTGTCGGCGCCGCAAAAGCATTGCTGGCAAAAGTGTATTTAAGCATGGCGGGCTTTCCGGTAAGCCAGGCAGACAAGCTGGCGCTGGCGCGCGATAAGGCTTTGGAAGTGATGAACAGCAGTTCCTTTTCATTGTTTCAAACAGACGGCAGCCTTACCTGGTTCGACAAGCTGAACAATCCTGATTTCGACAACAGGCAGGAGCATATTTTCAGCATACAGTTCGGGCTAAACATCATCAACTCCATTGTGCCCAATGAACTGTATCCCAAAGGCGTTTCGTTTAACCGTAACGGTCATGTTGATAATGATATGGGATTGCTCATTCCCGAACAAAGCTTCCTCGATTCCTATGCAACCAACGACCTTCGCGGCAAGAACAATGGTTTCTTTTTCAACACCATTACCGTAGATGGAGTGACGCATAATTTTGCCTGGGCGATGTATAAATTTTTCGATAAAAACCTACTCGATAATGCGCCACGCTCTGCCAAGGATTTTCCTGTTATACGGTATGCAGATATACTGCTTACTTATGCCGAAGCGCAGAACGAAGCCGATGGCACGCCCAACGCCCAGGCTTATGAAGCATTGAACGACATTCGTTCGCGGGCAGGATTGGCGGATGTATCGGGATTAAGCCAGGCTGCTTTCAGAGAAGAAGTATGGAAGCAACGGTATTGGGAGCTTTGCGCGGAAGACAAAGTATGGTTCGACATTGTACGTACCCATAAAATATTTGATGCCGCCGACAAAACCATGGTAGATGCTGTTGGATATACCTTGCCCAGCGGCGCTACATTTAGAGAGGAAAATCTGAAATTCCCTATTCCGTTAGCAGAAGTGCAGATTAACCCATTGCTGCAATAGTGAAGTTTGTGAAAAATGAAAAGTGAAAGGTGAGAGATGTTCGCCTTTCACTTTTTTTATGGACTTGTACGATGGTAATGCTGTACGAAATCTCCAGACGACAAGTGTTCGAAACCTGTGTTTTTGGTCGGTCAGACCGCCCCGGTATCCGCTCTCACGGCTCAGCCGGGCGTGCCGACCGAAACCCAACACCATCGGCACGCCCAGATTAACTCATTGCTGCAGTAGTGAAGTTTGTGAAAGATGAAAAGTGAAAGGTGAAAGATGTTCGCCTT
>JBQCGX010000092.1:0-38788 GCA_051955255.1 Agriterribacter sp. | reverse complement strand
TCAATACCGCTTTATCATCTGCAAATACAAACTGGTTTTGATAAGTGTCGATGGCAGCCAGCTTTTTTGCCGACATAGGGCGGTAGGTACCATCGGTAACCAGTGTGCCGGGGTAAAGCATTTCTCCGCTGTATGGTTGTAGCAGTCCTTTTGACGACAATATTTTTACAACCCCATTGCGATCAGCAAACACTTTTTGAAGCACGGCAGTTGTATCTGCTGCATCGTATTTGATACTATAATCCTGGGTAAAAGGCTGGTCTGCATGTACAGTTTCCCGGGTAGCATTTGTTTTGCTGTTGTTACATGCTGTTATCAATGCAGCCAGAGAAAAAAAGAGGAAAATGGGTTTCATGTTGAATTGCTAATGATTACTGAATGAGAATCGCTTTTGTGAATCTCTAGGATAGAGTTTAAAAAACGACAAGCAGGTTATACAGTTGCGATCATGTCAATGAGCAAAAAACAATGTTCATATACTCAATACACGCACGCAATACTTTGTTATTAATAAATGGTGCGCCATCAAGTTTATTTTTGCCTTACCTTCCACGTTATATAGTTCATATTAAAACATCTGCTAATGAAATCATTTGTCTGTGCAGGATTTTTTTGCCTGGCAGTTGCTGCGGTTTATGCTCAAAAAACTTTTCCGGTAAACGGCGTAGCCGACGAAAGAAGCGAAACTTACCTGTTTACCAACGCTGTAATTGTAAAAGATGCTAAAACTACATTGAACAATGCCTCGCTGCTGATACAAAAAGGAACCATTATAGCAGTGGGCAACAATGTTAAGGTTCCACAAAATGCAGTGGTAATAGATTGCAAGGGAAAATACATCACCCCTTCGTTTATTGATATATACAGCGACTATGGGATAACGCCTCCGCAACGGAGCGCTACCCCTTTCAGTTACAGCGCACCTGCGCAGTTTACTTCCGATACGAAGGGTGCTTTTGGCTGGAACCAGGCCATTAAATCTGAAACGGAAGGCGCAAAAATTTTTACGATAGATAAAGATAAAGCCACGGCATTCAGGAATATTGGCTTTGGCGCTGCACTTACCCATCAAAAAGATGGTATAGCCCGCGGCACAGGCGTTGTGGTAACCCTGGCTGAAACAAAAGAAAACCTTGCTATCATAAAAGAACGGGCTTCTGCACACTATTCTTTCAGCAAAGGAACATCTACTCAGAGCTATCCCGGCAGCTTAATGGGCAGCATAGCATTGTTGCGCCAGAGCTATATAGATGCGGAATGGTATAAGCACAACCCCAAAGCCGAAGGTGTTAATTTGAGCCTGAAGGCATGGAACGACATTCAAAACCTGCCACAAATATTTGAAGCCAACGATAAATGGGGCGACGTTAGGGCGGACAGGATAGGCGATGAATTTGGTGTACAATATATTATTAAAGGAGGTGGCAACGAGTACCAGCGCATCAACGAAATAAAAGCAACCAAAGCTGCTTTCATTTTGCCGGTAAACTATCCTCAGGCAATGGATGTAGAAGACCCTAATGATGCGCGTTATGTATCGCTCAACGATCTTAAGCATTGGGAACTGGCACCCACCAATCCCGCAGCGTTCGAAAAAGCTGGTATCACGTTCTGCATTACACCGGCAGATCTGAAAGACCCTAAGGAATTTTTGACCAACATCCGCAAAGCAATTGATAACGGGCTGAGTGAGTCTAAAGCACTGGAAGCGCTTACTCAAACACCGGCTACATTATTGAACATGTACGATAAAGTGGGCAGCATAGAAACAGGCAAACTTGCCAACTTCATCATCAGCTCTGCCTCAATATTTAAAGAGAAAACCATTATTTATCAAAACTGGGTGCAGGGCAAACAATACAATGTAAAGAACGAAGAATGGAATGAGGTAAAGGGTATTTACAACGTTACCATACGGTCAGGTTCGGCCACGCGCAGCTTTCCGCTGGAAGTTAAATCGGCCACTTCCGCACGTATAACGGAAAGGGATACACTGCAGGCAAAATTCAGCTTCAACGGAAAACTGGTGAACATCAGCTTTGCGCCCGATAAAAAAGCAAAAACATCCATAAGGCTTAGCGGTATTGCTAGCGGCAACCAATGGACAGGAACGGGCGAAGATGCAGACGGAGCTGCTGTAACTTGGTCGGCTGCTTTTTCAAAAGAACTTTCTTCAAAACCCGATACAGGCACAGCGAAGTCAACGCTTCCCGCAGCAAAAATTACTTATCCTTTCGGAAGCTACGGATGGGATAGCTTGCCGCAACAACAAACCCTCCTGTTTAAAAATGCCACTGTGTGGACAAGCGACGCAGCAGGTAAACTGGAAAATACCGATGTACTGGTGAAAGATGGCAAGATTGCACAGGTTGGTAAAAACATTGTTGATAGTAAAGCCAATGTAATTGATGCAACGGGCAAGCATATTACAGCCGGCATTATTGATGAGCATTCGCACATAGCAACTGCTTCTATTAACGAAGGAGCGCAATCTGTTACTTCCGAAGTAAGGATCGCGGATAACCTTAATCCCGACGATATTAATATTTACAGGCAACTGAGCGGCGGCGTTACCTCGTCGCATATACTGCATGGTTCGGCCAATACCATTGGCGGACAAACGCAGTTGATCAAATTAAGATGGGGAGCTGATGATGAAGGATTGAAATTCAAAAACTGGGACCCGTTCATCAAATTTGCATTGGGCGAAAATGTAAAACGCACTACTGCAAGCGCCAACAACCGCTTCCCCGATACACGCATGGGCGTGGAGCAGGTGTTGATGGATGCATTCACTCGCGCGTCGGATTATCAAAAAGCGATAAAGGAAGCTGGAGGCGCCAATGTAAAGAATAAGAAACGAGGTTCCATAGCCGATCCGTGGACAAGCATTCGTCGCGACCTGGAACTGGACGCGCTGGTGGAGATCATGAATAAAAAGCGTTTTATCACCTGTCATTCTTATGTGCAGAGTGAGATAACATATACCATGCGGGTTGCAGAAAAATTCGGATTCCGCATCAACACTTTCACGCATATACTGGAAGGTTATAAGGTGGCAGATAAAATGAAGGCGCATGGCGCCAATGTATCTACGTTCTCTGACTGGTTTGGTTATAAAATGGAAGTGGCAGACGCGATTGCATACAACGCAGCTATTATGCAAAAAATGGGGCTGAATGTGTGCATTAACTCCGATGATGCAGAAATGGCAAGAAGGCTGAACCAGGAAGCCGCAAAGGTGATCAAATACGGCGGTGTAACCGAAGAGCAGGCTTTGAATATGGTTACCATCAACCCGGCAAAAGCATTGCATATTGACGACAGAACGGGGAGCATTAAGGCAGGTAAGGATGCCGACCTGGTTTTGTGGAGCGATCACCCGTTGAGTATTTATGCCAAAGCCGAAAAAACAGTAGTGGATGGTATTGTGTACTTCGACAGGCAGCATGACCTGGAGTTGAGAAAAACCATTGCGGCAGAGCGCAACCGGCTGATACAAAAAATGGTGGGCGAAAAAAAATCAGGCGCCAGCGTGGCTCCGTTCAAAGCAAGCCTGCATGTGGCATTGGGATGTGGAGAGCATGAGCACGATGGAAGCTGGGAGAACGAGGAGTAAGGTGGAAGGTATAGGGTGTAGGGCATAAGGCACAGGCTGTTAGTAAAACAAATATCAAGCGATAATAAAAAGTTTATGAACAAAATATATTTCTTTTTGATTTTAATATGCGTGAGCAAATTCATGCAGGCACAGGACGATGTATATCCGGCTAAGGAATATAAAGGATTGCTGTTTGTAACGAATGGAACGGTGCACATTGGCAACGGCCAGGTATTGGAAAACGCAACCATTGAAGTACGCAATGGGAAAATTGTACGAGTAGGTCAGAATATTCCTGTTCCGATGGATAATGTTAAAGTGTTTAATGCAGCGGGCAAGCATGTATATCCGGGATTGATTTTGCCACAGTCGGATATAGGGTTAAAGGAAATTGGTTCGAGCGTAAGAGGCTCTAACGATTTCAGGGAATTGGGCGACATTAATCCCAACGTCCGTTCACTGATGGCTTATAATACAGCCTCTGCCATGATCAATGTATTAAAATCAAATGGCATTTTGCTGGTGAATACCGTGCCGCAGGGTGGCACCATCAGTGGTTCATCGAGCGTGGTTCAACTGGATGCATGGAACTGGGAAGATGCAGCATATAAGGCAGATGGTGGCATTCATTTGAACATTCCTTCTTTTGTTGTTCCAAGATTCTCGCGTCCCGCCCGCCCGCAGGACGATCCGGTAAAGGCTGCACTTGATAAAACGGAAGAGGTGAAAGATTTTTTCAGACAGGCAAAAGCTTACCTGGCAGAAGAGCATCATGCAGAAACCAATCTGAAGTTTGAAGCGGTAAAAGGCTTGTTTGAAAAAAAGCAAAAGTTGTTCGCTCATGCCGATAAAGTAAAGCAGATGCTGGTAGCGATTGATATTGCAAAAGAGTTTGGTTTTGATCTTGTAATAGTAGGCGGCGATGAAAGCTGGCAACTCACTTCTTTATTAAAAGAAAACAACGTAGCAGTAATTTTAAATGCGCAACACAGCCTTCCGGTTACGGAAGATGAGGATATTGATCAGCCGTTTAAGACCCCGGCACTGCTGCAAAAGGCGGGCGTTTTATTTGCACTGAACGACGATGCAAGCAACACCCGTTACCGCAACCTTCCTTTTAACGCAGGAACGGCTGCTACTTATGGGCTGGGCAAAGAAGAAGCGCTAAGCGCGATTACGCTGAATGCAGCAAAAATATTGGGCATTGATGACAAGACAGGCTCCCTCGAAACTGGCAAGGATGCCAATATCATTGTAAGCAACGGCGATATACTGGATATGAAAGCGAGTATAATTACACACGCTTTTATACAGGGCAGAATGATAAGCCTGGAAAATAAGCAAACGCAATTGAATGAGCGGTACCTGAGTAAGTATGGTTTGAAGTGAAATATCAACGACAGTCGCAAGTTTCACAAAAATAGCAAGCTATAGATTGCTATTTTTGTGCATTTTGTAAAGTAATTCCTTTACTTTTTTAAACACTGCCTGGTAAGCATACATTGCTTTCCCAAATGGAAATGGCAGGCACAGCCGTTTAATGGCCGACATACTTATTGAAAAAATTTTTAAGCAGCCGGTTTATACATGGGGCGCTCGAAATTTAGTGAAACAGGGTGAAGCGCGCACCGCTTATCTTAACGCAGTTAAGGCTGCAGATAAAGGAGACATTCAGCCATTGATAGCATTTGCGCGATGATAAAAGGATGCAAGACGGTTTGCGACACCGACCGGAAAATGATGTAATTCACAAAAAACCTGGAATACGCCTTGCCGGCTGCTTTCATAAAAAATTGGTTTATATTTATGAACCTTGAAATTTTACACCACCATACAGGAAGTTAACCTGGACACCAGCATTGTTGAAAAAGCCCGCAAATTTGCGGAGGATGTAATTCCTACTATCAATTACAGCGATTCCAATCAAATAGTCACTCAAAAAATTCAGTCCGATCATTTTGTTAGCAAGCTGGGAGAAGAAGCTGCTGCGATTGTGTTGTCCAAATACGCTGTTGTGCAAGGTCCTGATTATACAATCTATACTGCGAAAGAAAAAAGCTGGCGCGCAGACCTGCTGGTGAATAATACCGGTGTGGCGGTAAAAACACAACCCCGTATTGCCGCAAGCAGATATGGTTTGTCTTGGACTTTTCAATGCGGACCGAAAAGATGCGATCCCATTTTGGATACACCTGAAGCATGGATAGTATTTGTAGAATACAACAATCTCGTTAAACATAACTGTACAGTGCACCCGCCGTTCCAGATCAGAGATTTGATATTTAAAGACCCAAAGCGCCCGCATCTGAAAGGACTAAAAAAAGTGGTATATGCCAACACACTGGCGTTATAAAAAATAGCCCCGTCATTCAACGGGGCTTGCCATGAAAATCACCGTTTGACCGAAAACTATTTTCTAACAATCATCATATGGGGAATAGCAGCCGTAATGCCATTAGCATCAAATGCATTTTTTACAGCTTCTTGCACGCCAAAGTATACGCTCCAGTAATGTGCTTGTGTGGTGTAGGGGCGTATTGCCAACGTAGTCATTCCATCGCCCACTTTTAATACACTTACTTCCGGCCTGGGTTCCTTTAATACATGTGGGTGTTGCAGCATGGCTTGCTCGGCTATGTCTCGAGCCTTTTCTACCGGTACATCCAACGCTATGGCCATGCTTACATCTATTCTCAGGTTACCGTGCGTATTGTAATTTGTAATAACTCCTGTAGACAGATTGCCATTAGGCAGGATAACCGTTTTATTGTCGGGCGTAAGCACAACGGTGTTGAATACTCCTTTGTCGATCACCACACCGGTTACTCCCTGCGCTTCTATCATATCGCCTACCTTAAAGGGTTTAATGAACAAGAGCATTACGCCGCCGGCAAAGTTGCCAAGCGTTCCGTTCAATGCCGACCCAATGGCTATACCTGCGCCTACAATCAGTGCCGCAAAAGATGAAGTGTCTACGCCTAATATTCCGAAAATGGTAACGATTAATAAAACGAGTGCTGCTATTTTGAACGTAGATATAATGAAGGATTGTAATGAAACATCGATGTGTTTGGCCACCAGTGTTTTTTGCAGCAGCATGCTCGATTTGCTGATAATCCAACTGCCAACAAAATAAAAAAGAATAGCTCCGATAATTTTAGGGCTGTAAGCAATGGCTGAATCAATAAATTTTGAGATGACAGTTGTGCCTTTTGTTACAAGCTCATTTGCCTGGAGAAGATGGTGATTCATAGATAAACCATTAATTTTTTAGGTGCGTATTAATTGGTTCTGTCAGCTAATCCAATTGAACAGACGAATATAATTTGAACAGGGTTGCACCTTAATTTTCTGTAAGGTACAACCCTGCGATTAAGATACTTTATTTTAATAAATGTCAAACCAGTTAGTTCATTTTTTCCAGCCGGTAATCAAGCTTTTTTTGTTTCTTAAAATATTCATACACCATTACAAAACCTGTTTTGGCAGGCATAATGCGCATCCAGGTAGCGTCCGATTTAAGGTTCATTTTATCGGTGCTGTACTGCCCTCCGTCGTACCGGATTGAATGGAACACCAGCCCTTTGAAATCTTTGGTCCTCTCATAATCGTTAGCAACGCATATGCCTTTCTTTCAGATAAAACGCAACAAGTAAAAAGCCGCAACGTTGTGCGGCTTTTGTATTAAAGTATTTGTGTGCATTTTTTACATGTTAAGTCCCCCGCAAACACTAATGGTTTGCCCGGTTATATAACTGCTCCAATCGCTGGCAAGGAACAATACTACATCGGCAATGTTCTCGCCCGATCCAAAACGCCCCAGCGGAATACCGCTTTTATATTTTTCAGCAGCATCGCCCTCCTTCAGATAGCTTGTCATATCTGTTTCAATAAAGCCGGGCGCTATAGCATTGCACCGGATGTTGCGGCTGCCCATTTCTTTGGCAATGCTTTTGGTAAAGCCAATAATGCCTGCTTTACTGGCTGCATAACTGCTTTGGCCTGCATTTCCATTAATACCAATAATAGAGCTCATGTTGATGATGCTGCCGCTCTTCGCCTTCATCATCGGGCGAATGACCTGTTTGGTCATGTTAAACACGCTTTTCAGGTTGGTGGCTATCACATCGTCCCACTGTTCGGGCGACATGCGCAACAGTAAATTATCTTTTGATATGCCTGCATTGTTCACGCAAATATCTACCGTTCCAAACTCCTTCAATACATCGTTCACCAATTGTTCGCTTTGTGCAAAGTCGCCTGCGTTACTTTTATACGCTTTTGCTTTTACGCCTGCGGCTTTTAGTTTTTCTTCGAGCGCTGCGGCTTTGTCCGCACTGCTATCGCTTACATAGGTAAATGCAATGTGGGCGCCATGCTCAGAAAGTTTCAGCGCAATAGCTTCTCCAATGCCTCTGGCGGCGCCGGTTACAATAGCAACTTTGTTGTTCAGTAATTTCATGAAAGATGATTGATTTAGATGGTTCTGCCGTGCAAGATAAACATAACACGTTAATTACTCATGCTTTAATAAAGAAGGTCTTTCTGTTATTTCGTGGTATTTTATTACATCATCGGCATAATAATGTATCACCATGCTTTTCCGCGTGAGCGCATTATTTAAAATGGGTGCTCCGCCATGTACCAGATTGGCATGCCATATCAGCACATCGCCCTTTTTAGGCAGGAAGGTTTCTTTAGCAAAATTTCGCTCTTCCACTATTTCCTGCAATGCATCCTCGTAATCAGTATACCTCTTATTGCCGAGTGTGAGCAAATTAGATTGCTGGTTGTAATCGCTGTTCAGCAAAAAAGGAAGTTTATGACTGCCGGGGTAATAAAATAGCGGGCCATTGTCCATGCCCACATCTTCGAGCGCTATCCATACTGCAATTAAATAACCCAAAGGATAAGTGGTCATGTGAATACTGTCTGAATGAGCTTTTTGTTCGCTTCCTTTAATGAAGTTGATGGTTTGGAAAGGAACCACTTTTTTATCAAGCAAAAACTCCAACAATGCTTTTAAGCCCGGCAACCGTGTAACGGCATCTATAAATCCAGACTGCTTGTTTGCGAACATCAGTTTGTTGCCATTGGTAAACCGAAGTCTGCCGGCCTGCATCAGCTCCGCAATTTCAGTATTAATCCGTTCTGCATCTTTTTCACTGATCAGTCCTTCCAGCACCATATATCCTTTTTCGGACCAGCTTAAAATTTTTTCCTGCACCTGTTGGGGAAATGAAGAAAAGGCGGGTTTGGAGGATGCCAGCAACCGGGAGTCGCCTACGTCTAACCACGCTTTTGATTCTTTGTCGGGAAAATCTTTGCTTGAAATGGATGCAAACATTGGTTTATGAATGCCGTACTGCTTATACGCCCGCGCATTGTGTCGCAGCTCTTTCCAATGCAGCAGGTTGTATACCCAATGGAAAAGCTTAAAGCGTTTGAATGTTTGCTTCCACGACATGATTATAATTTAACCTGCAGTATCTCCTCTATATACTTTCGTTCGTTGCTCAGCCTGGGCACTTTATGCTGCCCACCCAGCTTGCCTTTGCTTTTGAGCCATTCGTTAAAAATACCTTTGGGCAAAGCGTGAACAATGGGTTGCCGTAGCGCAATGTTTTTATATCTTTTTGCTTCGTAGTCGCTGTTAATGCTTTGCAGTCCTTTATCCAGTTCAACAATAAAGGTTTGCAGGTCGGCAGGTTCTTTTTCAAATTCAATCAGCCATTCGTGCGCTCCATTCCCGTCGTCGCTAAAGTATACGGGGGCAGCAGTATAATCGTTTACGATGGCCCCGGTTTTTTCGCAGGCAAGCGCAATGGCTTTGTCGGTATTATCTACCATTACCTCTTCGCCAAAAGCGTTGATGTAATGCTTTAACCGTCCCGAAATTTTAATACGGAACGGGTAGAGGGTAGTGAACTGAATGGTATCGCCCAGCAGGTAACGCCACAGCCCGCCATTGGTGCTGATGACCAGTGCGTAGTTTTTCCCCAGCTCCACATCCATTAATCCGATCGTTTGCGGATTGTCTTTGCCATATTCTTCCACGGGCATAAATTCCATGAAAATGCCGTGGTCGAGATACAGTAACATGCCTTCCTCTCCCGGCTTATCCTGCGCAGCAAAAAAACCCTCGCTCGCATTATAGCTGTCTATATAAAAAATATCTTTCCCAATCAGTTTTCTGAACTGCTCACGATAAGGCGTAAACGAAACGCCGCCATGTATGTACAGTTCCAGCGAAGGCCATACTTCCGCCATCGTCTTTTTGCCTGTTATTTCAAGAATTCGCTTGAACAGTACCAGCGTCCACGTAGGCACACCGGAAATAGAAGTAACATTTTCTTTGATGGTGCTTTCAGCCAGCTTTTCTATTTTGGTTTCCCATTCGTCCATCAGGGCAATGGCTAGTTCGGGCGTGCGAATCCACTGCCCCCAAACGGGTGAGTTTTGTAGCAGCACCGCGCTCAAATCGCCATAGTTCACTGCTTCGTTCACCTGGTTAATGGTATGACTTCCGCCAATTACCAACCCCTTGCCGGTAAGCAATTCCGATTCGGGATTGAAGTTGTAGTAAAGCGTAAGCGTGTCTTTTGCCCCTTTGTAATGGCAGTCTTCCAGGCTTTCTTCACTTACGGGAATGAACTTGCTTTTATCGCTGGTGGTGCCGCTGCTTTTAGCAAACCACTTGATGGGTGTATTCCACAAAATATTCTCCTCTCCATCCATCATTCGTTGAATGTAGGGCTTCAGGTCGTCGTATTCGTGAATGGGAATGGCTTTTTTAAATTCGCGTGTAGAAAACAGGGAGGAAAAGTTGTATTTTCTGCCAAACTCGGTGTATTGGGCAGATGTAACAAGATCCTGCAATACTTCCCGCTGCGATGCCACGGGGTTTTGCACCCATGCTTCAATACGCCATAAACGCATCCTGGCGAGCTGTGAGATAGTTGTGCTGAGTATTCCCATACGATACCGGCAAAATAAAGAATTTGTAATAAATGGATTCAATAAAGCATGAAAAGGGCTGTTGGGTGCAACTTATAGCCCCTGGCCTGCAGAACTGATCTCGCTCATTCCTTTCATTGCTTCTTCGTGGAGATAATCTTTGCGTTTGAGCTCAAAATTACGCCCGAGATACAATCTCTTTACCTGTTCGTCGGCAGCCAGTTCTTCAGCAGTTCCATGCTTGAATATCTTACCGTCTATCAAAAGGTATGCCCTGTCGCAGATCGACAATGTTTCGTTCACATTATGATCGGTAATGAGGATACCGATGTTTTTATACTTGAGCCTGGCTACCACCGATTGAATGTCTTCAACCGCAATAGGGTCAACGCCGGCAAAGGGCTCGTCGAGCAAAATAAATTTGGGGTCAACAGCCAGGGCGCGTGCTATTTCGGTACGACGACGTTCGCCACCGCTCAGCGAATCGCCATTGTTTTTGCGCACATGGTGCAGCCTGAATTCGTCTAGCAAAGCTTCCAGCTTAGCCTTCTGTTCTGCCTTGCTTAATTTGGTAATTTCCAATACTGCGGCAATATTGTCCTCCACACTCAGCTTGCGAAATACCGATGCTTCCTGCGGCAAATAGCCTATACCCATTTGTGCCCGTTTGTACATGGGCAGTTTGGTGATGTTCCTGTCTTCGAGAAATACCTCGCCTTCATCGGGTTTTATCAATCCTACCACCATATAAAACGTGGTGGTTTTGCCGGCGCCGTTCGGGCCCAGCAACCCAACAATCTCTCCCTGCTTTACTTCAACCGACACCTGGTTTACCACGGTGCGGCTGCCATATTGCTTTACTAAATGATTGGTATGTATAGTTAAACTCAACGAAACATCATTTCGGGCAAAAATACAGGATACAAAGCATTTGCAGCGACAGGGGCTGTACTTTAACAGCTATTTTTAGTATGCTGTTCATGCGCTATGTTTGCAGCTTATTTTGAAATTGCACAGTATAAGATGAAAGTAACAGAGCATTTGAAACAGGCTAAAAGCACATTGATTTCCTTTGAAATATTGCCTCCTTTAAAGGGTAAAACCATCAATTCAATATACGATCACCTCGATCCGTTGATGGAGTTCAATCCTTCCTTTATCAACGTTACTTACCACAGGGCAGAACATACTTTTAAAAAGAAGGCCGATGGCAATTTTGAAAAAGTGGAGATCAGGAAACGCCCGGGAACAGTAGGTATTTGCGCCGCCATTATGAACCATTATAAGGTAGATGCGGTGCCGCATTTGATTTGCGGTGGATTTACCATTCGTGAAACGGAAGATGCACTGATCGATCTTCATTTTTTGGGCATTGACAATGTGCTGGTGCTGCGTGGGGACGCTTCAAAAAACGAAACCTTTTTTGAACCGGAGCCTGAAGGCCACCGCTTTGCAATTGACCTGCTGAAGCAAACCGTTAACCTGAACAACGGCATTTACCTGGAAGACGATATCCGCAACGGGTTTCGTACTGACTTTTGCATAGGGGTAGCGGGTTATCCTGAAAAGCATTTTGAGTCGCCCAATCCTTCTACTGATATGCTGTACCTGAAAGCAAAGGTAGAAGCCGGCGCAGAGTATATCATTACCCAAATGTTCTTCGACAACCAGAAGTATTTTGATTTTGTAAAAAGCTGTCGCGAAAATGGCATTGAAGTGCCTATCATTCCGGGCTTAAAACCTGTATCGTCCATCAAGCAACTGAGTGTGCTACCACGTACATTTCATGTAGATATTCCTACCGATCTGAGTACCGAAATACTCAAATGCAAAACAGACAAGGATGTGGAACTGGTAGGAACAGAATGGCTGAAGCAACAGTCGATAGAATTAAAAAAAGCGGGAGTACCTGTATTGCATTATTATACATTGGGCAAGCCTAAAATTATTGAACGCGTAGTGCGGGAAGTTTTTTAGTGTGATGCCTGTTTTTCAAACGCATTCACCCAGGCTTCTACCTCTGCCCGGCTTACGGGTTGTTCCTTGTCGTTAAGGTTGATTACATATAACAATCCCTTTCGCGCTGGCGACGATAGCCATGCGTTTACAAGATTCAGTTGTTCGCTGAACGATGGCTTGCCGGTAGTAATGTTCCATTGTTCTCTTGCACACAAACAGCCCAGCGTAGGTGTAAGGGGATAAAAACTTTTGCCGGCAAAATATTCGGGGTCGATAGTGGTGCCGTGGGCAATAATTTCGGTTCTGCCTGTTTTGCCTGCAGCCAACACTTCCTGCACAGCCGCATTGTTGCGCCACCCGGTGGGATAGTTGCTGAGATAGGCAAAAAGTATTCCTGCTTCGGTAGTATCGGTAAGTAACAGCGTTGAGTCGCAAAAGTAATTTTCCCAGGTTTCTTCATACGGCATTATTAATTGCAGGTTGGGAGTAGGACCAATAATAGCGCTTCGCGATACGGCTGTTCCTGTAACCCTGTATACCCCTTGTGGCGTGCTACCATTGGTAATAAAGTAAGGAAGATCGGACGCCGACCGGGCCAACTGTTCAAATACCATCAGTCGCCCGTTGGAATCTCTTACAAAGCTGCCGTCTTCCCGCTGCACAATGGCCAATCCGCGGTAATTCCTGTTCCATCGCTGCAAAGAATAAATGGTTTTGATGCCGCGTTGTTGTTGATACGCAAATAATTCGATCATATCAGGCGATGGTTGCTGCATTAAACTATACTGCCGGCGCAGGAATGTTTTAAGCGCAAGGATAACCTCATTCTGATTGACCGTATCGGGAAAGTTTTTATTGGTAAGCTGCAACAGGCTGGTGGAAGCTGTAAAGGAAGGATCGATGCGGTGCAGGTATACCGCGCACATGGCAAACAGCTTGGGTTGCATTTCATGCTCAATAATGGCTCTGATCGTTTTTTCGTACCGATGGTCACCCAACGCATACAGCATTTCTAAAAAAGCCCTGCGGGTATCGTAAGTAAGCATGCTATAGGCAGCAGTCATCTTCTCTATTCCCAGCCTCACAAACTCGTTGTATAAAAGGTATTGAGTAACCGCGCCACATGCACCCTCAAAGCGATATTCCGTAGTGCTGTCCAGCGGTAAGGCAAATACACGCTCTATCACATCCGCCTCCAGGAAACGTTTCAACTTGGCGCGCTCATTATACAACACCGCTTTGCTATATATTCCTTCGGCTTTAACCTGGCTGCGCATCTGTACAGGCAGCAGCAAAGCGCAAAACATTCCTGCCATTATCCAAGGCCAGGGCTGGTTGTTCCATTTACTCATTCGTATCGCGAAGATACTTCACCACTCGGATGGATTTAAATCCATCCTGCCATATGTTACCCTTCGGCTGGCTCCGCAAAAAACACTTCTTTGGTTTTAAACGTATTTATAAAGTTCCGACCCTTTGATCGGTTGCTACCCATTATCTTTGCACCGCAAAAAATAAAACGAAAGCAGTCATGAAAATCATGAAGTTTGGCGGCACCTCTGTGGGAAAGCCCGAAAGAATGCAGCAGGTAGCAAAGCTGATCACTACCGATAACGAGCCTAAAATTGTGGTACTAAGTGCTTTAAGCGGAACTACCAATTCGCTGGTAGCGATAGGCGATGCCTTGGCCAAGGGCGATAAACAGGAAGCCAAACGCATCATTGAAACACTGGAAGCTCACTATCATGCTTTTGTAAAAGAACTGCTGAAAAAGGAAACTACTTTTAAAAAGGGCGAAGCGGTAATTGCAGAGCATTTCGACTTTTTGAACATCATTCTCAAAATCTCTTTCAACGAGGCTTTGAATAAAGATATACTGGCGCAGGGTGAGCTGATGAGCACCAAACTTTTCAGCGCTTACCTCGAAGAGCAGGGCATTGACCACTACCTGCTTCCTGCACTGGATTTTATGCAAATAGATGCCAATGACGAACCTTATTTCGACGCCATTCGCGTAAAGCTGAATCGTTTGCTGGAGCAGCATAAAGACAAAAAATTGTTTGTAACGCAAGGATATATATGCCGCAATTCTCGGGGAGAGGTAGATAACCTGAAACGTGGCGGCAGCGATTATACGGCATCGTTAGTAGCGGCAGCGGCAAAAGCCAGCGTTTGTGAGATATGGACAGATATTGACGGCATGCACAACAACGATCCGCGTGTGGTTAAAAAAACCAAGCCTATTGAACAACTGAGCTTTGACGAGGCTGCGGAACTGGCTTACTTCGGCGCTAAAATTCTGCACCCCACCTGTATTTGGCCGGCACAGCAGGAAAAAGTACCTGTAAAGCTGCTGAATACCATGCAGCCCGAGGCAGCTGGTACTACCATTACCAAAGATGCTGGCTCAACCGGTGCAAAAGCGGTGGCTGCTAAAGACGGCATTATAGCCATCAAAATAAAAAGCAGCAGGATGTTATTGGCCTACGGCTTTTTAAGAAAAATATTTGAAGTATTTGAAAAGTATAAAACCCCCATTGATATGGTTACCACTTCTGAGGTAGCCGTATCCGTTACTATTGATACTGATACGCAGTTGCCTGCCATTTTAAAAGAGCTGGAACCATTTGGAACAGTAGAGGTGGACAAAGACCAGACCATTGTTTCTATTGTTGGCAACGAAATTGCTCAAACGCCCGATGTGTTGCAAAAGCTGTTTGCATCGTTAAGCTCGGTGCCTGTGCGCATGGTGAGCTATGGCGGCAGCAAACACAATGTCTCCGTACTAGTGCCGGCAGCGTATAAAACAGAAACGCTGCAATTGTTGAACAAAGGCGTGTTTGGATTGGAATGATGGGAGGTGAAAGATCAAAGGTGAAAAGTGAAAGATGAAAGGATGCGCCTCATGTTCTCATCTTTCACTTTTTATTTTTCACCTTTCACCTTATCTCCCCACCTTATAATAGCTTCTTTTCGCTTCTATTATTTCCTGATCCCGGTCGTGTTTCAGATCGCGGATCACTTGTTTTCTTTCTGATTTTGAAATGGATTTATCACTGCGTGCTGCACTTATTTTTTGCTGATAATCGTTTTTAATATCTGCAATTTGCAGATCTAATTTTGTTGGGCGGTTGTAACCGTACCGATAACCATAGGGATATCCGTAATATGGATAACCATAGTAGGGCGAACCCCAGAAAGGACCATAAAACGGAACCATAGCTCCTACAGAAATTATCGGTCTGGGGTGAATGACCCTTACCCCACCGCCACGAATCACTTTTTGTGCAAAAGCACCCGATGCCAAAGCCATCGCAAACATCACAACCATTAACTTTTTCATTTGTATACTTTTAACGTTTAACGAATCGGATACAACGAGCGCCGGATGCACGATTGGAATCATTCGCAAACCTTCGCTTCGTTCACCTTAATTAGACACCATTCCGGGAAGAATGCTTATTCTTTAATTACGAATAACGAGCTGCTAACGTTTGTAAAGGAAATACTAAAGTAGTGTGAAAAGCGTGCATTGCTAACGGTAAGTACCAAACAAAACACCCCGCCATAAGACGGGGTGTACATGCAAGAATAAAATTTAGAAAAATCAGCTCAATATTTTTTCTACGATCTTACCCGATTTCTTTTCTTTCAGAATGAGTTTTTTAGCGCCATAGTGTGTTACTTCTTCTTTCACCAGGTAATGATCTTTGTCGTGTTCCACCAGGTGGCTGTCTTTCGATACACCGGTTTTGCCACGCCAGTCATCCAGCTTTACAGGCTCCCATTGCTTGCTTTTGGCAGAACGGTATGCTGCATCCAGCACACAGTTTACAATGTATCCATCGTAAAATGTTTCCTTGGGCTCCTTGCCTGTTTCCAACGCATTGAACATATCCATGAACATATGGTTGTAGCCCAGTTCATTCAATTCGTCACCTACCGGAAACAGCCAACCGCTGTTACTTTCAGCTTTCTCTGCCACGTAATCGGCGCCTTTGCCGGTGGTAAACATATCAAAACCGGTACGCAAAAAACTGTTGATCCAGATAGTGCCTTCCGTACCCATTACTTCATCGCGCAAGTCAAGCCCCCCGCGAAAAGTCCAGCTCACTTCAAATTGGGCAATAGCACCGTTTTCATATTTGATCAATCCAATGGCATGGTCTTCTGCATCAATCGGTTTTACCTGCGTATCTGCCCAGCACATTACTTCTACCGGCTTAATGTCTTTGCCAATATAGCTCCTGGTAATTTCCACGCAATGGCAACCGAGGTCGAGTATACAACCGCCGCCTGCCTGTTCCATATTCCAGAACCATTCGCTGTGCGGGCCAGGATGCGTTTCGCGCGATTTTGCCCACAGTATGCGCCCCAACGCCCCACCCTTTACACTTTCGTATGCTTTTAAAAATTTTGGAGTGTACACCAGATCTTCGAGATAGCCATTGAATATACCAGCTTTTTCAACAGCATCCAGCATGCGTTTGGCCTCTTCTCCATTCCTGCCCAATGGTTTTGTGGTGATGACTGCTTTTTTATGTTTGCAACACAACAGCACTGCTTCTTCGTGCAGGTTGTTGGGCAACGAAATACATACTACATCCACTTCGGGACGTGCAATGGCTTCTTCCATATTAACCGTCCAGAAAGCGACGTTATAATCCTGCGCAAATTTTTTGGCACTTTCTTCGCGACGTGAATAAATGCTTACAATCTTGTCTTTACTGCGGTAACCTTGCAGTGAGTCAGCATAAAATCTCCCGATAAAGCCGGAGCCGAGCATGGCAATCTTTTGCATATAATTCAATTAAGTTTATTGATGACGGAGTTTATTTTGTTTTATCATTAAAAATAGCAACAAACAGCAGCAGCACACCCAGCGCAAAAATTGCGGGAATCCACCAGAAGCTCTGCCATTGCTGAAGCGTAAGAGCAGTATTGCTTTGTAAAAAACTATTGTATAAAGCGCCTCCTGTTTGTGTGCCTATTAACATCCCTACGCCGTAGGTAGCAAAAATAATGAGCCCTTGTGCCTGTCCCCGTATTTCAGGGCTGGCGGCTTTGTCCATGTATATCTGCCCGGTAACGAAAAAGAAATCGTAGCAGATGCCATGCAGCACGATGCCTGCCATAATCATCCAGGTAATAGCATCGGGTGCCGCAGTAGCAAACAATCCATACCTCAACGCCCAGGCAAACATTCCTATCGCCAACATCCATTTTACACCCAGTCGTTTAAAAAGCAGTGGCATCAGCAGCATGAAGCCAAATTCAGACATTTGCCCGATGACCTGCGTGGCAGCGATCCTTTCAAAATTAGCGCTTACCAAATACAACTGCGTATAGTTGTAGTATACTGCAAGCGGAATACAAATGAGAATGGAACTTATCAGGAAAATGTAGAACGAGCGGCTGCCTAGTTTTTTGAATGCATCGATACCGATGATAGTGCGTGCCGATACCTTTTTGCCGGCGGCAGGCGGCGACGTATGCGGTAAAAAGAAACTGTATAATCCAAGCAGTAAGCTGAAAGAAGCGGTTAGCAGCAAAGGCAACGCTGTTGATTCAGGTGTTACATTTTCGCTTACAAAATATACCAGAATATAACTGATAGTTAAGCCGGCAACGATCCAGCCAATAGTGCCAAACACCCTGATGGACGGAAATTGTTTTTCGGGACTGTTCATTTGATGAAAGCAAAGCGTATTGGAAAGGCTGAGTGTAGGCATATAGCAGATATTGTACACCAGTAGCAATAGAATAAATACAAGCGAATTGTTGGTGAATTGTGGCGCCAGGAACATGCAAATGGCTCCAATGATATGCAATACTCCCAGTACTTTTTGCGTGGCGAAGTACCTGTCAGCAATCAGCCCTACAAAGAATGGTGCAATAATAGCAGCGATGGCGTTTACGGTAAATGGCCAATGGGTAAGGTCGCTCATTCCGTGAGCCGACATGTATACGGCAATAGCACTATACCAGGCTCCCCATATAAAGAACTCAAGAAACATCATTAATGATAATTGAAGCCTGACATTAAATTTCATAATGCAATTATTTCGGTTAACCGGCAAGTGGCTTGCCGGAAAAAAAGGAAATTACAAAAGATTGTGATTGTTGCCCGATAAAAAATAAAATGATTTTTAAGCGTGGTTGCCTGGATAAAAAAGTTCAGGTTTTCTCTGTTTATATAATTTCCCGGTCAGGGTCTTGCCATAATCGTCAACTTAAGAGCTAGATCAATACAGGTTGTTCCTATAACGAAAACTCCTCCCCGTCCGAATGGCTTCAGCCGGGCGGGCTTTGGTCGGAGTAACAGTCAATAGAATAAAGGTTAAGCAATTGTATTAAAGTTCGACTTTGCATTACTGCTTGCATGCCGAAGAATGACACATCGGGTTTTCGATCTGCCTTCGCCGTGGCTCGTGAGACACGAACTTGGGCAGGGAAATAAAAGTTAAGTGTCTGTGCTAACGTTTACCCTACTGAGTGGTCGTCTTCACCCACCACTAACTGGAACGCACCCCCTACCACGCCTGCTCACCCGCCAACAAAAAACAATATGATTTTTTGATGAACGGCCGCAATAACGTTTTGTAATCTGAAACTTATGCTTACTTTTGCGTCACTTCAATCGTAGTTTTATGAGATTCTAATTATCACTCAGGGACGCTTTACAAAGTAATACCTGTTATTCCTTTCCCTGAGTTTCCGGGTTTTGCAATTTTTCTTTTTTCAAGGTTTCGAACATTCAATGTAATAAAATGACTGAATCATATAACAGGCAGCGTAGGTCTGTCTGGGCTATTATAAAACAAGCAATCAGCAACGAGGAACAGGATTATACTACCGGCAGCATTCGCAAAGCCGTTATACTGCTTGCCATACCCATGATGCTTGAAATGGGGATGGAAAGCGTGTTTGCTGTGGTAGATATATTCTTTGTAAGCCACCTGGGCAAACATGCTACTTCTACAGTAGGGTTAACAGAATCGGTAGTTACCATTGTATACTCGCTGGCAATGGGCATTAGCATGGCGGCAAGCGCTATGGTGGCGCGCCGTGTAGGCGAAAAAGACAAGCCGGGTGCAGCCCGAGCCGGAGTGCAGGCTATCATACTGGCATTGTCGATAACAGTGCTGGTAAGCGCATCGGGAGTAATATTTGCAGACGACATACTTCGTTTAATGGGCGCCGAAAGCGATACAATAGCCATGGGCGTTACCTATACCCGCATTATTATGGCAAGCAGCATCGTTATCATGTTGCTGTTTTTGATCAACGGCATCTTTCGTGGTGCGGGTAATCCAATGATTGCCATGAAAAGCCTTTGGCTCGCAAACATCTGCAACATTATTCTTTGCCCGCTGCTGATCCGTGGCTGGGGCCCTGTTCCGGCATTGGGACTTACGGGTGCAGCACTGGCAACTACCATTGGCAGGGGCATTGGGGTATTGTACCAGCTCTACCATCTTTTTAATGGCAAGAGTATCATCAAAATAACGGTAGCGCATTTTAAGCCTGTATGGTCTATTTTAAAATCGCTGTTTAATATTGCCTGGCCGGGTACATTGCAATTTTTGATCGGCTCAGGAAGCTGGATTGTGCTGGCAGCCATTGTAGCGCATACTGGTCACAGTGAGGCTTCGGCAGGTTACCAGATAGCGTTAAGAATTGTAATGTTCTTTATTTTACCTGCCTGGGGCATGAGCAACGCTGCTGCAACGCTTGTGGGTCAAAACCTGGGTGCGGGCAAACCAGAACGGGCAGAAGAGTCGGTAAACAAAACTGCGCGGTACAATGCTGTGTTCATGGGGGTGGTGTCGCTTACCTTTATTTTGTTTGCAGATTTTATTATTTCCTACTTTACACAGGAGCCTGATGTAAAAAGATATGCCGTGTTGGCCATGCGCATTATAAGCAGCGGTTATATTTTTTACGGTATGGGCATGGTGTTTTCAAATGCCTTCAATGGTGCAGGCGATACGCGCACACCTACCTGGATCAACCTGTTTGGTTTCTGGTTTTTGCAGGTGCCCATAGCGTGGCTGATGGCTAATACATTGCAGTGGGGTCCATCGGGTGTATTTACCGCCATTCCGGTTGCGGAAACTGCCATCGCCATTGCATCTTTTTTGATATTCAGAAAGGGCAGGTGGAAGTTGGTGAAGATTTAGAAGGAGGTGTGAGGTGTAGGGTATAGGGTGGAAGGTACAGGCTCAGGAGGTTTTCTTAACATAAAAGGTTACACGTTTCAGGTTGTATGGAAAAAGAACAAGGTACAGGATACAAGAACCAAATTTCCTGTAGCCTGTACCTTGTAACCTGCAACCTGCTTACGCCTTCGCCAACAACTCCATTACCGGTTTTCCTTTTCCGTCGGGGGTTGTATAGAAAGGTCGTTTTTCTATTTCGTATTGTGTTTCTTCGGGTATGCCCAAAGCATGATAAATGGTCTGGTGAATCTGATCGATCTTTACAGGATTTTCGATAGACTTACAGGGACGCTCATCCGCAGTTTTGCCGTATACAAATCCTTTTTTAATGCCGCCACCAAACATCAGTATGGAACAACCGTCGGTAAAGTGACGGTGCATGCCATAGAACTTCAGGTCTGACAGAATATCGGGTTGATTTACCTGCTCCAGCACTTTAGCACCGGGTCGACCTTCCACCATCATGTCGCGGCTGAATTCGCTGGCGAGTATGATGAGCGTACGATCGAGCTTCCCGGATTTGTCGAGATCTTTTACTAATTGGGCAACAGGTCCGTCAATCATTTTCTTCATACCCTCCATGCGCGTATGCCCGTTCTCGTGAGTGTCGAAGCCCATGAATGGTTCGTACTCGGTTGTAACGCTTATAAAGCGCGCTCCTTGTTCGGTAAGCCTTCTTGCCATCAGGCATCCCAATCCAAAGCGACCGGTATTGTAAATGTCGTAGATCTCTTTTGGCTCCTGGCTCAGGTCAAATGCTTTGGCTTCGGGTGAATTCAGCAGCATATACGCTTGTTCCATAGAGCGGCGCAACGATTCTTTCTGGTAGTCGCTGCCAAACTCGCCCATCGGGCTTTTGCTGATCAGATCGTTGTATAGCTGATTTCTTTTTTCGAAACGTTTGGCATCCATTCCCACGGGGGGGCGAACGCTTTCCAATCCCTGGCTGGGATCGGGTATAAAGAAAGGACCAAACTCATTGCCGAGGAAGCCTGCTGTATGAAAAGCTTTCAATTCTTCCGCTTCGCCTACGGTAAACCGTTGTCCTATATCTATGAACGCAGGAATAACCGGGTTTTTAGGTCCCAGTTCTTTCGCTATCCACGAACCAATGTGCGGCGCAGCTACCGTTTGCGGCGGTTCGTAGCAGGTATGCCAGTGGTATTGATGCCTTGAATGGAGGATATGTCCTAAGTCTGCCGCAACATACGAACGGATCAGCGTACCCTTATCCATTACATCGCCAATGGATTGCAACCCTTCAGAAAAGTGGATGCCATCCAGCTTGGTAGGCAACGATTTGAAAGTGCTGAGCACCCGGTTGCCTTCCATGCCCTTTTCAAAAGGCGTATATCTTTTGGGGTCGAAGGTTTCTGTATGCGCCATTCCACCAGCCATCCACAGCAATATCACAGTGTCGGCAGTAGTATCGCCACTGCCTGCTATTTTTCCGGGCTTGCCGCAACCGCTCAACATACTTGCAACAGGTGCTCCTGCAGCCATGGCAGCCAGTATCGATGCTCCTGATTGCCTGATAAAATCTCTTCTGTTCCAATTACGAGTCATGTGAATATGTTTTTAATATCAACATTTGATTAGCTGATGAGCTATCAGCCATCAGCTTTCAGTCTTCAGCTTCAGGTTCGGATAAAGCAACCTTTTTGGTTCTTGTTTTTTGGTTCTTGGTGCTTTTGTTTTTTATTTTCTAATTTGCTGACAGCCGATTGCTGACAGCTTTAAAGCTTACATCACGTTTTTAATAGATCAGTTGAAACTCGGGGTGCAAAGTCATAGCCCACATAAAATCCTGCACCGCGGCTTCGGTTGGTTTTTCACCCAGCATTTTCTTCGCTACTGATTCTTCATCATCTTCCGGAAGGCGCCCCAATGCGCTCCTGTAAATTTCTTTTACAAGGGTATCGGTTTGCGGATACTTACTGATCCAATTGGAAGCACCACGTTTCATTGCTTCATTAAACTTCATTCCGTTGGTAAGTTCCAGCGCCTGCAGCAGGTTAGCCTGCGAAGAGCGGCTGGTAGATACGGTTTCGCGGTTGGGCCGTCCCAATGCAGTAAGGAAAGGATCGTTCTTCACCACTGCTGCCCTTGCAAATGGAAGCGACGCTTTGATGTCTTCCGGAAGCAATTTATATACAACAGCACTGTCGCCATAGATAGGCGATATTGCTTTGCTCACCGCATCCGAAAATTGTTCAGCAGTCATTCTTCTGCGCAGCATACCCTTAAATACAAACTCGGGTGTAACAATCTGTTCGGGTTCTTTTACACCGGTAGAAGGCAACTGGTAAGTACGTGATGTAAGAATGGTATACATCAGCTTTTTAATATCGTATCCGTTCGCAACAAAGTCAGAAGCCATCCAATCCAGCAAGTCCTGGCTCCACGGTGCATTGTCCATTACATCTACTGGTTCTACAATGCCACGCCCCATCAACTGCGCCCATATCCTGTTTACCAGTGTGCGGTACAACCGTCCATCCTTTGGCTGAACGAGGTATTCTGCCAGTTGCTTCAACCGCTCCTGCGTTGGTGCGGTCGAATCAATGGTGCCTAACTCTTTATATAAAATTCTTCTGCCCGCTATTACGCCGGTAGGCTTATCGCAACGATTGATTTCAAGTGTTGTGTCGCTGAATATATTCGCAAATGCGTAAGCGTCTGCTAATTTCCAATCGCTCACAAAACTGTCGTGACAAGATGCGCATTTAAGATTCAATCCTAAAAATACCTGCGACACATTTTGCGCCGCCTGCATTTCGGTGCGTTGGCTGGAGTTTACCACACCGCGCCATTCAATGCCCCGTATAAAGCCCCTCGATTCTTTTGAAGGACTGATAAGCTCGCGCACAAACTCATTGTAAGGTTTATTAACCAGCAGCGCATCATACAGCCATTTGGTAATATCCGAGCGACCGCCGGTAATGTAACCGGTTCCGGTATAATCATTTCTTAATGCATCGTTCCAGAAGGTGAGCCAGTGCTGCGCATAATCGGCATCGCGGCTCAGCAGGTTCGATACCAGCATTTCTCTTTTGTTGGGACTGGTATTGTTTACAAACGCATCTACTGTATCGGGCGATGGCAGTAAGCCAATCACGTCGAGGTATACACGACGCATGTAGGTACGGTCGTCAACAGGTTTTGCCCATTTTACCTTGTTCTTTTCAAAATATACATTTACAAACCTGTCGAGCGGCAAGGTAATATCACCGGCAGCGGCAGGAATCTCAGGCATGCGGGGCGCCATTTCAGCAACCCGGTACAGGCTTTTCAGTTCACCGCTCGGCCAGGGTGCGCCTTGTTTGATCCAGTAATCGAGTATAGCAATTTCTTCTTTGGTAAGTCCCTTTCCTTTGGCAGGCATGGCTTCTTTATGATTGCGCGGCAATAATATGCGGCGCATCAGCTCACTGGTTTCGGGGTGCCCGGGTTTAACAACGGGGCCGTTCTCACCACCCTTCTCCACATATTCTTTCGAGTCGAGCCTTAACCCGCCTTTTACCTTGGCTGCACCATGACAACTGTTACAGCTATGCGCTAAAATGGTGCGCACCTGCATGTTAAGCTCCTGGATTTGTGTTTCGTTTAACGGACCAGTAACGGCAGCCAGTTGAAAATTGCTTGTACCCCCCTCCGGCGCTGCCTCGCCTCCTTTATGTGGTAGTACGCTGGTAAGGTAGTCTTCGCCGTGAGTAAGAGAAGCGCCGTAATGCCCTGCTACGGTTATGCCCACCACAGTAACTGTAAGCAGCAACTTCTGCAATTGTCTCGACTTTTTAAAGTATGCATATGCAGTAATGCCGGCAAAAACCATGGTAGCAATACCCGTCCATTGGTGAAGGCTTAATACTTCGCCGCCATAGTCTTCCGTATTAGACAACAACAGTCCAAATACTACCGATAATAAAGCCGAAATGGCACCTATAATGACCATTGTTTGTATGGCCGACTGGTAATTCTTTTTTCTTTTCCAGGCAATGAGCTCCATAATAAGCGCCACACACAACAGGCCAATAGGAAAGTGAACCACCATGGGGTGAAGTCTTCCTAAAAATGCCCATAGCCAGAAAGTGTTTTCAGGGGCAGCGGCTTCGGCAGTTTGCGCACCCGCAGAAAGTGTGATAAAGGAACATACAAGAGCAGCGGTTACGGGAATGCAGATTCTGCGCATTTTTAAACGGAAAAAGGGTTGTAAAAAAGACATATTATAAACAGCTTTCAGTTTTTTTAGTATCATACAGGTAGCAAGAACAAATGACAATATGTAGACAGAATATAGAAGCATCGTTTCGCTGTTAATAGTAATAGTAAAAATCCTTAAGCACCAATAAGGATAGGCGCAAAGGCAATTTAGCCAAATTGCGGCACACGGCTGTCCTGTACAATCCTTTTACAACGGGAGATTAACAAAATATCCCTGCATTTTTTGCTTCGGGCAACTTGTTAATATGTACGTACGTGCAAACCACTTGTTTTTACTGCTGAAACGATGAATACCTGGTTTTGCTTTTATTGACCTGTTATAACTGCTTTCTTCAACCGATAATTTTTTAGAGTGGTTTTACAGGACTGCCATAGGGCTGTCACAAGCCTGTAGTTTTTTTGTGTATGAAACAAAAAACAACTACTATGTCAATGATTGAAATGTTCTTAAAGGAAATGGATGCCGAAGCTGTTACTACACGCAAAATGCTGGAACGTGTGCCCGACGATAAATATGACTGGAAGCCGCACGAAAAGAGCATGACGGTAAGGCAACTGGCTACGCATATTGCCGAATTACCTTCCTGGGTATCGCTGGCACTTACTACCGACGGACTGGATTTTGCCACAACGCCCTACAATCCGGTGCCAATTAACAATAATAGTGAGCTGATGACATTTTTTGAAGATACATTGAAGGATGGCAGAGCTGAACTGCAAAAGGCAAGCGAAGGCATACTGGGAAACAGGTGGGTGCTGCGCAATGGAGACGAAATATATGCCGATAACACAAAGGCTGAAACTATACGCATGACGTACTGCCAGATTGTGCACCACCGTGCGCAAATGGGGGTGTTTCTGCGGCTGCTGAATATTTCCATTCCCGGAAGCTATGGACCAAGTGCGGATGAAATGCCGCTGAATTAAACCTGTTATAAAGCGTTTAACCACGGTTTGGAACATTTATAGGCCTGATGAAGATTACTCTCAGGCCTATAAAGTTCCGAACCTTTGCTTTCAAACCCCAGGTCACTTCCTTTTATCGGTCAGACCGCCGCCGCGCCCAATACCCGCGCTTGCGGGCCGACCGGCTAATCCCATCGGCCCGCCCAAAGGGTGGTCTGATGAATGCCGTAAGTCTCAAATAAAAAATAGACTAAACGACATCGCATTCAAATTTCTTGTAGTGAAGAATACCAGTTAAGCCTGCTTGCATCCTGCTCCTGGTAACCTGCATCGAGCCGCTCATGCTGAATATTTTAACAATTCCGAAATGTTTCGTATTTCAGGAAATTCTTTTACTTTTGATCTACTAAATCTTTCGTAATTAAAAAATATTGATATGAACGCATCATTTTACAAACGGACCGCAGTGACGTTACTTTCACCCGCATTGCTGCTGGTACAGCAGGAAACGCTTGCTCAAAAACAAAAGGAAACAAAAAAGGAAGAGATCATCATCCGGAAAAAAGCCGACAGCGATGATAAAACAACCATTGTGATTGACGGAGATAAAGTGATGATTAACGGTGAACCTGTAACCGAACTGAACGAAGACAATATTGTAATTAAACGAAAAGAACTGCGTGAACCCAGGAAGGTAATAGAACTGCATGGAGCGGCAATACCTGCCGTGCCTCCTACACCAGCTACGCCCTTCGCATACAGCATGCCTCCCGTGCCACCAGCAGCGTGGTCTTACGCAGGACCCGGCGAAAATGAGATTTATTTTAACAGCGAACCGAAAGCGATGTTAGGCGTGTATACCGAAAAGGATGAGAAAGGAGCCAGGATAACAGAGGTGGTAAAAGAAAGTCCTGCTGAAAAAGCCGGGTTGCAAAAAGGAGATATCATAACCAAAATAAACAGTACTTCCGTTAACGGACCTTCGTCTTTATCGGAAGCCGTAGATGAATTGAAACCGGGCGACGAAATAGAAATCGTTTACCTGCGCGATAAAAAAGAACGCAAAATAAAAGTTAAGCTGGGTGAGCGGGAAGAACGTTTTTCAAAAAACTTTCATTTTAACACACCAGATTTTAATGAAGACATGTTCAGGGATTTTAAATTCCGCGCACCATTTGAATGGGATGCGAAACCTAAGCTGGGCATACGCATACAGGATACCGAAGAAGGAAATGGCGTAAAGGTGTTGGAGGTACAGGAAGCTTCGGCTGCGGAAAAATCGGGCATTAAAAAGGATGATATTATTACTTCGATAAACGGAAAAGAAATTAAAAATGCAGATGAGGCCAAAGAAAAAATTGCTGAGTTGAAAGATAAAGCAGCCTACCCGGTTAAGGTGTTGCGTAATGGCACAACGGTAGATGTAAACATAAAAATTCCTAAAAAGCTGAAAACAACCGACCTCTAAAAAGGTCGTTCACATATAGGGTTTTTGTTAAAGGCGGATGCAAGGCATTCGCCTTTTTACTGCCGATTCTTGAATCTTGAATATCTTGCAGCCTGAAATTTTTTTTATGAAGGGAATTGCGTTTGGGTTATCGATGACTGTGTTACTATCGGCTTGCAATCAGCAGCACGAAACCATGCAGGTGGATATTCACATTACTAACAATCCCCAAAAGCAGGTAGTGTCGCTGGTGGTGAAGGAATATGGTTCTTCGCCGGTACTGCTGGATACTGCCACCGCAGCGCCGGGTAATACAACCGTGCATTTTGAAACTGCTTTGGGCGAACCTGCCATATACCGCGTGCAATTTGAAAAGGAAGATCGCTTTTTGCTGTTTACGAACGATGCGGATAAAGTTGATATTAACGTTGATTGGGAAAATTTCAGCACTTATACCGCCAGTTCACCCGGTTCGGCTTCGTTAAAAAAATTTCTGGTTGAACTGAACAGCCATTTGAAAGGGGTAGATTCGGTGCAAAAAAATATACTGGCTCCGGGATTGAGCGATAGCCTGAAGAGTGTGCTGCAAACCTCATTGGACATAAGAAATAAGGGGCAACGCGAGTTTGTTGCGCAGTATGCAGATACGGCAGGGAGCGCTCCTGTGGCGTTGTTTGCTGCGGGCATTTTGCGCCAGCATGAAGTTGACTCCACCGTGTTAAAGCCTGTTATAAAGCGGCTGGCACAACGTTTTGCCGGCAACGAAGCGATAAAGAAGATCAGCGACGAATATTTTGCAATGCTTGTAAAGCAAAGCCGCGAATTATCGATTGGGAAAATGGCGCCGGATTTTACATTGGCTGATACAAGCGGGCAGCAGGTTTCGCTGCGTTCGTTTGCGGGGAAATATGTGCTGGCAGATTTTTGGGCAAGCTGGTGCGCACCTTGCCGCAAAGAAAATCCTAACGTGGTGGCTGCCTACAACAAGTATAAAGACAGGAACTTTACCATATTGGGTGTATCGCTCGACAAAGACAAAGCTGCCTGGTTGAATGCTATACAAAAAGACGGCTTAACCTGGTCGCATGTGAGCGATTTAAAGGAATGGAACAGCAGCGTGGTGGAATTGTACAATATAGAAGGCATTCCATTTAATGTTTTGGTCGATCCGCAGGGAAAAATTGTGGCAATGAACCTTCGCGGCGAAGACCTGCAGCAAAAGCTGGCAGCGGTACTTCCGGCGCCGGCAGCACCCGTTGCAAAACCAGCTACTGCCCCTCCTGTGCAATAAAGCCGCTGTTGGAAAAATACAGCAGGATATGATCTTTCATAAAATTTTCCTGTTCTATAAGGTTCATTACGGGCAATGACTTTATTTGTTTAAAGTGTGGCCATCCGCCTTCGTCTACCCTCTCCATTTCGTAAAAGCCGCTTTGTGCCAGCAGCGTGCAGGTGGCAACATGCATAAGATCTTGCTTTTGCTCTTTGGTAAACTTCTCCCTGATTTCGCCTAATTCCTGTATACCTATAAGAAAAAGGATGGTTTCCATATCGGGCTTTTTTCCAAAACGTTCTACCAGTTTGGCTTCCAGGTTCCACCAGCGCGCCTGCAAATCATTATCAATGCTATTCATAGGTGCAAATTTAAGAAAGCAAAGTGGTACTGAGTGGGAGTGGTGAGTAGTAAGGGGTAAGTTTTCAGCCCACCTTAATTACTGAAAGCTGATTGCTGACAGCTCAATTTGAACCGCTACCTTTGCCGCAAATTTTTTTTACATGTTACAGGTTGCTTTTATAAGACAGGAAACGGCGTTGGTAAAGGAGCGTTTAGCCATTAAAAATTTTGGTGAGCTGAACCTGGTAGATGAAATTATTGCGCTGGATGACCAACGTAAGAAAATACAGCTTGAGTTTGATACGGTACAATCGAAAATAAATGCTGCTTCAAAATCCATTGGACAGTTAATGGCCAAGGGGTTAAAGGATGAGGCAGCAGCAGCAAAGCAGGACGTTGCTTCACTAAAACAACAAACGAGTGGTTTTGACAATCAACTCGCAGATACAGAAAAAAAATTGCACGAGCTTTTATTGAAGCTGCCCAACCTGCCATCGGATAAAGTGCCGCCGGGAAAATCGGCTGCTGACAATGTAGTAGTGCGCGAAGGCGGCAGCAAACCTGCACTTGCAGCCGGCGCAGTGCCGCATTGGGACCTGATAAAGCAATATGACCTGATTGATTTTGAAACGGGCGCTAAAATAACGGGCAGCGGTTTTCCATTATACAAGGGGCGCGGTGCCAGGCTGCAACGCGCATTGATACAGTATTTCCTGGATTACAATACCCAGGCTGGCTATACGGAATACCTGCCGCCGTTTATGGTAAATGAGGCATCGGCTTACGGTACCGGTCAGTTGCCGGATAAGGAGGGGCAGATGTATTATATGGATGCTGATAACTTTTATTTGATCCCAACCTCTGAAGTGCCGGTTACAAATATTTACCGCGATGAAATTTTGAAGGAAGAAAACCTGCCGGTGAAAATGACGGCCTATTCTCCTTGTTTCAGACGCGAGGCAGGCAGCTTTGGCAAAGATGTACGTGGATTGAACCGGGTGCATCAGTTTGAAAAAGTAGAAATCGTGCAATTGGTACATCCGGGTAGAAGTTACGATGTGTTGGAAGAAATGGTGAACCATGTGGAAGGATTGCTGAATACACTGGAATTGCCTTACCGTATTTTGAAATTGTGCGGCGGCGATATGGGTTTTGCTTCGGCGCTTACGTACGATTTTGAAGTATACAGTGCAGCGCAGGAACGCTGGCTGGAGGTAAGCTCCGTAAGCAATTTCGAAACCTTCCAGGCAAACAGGGCCAAGATCAGGTTCAAAGATGAGAAAGGAAAAAATCAGCTATTGCATACGCTCAACGGCAGCTCTTTGGCGTTGCCGCGTATAGTAGCATGTTTGCTGGAAAACAATCAAACAGAAACCGGTATCCATCTTCCCGAAGTATTGCACAGGTATTTTGGCGCGCAGCAGATTGAAAAATAACCAGTCAGTGGATAAAGATCCGCTCCGATAAGGCATCGGATGGATTAAAATCCATCCATAAAATATGCGACCGATCCTACGGATCTTCCCTCATAAATAGCAAGAGCCGTAGGGTCGGCCAAATACTATAACATTGGATTTCAATCCAATGCGCCCATATGCTTTTTTATCGTTTGCTTATCCGTTGCAGAATGAGCGAGTGACAGTGCAGTAGAATAATGGTTTAACGCTGTAGCATTGTCAATGTCCGTATACAAATTGCCCAGCAGCGAAAAATAGAATGGATTATCAGTAAGCTGCAATTTCTCTGCTTCTTTAATACCCACCGCTTTGCCGCGGGCTTTGGCCAATGCAAAAGTGCGGTTGAGCGCGGCAATAGGCGAATATTCAATTTGCAACAACTGGTTGTACAACTGCAATATTTCCTCCCATTTGGCAGGAGTATCTTCTTTAATGGTATGCCAGTAGGCAATGGCAGCTTCTAAATGATAGCGTGACACGTATGATCCGGAAGACGCACGGTTGAGGTGTTCGATGCCCTTTGCAATCAGTGTTTGGTCCCACAAACTTTCATCCTGGTCTTCGTATAAAATGGCTTCGCCGCTGTCGCTTACCCGCGCGTCCAGCCGCGAAGTATGGAAGCACATCAACGCATACAACGCATTTACCATCGGTTCATTGGTATGCTCGTTTTCAATTAACAGTAAGGTTAGCTGCATGGCCTCCACACAAAGATTTTTGCGTAAAATATGATCGTGCGATTTGGAGTAGTACCCTTCAGAAAATAACAGGTACAAAGTAGTAAGCACCTGCGGCAACCTGCTGTTAATGGCAGTTATATGCAGCTGTTGAATAACTATGTTATGCTCGCGCAATTTTTCTTTAGCCCGGTTAATGCGTTTGTATATTACTTCCTTATTGGTAAGGTACGCGTCGGCAATTTCCTGCACGCCGAAACCGCATAGCAAGTGCAAAGCCAATGCTGTTTGCGCATCGGGTGGTATAACAGGGTCGCATACCGTAAACATCATCGCCAACTGGCTATCGGTTATATTCTTTACTGACAAATCAATATTCATTTCTTCGGCAGAGGAACTGTTGTATTTTAAGTCGGCTGCTATTTTCTGCTGAAACAGCGAATGACGTTTAAGATAGTTTTGTGTTTTATTCTTAGCTACCGTATACAACCATGCTTTAGGATTATCGGGTATGCTTTGCAGCGACCAGGTTTCGGTTGCCGTCAAAAAAGTGTCGCTTACAATGTCTTCCGCAATTTCAATATGTTGCAGTCCGAACTTATAACAGAGCACCGAAACCAGGTTGCGGTACTCTGTTCTGAATAATCCGGGTAAAAGTTCCTGCTCAGGTTTCATCATCTTCCTGCTAAAGTACAAATGCTCTTCTTTAAACTTGTTGTAAGGTGCATTACCTATTGTTAGCTCAAGGTTTCCAACCTTTTTCTTACGCGCGTTGTTGTATATCGCATTTTTACTGTGCCGGCGGCGGAGTAACAGCCATGCGTACCTCCACTGTAGCTCCCCATTGCAATACCGGGCACCCTTTGGCAATTTCTACCGCTTCGTCGTAGCTTTCGGCGCGTATAAAAAACAAACCGCCCAGCGACTCCTTAATTTCAGCATATGGACCTTCGGTTACAGAGTTTTGCTTTACTACCCTGCCGTCGGTGTCCCAACGTTTGGGCGGCGCCACTAATTTGTTTTGCGCTGCAATGCCCCCAATCCAATCCTGGAAAGGTTTAATAGCCGCCTGCATTTGCTCCGGCGAGGGGCTGGCATCTTTACTCTTCATATCTCTGTGGATGGCAATTAAAAATTCGTTCATGGTCTTTTGTTTGAATGATTGAAAGATTGTTATAGCCGCAGATTCGCAAATGAAAACAAGATAGGCTCTTGCGAATTTGAGATTAAAATTTGTTGTTTGTATTAGCTTATCCAAATTGACCCACCCTGTAAGTGCCTATTGCATGCGGAAAAGAAATGTTCAATCGGTTCCACGTATTAATGTTGGTAACAACCATGGTCAGGTCAATCAATTCCTCTTCTCCAAAATGTGCGCTTACGGCGGCGTATACTGCGTCGGGTACTTTACATACGTTTACAGCTTCCGCCCACAGCAATGCTGCTCTTTCCCGGTCGGTATAATAAGGCGATTCTTCCCAGGCACTCAGCCCATATAAACGCTGCTCTGTTTCGCCTGCTGCACGCGCATCTTTCCAGTGCATATCAAGGCAATAGGCGCATTTGTTTATTTGCGATACCCTGATCTTTACCAGCTCTTGCAATGATTTTTCAATTCGGCTGTTTTTTACATAACTGCCCATTGCAAACAGCGGTTTCAGTGCTTCCTGTCCTTTTACAAAAAAGTTTGTTCTCTTTTCCATTGTATCAATAATTATGATGTGTAAAGTAGAATGACAAACAACCTGCTGCTATTGGACAAAAAACTGAAAATATTTTTTAATTTTTTTTCGGGGCTGTGAGCCAACGTTTCCTAATCGGCTTTGTACGGGCTATTCGCTGCAAGTCCGGCACAAATTTCCATGCACAAAGCCTCACCGGGCTTTCCGCTTCTATCCCGCAGCCCGTCGGCAGTGGATCATATCTCATAAAACAACTAACACTAAAGCACAGGTCAGCAAAGGCACAGGACTGTGCATTAAACCTGTGCACATTATTAAATATGCATCTTTCTATCGGTCAGACCGCCCGGTATCCTGCCCGCGTGGCCTAAGCCGGGCGGGCCGACCGGGCTTTCCATCGGCCCGCCCAAACGAGCATTCGGGCAGGCCACGGGCGGTCTGATGGATGGCAAAATACCTTTAGAGAGCAATAGGTCTTATTTCAAACAATCAGCATTGCAATTCTATTTCCTGAATCCAATCCTTTCCCTGTCTTCCCATTTCCTTTGCGAAACCTTTTCATCCAGCAGGTTTTCAATACTGTCATAAATCTGGTTTAGCTAAACATCATGCTCATTAATTCTTTCCTGTATCAATCTCAGTTGTTCTTTTATATCGGTTTGTTGCAGCAATACCCGCCTTACTTCCACAAAGGTCCTCATAATGGTAATGTTCATATTAATAGCCCTGTCGCTGTACAGCACTCCACTTAGCATTGCAACACCTTGTTCAATAAATACATAAGGTAAATATTTCCTGTGTTGCCCTCTACCCGTTTTTAAGGTCACAATTTGTGACCTTAAAAACGGTTGATTCGATTCTAAAGTTTCAATGTAAAACTTCAAATCCTTCCATTCCTCCTTCGTTAATTGAAACAAGAAATCCCGAGGAAACCGTTTAATATTTCTTTTGACGGATTGATTAAACACTTCGTTTCTACTTCGTAAAGTGCTGCCAAATCCCTGTCAAGCATTACCCTTTCTCCTCTTATTTCATAAATCCTGTTTTGAATAGACCAGATGATTTGCATATGGTGTTTGATGGTTTGCTTATATTATCCAATATACAAACAAATGAATCCGCTTTTTAACTGTATATAAATCATCTTTCTATCGGTCAGACCGACCGGTATCCTGCCCGCGTGGCCTACGCCGGGCGTGCCGACCGGGCTTTCCATCGGCCCGCCCGAACGAGCATTCGGGCAGGCCACGGGCGGTCTGATGGATAAGAAAGTGCAGATGATAGCGAATCTCCCATCTGGCAAATAATGCTGCTTTTTCACCGTATATAAATCATCTTTGCAGCCTATGTCGCTACGCATTGTTTTGCAGTCTTTTTCTATAAATGATATTCATCTGCAAATATTTGTTCCCCAGGCAAAGGCAGTGCAGCAATTATATGCTGATAATAAACACCAGTCGTTCTGGGCGCAGGTATGGCCAGCATCTGTAGGACTTTGCCTTTTTTTGCAGCAGCATCCACATTGCATCAGCAACAAAACGGTGCTGGAACTCGCAGCAGGGTTGGGCTTGCCGGGTTTATACGCGGCGCGCAGCGCAAAGCAGGTGTGCATTACCGATAGGGAACAGCAGGCAGTTGATTGTGTACAACAATCTGCCATTCATTTGCAGTTATTGAATGTAACTGCTATTAGCATGGATTGGAATGAAGCCATGCGCACCCCGTTGCCCCAGGTGCTGCTGTTGAGCGATGTAAATTATGAGCCCGCAGTGTTTGAAGAACTGCAACGGGTATTGCATTATTTTTTGCAACAAAAAGTAACCATCATTATCAGCACACCTCAGCGCCTTATGGCAAAGCAGTTTATTAATGCCTTGCTGCCCTACTGCGTAATGCAATGGAACAACAATGTTGCATTCAATGATAAAGAAAACTGGGTGAGTGTGTTTGTATTAGAGCAACAATAACCCTGTTAAAAATGGCTATTCCTCCTTGTCCAGCAAACGGTCGATCTTTCCCTGTATTTCGTGCAGCTCTTTTAATATGGCTTGGCCAAAATCGCTGTCTGGTTCGTTTGCCAGTGTTTGCGCATCGCTTCCAAGCTCGTAGGTTACCGGTCTCTTCTTTTTCTTCCGGCGACTCGTATCTTTCAACTCCGTTAAAATAAGCTCGTCGAGGCTTATATCGAAAACAGCCGCTATTTTCACCAGCGATTGAATGTCGGGTTCGGTATTACCATTTTCGTAGTTCGACCAGGTGGCACGAGAAATACCGCAATGAGCTTGCATGTCCTCTTGCTTCCAGCCTTTCGATTTTCTTAGCAGTTTGAGATTATTGTATAAGTGGATTTGGAAAGTCAAAACAGGTTAGTAATTTTTTTTCAAAAAAAATTTGAAAGTCAATAAATCTTTACATAGCTTTGTCTTGCATCTTACAGCAAGAACAATCAAGCGTAAATATAGCATGAAATCAAATTCAAAGTACCACCGGGTATAAGAAGGATTGTTATGCGCGGTTGTAAGATGTTAATCACTTAAAAGCTTGTCTATGACCAATACCATCACTCCTTCTGAGCGCGTACCCAATCCTGCGCATTTCTTAAACCAGATAGCGCTCGAATATGAATGCGACCCTTACAAGCTTCGCCTGCTATCTGTGCTGGAAGATTTTTTCAGTTACGCCAACCTGCAGCAGCACCTGGCAATGTTCGACCAGTTTTGCATGGCAGCCATGCAACAAGAGTACGCGTGGAAACAGGGAAGCCCGGGCAACGCATTATTTTATGCCGAACGGTTAGAACTGTTGTTAGAAGCCACTTACCTGCTGCGGCTGCATCCTGCGCCGAAACAGCTTAAAAAAGCCAAGCGCAAAATGCACCGCATAACAGATGAGCTTCCAATGCATTTAAGCGCGGGTGAGTATCTGAAGCCGCGTAAGTTTGTGGATGTGTTTTTTATGTATGCCTCTTTGCCTAAGTGGAAAAAAATGCTCCATGCTTTTATGCGCAACGCAATTTCAAACGGCTCCGTTATCGATGAATTGCCTCCCGACGAGTTGCTGCCTTTTGCGAGTTATATAAAAAAGCTCATTTCTGCCGCCTATCGCATTACGTTGCTCGGCAAAAAAACTGTGTAGCCGTTTTTTGCTTATTTCTCCTTTCCTTCCACCAAAAACTGCCCAATCGCTTCCAGCAATGCATCGGAAGTGTTGGAGTTGGTGAACAGTGCATAGCCCATTTTAAGATCTTTATACACTCGGAAGGTGCATTTAAAATCGCCGTTGTTTCCACCGTGGCCAAACGATTTGCCGAAGGGTGTTTCCCGCACTTCCAGGCTCATGCCCATATAGGCAGGGTATTTGGGTATTTTGTCGCCCGGCTCAAACTCGTATTCCGTTTGTTTGCTCAGCATGGTATTATAGGTTTCGGCGCTCAGCCCTTTTTGTTCCAGCAGGTATAGCATAAAGCGTGTAAATATTTTTGCTTCTGTGTGCATTGAATATGCCATGCCCGGTGTTTCGGGCAGCTCATCGTAGTTGGGCAACATATTAAAGTGACCGTTAGCAACCATTTGTCTTAACGAGTCGTTGCGCGAGAAAAAGGTATGATACAATCCCATAGGTTGTATCACTTCTTCCTGCAACACCTGTTCTACTTTTTTGCCGGTAATTTTTTCAACTACCATTTTCAGGTATTCAAATCCTTCGCCCGAGTAGCCAAACTTTGTTCCGGGCGTAAATTTAATATCGAGCTTACCATCGGCATTCATATAACGCCAGTTAGGAAAGCCGGTGCGGTGTGTAAGCACATGTCGGCCGGTAATGAGTTTATAGCGTTCATCATAGGCAATATCATCATAGGGCAGGTAGCGATACAATGGAGTGTCGAGATTGATGATGCCACGTTCTGCCAATCGCTGCACGGCAAATGCAAACACAGGTTTGGTAATAGATGCGGCTTCAAACAATGTATTGCTATCTACCGGCTGCTTGGTAAAAGTATTGCGCACCCCATAGGTGTGGTAATAGGCAAGCTTGCCATCCTTAATAATGGCCAGCGATGCCCCGGGAATTTCGTCGTACTGCTGATGGGCTTCGATAAAATCATCTATTTGTTGCGCAGTAGCCTGTGTAAAATCTCCAATCAACACTCCTTTTTCGGGTAGCATGTCAGGCACTGGTTCAGACGGTATAACGATAACGGGTACTGTGGCTTTACCGCCTGCTGCGGCTGTAAAAACAACCGGCTTTTTTTGTGCGGTGGTGTAAATGGTATCTCCTTTGTGCAGGTAGGTGTCGGGCAAATCAACAGCATACCTGCCTGCCGGTACATTTGCGTTGTAGTGCCCCAGGCTGTCTCCCAAAGCAGTAAACCAGCGCTCGGGATGTTGAGATTGAACCAACCGCACGCGGTTTGGCAATGGCACTTTTATTTGTTTATCCCAGGTAATGTTGCCCGTTATAGCAGCCAGTTTTTCTTTTGATGGCATCAGCATCACGTCCGAAAGGCTGCGTGGGTTTACATATTTGCTATCGCCTCGCCCCCAGGCTGCCACCGAAAAGCTCTTGTCGCTATCCATATCAAATACCTGGAAATCGAGGCCAATGGTTTTACCCACTGCAAATTCATTAGCCAGATCAAGCCGCCACTCGTAATACCGGGTATTGCCTTTTTGAACAAACGCTATTTCGGTAATATTCCATTTGGCATCTTTTGCAAAAGTGTCGTAATACGCATTGTTGGTATGCTTCAGCTTTTTACTGTAGTAAAACGAAGCCACACCGGAGCCCATTGGCAGGTGGCGCGCATCGAGGTACAGCTCTACTGCATCCTGTGTGTTCCAGCTTGCACGGGCAGAAGTATCGTCAACAAAATCATCATCCGTTATTTGCAAGGCTATGTAAATGGAACGCGTACCAGCATTATATCCAATGCGGAATGAGCTGTTAAGGTCAGTTTCGGCCGGCTGCTTGTCTTTGGAGTTAGGAAATCCTATCCTATAAACGGTTATATCGTTTGGCCAATCCGAAAACCGGCCATCAATGGTAATATTTCCTAAAGGGTAAGCATAACCGATGTTTCCATTGTGGGCGAGCAGTTGTTGACTGAAGAAGAAAGAAAGAACGATAAAGCCAAGGCTTCTCCTTTTTAAGCTGGTAATAAACATAACTTACAATTGTGTAATGAATAAAACCGCATGTTGTTTTGCCCTGATACGAACGGATTACGGTAAATGTTACGGAGCTTGCGAAATTATTTTTCGCTATACACTGCTTAAAAAAAGAAAAGCGAAGGTTTGCTCCGCTTTAATTGAAAATGAATGGTTTGTTTAATTTTCGATAGGCAAATGCGTGCTTATGGCAATCCTGTTCCAGCTATTTATAACAACCACTGCCATAATAAGCTGTGCAATTTGCTCTGCATTAAAAAATTGAGCTGCCTGTTGGTAAGTAGCATCACTTAGCCCATGCCTGCTAATGAGGGTAACCTCTTCCGTTAGTGCTAAAATGGCTTTTTCTTCGGCGGTAAAAAGATCGGTTTCCCGCCATGCGTTTAGCAGGAAAATGCGTTGCGCCGTTTCGCCATATTTCATTGCATCGCGTGTGTGCATATTGATGCAAAATGCACAGCCATTAATTTGGGAAGCCCTTATTTTAATAAGCTCTTTTTGAGTGTTGGATAAACCGGATTTGCTTAAAACCGTTGCCAGATTAAACATCGCCTTATACCCTTCGGGGTAGGCCGTGGCGATGTTGGTTCTTTGTTCCATATCTATTCTTTTTTTGTGAGAACAAAGCTAGCAACGCCTGTTGCGCTGTAACTTAAACTGGTTTAAGAAATTGCCTGCGCCGCAGTTCGCTTAAATATTCGGGCGTAAAGCCTAAAAAAGAAGCCAGTAAATATTGGGGCACGCGTTGAACAAATTCGGGGTATAAATTGTTGAACTGATAGTATAATTCTTCCCTTGAAAGCTGGTATAAATTTCTGATGCGGAATTGCGATGCAGCGTGGGCGCGCTGGTGCAGCAACCTGAAGTAGCGCT
>JBQCGX010000091.1:0-7418 GCA_051955255.1 Agriterribacter sp. | reverse complement strand
GAACCGCTTGCATTGATTTTACAAGAGGAATACATTGATGAACCAGAGCCGGGTAATTATATTCATATAAAAAAGCAACGGCTAGTAGAATGGCCGGTAGAGTTTTTGAAAAGGGCCAGACGAACAGCTAACACCATTCCAGACTTTCTTTCTCCAACTGCCCCCGCGAACCGGCTTGATATTTTACGTGGTCTTGTATAGGTTTGACATTGGAGCAGATCCCTATTTTTCTAATTCTTCCTATAATTTTTCCAACCTCTTTTTTAGATGTTCAACAAAAAGAATAATTAACTTCGGCAAAGGCTTGATGGAATATAAATGGCATGCCATCACAAATACCGAACGTTGTTCCTCGTTGTATGACGGTCCTTAAAAAATTCACATCG
The DNA here is from genome assembly GCA_051955255.1 of Agriterribacter sp. GTDB lineage: Bacteria > Bacteroidota > Bacteroidia > Chitinophagales > Chitinophagaceae > Agriterribacter. Next base: position 7,032 of record JBQCGX010000091.1, on the reverse strand, counting down.
ATTATAATGTTTGCATCACTATTCAAATTATTTGGCTGCTCAGGCCAACCAAAACAAAATGAAAAAGCTCCAAAGCCAGACACATTGAACCAACAGATTAATCAATCAATTGAAGATTTTAAAAATAGACCCATCCATAAGGTTTTGACAACTAAAATTATTGACACTACTTCTGATGATGAACTTCTGCAAACTGTCTTTGATAATTTAATTGAAAAATTTCCGGACGACTATACAAAAGAATACCAAACAGTTCTGAGCTGGACAAAGCCCAGCAAGCGATTTATATAATTTGGTGCTTAGAAGCAGAAATAAACAACGGAGGTTTCAATCAATTTTATTATAACTCAAGCGGACAATATGCGGAATTAACTCCCGATGCCCTGATATTAGTTGGTGCTTTGAAGTTCGCCGATTTGACAGCAAGAGCCAATCAAGTTTACAAAAAGGAGAGAGAAAAAATTGTAACGCACCAAGACGGAACTTTAGAAGGATTTAGCAAATCTTATGACGACAATCCGCTGAATAAATTCGATAATGAATTTTATGATTTATACGAGGAGGAAACCTTGCAAAAAATTCAGATTGACTTTATTAGAAATCATAAGCAAGACTTTATTGATAAATAGAAACGCCGACACCTGCCTAAAGCTAGGCCGGTCATAAGCAATTATTAAAACACTTTTATTATGGGAATGTTTCTTTCTCTTTCATGCATTGTGGGCAAGGCCCAAGCCGAAGTTGTAGCGAGTTTGACGAATTATGCAAAATCAGTCAGTGGAGGACTTGAAAAGGAAAATCTTCCAATTGACAGCGATAATTGCTGTGTAATAAAAGAAGCGGGTGGGAACACAACGATTTTTTATCCTTATCCCTATCTTGAGTGGGACAAATCATCGGAATTCATATCACGGGAACTAAATGCTCCTGTTTTCTCTTTTCATATTCACGACGGAGATTTATGGATGTATGTATTTTTTGTAACTGGTGAAATAGTTGACCAGTTTAATCCAATCCCAGATTATTGGGACGACAAGCTTAGCGAAGAAGAAATAGAAAGTTGGAAAGGGAATGCTAAAGTTGTTGCAAGTTATTTTAAAAACATCAATCAGGCTGATATAGAAAAATATTTATCACGTTGGAATTTGGAAGCAGAGGAAAATGAAAAAGCTTATGCTGGCGACGAATTTTCAAATGAAGATTGGCAGTTGCTTGACTTTATGAAAAAGTTGCAATTTCCGTATCCTCTTGATGACGATGGAAAACCTATCGGACAAATTTATAAACTCTGGACAAAAGACTTAAAGTAAAAACTCAAGCGGCTAACGTATTTGCAACAAGGCCAACGATAAATTAGAGAATATTTGTATTTCATGAATGATTCTTATGTGATACCAAACTGGCTTTTATTACTTCTGAGCAAAAAAGCATTTATAAATTCCTTAAATCCTAATCCCAAGTATGACTGTACTGCATATATATGCCTTGACAATTTGGAGACCGACATTTCAAATAACTAGACTCATACCGACAATAGTGGGACTGGCTATTGTTCAAAAATGTTGGTCAGGAGTTTTTAAATGCCCCGTAAGAGCCAATATTAAACTATTGTGTTCTAATATCGCAATTCAATCCTTAAGTTTAAATATATGAAACACGCTACTCTGATTAGTATCTTAATCGTAATTTGCTATTTGCAATTACCGCTCAAGACAGATATTTAGAAAAGGGAAACACGCATATAAGCAACAACGAGTTTGATAAAGCAGAAAAGGTTTTTAGAAAAGGAATAAAATCAGATTCTTCCAATTTAATATATCAGTGTCAGGTTGGGCTAAGATAATACAGCAAGAGAAATATTCTGAGGCTCAATTTCAATTGCAGCAATCAGAAATTACAAGAATGGACAAGATAATGAACGTAACATTTCGTTACACATCTATTCCATTTGCGTAATCATCTCATCATTATTTCTGATAATCGTTATTTCCAAAAGCTATTATTGGGAAGGCTTTACAATCGCATTTTTTAGTACTGTTTGCATTGATTGCTGACACTCACAATTCAAGAAGAAATGCTGCCTATTTTAAGATCGTAAAGGAATTGAAGTGGACGAAGCAACTGAACATCGACAAAAAATTCGATGGGCAACAATATCATGCGGCGATTTATTATAAATGACGGATTATCGTTTGTTCACTTACCGAGATAATTTGTGCAAACGCTTTGAGCGGCTGTATTTAAAAAAGAGTGCTGTCCTGCATTAAAGCGCTTCTTCCTCCGTCTACGAGGTAAGTGGTGCCACTTGCAAAAGCGGCATATTCGCTTGCAAGAAATACGCACCAGCCGCCAATCTCCTCTACGGTTCCCAGCTTTTTTACAGGGTGCAGATCGATGGTGCGTTGCTTTTCGGCTGCGGCATTGGCAAACGAATCAAACCATACCTGGTTACCGGGTGTATCAATAAAGCCGGGCGCTATGCCAACCGTTCTTATTTGCGGAGCCCACTCAATGGCAAGACTTCGTACCAAACCTGTTAAAGCAGTTTTGGTAACATTGTATGGAAAACAACCGGCAATGGTATTGAACGCGTGGTTGGATGTCATTATAATGATAACGCCGGAGTGCTTTTCAAGATGGGGTCTGCACAATTGTGCGAGCTTCCAGTGGGCGGCAAGGTTGAGCCGGATATTGTTGTTCCATTCTTCGGTTGTAGTTGCTTCGGCGCCATAAAACATATTTTGCCCGGCATTGGAAACCAACACGTCTATGCGCCCAAATGTTTTGATGGTTGTATCAACAAAATTTTCCAGTTCATCGTCTTTTGTTACGTCGCAGGATGTATATAAAACCTCCACCCCTTGCTTTTTTATGGCTTCTACAAAACGGTTATCGTTACCCGCAGTTGCACAACCAGAAATATTTGCGCCGGCTTTTGCCATCTGGTGTGCAATGCCCAGACCTATTCCTGCATTGCAGCCGGTTATTAAAACTGTTTTCCCGCTCAGATCGATTTGAAACATGTTGCAATTGTTTATTTATTTCATTCTGTTTTTTAAAACCAGCAGGGGTGCAGCTTGCGCCCACCGGTTCTCATTTGCTACGCCTGTAACCGGTGCAGCCATATTGCCCAAAACAATATCGGGTTTTTCATCGCCGTCAATATCATTCACATCCATGCACAACCATCTTCCTTTTGTTGTTTCGGGTATGAAACAGGGACTGAAGCGATTGTTGCCGGTATTTTTCAAATAAACAAAGCCATCCTGCGGACTATGTGTATAATCTGCAAAAAAAGAGATGGCTGCTATGTCAAGGTCTCCATCACCGTCAAAATCGGCGGACTTTGTATTATAGCAACCGTACATGGGATAAAAATAAGATTGCAAAAAATGGTTGGTTCGGTCGTTCATGAAGATGTATATGCCATGATATGGTTTTAAAACCGGCGACACATCTGCATTATCGCCGCAGGTATATAAAATATCAGGATAGCCGTCTTTGTTAAAATCTGCAAGCTCAAAATTTACAGAGCCGTATACTGGCGGAAATCGCAATACTCTTTCCTTGTGGAATGTGCCGTTGCCTTTGTTGGTAAGCAGCCAAATGCTTTCGTCGCCCTGGGCCATCAATACATACATGTCTGGCAAACCGTCTTTGTCGGCGTCTGTTACTACCGTTTTTATAGCACCCGGTAAGCCGATCAGTATATGCTTTTGATAATGGTTTGTTCCTTTATTTTCCATCCACGATAATGCGCCTTTGTCTGCACCAAATTCGCAGATGATATAATCCGTTCTGCCGTCATTATCCAGGTCGGCTGCCAGTGTTTGTACAGGTCGCAAAAGAGAGTCGAATAAAACCGTAAAAGCCGGTCGGCCATCTGCACCGGTACTAAAGGTGCCGGTGCTTCCATACTTTTTTGTTGCAGGATCTATAGCACCTATAATGGTATACATTTTACCGGTGCCTGCCTGGTTCATATCAACAACGGGTGCCTGCATCTTTAAAAGATCCAGCACCTCGTATTTATTGTTCAGGCGGAAAATATTGTTAAAGGCATCTGCAAACACAATTTGATGCGGCTGTTGAAGAGTGTCGATCTTTACAAAACAAACAGCCGGTTTTTCGTTGGCTACCTGCACAAAGTGCGGTTCAAACAACGCTGCATTTTCCTGCGGCAATTCGTGCTTCGGCTGGGGTAGCATTGAATCGGGAGCTTGTGTAATATAGTACTGAACGATATCTTCCCAATCTCTATCGGCTATTAATTTGTGTGTTGGATAAAGGGTTGTATCGGAGCGCACATCCTCGGCAACGAGACTGTCTGCCTCCGGCGAATGAAAACCCAGGCGAAGCCCCATATACGGCAGCACTTTATGCTGCCACACATCTTTACTTAACAAAGAGGGATCGGGCAACTGATGACAGCCTCCGCACCATACAGCGGCGAGTGCCTGGCCACGCATAGCAGCAGCCGCTTTATTTACATTTTTTGTTTTTGACCGGGGTTGACTGCATGCGTTTACGAACAACAGGCATATTGTTATAACAGTAGCAATCAACGATATGTACAAACGGGTTGCAGGCAATTAATTTCCGGATATAGTTTTGAACAGTTAAAACCATCATACATAAAACCCGGGGCGGGGTTGTACAATACCCGGATGCTTCAGCATTTCGTCTTCAACCAGTTCAACGCCTAAACCGGGGCGGTTGCTTAAATGCAGGTGACCATTTTTTACCATGTCTTTTATAGGATGATCAATCACTGTATCGCGCCATGCTACATCGTTAAACATAAATTCCTGCCTGAAAAAATTGGGCACCGAAGCGCAAACATGTGCTGAAGCCAGCGTTGACAAAGGCCCGTTAGGATTATGCGGTGCCAGCAGCACATTGTATGCTTCCATCATTGTTGCCATGCGTTTCATTTCGCTCGGTCCGCCGCAACGGGTAATATCGGGCATCATAACATCGCAGATGTTTTTTTCGAGCACCGGTCGGATATTGTGCCGCGTATAATGCCGCTCGCCTACGCAAATGGAAACGTTGGCCGGAATGCGTTCGCGCATGGCTCTCAGTGTATCGGCGCTTTCGGGACCGGCGGGTTCTTCGTACCAGGTAATATCGAGTTCGGCTAACCGCTGTGCCATCTTTACTGCTACACGATAGTTAAGCATGGCGTGCGTTTCGATCATAATGTCAAAACCGGGTCCTACTGCATCGCGTACTGCTTTACTAACGTTAAAGGCCAGGTCCTGCTGTTCTGTTGTAAGGGTGAGATTGCTGGACAGATCTTCGCCATACAAATAATTGGTATGGGCAAAGGGATCGAACTTCAACCCGGTAAAGCCTGCTTCTTTTACTTTTTTTGCCTGGGCGGCATAATCTTCTGCATTGTGTTTGCCACCGGTAAACCAGTAATTGGCGTATAATAAAATTTCTTTGCGGAAAGCACCGCCCAGTAACTCATAACAGGGTGCGCCGTATACCTTGCCTTTCAGATCGAGCAAGGCCATGTCTATGCCGCTAATGGCACACATACTGGCGCCGAAGGGCCCGATCCAGTTCAGATCGCGATACAGTTTTGTCCAGATAAAATCAGTCTTCAGCGGGTCGAGTCCAATGATCCGTTCTCCCACGTGTTTTGCCGCATGATATACGATGGGACTGCCGGGCCAGTTAGTAGCCTCTCCTACCCCGGTATGCCCGGTATCTGTGTATATTTTCAATAAGGTCCAGTTATACTTCACTCCTTCCACCAGCCAAACCTTTACATCTGTTATTTTCATTTGCTTCAATTTATTCTTCTTTAAAAATCAGGTTTATCATATAACCGCAATGACTAAACGATGGCGATTGTTTCATGAAATTGCAAATTCTCTTTGTTAAATGCAAAGTGAACATTTTAAAACGACCTTCTTCATTTATCAAACGCATCGATTCGTAGCCTGGCCGTTACCGGTAAAGGAGCACCTGCTCAATGCTTTGTATTGTCATATCAATCAACCGCCAAGCTTTATTGTAACAACGCCGCTTATCTGTTTTGATTTATTTTCTGTGCCCTGGTAATTGCCCCACGACAGTCCCCAGTAATCCCATTTATCTGCAACGAGCAAATACTGGCTGCCATCTTTTTGTACCAACATCTTTGCTGCCTGCTTACCTGCGGGGATCACCGAAATTTTTTCGTTGCGGGCCTTGGGGTTGTATGCTTCAAAATGAAGAATATTTTCTTTTTTGGCACGGTATATTTCGGAGGCGCCCATTGCTGCGTTTGCAGTATGAATGGTTTGGCTAAGATAGTAGTCGTAAAACGTTTCGGCTATGGCATAACCCGGCTTCGTTCTGTACGATTCTTTTATGCCCGGATTTTTTACAGCCTTTCCTTTTGTTGCCGACAGATGGGAATCGGGATAGGAGCTCCAATACCCGTTCCTCTCCCATTCAATCGTGTTGAGATCGCTGCTAACCGGGAACTTTATGCCTATCTCCCATGTATATGCGGGGATGCTGTCTGCACTGTAACGTGTTTCGATAATACCGTTGGGGTAAATAGTAGTTGCCAGCGAGACGGGGTACTGATCCACTTTTCCTTTTGTGTTGAAGATCACACTGTTTTTATCTTTTTTGCTGATGTAAAAGGTGTCGGCCTGGTAAACACCGGAATAAATATCGCCTGTGCGTTTTAAGTCGTGGGGCTTTTGCGGACGGTTAACAGTAAACACCGGCCCGCCTTTCAATAAAATATTCCCGTTAAAGCCTGCTGCGCTGAGCAAGCCCGTGTTGTGGTTTACCTCTACCGTAAGACTGCCGCTGTTTAAAACAGTTTTATTATCTTCCTCTGAAATTTTCCATTCACCGGTATAAACCGGTGGTTGTTTTGGCCTGTTTGTTGCGCCGAGCAGTTCCTCGTCGATCAGCATGCCTTTTGCATCGCGAAACTGCAATAACACCGTACTGCCATCATAGGGAATTTTCAAAACACCAATTTCGTGCGGTGAAACCGAGGGCAGTTGTAATGGCAAT
>JBQCGX010000090.1:0-31851 GCA_051955255.1 Agriterribacter sp. | reverse complement strand
GAAAGAGGTAACACGAAGAGCTATTTTTAATACAAATAATATCAGTGTTGCCAGCTCTACCGACAGGAATAAATTTTACATGGGCGTTGGTTTTTCCAGAGATGAAGGATTGGTAAAGCATGTAAGGCTTGACAAAACACAATTATCTATCAACGACGAGTACAAGATCAGTAAAGCCATTAAAGTTGGCTTTAACATAAATGCATCAAAAGAGAAGCTTCCTTTTGGAACGTATGAAAATGAAGCAAGCGGGCTTTTCAGCGATGCCAGGAGAATTGCTCCGATTGTACAACCCTACTATCCTGAACAAGACCTTTATTCCGTGTTGCCAAATATTCAACAAACCCTGGCAAATCCTATGATGGTACTGGAGAATAAATGGAATCGCACTCCCGCAGATCGTTACAGGGTTGTTAGTAATTTGTATGCAGAGGTTACCTTCCTGAAAAACTTCACTGCGAGGGCTACCTGGTACGGCGACTGGTCTAATCAACGCAATGTTAGATACACGCCCATTTACAATGGCTACAATCCCGATGGTGCCAACGGCGCTCCTTCTATTGATAGAGTTTCCGTTGTTACAAAAGTGGCTGATGATAGATATGATATAAAGAAATGGCAACAGGACTACCAGCTTACGTACAAGAAAGATTTCGGAAACCATGGATTAACGTTGACTTATGTATTTGAAACCTATTACAAGTCATATAATAAGTTACATGGCCAGGTTGAGCAAAAGGCGAATGGAGATCCGATTCCTGACGACAAACGTTTTTGGAATATCGATAATGGGTTTGGAGATCCTTCAAGCAGAGTTGCTACATCATCGCAATACGAACAGGCTACTGTGTCTCACCTTGGAAGGTTGTTGTATAATTACAACGGCAAATATTTCCTGAATGTTTCTTACAGAAGAGACGGCTCCTATGCATTTTATAAAAACGGCAACGCCTATGATAACTTTTATGCCTTTGGTGCTGCATGGGATCTGACCGAAGAAAATTTCATGAAGGATCAAAACTTGTTTGATTATTTCAAGATCAAAGGATCGTGGGGAAGGTTAGGAAACCAAACAACTTATAACGAGATTAATAACTATCCTCTGTATCCGGCGTTGCTGGCAAACGTTTCTCCCATTTTTGGGCAATACGTTTACCCTGCCTATTCACAGGCATACCTGCCAGATCCAAATCTGCACTGGGAGATTTCCAAATCTTACGAAGCTGGTTTTGAGTTCAACATGCTGAGTAACCGCCTGCATTTTGAAGCGGTGTATTTTAACAAACGTACCGAAGGATTCATCGTGCAGGTACCAGGCATTGCAGGTGCCCAGCCAGGGTTATCCAATTCCGGTGATATGGAAAACAAAGGATTTGAAATCGCTGCTTCCTGGAACCATAGCATTAATAAAGACTGGTCCTATTCAGTAAGTGCGAATGTTACAACACTTAAAAACAAAGTATTAAAGCTCAGCAATACAGGCTATAAGCTGGCTGCGGGCGAAACAAATCCTAACCAAACGGAAGCGGGTTATCCCATCGCCTACTTTTATGGATTTGTAACTGATGGCGTTTACCAGAACCAGGCAGAGGTAGATGCGATGGAAGTATCGGTTTCGGGTGCTGAGCCATTAGTGGGCGATGTGAGGTTTAAAGATACAAATGGTGATAAAAAGATTACCGATGACGACAGAACGATGATTGGTAATCCTACGCCCGATCTGATGTTTGGCGGTTCGATAGGTATTAACTATAAAGGATTTAACCTTGGTATAGACATAGGAGGTGTAGCTGGTAACGAAATATACCGGGTATGGGGTACTTCAGAAAACCAGTTTTCGCTGTATAACTATGCGGCAGACAAATTGGAACGCTGGCATGGAGAAGGAACATCCAACAGGATTCCGATTTTGAATAATGGTCGTAAAATAAACCGCTTACCATCCACCTTAGGCATTGAGAGCGGAACATACTGGAGGATTCGTAATCTCCAGTTAGGATATAATTTCCCCGCATCGGCATTGAGCAGGTTATATATCAAACAGATCAGGCTTTTTGTAAATGTGCAGAACCTGAAAACCTTTAAGAAAAATTCCGGGTATTCGCCGGAGTTTGGCGGGGTTGCCGAAAATGCGGCTATTTCATTTGGTATAGACGATGGAAACGCCCAGGGAGCGATTCCCAGAATTTTTACAGGAGGCATCAACATTACCTTCTAACTGAAAATTGTTTAAATTATTAAAATAAGATTGTATGAAAAGGATAAAAACCGTTTTGGGGACTATACTTTTAGTCTTATCCATATTTGGCGTTTTTTCCGGGTGTAAAAAGTTTCTCGACCGAAAACCACTCACCGCAACATTAGATGATATTCCCGGTGGCGGTGTTGAAGGGCAAATACTTGGCTTGTATGGAGCGATCCGTTTTGCAGATGCTTCTGGCAACGGCTTTGGCGGCATCATGTGGCTTGGGTTACACAGTGCCCGAGGCGATGATGCAGACGCAACGGCTGATCCTAACGGTACCGGTTACGCTAATATTTACGACAGGTACATTTATGCAGTAGATGATTGGGGACCTAACACCTATTACGAACAACACTACAAACTGCAAGCCTTGGCCAATACCGCCATTCAAACCATCGATTCGCTCGACCTTTCCGATCCGGATAATCAACGTCGTAAAGCAGAAGCAATGTGGTTCAGGGCACTCACTTACTTTGACCTTGTGCGGGTATATGGAGAGGTTCCGTTGATTTTGAAAAGAGTGTACAACGCATCCGAAGCGAATGTGCCTAAATCAAGTGCAGCCGATATATATGCCGCTATTGATGCCGACCTGACATTTGCTGCACAGCATTTGCCATTGAATTGGGTTTCAGCTACCGGCGACAATCGTTATCCGGGGCGTTTAACAGTAGGCGCTGCAAAGGCTTTGCATGCTAAAACCTATTTGCAAAGAGGTATGTGGGCCCAGGCATTAACATTGGCAAATGATGTTATCAATTCCGGTGAATATGATCTGCACCCGAGCTTTGGAAATTTATGGACTACCGCAGGAGAAAGTTCAAAAGAAAGAATATTTGACATACAGGCATACCAGAGCGCAGGACGAAAGGACGACTACTGGAGCTGGTGGGGAACAGAACAAGGTGTTCGTGGTTCCGGCGACTGGAACTTAGGGTGGGGCTTTAACATCCCCTCTAAAGCACTTGTTGACTCTTTCGATGCAAACGATCCCCGTAAGTTTGAAACAATACTTTTCTCTGGTGCGCCCGACGATACCAGCTTTAATTATCCTGCTGTTAAAAGCCGGGGATATAACAACAGGAGACTGCCCCCCTACCCCGGATCATTAGGAGTACCTTACTGGAATAAGAAAACTTATACCGACCCTGCCGAACAGGTATTGGTAGGCGACGTTACCGGTGCTGCATACGTTAACCAGCCCGTATTGCGATTTGCAGACGTATTGCTGATGGCTGCAGAAGCCGCTAATGAAACGGGCGACGGAGAATTGGCAGAAACATATGTTGAGCGGGTTAGAAACAGAGCCAGGGGAGGAAATGCAGCGTTATTGCCTAAAATAGAATTCACCAGCCAGTTGCAGATGCGAAATGCCATCAAACACGAGCGGCTGGTAGAGCTGGCTATGGAAGGAGGCCGATTCTTTGACCTTGTAAGATGGGGCGATGCACAAAGAATTCTCGGACCATCCGGTTATCAACCAAAACATGCATTGTACCCGCTACCAAAACCAGAGGTAGACAAATCAGACGGGGTGCTGAAACAGAATCCTGATTATTAATAATAGTATATAACTCAACTACCGTCAGTTGCTTTTGATAATAAGCGGCTGGCGGTAGTTTTTAATAACAATAACGACTTTGCATATTGCTTTACCGGATTGCGGTAATTTCTAAGTAACTTTTAGTTTTATAACTGGTGCATAGGCATTGCATCGCAGCATTTGGTCAATATGCATTAATCAGCTCGTATGCCCCTCACTTTTAAATTATCAATTTGTTTTCTTGCCTTCACAGGAGTTGTTTGCTGTAACACAAAAAAAGAAGTATTCGAAAAGGTAAATTCATCGACGTCAGGCATACACTTTAAAAACATTCCCATAGAAAACGATGAGTTAAATGCTTTTTATTTTGCTAACTATTATAATGGCGGCGGCGTTGCAACAGGCGATATAAATAATGATGGACTGCCGGATATTTATTTTACTGCTAACAGCAAACAAAGCAACAAGCTATACCTCAACAAAGGAAATTTTGAGTTTGAAGACATCACGGCCAAAGCCGGAGTAGCCGGCACGTCAGATTGGTGCACGGGTGTTACCATGGCAGATGTAAACGGAGATGGCTTTCTTGATATTTATGTTTGTGCAGTAGCCAACAAGCTAGGCTTAACCGGTAGCAACGAGCTATTTATAAACAATGGCAATGAAACTTTTACGGAAAAAGCGCAGGAATACGGCTTGGCAATATCAGCCTATTCATCCCAAGCCGCTTTTTTTGATTTTGACAAAGACGGCGATCTCGATTGTTTTGTCCTTAATCAATCCGATAAGCACAATGCAAGGATAGTAGATACCGCAGCGAGAAAAAATTTTGATGCCAATGCCGGCGATTATCTGCTGCAGAACGACCTGAACAGTACAGGGAAATTTACCGATGTTTCAAAGCGTGCAAACATATACCAAAGCAGTATAGGATACGGGCTGGGATTGGCTATAGCAGACATCAATAATGACGGCTGGGATGACATTTATATAGGCAACGACTTTCATGAAAATGATTATTACTATGTAAACAAGGGCGATGGTACTTTTTCAGAGAGCGGAGCGGAGCATTTTAATCATTACAGCAGGTTCAGCATGGGGAATGATATTGCAGATTATGACAATGATGGGCAACTCGATATTATAACCGTTGATATGCTTCCCGATGATGAAAAAATACTAAAGACCTATGGGAGTGATGAACGCATCGATATTTATAATTATAAAATAATAGGCAATGGGTATCAACACCAATATTCCAGGAACTGTCTTCAACATAACTTAGGCAATGGCGCTCAGTTCAGCGATGTAGCGCTGGCCGCAGGCGTGGCTGCCACAGACTGGAGCTGGAGTGCTTTAATGACCGATTTTAATAACGATGGCAACAAGGATATTTTTATAACAAGTGGCATATTAAAGCGCACTGCCGATCTTGATTATGCAAAGTTCAGAAACGAAGCAGGAGGTGCGGGGCCATCAGGCAGGTTAGACAGAAAACTGCTTGATAAAATCCCCGAGGGAAAATCGCATTGTTTTGCGTACGAAGGAAACGGGGCTGGAAATTTTTTGGACAGAAGCAAGGATTGGGGTTTAGCTGCCTCCAAAGGATATTTCAATGGCGCTTCGTATGCAGATCTGGACAATGATGGTGATGTAGATATTGTTGTAAATGCTTTGCACGGAGAAGCATTGTTGCTTCGGAATAATACAGCCGGGAGGAATTATCTGAAATTAACATTCCAGGGAGACAGTTTAAACCGTTTTGGAACAGGCGCAAAAGCATATCTCTTTAACGGTAATAAAGTTCAATACCAGCAGTTGATGCCAACCCGGGGATTTCAGTCTTCTGTTGAACCAATCCTGCATTTTGGTGTTGATAGTGTTTCCACCATTGACAGTTTGCTTATTGTATGGCCCGATCAGAAATTTCAGCTTATTAAATCAGTCAAGGCAAATAATTCCCTATCTGTAAATTATAACAATGCAGCCGGTAAGTTTGAATATTACAGTTTCTTTCCCGGCAAAAAGGAATTGCTGGAAGATGTGAGCGCACTTGTTAAATGCGATTGGAAACATAAAGAGAACAACTTTGTTGATTTCAACAGTCAGTATCTCATTCCCCACTTGCAAAGTACCAGGGGACCCGCATTGGCTGTTGCTGATGTGAACGGAGATGGACTTGACGATTTTTACATAGGAGGAGCCAAAGGACAGGCCGGAACTTTAATGATCGCTTCAACTACAAACCAGTTTACCTCAGTCGATACTGCTTTATTCAACCTGAATAAAGAAAGCGAAGACGTTTCCGCAGTTTTTTTTGATGCAAACGGAGATGGTTTTGTTGACTTGTATGTAGCCAGCGGCGGAAATGAATATGAGAATGGAGATCCCGGCCTTGCAGATCATCTTTATATTAACAACGGTAACGGACATTTTAGTGAAAAACCTGACGCAATACCCAAACTGCTGGTCAATAAGTCTATTGTTACTTTTGCTGATATAGACAAGGATGGAGATGCTGATTTATTTGTAGGTGTGTTAGCCGATGCAAAAAAATATGGATCACCACAAACCTCTTATTTACTGACAAATGATGGAAAGGGAACTTTTTCCGTTGCAGGAAAAGAAGTGATTTCCCTCAACGATATAGGTATTGTTACGGCTGCGGTTTTTTCCGACATTAACAACGATACCTGGCCCGACCTGGTTGTTAGCGGAGAGTGGATGCCGGTAAAAATATACATCAATAATAAGGGTGTATTTGAGCTAAAGGATATTCCTGCAAGCACAGGCCTGTGGCAATGTTTATATGCGACGGATGTAAATGGCGATGGCAATACCGATTTACTTGCCGGAAACTGGGGATTAAATACAAAGCTTTGGTCGGGCAAAAATGGTCCGGTAAAGCTCTATGTTAAAGACTTCGACAAAAATGGATCTGTTGAACAGATTATGTGTTATACAATCAACGGGAAGGAATATACCTTTTTACCTAAAGACGAATTGGAACAAACCATGCCCGTTCTCAAAAAGGCATATCTCACCTATAGTGAAGTAGCAGGTAAAACAGTAGACTATCTCTTTTACGATCTTTTTAAAGACTATACTGAGCTGAAGGCAGAAGTACTTGCTTCGTCATGTTTCATTGGAGACGGGAAAGGAGGTTTTACACGTGTAGATCTTCCCCCCGATTTGCAGATGGCGCCCCTGTTCGCAATTTCGCCTGCGGCAAATGAATCCTTTATTGGAGCCGGTAACTTTTACGGCGTACTTCCTTACGAAGGAAGATACGATGCTTTATATCCAACAATATTTTCCTATCAGAAGAATCAAAAGCAATTTAAAACGGAGTTTACTGTTGCAACGGTAAGAGGCGAAGTAAGAAATATAAAACCGATTGTTGGGCAGCAGAACCAGAAGACATGGATGTTGGTGAGGAACAATGATAAAGTTGTTTTTTTACGATAATACAAAGAATAGCAATAGCGTGTCTTACACGCTTAATTTATTGAAGGATGTTTCGCAAGCAGGAATATATAATCGTTTTTTTTTACACTGTATTGGTGATGATTGGCTGTAAGTCAAAACCTCTTTTATTTGAAAAGCTATCATCCGATAAAACCAATATCCACTTTACCAACACACTCGAAAACCGGAAAGCCTTTGGCATTTTGTATTACCTGTATTATTACAACGGGGGTGGAGTATCTGTTGGCGATATCAATAACGATGGTTTGCCCGATATTTATTTTACAGCAAACAGCAAAGGCAATAATAAACTGTATCTCAATAAAGGAAATTTTGAATTTGAAGATATTACCGATAAAGCCGGGGTAGCAGGCACTTCCGACTGGTGCAGTGGTGTAACCATGGCAGATGTAAATGGCGATGGCTTTTTAGATATTTATGTTTCAGCGGTTGCCAATCATCATGGACTGAAAGGAAGAAATGAGCTGTTTATTAACAGTGGTAATACAAAAGATGTAGGATTTAAAGAAGAGGCAACCGCTTACGGGCTCGACTTTTCGGGGTTCACCACCCAGGCTGCGTTTTTTGATTATGACAAGGACGGCGACCTGGACTGCTACCTTCTCAATCAATCGCACAAACCAAACGAAAATATTGTAGATACGAACAATCGCAGAAAATTTGACGCCAATGCTGGCGACCGGCTTTACCGGAATAATTTGATACATGATCCGGCAGACACAATAAAAGCGAGTACAAAATTTACAGATGTATCAGCGCACGCAGGAATTTATCAAAGCAGTCTCGGCTATGGACTCGGGCTGGCCATTGGCGATTTTAACAACGATGGATGGGACGATATTTACGTGGGTAACGATTTTCACGAAAACGATTATTATTATCTAAATAATGGCAACGGCAGCTTTATTGAAAGTGGAGCTGCTCATTTTGAGCATTACAGTCGTTTCAGCATGGGCAACGACGCTGCCGATTTTAATAACGACGGACAACTCGATATCATTACGGTTGATATGCTGCCGCCAGACGAAAAAATACTGAAAACATACGGTAGCGATGAGAACCCCGACATTTACCGCTATAAATTAATGACACACGGCTTCCAGTATCAATATTCAAAAAATTGTCTTCAGCGCAATAACGGCAATGGCAAAAGTTTCAGCGAAGTAGCCCTTGCAGGCGGTGTGTCTGCCACCGATTGGAGCTGGTCGCCCTTGTTTGTTGATTTCGACAATGACGGAAATAAGGACCTGTTTGTTTCGAGTGGAATTGTAAAACGACCTGTTGACCTGGATTATGTACGGTTTGTATCAAACCTGTATATGCACAAAGCATTGAACAGTACAGACCAATACGATGATATGGCGATGGAAAAAATGCCCGATGGAACTTCGCACCCCTTCCTGTTTAAAGGCGATGGTAAACTAAAGTTTGAAGACATGAGTAAGCAATGGGGGACAGAAAACCTGAAAGGCTATTCCAACGGTGCTGCCTATGCCGATCTCGATAATGATGGAAACGTAGATATGGTGGTAAACTGCCTCAATGCACCGGCAATGATTTTAAAAAACAATGCTCCTGAAAAAAAATACATTTCGCTTTCCTTTAAAGGAGAAAAGTTGAATACAAGCGGAATTGGTACCAAAGTGTGGCTTTTTCAAAATGGACAAATCCAGTACCAGCAGTTGATGCTCACCCGTGGGTTCCAGTCTTCGTCTGACAGCAGGTTGCATTTTGGCGTTGATACAGCTAAATCCATCGACAGTTTATTAATTGTTTGGCCAGATCAGCAATTTGAGATTATCAAAAATATTCCATCAGATACTGCATTGGTCGTTGCCCAAAAAAATGCATCCAACCTGTTTAATTACCAGCAATATTTTTCTTTACCCCAACCGCTGTTTGTAAATAAAACAGACAGCATCGTTTGCAACTGGAAGCATAAGGAGAACAATTTTTTTGATTTTAATGTACAGTATCTTATTCCACATGCCCAATCTACACGCGGGCCAAAAATTGCAGTAGCCGACGTAGATGGAGACGGGTTGGATGATTTTTATGCCTGCGGTGCAAAAGGTCAGCCAGGAACCCTGATGGTTCAGCAGAAAGACGGAAATTTCTCTCCGTCAGACACAGCGCTGTGGAATGCAGACGCAATGATGGAAGATGTAGACGCGGTATTTTTTGATGCTAACGCCGATGGTCAACCGGATTTGTATGTAGCAAGCGGCGGCAATGAATACAAGCAGGGTGATGACCTTCTCAAAGACAGATTGTATATCAATAATGGAAATGGCAGGTTTTTAAAATCAGCTAAATCGCTACCAGATTGTTCATACAACAAATCGTCTGTGAGCGTTGCCGATGTGGATGGAGACGGTGATCCCGACATTTTTTGTGGAACACTTGCAGATGCGCATGCATTTGGCGTGCCGCAAACTTCGCATCTTTTAATAAACAATAAGAGCGGGCAGTTTTCCATTGCACCCAAAAACATAATTGATCTCGATAGTATTGGAATCGTAACCGCCTCTGCATTTGCCGATCTTAACAATGACGGCTGGATGGACCTGGTAGTGGCGGGCGAATGGATGCCGGTTATACTATTCATTAATGAAAAAGGAAAGTTTAAAAGAAAAGAGCTTCCTGCTTCATCAGGCTTATGGCAAACTGTTTTTGTGCAGGATGTAAATGGAGATGGAAACATAGATATACTTGCAGGCAACTGGGGCTACAACAATAAATTCCATAGTGGGAAAAATGGACCGGTAAGGTTATACGTATCCGATTTTGATAAGAATAAAAAAGTCGATCAACTACTTTCCTATACTGCTAACGACATTGAATACCCCTTTCTTGCAAAAGATGAAGTGGAGCGGCCCCTGCCTTTGCTAAAGAAGCATTACCTGATGTATGCAGAGTATGCAGGCGTATCAATGAAGGAAGTATTTTATGGCTGGATAGACAATGTAAAACCCTATACAGCCGAACAACTGGGCTCCGCCATATTTTATGGAAACGGGAAAGGCGACTTTAACAGGCAAGCCTTGCCGGATGATTTGCAGCTCGCCCCGGTGTTTTCTTTTCAGCAAATAAGTACCGGTGATAAAAACACTTTTATTGCTGGAGGAAATTTTTTCGACGTAATACCATATGAGGGAAGATATGATGCACAACCCCTGGGTGTTTTTTCAGTTGATAAAAAAAACAAGACCGATGCCGTGGCGCAACCTGATTTGTCTTCCATAAAGGGGCAGGTACGCGATATTAAGTGGATCAATCATGCGAAATATGGAAAACTAATGGTTGTAGCCAGGAACAACGAACCATTGCTTTTTTTTAAACAAAATAACTAGTCTCTGCCTGGTTTTAAAAGACATAAGCTATCGTTATGAGGTTAAATGTTGCCATTTTATTGCTGCTTCTTTTTTTTCACCTTTCAACTGCCGCTCAAAAAAAGAAAGCGCAGCAGGTCTTCAATCCTGTAGATCGTCCTAAAAACCTTTCCGACTCGGCATTGCTTGACGTGGTGCAAAAGCAAACCTTGCGTTATTTCTGGGACTTTGCCCACCCGGTTAGCGGAATGGCAAGGGAGCGAACCAATACGGAGGAGTACGGGCATGATGTTGTAACAACAGGAGGCACCGGCTTTGGAATTATGTCGATAATCGTAGGAGTGGAGCGCGGCTGGATTAAACGGGATACCGCTGCAAGATTTATGCGTAAGATGGTTAATTTTTTATTGAAAGCAAATTCCTATCATGGCGCCTTTCCTCACTGGCTCGATGGTGCTACCGGTAAAACCATTCCCTTCAGCCGGAAAGATGATGGCGGAGATCTTGTTGAAACCTCTTTTCTATTTCAGGGGCTGCTGTGTGCCCGCCAATATTTTAACCAGGATAACCCGGTAGAAAACGAGTTCCGCAACAAACTTTCCTGGATGTGGACCGGCACTGAATGGAACTGGTATACACAAAACCAGGAAGTATTATACTGGCACTGGAGTCCCAATAACGGTTGGGCAATGAATTTTGCTGTTCGCGGATTTAATGAATGCCTGATCATGTATGTACTGGCTGCCAGCGATAAAGATCATTATCCTGTTCGCCCGGCTGTTTATCACAATGGATGGGCGCAAAGCAATTTTTTCAAAAATGGCAAACAGTTTTACGGTCATACGTTGCCGTTGGGTTTTGACTACGGAGGTCCTTTGTTTTTTTCGCATTATTCATTTTTAGGATTGGACCCGAGAGGATTAAAAGATCGCTATGCCGATTATTGGGTGCAGAACGTAAATCACACACTCATCAATCACGACTATTGTGCAGACAATCCTAAAAAGTTCAAAGGCTATAGCGACAGTTGCTGGGGATTAACCGCCAGCGATACTTACAATGGCTACAACGCTCATTCGCCCACGAACGATTTTGGAACCATTACACCCACAGCCGCTTTATCGGCTTTTCCGTATACTCCCGAACTATCCATGAAAGCGTTGAAGCATTTTTACTTTACCCTCGGCGATAAAATATGGGGCGAATATGGATTCACCGATGCATTTAACGAAACGCAAAACTGGTATTCAAAAAATTACCTGGCAATAGACCAGGGACCAATTGTAGTGATGATCGAAAATTACAGGAGCAGGTTGCTATGGAATTTATTCATGAGTTGTCCTGAAATAAAATACGGGTTGCAAAAACTGGGTTTTCAGAGCCCACATATCAACCCCTCGGCGAATTGAGTTTGAGAAATTAAATGTTATTAGTTCACACTTTCTAAAATATGTCAAATGAAAACCTTCTTCTCACCCAATTCCTGGCAGTTGCTAGGAGCGCTTGCCTGCGTGAGGATCGTTACCGGCCTGCTGATGGCCTATCATGGATGGGAGGTGTTTGATGCGGCAAAGATGGCAGAGTATACCAAATGGGAAAGCTTTAGCAGTTATGGATCGCCTGCAACAATGGTGTATATCGGCAAAGGAGCAGAGCTGGTTTCTGGTGTATTACTGACGTTGGGGTTGTTCACCCGCGTTGCTGCAATAATATTAATAGGTACAATGCTGTATATCTGTTTTAAAGTAGGCAACGGAAAGTTCTGGTACGAAGATCAGCATCCGTTTTTATTTGTGCTGCTCGGATTTATATACCTGTTTGCCGGAGGAGGCAGGTACAGCGTTGATAATTTGATTTTTAAACGAAAATGATATGTCAGCAGATGATAATGAATGATTGGCAAATTTAATCTGCGAATCAGCGGCAAATAATAGTCAGCCGCAGATGCGAAGATTAGAAATGAGAACAAAATATTTTCTAAACTCGCTATGTGAGGCGTCCTCGCCTCACATATATTTGTTGTCGCCTCTGGCGACGAAAAGGTTTATTATAAAGCTAATCGCCTTAACATATAAACGTCGCCCCCGGCGACAAAACTATAAACACATTGCTATGAACTATGAATTCACTGACGGATATAAAATCCGCGATCAATTTGGTCTTTTCTTTATGACTTTTACAGTAGTCGATTGGATAGACCTTTTCAGCAGGCAATTGTATCGCGACATTCTAATCAAAAACATGAAACACTGCCAGTTAAATAAAGGACTTTCAGTGGGTGCTTATGTTATAATGACGAATCATATGCATGTAATCTGGCAATCAAAATCAGGTAACCTGAGTGGCACTTTGAGAGATTATAAGTCTTTTTGTACAAAAGAATTGATTGCTGCCATTGAAAACAACCCGGAAAGCAGAAAAGAGTGGCTACTAAGAGCATTCGGGTTTCATGCCGGCAGCACCAACCAGAATAAAGATTACAAAATATGGATCAGTAACAATCATCCTGAGCAGATTTATACCGAAAAATTTATGAGAACAAAGCTGAATTATATTCATGATAACCCTGTCAGAGCCGGATGGGTAGAAAAACCTGAAGATTATTTGTATTCATCCGCTTCGAATTATATACTTGGAAAGGGAATAATGGAGATTGATTATTTATATTAAAGAGAACGTACGGTCGCCGGAGACGACAACAAAAAATACGAGGCGAGGACGCCTCGTATAGCGGTAAAAATTAAGAAAAATGAAAAAATTAATTATTATAGCACTAATGCTGAACTGCAACATATTATTAAATGCTCAGCAACGCACTTACTGCAACCCCATTAATATCGATTACGGCTACACGCCCATTCCTAATTTCAGCGAATGGGGGCGACACAGGGCTACCGCAGATCCCGTAATTGTAAACTATAAAGGCGATTATTATTTATTCAGCACCAACCAGTGGGGTTATTGGTGGAGCAGCGATTTGCTGAACTGGAACTTCGTTTCCAAAAAGTTCCTTCGTCCCTGGAATGGCGGTGTGTACGACGAATTGTGTGCGCCTGCAGTGGGTATCGTAGGCGACACAATGCTGGTATTCGGTTCCACCTATACCAGTACATTTACGTTGTGGATGAGCACCAACCCTAAAGCCAACGAATGGAAGCCGTTGGTAGACTCGTTTGCCATTGGCGGTTGGGACCCTTCTTTTTTTACAGACGACGATGGCAAGCTGTATATGTACAACGGCAGTAGCAATCGCTATCCCATGTATGGCATAGAGCTGAACCGGAAAACCTTTCAGCCCATTGGGACACGTAAAGAAATGTATTTGCTCGAATCATGGCGCTACGGCTGGCAACGTTTTGGCGAACATTGGGATGATACATTTCTCGATCCGTTTATCGAAGGCTCGCATATGACGAAATATAACGGCAAATACTACCTGCAATACGGCGCTCCCGGAACTGAGTTCAGCGGTTATGCAGACGGGTTAGTGGTGGGAGAGGGGCCGCTCGGTCCGTTCGTTACGCAATCCGACCCGCTCAGTTTTAAGCCTGGCGGCTTTGCACGAGGGGCAGGGCATGGCGCTACTTTCCAGGACAATCATAAAAACTACTGGCATGTAAGCACCATAGTACTGTCTGTAAAAAACAATTTCGAACGGCGACTGGGTATTTGGCCAACCGGCTTCGACAAAGAGGGTATCATGTGGTGCAATACTGCTTTTGGCGATTATCCCACTTATCTGCCAAATGAACTTGCAGCCAAAGCACCATTTACAAGTTATACGCAAACCGGCAGCTTTACAGGATGGATGTTATTAAACTACAAAAAGCCGGTGCAGGTATCGTCAACACTGGGAGGTTATCATGCCAATAACGCGGTAGATGAAAACATTAAAACGTATTGGAGCGCTGCCAGCGGAGAAAAAGGAGAATGGATACAAACCGATCTTGGTAATATTTCAACAGTAAATGCAATACAGATCAACTATGCCGACCAGGATGTTGACAGCGCTTTCCTCGGAAAAATACCTGGCATCTATCATCAGTATAAAATGTTGTATTCTGCAGATGGCAAGAAATGGAAAACCCTGGTTGACAAAAGCAACAATCAAAAAGATGTTCCCCATGATTATGTGGAGTTGGAAAAGCCGGTGGAGGCACGATACATACGGCTTGAAAATATACACATGCCAACAGGCCGGTTTGCCATCAGCGGATTGAGAGTGTTTGGTAATGGTAAAGGAGCAAAGCCGGGTAAAGTGAAACAGTTTTTTGTATTGCGTACGGAAAAGGACAAACGAAGTGCCTGGATCAAGTGGAGTCCCTCCAACGATGCCTATGCATACAATATTTATTATGGTACCAATCCCGATAAATTATACAACTGCGTAATGGTGCACGATGCAAATGAGTATTGGTTCAAGGTAATGGACAAAGAAAAAACATACTATTTTATGATAGAAGCCATTAACGAAAATGGTGTGTCGGAAAAAACGGAAATACAAAAGGTGGAGTAATTGAAAAAGAAGGATAATTTTAATTCAAACAAAAAGAAATCGTCATGAATGTAAAAACATGGATAAAGGCAGTACTGGCACTGATATTTTGTACATTAGGGTGGGGAGATGTGTTTGCGCAGGACGAACCTTTTTATAAGGATATTCAGCAGTTCAAAAAAAGAGACAGCATCGACTTCCCTGCAAAAAAATCGATTCTTTTTATTGGAAGTTCTTCGTTTACCATGTGGAAAGATGTGCAGGATTATTTCCCTGATTATACCATCATCAATCGAGGTTTTGGCGGATCAACATTACCGGATCTGATCCGCTATGTTGATGATATTGTTTTTCGCTATAAGCCCAAACAAGTTGTAATCTACTGTGGAGAAAACGATATTGCATCTTCCGATACCATAACCGCAGAAACCGTTGCGCAAAGATTTATTCAACTTTTCCAAATCATCCGGAATCAACATCCAAAAGTGCCGATAGCTTTCATATCTATGAAGCCCAGTCCCAGCCGGGAACGTTTTTTGCATAAACTGCAATCTGCCAACCAGCAGATTAAAACCTATTTAGCCGGCCAGAAAAAAGCTGATTACATTGATGTGTACCCCTATATGATGCATGAAGACGGGCATCCCCGGAAAGCCTTGTTCCTGCAGGATATGTTGCACATGAACAAAAGCGGTTATGCTATATGGCAATATGCCATAGCACCGTATCTCAAAAAATAAATCGCTCCTAAACACGCTCCACATGAAAAGAATAGGTTTGATACTGCTGCTGGTATATGTAACCGGCACACTGGCTGCACAAAACTCAGCCAATGTTAAAATGAACACCTTCATCAACGGCTTAATGCAAAAGATGACGGTGGATGAAAAAATTGGGCAACTCAATTTGCTTACCGGTGGCGAAGCCACCACAGGTTCGGTAGTAAGCTCCGGAGTGGAATCGAAAATAAAAGCCGGCAACGTGGGTGGCATATTCAGCATGTCTACCCCTGCGCGTATTCGCAAAGCACAGGAAATAGCGGTTACCCAAACCCGTTTGAAAATTCCAATCATCTTCGGGATGGATGTGATACACGGGTATAAAACGATGTTCCCTATCCCGTTGGGCTTGTCATGTACATGGGATATGAAACTCATTGAACGTTCGGCCCGCATTGCTGCTACAGAAGCAAGTGCCGATGGGTTGAACTGGACCTATTCTCCCATGGTAGACATTGCCCGCGACCCGAGGTGGGGCAGGATCTCTGAGGGATCGGGCGAAGACCCCTATTTAGGGGCAGCTATTGCAAAAGCAATGGTAGCCGGTTACCAGCAAAACGATCTTTCAAGGAACAATACGCTCATGGCCTGCGTAAAACATTTTGCTTTGTATGGGGCAGCAGAAGGCGGCAGAGATTACAATACAACGGATATGAGCAGGGTAAGAATGTTTAACGAATATATATTGCCGTATAAAGCTGCCATTGATGCAGGTGTTGGCAGCGTGATGACTTCGTTTAACGAGATTGATGGCATTCCCGCTACCGGCAACAAATGGTTGCTTACAGATGTATTGCGTAAGCAATGGGGCTTTAAAGGATTTATTGTAACCGATTATACCGCCATTAATGAAATGATCGACCACGGCATGGGCGATTTGCAAAAAGTTTCAACAATGGCCTTGCAGGCTGGAACAGATATGGATATGGTAGGCGAGGGATTTTTGACGACGTTAAAAAAATCGCTGACAGAAGGAAAGATTACGCAAAAGCAAATAGATGATGCCTGCCGCCGCGTGTTGGAGGCAAAGTATAAGCTTGGGTTATTCGAAGACCCTTATCGTTATTGCAGCGAAGAACGCGCGGCAAAAGAAATATATACCGATGCCAATCGTAAAGAAGCACGAGTTATTTCGGCAGAGAGTTTTGTGTTACTGAAAAACAATGGCAATACATTGCCCCTAAAAAAAGCAGGTACTATTGCATTGGTAGGGCCACTTGCCGACAACCGGTCGAATATGCCGGGCACTTGGAGTGTATCAGCAGATTTTTCGAAACCCGTTTCTGTATTGGAAGGCTTAAAAGAAGTGGCAGGCAGCAGCGCTAAAATTATATATGCCAAAGGCTCTAATCTTACTGAAGATAGTCTTTTGGAACAAAGAGCTACCATGTTTGGTAAAACGTTGGGCAGGGATAATCGCAGCACCGGTGAACTTTTAAAAGAAGCGATGGATGTAGCTGCCCAGGCAGATGTAATTGTTGCTGCGTTGGGTGAATCGGCAGAGATGAGTGGCGAAAGCTCCAGTCGCACCGATATAGGTATTCCCGATGTACAGCGCAGGCTGCTCGAAGCTTTATTAAAAACAGGAAAGCCGGTGGTATTGGTATTGTTTGCTGGGCGGCCAATGACGTTGGTTTGGGAACAGCAAAACGTTCCTGCTATTTTAAATGTGTGGTTTCCTGGTTCGGAAGCCGGTACATCCATTGCCGATGTGTTGTTTGGCGCTGTAAACCCTTCCGGCAAACTCACTGCTACTTTTCCGCAAAACGTAGGGCAGATACCGTTATACTATAATCATAAAAACACAGGACGTCCGTTGGCCGAAGGACAATGGTTCCAGAAGTTCCGCTCCAATTATCTCGATGTATCAAACGAGCCCTTGTATCCATTTGGATTTGGATTGAGCTATTCAACATTCAGTTACAGCGATATTACCTTGAGTGCAAATTCTTTTAAACCCGGAGGAAAAATTACAGCATCGGTAACGGTAACCAATACCAGCAGTACAGCCGGGAAAGAAGTGGTGCAGCTATACATACGCGATATGGTGGGAAGTATTACCCGTCCGCTGAAAGAGTTGAAAGGATTTCAGAAAATTGAATTGAAAGCTGGTGAATCAAAAAAGATATCGTTTACCATAACAACCGACGATCTTAAATTTTACAACAGCGATCTGAAATTTATTGCAGAACCGGGCGACTTTAAAATTTTTATTGGAACCAACAGCCGCGATGTGAAGTCGGCGGATTTTAAGTTGGAATGAGCTGTCAGCTTTCAGCCGTCAGCGATCAGCAATGAGTAGTCAGCGTTTAGCTATTGGTCGTCATGCCGATACGCAGCGCAGCGAGTGAGGCATCTCCAGCCGGCTGAAGGCTGATAGCTGAAAGCCGATTGCTGACCGCTAATCGCTCAAAGCTTCTTATTTTTACTCCATGCAAAATATCGACAACATTATTTTCGATCTGGGCGGTGTTATCCTCACGCTCGATATGCCCCGCGCCGAAAAAAGTTTTACCGACCTGGGAGTGAAAGATTACAATACCTTATTCCGCAATGGCAATGTGTCTTCTTTTTTTAAAGATTATGAGATTGGAAAAATCAATGATGCAGAATTTCTGGCTGCCATGAAGAATCTTGCAGGAATTCCGTTGAACGATGCAGACCTGCTGGCGTCGTGGAATACCATGCTCGGCGTTTTTCCTCCTGAGCGTGTTGATTTATTACACAGCCTGAAAAATAAATACCGGTTATTTCTTTTCAGCAATACCAATGCACTGCACCTCGAAACGTTCAGGAAAATGTATGCAGATACTTTCAACCAACAGGTGTTTGACGATCATTTTGAGAAAGCATATTATTCGCACACGCTCGGCATGCGAAAGCCCGATGCGGAATCGTTTCAATATATAATCGACGAAAATAAGCTCGATCCCTCACGCACTGTATTTATAGACGATTCTCTTCCAAACGTGGAAGGTGCTATAGCGGTAGGCTTAAAGGGCATTCATCTTAAACCCGGAACTACTATACTTGATCTGGATTTGTAAGAGGAGGGTTTGGGGTTTGTTGTTTATCGTTTTTTGTTTCTTGTATTTCTGACTGCTGATAGCTGACAGCCGACCGCTCCTTATTCCTTCTCCTTAAAAGCCTCGTAACTTTTTTTCGAGAATACGCCGGGTGCAGCATGACTGCCTTCCTGGAAGTTGAGGTTCACATAGTTTACACTATCGAGCGTTGTAAGGTTCAGCACCACCGCAGATATATATTCCTGCGCGCCGAACGAACCCACTTCGCTGGAGAGCGCCGCAGAACTGTCGACACGTGCATATATAGTATCGCCCGATTTCTTTATAAACTTCAATTCCATTGCAGGATAAAGCGTGTTGATGCCATTGATCACACTTTCAGGATCGCTGATGGCAACCGTATCTTTATAAACCCTTGTTTTCAGCTTATTGGTATTATCAACCGTCCAGAAGAGCACCGTATCCGGCTGTTCAACAATTACTTCTTCTTCAACAGGGCCTTCTTTCACATCCGGCTTTCTATCCGGACCTGAGCAGGCTTGCAAAAACACAAAAGCAATTGCCATTAATGCAATAAAATACTGTGTAGATTTTTTATTCATATCCCAAGATACTAATATCTCCAATGGATACTTTTATTTTAACAAATTATAGGCCACTAAGCTAAGCAGGTAGGCTAAAGACGTCATATAAGCCAGTTGAATCAGCGGCCATTTCCACGAACGGGTTTCGCGTTTTACAATAGCAAGTGTGCTCATACATTGCATGGCAAATACATAAAATACCATTAACGAAACTCCCGCAGCAAGGGTATAAATTTTAGAGCCATCTGGCCAGGTAGCGGCATGCATTTTTTCGCGCAGGGTGGCATCGTTCTCATCCGCCTCTTCGCCCACGCTGTAAATGGTAGCCATAGTGCCCACAAACACTTCTCTTGCAGCAAACGATGTAATAAGCGCAATACCTATTTTCCAGTCGTAGCCCAGTGGTTTGATCACCGGTTCAATACCCTTGCCCAAAATGCCCACGTAAGAGTTCTCAAGCAAGGCAGATTTTTTTTCTTCTTCCAGCAGTTCTGCCTGGTCTGGTTGCTGGGCAATCAACTGGTCGTACTGCGTTGCTACGGCTTTCATTTTATCGGCGGGGCCGTACGAGCTCAATGCCCATAGGATAAGCGATATTACCAATATCACTTTCCCTGCCTGCAGTGTAAAGATCTTTGCTTTTTCAACCATGGTTGTCAACACGGTTTTCCATCTTGGGCTACGGTATACCGGTAGTTCCAATATGAAAAAGCTTTTTTCTTTTATGTTGATAAACCATTTCATTATGTAAGAAACCACCAGCGCCATTACCACACCCAGCAGGTAAAGCCCCGTCATAACCAATCCCTGCAGGCTGATAAAGCCGAAGTAATATGTTTTGGGTATAACCAGCGAAATAAGGATGATGTATACCGGCAGCCGGGCGCTGCAGCTCATTAACGGAGAAATCATGATAGTAAGCAGCCGCTCCTTCCGGTTTTCAATGTTGCGGGTGCTCATAATAGCCGGCACCGCGCAGGCAAAGCTGCTGATCATTGGCATTACACTTTTGCCATTCAGTCCCACTTTGCGCATAAGCTTATCTGTTAGAAAGCTGATGCGGGCCATATAACCCGTGTCCTCCAGTATGGTTGTAAGCCCAAACAAGATCATAATCTGCGGAATGAACACAACAATGCCCCCAAGTCCCGCCACAAGCCCGTTTACAATTAAATCGCCCAGCCAGTTTTGCGGCAATAAGCCCGAAAGCCAACTGCTGAACTCACCAAACACCCATTCAATAGCATCCATAGGGTAGGTAGCCAGCCAGAAGATGCTTTGAAAAAGCAGCCCCAGCACACCCAGTAAAATAACGTATCCCCAAAACCGGTGCAGCAGTATACGATCCAGCCTGTCGCTGATCATTTGTTTTTCTTTAGGATCAGCCTCTACCACGCTTTGCTGCATAATATGGCGGATACGCGTATACCGTTGTGTAATTTCTTCTGCCTGTATTTTGGTATGATTAAAGGAATGTTTTTTTTCGATGTTTTCAATACTGTCCTGCGTTTGATTATCCAATGCAAACGATTCGTGATGGATCAGGTAATGAATAGCAGCATACTCGCTTATTTGCGGAAACAGTTTTCTTACATCAGCAATTGCATCGTGCGCCAGTTGGCTGGTGTCTGCAAAATTCCACGAAGGCGGCCGGTATAAGTGACGCGCGGTTTGATCGATGGCTTTTTTTAGCTCGGCAATACCTTTGTCTTTGCGCGGGTTTACCGGTATAACCGGCACGCCCAACGACCGCTCCAGTTCCTTCACGTCAATGCTCATGCCTTTTTTAGAGGCAATATCCATCATGGTAAGTGCTATTACCACGGGCATTTTCAAATCAATGATCTGAGAGGCGAAAAGAAGATTGCGCTTCAGGTTGCTTGCATCTACAATCAATACATATAATTCCGGCTTTTCGGTATTTCCCGGGTTCATCAGCACATTATAGGCTACCCACTCGTCGCTGCGCCTCGGGTACAGGCTGTAAGTTCCCGGCAGGTCGATAATATTTGCCGAAAGACTGTCGGAAATTTTCGATTCGCCAAAGCGCTTATCCACGGTCACACCTGGAAAATTCCCCACCTTTTGTTTCAAACCGGTCAGTGCATTAAACAACGAACTCTTTCCGCTGTTGGGGTTACCTATTAATGCAATATGTAATAGCTGTTGCAGGGTCAAGTTTTTTAAGAGTCGCAAAAATACATGAAAACCCGTGGCTGCCTTTACGAATTTGGAAACCTTACTGAAAAATCGATTATATCACAAAATTTTAGGATTGTGGCATGAAAAATGACTATAGGGTGTGGGATACTAATGATAACTTTGCGACAACTAAAATTTTTGCGCTCACACATGAAAAAGCTGATACTGCCGGTACTATTCTTTTTTTTCCTGAATGCCTCTTTTTCCCAGAAATTAAGAAAGGCCGACAGGCTTATTGTTGAAAACCTTAAAGCCAATATAGAATTTCTTGCCAGCGATAAATTAGAAGGAAGGCGGGCCGGCACCAACGGAGAAAAAACTGCGGCTACCTATATCAGTGAGCAGTTTAAAGCTATAGGTATTTTACCCAAAGGCGATAAGGACACCTACCTGCAATCATTCAACATTGCCGACGGAAAAAAGATAAACAGCGCCACTTTATTTATGGTGAATGGAAAGGAATTAGCTATCGAAAAAGATTATTTTCCTTTGGCATTCAGCCCCAACGCATCGGTAGCCGAAACGCCTGTTGCTACTTCGCTTTCGGAAAAGGGTGGTCCCTGGTTTAAGGACATTGAGGCCGTGGTGGAAGACAATAAGGATAACCCGCATTTTGATATTTACGATTATGTAAAGAAAGAAGTAAAAATTGCGGCAGATAAAGGCGCTACCGCTTTGGTGGTATACAACAGCGAGCAAACAAACGATCATATTCAATTTGAAAAGAAAGACAAATCGGAAATTGCTGCCATACCTGTGCTCTACCTTACAAAGCAGGGAAAAGAAAAGTTTTTGAAAGATGCATCGGCAATCTACGATGTGCGCATTAAGGTTGAATTGGGGGCGAACAACAGAACGGGTAACAACGTGGTGGGATTTATTGACAACAATGCTTCCGGCACGGTTGTTATTGGTGCGCACTACGATCACTTGGGCTATGGCGAGGATAGCAATAGTTTGCAGCGCAATGCCGGCGGGCAAATTCACAATGGCGCCGACGACAACGCCAGTGGCACGGCAGCTTTAATTGAATTGGGCCGGTTGCTCAAAAAGTCGAAAGCAAAGAACAACAATTACCTGTTGATCGCTTTTTCGGGCGAGGAACTGGGACTGTTTGGTTCCAAATATTATACAGAACATCCAACGGTCGATCTTACTTCGGTTAATTATATGATCAACATGGATATGGTTGGCAGGTTAAACGACAGTACAAAAACAATTACAGTAGGTGGTTTTGGTACTTCGCCTTTGTGGAGTGAAGTAGTATATGGACAAAGGAAAGTTCCGTTCAATATAAGGGTCGATTCAAGCGGCACGGGTCCAAGCGACCATACTTCTTTTTATCGTAAAAAAATACCGGTGCTGTTCTTTTTTACGGGGTTGCATCACGACTATCACAAACCTTCGGACGATGCTGATAAGATTAATTACACAGGTGAGCTGCAAATAATAAAGTACATTGTAGCATTGGTGGAAGATGTGAACAAAAAAGGTAAACTAGCGTTTACGCCTACCCGCGAAGTGCAGATGGGCACCACTGCCAGGTTTTCGGTAACGCTGGGCATTATGCCGGATTACACTTTTAGCGGACAGGGTGTGCGGGTAGATGGCGTGAGCGATGACAGGCCTGCTCAGAAAGCCGGGCTAAAAACGGGTGACGTGATAACCAAATTGGGAGAGTATGGAACGGCAGACCTGGAGGCATATATGCAGGCATTGGGTAAATTTAAAAAGGGACAGCAAACGCAGGTAATCGTAAAACGTGGAAACGAAGAGTTGAAATTTGACATCATTTTTTAGAAGAGCAGGGATAAGGTCGTTGGATTTTTGCCTTCTACCTTTCGCCCTTCACCTTCCTCACATGAAGCTCGCAATAGACAATAACGCTTTGGCAGAAGATTTTCTTTCTGATGCAAGAATACTTGGAATTGTAGCGCCGGTAAAGGACTATCGTTTTTGCTGGCTATTGAACCAGTCGTTGGGCTGCGATTTCAGGTTGAACAGCGATATAGAAATTCAACTGGCAAAGAAAAACCGGCAGTATTATTTTTCGATTTACGAATATGGCGAAGCCGGCGCTTCGCTCGTGCATTATATTTACAGCAACCAGTTCGACGGCGAATACCTGCTGCCCGAATTCCGCCACCTAGATTTTTTATGGTTAATGAAAGGCGACGATGTACGGGACGACTATTTGCAATACCTCCAGCAGTCTATAAAAGGCATCAGCAACGTGCAACTGATAACCGAGCTTGACAAGGATAAGATTAAGAATAAGATGCACCTGGTGTTTTAATTTGAAAATGCGGCAATTTGAAGATTTGAAAATGAAGAATGCGGAAATGTGAGAATAGAAAGCAAAGACTTATTCAATAGTTGATGTGGTAGGTTTTTTGCTTGGATTTAGTCATGTGCGCCGTCCCTCTCCTTTGTAAGGAGAGGGAAAGAGGGTGAGGCGCTCAAATTTCAAATCATAAATCACTTCTTATGTGGACGGAAAAAAACAACCAGCTATACAAAAAGTTTGAGTTCAAAAACTTTTCAGAAGCATTTGCTTTTATGACGCGTGTAGCGCTCGAAGCGGAAAAAATGGATCACCATCCGTTATGGACAAATGTATACAACACGGTGGAGATATGGCTGAGCACACACGATGCAGGAGATGTAGTAACAGATAAGGATAGAAAACTGTCTAAGAAAATAGATGCATTGCTGTAAAATATGACCCCGGGTAGGTAGACGCTTCGTGCCTCAGCGTGACAGGCAGGGGAAGGTTAGACGCTTCGCGCCTCAGCGTGACAAGCAGGGGAATACGGTTGAGCATTTGTGCCATAGTCGAACTTTCATACCACTGCTTGTCCTTCCGACGAAGGAGGAATCTCAAAGGAAGCATCCATCTTCGCTTCGATCCACCAATGCAGCCCATATAGATAGACGCTTCGTACCTCAGCGTGACAGGCCGGGGAAGGTTAGACGCTTCATGTCTGCGTGACAGGCAGCGTAATGTGGTTGAGCATTTGTGTTATAGCTGAACTTCATACTACTGTCTGTCATGCTGACGAAGGAAGCATCCATCTTCGCTTCGATCCACCAATGTAGCCCATATAGATAGACGCTTCGTACCTCAGCGTGACAGGTAGGAGGGGGTTAGACGCTTCATCCCTTTGCGTGACAGGTAGGGGAGGGTTAGACGCTTCGTTCCTCAGCATGGCAAGCAGGGGAATATAGTTGCGCGTCTGTACCACAGCCGAATTGCATTCCGCTGCCCGTCATTTCAAATCTCAAATCACAAATCTCAAATCCCCCTCTCTTCCTTGATCAGCCTTTCAATCACTGCCGGGTAATGTTTGTGTTCCAGCACCTGCACTTTTTTTGCCAGGCTTTCCGGCGTATCGCTTTGTTCTACCGGGCAAATTACCTGCAGTATGTGCTGACCATGATCAAAATGCTCATCTACATAATGTATAGTAATACCACTTTCTTTTTCGGCGGCGGCTATTACCGCTTCGTGCACAAAATGCCCGTACATGCCTTTGCCCCCGTATTTTGGCAGCAGGGCAGGGTGGATGTTGATAATCTTGCCCGGGAAAGCCCGTATCAATGTTTCGGGCACCTTCCATAAAAAACCCGCCAGGATGATCCAGTGGATGTTCAATGCCTTTAGTTCATTCACATAGCCATCGCCACGGAAAAAGTTCTCTTTTTCAATGATCAAGGATGCGATCTTTTCTTTTTGAGCTATCTGCAACACGCCCGCCTGCGGTTTGTTGCTTACAATAAGCGATATTTTAATAAACGGATGACCGCGGAAATAATCGATGATCTTTTGCGCATTAGAGCCGGTGCCCGAAGCAAAAACAGCGAGGAAAACAGATTGCTGATTTGTGATTTGAGATTTGAGATTTGAGGGCTGTTCACCGACTGCTGATGGCTGATTGCTGATTGCTGATTTGAGATTTGACATTTGAGATTTGAGATTTGACTCCTGATTGCCTTCTTCCTTATACCCTGCACCTTTTTCCTTCCACCTTATTCCCATCCACCTCAGCATTCTTTTTTCAAACTTCCAGAAAAAGGGAAACTGGCCAAAAAGAAAGGCAATTGTTAATAATATTACCTGGTAACCTATTATAAGCATGCCTAAACGAAGCAGCAGTTTCCACAGCCAGAAAGTGTTGCTCGTAAAGCCAACCCAGGCCGTAATAACCCTGGTTAGCCAGGCCGTGCTGGTGCCGGTTATTGCAAAAACACATAATATTAAGAAGAATTGCCTGCCGCTTACATTCCATTTTTGCTGTAGCCGTTTGAGCATGATGGGTGCAAATTGCAGAAAAACAATCAAAATCTTACATATAAAAAACGGCGTATGTGAGGGATAAAAGGGCTTACAAAAACATGACAAAAAAATCTACCACGTCTGCAAAATCGGCTGAAATACAGGCCAGATGCGGGAAAATTTTTTTCTGGAATGTTAATATTTTGTCAGCGTGGTGGCCTATTTTTGCAGCCGAACGGGATACGACCACATCACACAAACTCCTTGGATATAATGAGCTACCACCGATCATCTGTTAAGAGTTTTTTTTCCGGATTAGCAATTGTCTTCTCTCTCTCTTTTTTGGCTACTTCAGTGAACGCGCAGGAAGGAAAGGCAATCTTTAACCAGAAATGTGCTACCTGTCATAGTATTACGAAGGCCCTTACTGGTCCGGCTTTGGGTGGGTTCGAAGAGCGTGGCCCCTGGAGCGACAGGAAAAAATTGTATTCCTGGATCCACAATCCGGCAGCTTTTATGGCGAACGATCCCTATACGCAGGGTTTGAAAGCTCAGTTTAATGGTGTGATAATGACCGGGTTCCCCGATTTGACAGAAAAACAGATTGATGCGATTGTTGATTATATTAATACACCCGCACCTACCACTCCCACTAACAATACACCGGGTCCCGTAGCCGAACCCAAAAGCGACAATACCTTATTATTTGGTGTTCTTACCCTCATCCTCGCAGTAGTTGCACTTACCTTATTACAGGTTAACAGCAACCTCAAAAAAATGTCCGACGATAAAGAAGGCATTCCCGCTTCCGAGCCGGTTCCTTTTTATCGCAATAAATTATACATCGCACTCGCTATCATCGCTTTGTTTGTTATAGGTGGCTACGCTACCATACAGGGTGCCGTTGGTTTAGGGCGTCAAACAAACTACGAGCCTGAGCAACCTATTTTCTATTCTCACAAAGTACACGCCGGCATCAACCAGATCAGTTGCTTGTATTGCCACAATGGTGCACAGGAAGGCAAACATGCCAACATCCCTTCGGTAAATGTGTGTATGAACTGCCACATGGCCATCAACGAATATACCAAAGGTCCAGAGTTGCATAAAGCCGATGGTTCGGTAGTAAACGGAACAGCAGAAATCAAGAAATTATACGAATACGCCGGTTGGGACGAAGCCAAACAGCAATACACCGGCAAAGGCAAACCCATTGAGTGGGTGCGCATCCACAACCTCCCCGACCATGTATACTTCAATCACTCACAGCACGTAGTAGTTGGTCAGCAGCAGTGTCAAACCTGCCACGGCAACATTACCGAAATGGATGAAGTACACCAGTTTGCAGAACTAAGCATGGGTTGGTGCGTTAACTGTCATCGCGATACAAAAGTTCAGTTCAACAATAATAAATTCTACAGCATTTACGAAAAATTCCACGAGGATATCCGTAGCAAGAAAATTGACAGCGTGACTGTAGAAATGATTGGCGGACTGGAATGTCAGAAATGCCACTATTAATAGAGTAGTGGTAGTTTGAGAGTGACGTGATAGAACGACAGCATATTCAAACGCTTTCTGAAATTACTCACCCTCTTCCTGCTGAAAAGCAGATCAAATTTTCAAATCACTTAATAAATGGAGCAAAAAAAGTACTGGCAAAATTTAGGTGAATTAAACAATACGGAAGGTTACCAGAAATTAGTGAAGGACGAGTTTCAGGAGGATCTTCCCGTTGTGGAAGACCGCAAAGGTTTACTGGACGCCAAGGCTCCCCGCAGGGATTTCTTAAAATATGTTGGTTTCAGCACAGCAGCGGCAGCAGTGGCTGCAGGTTGCGAAATGCCTGTAAGGAAAAGCATACCCTACCTCAACAAACCCGAGAATCTTACTCCCGGCGTAGCACAATACTATGCTACCACTTTTGTGGCCGAGGGAGATGTGGTGCCTGTAATAGCAAAAGTGAGAGATGGCCGCCCTATTAAAGTAGACGGCAACGCTCAATCTTTTGTAAGCGGAAAAATAGAAGGTACGTCGGCAAGGGTGCAATCTTCGGTACTGGATTTATACGACACTGCCAGGTTGCAATGGCCGGCAGAACTGTCGGGCAATAAAGAATTGAAAGAGCTGCCATTGGTGCTCGATCCTTTAGATAAAAAAATTGCTGCCGAGCTGGCAAACGGCCCGGTGGTATTGTTAACCTCTACCATCAACTCACCCACCACCAAACAGATCATTGGCGAGTTTTTCGCTAAGTTCCCCGGTGGACGCCACGTGCAGTACGACGCTGTTTCTTACAGCGGCATGTTGCAGGCAAATGAAATTACTTACGGTAAAAGAGTAATACCCGACTATAAGTTCAACAAAGCAAAAGTAGTTGTAAGTATTGGTGCTGATTTCCTCGGCACATGGCTCAACTCCGAAGAATACGCTTCTCAATACGCAGAAGGTCGTCATATAGACCAGGCAAATCCCCAGATGAGCAAACACATCCAGTTTGAAGGGGTGTTAAGCCTTACCGGTTCTAATGCAGACGACAGGTTTATTCATCGCCCGTCCGAAACCGGCGCAGTAGTATTGAACCTGCTGGCTAAACTGGGTGGTGGTGTAAGTGCTCCTGCACTGAGCGATGATAAGCTGAAAAAAGGAATTGACATTACTGCAGCATTGCTCAACGAAAACA
Organism: Agriterribacter sp.; assembly: GCA_051955255.1. Taxonomy (GTDB): domain Bacteria; phylum Bacteroidota; class Bacteroidia; order Chitinophagales; family Chitinophagaceae; genus Agriterribacter. The sequence continues at coordinate 3,197 of JBQCGX010000090.1, read as the reverse complement.
AAGGCGCAGGCCTGGTAGTATGCGGCAGCAACGATCCCGATATACAGGTGCTGGTAAACGCCATCAACGAACTGATCGGCGCCAACGGTACTACCATCAACTGGGCAAATCCTGTTCAAACCCGCCAGGGCATCGACAGCGAAATGGACCAGTTGGTAAAAGACCTGAACGATGGTAAGGTGGGCACGCTGCTGATATACGAAGCCAACCCTGCATACAATTATCACAATGCAGAAGGATTTAAGAATGGCGTTAAAAAGGCCAAACTCGCTATATCGTTTAACGACAGGGTAGACGAAACCTCTGTTCTTTGCAAATACATTCTTCCTCACCCCCACTACCTCGAAAGCTGGGGCGATGCAGAAGGACGCGCAGGATTGATCAGTTTGCAACAGCCTACCATCGATCACCTGTTCCGTACCAGGTATTTCCAGACTTCATTGTTGAAATGGAGCGGCAGCAATACCGATTACGAAGATTATTTCAAAAACTACTATATCACCAAACTGGGCGATCAGTCGGCGCTCGACAAGGCTTTGCAGGATGGATTTATTGAGCCGGCTGAATTAACCACCGCATCTGCTCCTTTCAACGGGGCTGCGGTAACAGAAGCTGCTTCCAGGGCTTCGGCTGTTAAAGCCGGCGCCAACATAGAAATGGTATTGTACCAGAAAGTTTCTATAGGAAGCGGTGCCAACGCCAACAATCCCTGGCTGCAGGAAATGCCCGATCCCATTAGCCGCGCTACCTGGGACAACTACGCCATGATCTCTTACAAGCTGGCGGGCGAACTGGGAATTAAATTAGACGACCACTACGAGGTTGAAGTAACCAAGCCGGTAATTGAATTTACCATCAATGGCAAAGCAGTAAAGCTTCCTATACTCGCCATCCCCGGCATGCACGATAAAGTAATTGCCGTGGCATTGGGTTACGGAAGGGGAGAAGGTGTGGGCAAAGCCGGACATGGAGTAGGATTTAATGCTTACCCCTGGGTAGATGGCAAAGGCGCTACACGCAAATATTATGTTACAGAAGTAACGGCTCCTAAAAATACAGGCGAAACTTACGTGCTTGCTTACACGCAAACACACAACCAATACGAAGGTCGTAAGGAAGTGGTAAGAGAGTTTTCGCTGGCTGATTTCAAAAAACAGCCCGATGTATTACCACATTATCGCCAGGAGCTTGCTGAAGATTTTGCCAAAAAAACAGGCAATTTCCGCGACGAAGCCACACTGTACCCGGTATACGAATCTCCCGGTGCACACTGGGGAATGAGCATCGACCTTAATTCCTGCACAGGTTGCGGTGCCTGTACCATTGCCTGTACGGCAGAGAACAATGTGCCTGTTGTAGGTAAGAGCGAAGTAAAGCGTGGACATGAAATGCACTGGCTGCGCATCGACCGTTACTATGCTACTTACAGGGATAATTCTGAAGGCGACAATTTGAACGTGGTGTTTATGCCAATGCTTTGTCAGCATTGCGATAACGCACCTTGCGAAAACGTTTGTCCCGTTTCAGCAACCAACCATAGCACAGAAGGCTTGAACCAAATGGCGTACAACCGTTGTATTGGTACCCGCTACTGCGCCAATAACTGTCCGTTCAAAGTACGTCGCTTTAACTGGGCAGACTATACCGGAGCAGACAGCTTCCCCGATAACCAGGAATTTGGAATTGTGGGTGGACTGGATCCGGTGGTATCGCAAATGAACGACGATCTTACCCGCATGGTGCTGAACCCCGATGTTACGGTTCGTTCGCGCGGTGTAATTGAAAAATGTTCTTTCTGCGTACAACGTTTGCAGGATGCCAAGCTGAAAGCCAAAAAATCACAGGACCCATCCATCATCCGCGATGTAAAAACAGCCTGTATGCAGGCTTGCTCAACAGGAGCCATTGTGTTTGGTAATGTAAACGATAAAGAAAGCAGGGTATACAAGCTGAGAAATGTGGAGCAGAACCGCAGAGTATACTATGCGCTTGAGCAGATACACGTGTTGCCTAATATCAGCTATCTCGCTAAGATCAGGAATACGGATCGCCCGGTAGGAATAAAAGAAGCGCACGCTGCAGAAAAGAAGGAAGCGGCACATGAGCAATCTCATGGTTGATAAGGGAGGTTGATTGTAATTTGTACAGTATTAATTTAATATAGCAGAGCTATACTGCATGTAAAATAATCAGGTCAATGAGTTTGATTAAATACGAATCATTTGTTAGGGAGCCGCTGGTAGATGGTGACAAAACCTATAAGCAGGTTACTGAAGATATAGTGTACACGATTGAGGCAAAGCCCACCCGCTTATGGTATATAGGTTTTTACATTTCTATTGCCCTCCTTCTTTTCGGTGTGTACTCCTTGTATCGCGATGTTACATACGGTATCGGTCAGTGGAACCTTGGTAAAACCATCGGATGGGGTTGGGATATCACCAACTTCGTATGGTGGGTAGGTATCGGTCACGCAGGTACGCTTATTTCTGCCATCTTATTGCTGTTCCGCCAGGGATGGAGAACAGGCGTAAACCGCGCAGCAGAAGCCATGACCATCTTCGCGGTAATCTGCGCCGGTCAGTTTCCCATCTGGCACATGGGCAGGGTTTGGATGGCTTTCTTCGTAATGCCTTACCCCAACAGCCGCGGTCCTTTATGGCCCAACTTTAACTCACCACTGTTGTGGGACGTATTTGCGATCTCAACTTACTTCACCGTTTCATTGTTGTTCTGGTATTCCGGCTTATTGCCCGACCTGGCAACGGTTCGTGACCGTGCTAAAACAAAATTGCGCAAATTATTATATGGTATCGCTTCCTTTGGCTGGAGCGGTTCTACCAAACACTGGCAGCGCCACGAAAGTTTGTCGCTGGTACTGGCAGGTTTGAGTACGCCACTGGTACTTTCGGTACACACCATTGTATCGTTCGACTTTGCCACTTCGGTTGTACCTGGTTGGCACACTACCATCTTCCCGCCTTACTTCGTTGCAGGTGCGGTGTTCTCCGGCTTCGCCATGGTGCAAACGTTGATGCTGATCGTGCGGAAAGTAATGAACCTGCAAGACTACATTACCCTCGGTCACATAGAGGCGATGAACAAAGTAATTGTATTAACCGGTTCAATAGTAGGTTGTGCTTACCTTACCGAGCTGTTCATAGCATGGTACGGCGCCAATCAATACGAATACGATA
>JBQCGX010000089.1:0-9939 GCA_051955255.1 Agriterribacter sp. | reverse complement strand
TTGAAAAATTAGGCAAATCTTTCTCCGACTTCGTGCTCAAACAACGACAAATCATTAACAACATTAATCCTATAATTGACGCCATAAACCCTTTGTTTTACATCAGAAGATAACCAAACTCCAGTGTACGAAGTCTCTGACTTCGTACTCATTATGTTCTTCCGGGACTTAGTCCCGCGTTACTTACATAAATGCTTCGGCTTCTGCCCTCAAAAAATCCACCGCTTTCATCATATCGTCATGCAGCACCCTGTCGTGGGTGTTGAATGATACCTGCTGGCGAAAAGCTCTGACAACCGATTCTACTATGGCAGAACTTTTGGCCGGACGACGGAAATCCAGCGCCTGTGTAGCGCTCATCAGCTCAATCGCCAATACTTTTTCTACATTCTCTACTATTCTTAAACATTTTACGGCCGCATTGGCTCCCATGCTTACATGGTCTTCCTGGTTGTTGGAAGAAGAGATAGAATCTACAGAAGCGGGTGTGCATAACTGTTTGTTTTCACTTACAATACCAGCGGCGGTATACTGCGGTATCATAAAGCCGGAATGCAAGCCGGGATCTTTTACAAGAAACAGTGGCAACCCTCTTTGCCCGCTGATCAACTGGTAAATGCGGCGCTCCGAAATGTTTGCCAGTTCACTCATAGCAATGCTCAAAAAATCAAGCGCCAGGGCGAGTGGCTGACCATGAAAATTTCCTCCGCTCAAAATCAAATCATCTTCGGGAAACACATTGGGATTATCGGTTACGGAATTGATCTCCCGAAGAAAAATTTCTCTTACATATTCAAAGGTGTCAAATGTTGCGCCATGCACCTGCGGCACACAACGGAATGAATACGGGTCCTGTACATGCTTTTTTGCAGCAACGGCAATAGTGCTGCCTTCCAGGTATTGCCTTACAATAGCAGCAGTCATTACCTGTCCGCGATGAGGACGTATGGCCTGTATTTTTTCGTGAAAGGGCTGCAACGAACAATCGAAGGCATCGAACGATATGGCAGTTATCAGGTTCGCCCACCATAGCAATCGCTCACATTGCACTAACGCATACATGCCATAGGCGCTCATAAATTGCGTGCCGTTGATCAGCGCCAGCCCTTCCTTGCTTTGCAGGTGGATAGGTTCCCAGCCCAATTCATTCCAAACTGATGCGGTGCTTCTTTTCTCACCCCGGTAATATACTTCTCCTAATCCTATCAACGGCAAACTCATGTGGCTGAGGGGTGCCAGATCGCCCGATGCACCCAGCGATCCCTGCGTGTAAATTACCGGTAATACATCGTTATTGTGCATTTCCATCAAACGCTTCACAGTTGCTATCTGCACGCCCGAAAATCCATAGCTCAGCGATTTGATCTTAAAAGCCAGCATCAGCTTTACAATGGGCAAAGGTACTTCGGCTCCCATACCGCATGCATGCGACATTAGCAGGTTTGCCTGCAGCGCTTCTATTTGCTCATGACTGATGGTAATATCCTGCAAAAACCCAAAACCAGTGTTGATGCCATAATAGCGTTGTTCGTTTTGTTCAAGCAATTCATCAAGATACATCCGGCAACGCATAATGCGCTCGTGTGCATCAAAAGTTACGGATACATGCTGCCGGTAGCCGATCAGGTTTTTTACCTGGTTAAACCGGAGTGGTTTGCTATCAAGCGGCAGGTAGTTATAGCTCATGTACTTAGTAGTAAGTGGTAAGTGGTAGGTGGTAAGTGATGAAACAATCCTTACAAGTAAAGAACATCTACCAGTTTTAAATGGCTGCTAAAGGTGTATACCCGGGGGATGCCTGTGGGAATGTTCACTGAAATAATCGTTTCTGCCGTCAGTTTTTCCAGGTACATCATCAACGCCCGCAGGCTGTTGCCATGCGCCACTACCAGCACATTTTTTCCCGCTATGAGCAACGGCTCAATTTCAAGCTGATAAAAAGGCACTACTCTTGCGGCTGTTTCTTTTAAACTTTCACCGCCCGGCGGTTTAATTTCATACCCCCGCCTCCACGCGTCAATTTGTTCGGCGCCGTATTTAGCTGCCATTTCCGCCTTGTTAAGTCCCTGCAATTCGCCATAACTCCGCTCGTTCAGCGCACTGTTTCGTATAACAGGTATCTGTAGCTGGTTTATTTCTTCTAAAATAATATGCAATGTTTCCTCCGCACGAGCAAGCAGCGAAGTAAAAGCGCTTTCGAACACAATACTTTTTAATTTTCTTCCGGCGGCATGAGCTTCTTCCCTTCCTGTTTGCGTAAGTGGAATGTCTGTATCACCCGTAAACTTGTTTTCAAGGTTCCATTGCGATTGTCCATGTCGTACAATTACTAATAATGGCATAGCGACGATGATATTGGTTCAAAACAAAGATAGCCGCTTATTCTTAGGAAAACACCTATAAGCTGCTGTTATGGGGAAAACATTTGCACGATATTGCCTTAACGTTTAATTTAGTTTAAAATAATGGAAACTCATGCAGGATGATGTGCTTATACAGATCAGCAATAAGATTAAAGAAATCCGCAAAACACAAAAAAAAACAGTACAGGAGCTAGCTACTGAAGCACAGGTAAGCAAAGGATTGATATCGCAAATTGAAAATAACAGAACGGTGCCATCGCTGCCGGTGCTCATGAACATTGTGCTGGCATTAAATATAGACCTCAAAGATTTTTTTGAAGACATCAGTCACAATAAGGAAGGACAACAGAAAATCATTATTAAAACGCCGGCCGATTACCAGGCATTTGAAAAAGAAACGGCCAAAGGCTTTAAATACAAGCGCATTCTTACACGCAATATGGATGGCGGCCCTGTAGATACGGTGTTGCTTGAGTTAAAAAAAGGCGCGCGCCGTACACAAATGATCAAAACCGACGCCTACGAATACAAGTATATTATAAAAGGCAGGGTTGAATACCAGATAGAAGACAGCAAATATGTGCTGGAAGAAGGCGATTCGCTTTTTTTTGATGGCAGGCTTCCGCATAAACCTGCCAATCTCGGCACCACCGACGCGTTGATGCTCGTTGTTTATTTTTTTATTACTACCGGTAAGGGATAGGTTAAGCTATCAGCTTTCAGCTATCAGCTATCAGCTATCAGCTATCAGCGGTCAGCCGTTTGAGGTTTGGGGTTTATCGTTTATAGTGAAAGGAATTACAACTAATAAACTCCATCCACTTACCACCTATCACTTACCACTTCCAATGGCTGAAAGCTGATAGCTGATCGCTGAAAGCCCCATGTTAAAAACTTAACATTGTAATTAAAGATGGTTTGTTTACATTTGCTATATATTATTTAGCCTTTATAAACAATTCTTTCATGCCATCTATTTCTACCCGGTCTTTCTCTGTAAACGGAATTTCTTATCAACCAGCCGCCCAACCCATTGTTGTAATTTGTATTGATGGTTCGGCAGACGAATACCTGGACGTTACCGCCGCCAACGGAAGATTGCCTCACCTGCAGCAGATGAGTAAAAATGGATACAGAGGCATGGTGAGAGGCGCGCTGCCTTCTTTCACCAACGTTAATAATTCCTCCATAGTAACCGGCGTATCGCCCGCAGTGCATGGCATCAGCGGCAACTTTTTTTACGATGCCGCTAAAGACCAGGAAGTAATGATGAACTCCTCGGAATACCTGAGGGCCGAAACCATACTGGCAGCCGCAGCCAATGCAAGCAGAAAGGTAGCCGTGGTTACTGCAAAGGAAAAGCTTAGAGATATTCTTTCCTATAAATTAACAGGCATTGCGTTTTCGGCAGAAAAGGCCAACCTGGCGAAGAAAGACACGCATGGGATTGATGACGTTGAAAAAGTGGTGGGACACCCCACGCCGGCTATTTACAGCGCCGATGCCAGTCTTTTTGTATTACGCGCAGGCGTAGCATTGATAGAAAAAGGCCTGGCAGATTTTCTATACTTGTCGCTTACCGATTACATGCAGCACACCTATGCACCTGAAGCTGAAGAATCGCTGGCCTTTTATGAAGCAATGGATGCAGAGATTGGCAAACTGATAAAAGCCGGAGCCATTGTGGGTGCCACAGCCGATCATGGCATGAATGCAAAAGTAAAAGCCGACGGGCAGCCCAATGTATTGTTTGTGGAAGACATGCTGGAAGCTCAGTTTGGTGAGGGCTTCAGGGTGATATGCCCCATTACAGATCCGTATGTAAAGCACCACGGCGCATTGGGATCGTACGTAGTAGTGCATGTTGGAAAGAATCAAAACATCAACGAAGTAAAAAACTGGCTGGCCATACAGCCAGGCATAACCGAAGTGCACGATAAAGCGACTGCTACCCGCCTCCTTGAACAACCGGAAGACCGCATTGGAGACCTGGTAGTATTGTCGGCAAGAGATGTTGTAGTAGGGCGGCGCCCGCAATACCACGATCTGTCGGCACTCGATGGCACCCTGCGTTCGCATGGGGGAAGATATGAGGAAATGGTGCCACTCATTATTTCTCATCCGCTTAACAAGGCGTATCAGATGAAAGCCTCCGGCGATCCGAGAAATTTTGATGTGTTTGATTTTACGATTAATGGTACTCATTAATACATTTTTAAAGTGCATGAAATTGAAATCCAGTGCCGTTTAGTCAAGGTTGGAAATTTTTAAATACTATATTAATGAGCCACAAATTCACAGACGAACGATCATCTGCGAATCTGCGGCAAAAATGAGTTTTCACTAACTAAATAACAGGAGATTGAAATCTCGTAAATCTATATTCCAATGAGCTTTGACTCTTTAAACGATATTAAGCCTCGGAGAGGTGACATGTCGGCAAAAAACAAACACATGAACGCTACCAGTTATGTTGCAGGAAAACCTGTAAAAAGCGATAAACTGTTGCAAGTAAAAAGTCCTTATGACAACCGGCTGGTTGGAACGGTAACCCTGGCCAACGCAACGCATGCCGAAGAAGCAATTGCCGCCGCATTGAAAGGAGGAAAAAAATTGACACGTTACGATCGCTTCAGCATATTGGATAAGGCAAGACAACTGCTTGTTGAAAGAAAAGAACTATTTGCACAAACCATCAGCGCAGAATCGGGGCTGGCAATTCGCGAAGCCCGCTACGAAACCGGACGGGCGCACGACGTGTTAATGTTTGCCGCCATGGAAAGCCTGAAAGACGACGGACAGGTTTTTTCCTGCGATATTTCGCCGCAGGGCAAAGCAAGGAAGATATTCACCACAAGAGAAGCTTTGTCGCTGGCTGTTTGCATTACCCCCTTCAACCATCCACTCAACCAGGTGGCACATAAACTGGCTCCCGCACTGGCGGTAGGCACGCCCGTTATACTGAAACCTTCGGAAAAAACACCTTTAACAGCCATACTCCTTACAGAACTATTGTACGAAGCGGGACTGCCTGAATACATGCTGAGCACCTTACTGGGACCCACCAGTGAAATTGCAGAACCGCTGGTAAAAGATCCCCGGGTAGACATTGTGTCTTTTACCGGAAGCGTGCCCGTAGGCAAACACATTGCTTCTACCGCAGGGTATAAAAAAGTAATTCTTGAGCTGGGAGGCAATGACCCCATTATTATTATGGAAGATGCAGACCTGGACACGGCTGTTTACCTGGCAGCAGAGGGCTCGTTCAGGAACAGTGGTCAACGTTGCACCGCGGTAAAGCGCATACTGCTGCATGAAAAGCTCAAAGACAGCTTTACAGAAAAATTTATTGCAAAGGCAAAAGAATATACCTGCGGCGATCCTGCCGATCCCGAAACGCGCGTGGGTACCGTAATAGATGAAGCTGCCGCCATTTACCTGGAAACAGTGGTAAAAAAAGCAGTAGAACAAGGCGCGAAAGTAGTACTGGGCGGAAAACGCACGGGTGCCTTACTGGAGCCAACAGTAATAACAGATGTGCCGCGCAATGCCGATATGGTTGTGCACGAATCATTTGGACCGCTGGCACCAATCCTTACTTTTAAAGATATTGACGATGCGATTGGACTGTCTAACTCTACCGCCTATGGTTTGTCGAGTGGTATTGTAACCAATAATATGGAATATGCACTCCGGTTTGTGAAAGAGCTAAAGGTAGGTACGGTAAATATCAACGAAGTTCCTGGATACCGCATCGAAAGTTCACCATTTGGTGGCATTAAAGATTCGGGGCTTGGAATAAAAGAAGGCGTAATTGAAGCCATGAAATGCTTTACGTTCGTAAAAACTTTTTCGCTGCCGTGGTAGCGAAAGGTGAAAGGTCAAAGGTGAAAGATTGCCACCTTTGACCTTTCACTTTTGACATCTCTACTTTATTCACCTTTCACTTTTGACCTTTCACTTCAATGCCACACTCTAAAAACTCATCCGTTGACCTAGTGGTAATAGGCGGTGGCTTGTTTGGCTGCGCTGTTGCTTATTATTACACGCGCAATAATCCCGGGAAAAAAGTATTGCTGCTCGAAAGGAATGAGCTTTGCAATGCCGCCACCAGCCGGGCTGCAGCACTTATAACGTTGATAAGGGCAAAAAAACAATTCATACCGCTGTCGCTCGAAACGTATAAGGTAATACCTGAACTGGAAGACATTTTAAAAGAAAGCATGCATGTGCAGTATACAGGCGTATTGCATGTAGCTTCTTCTGAAGAACAGGTAGCGGAACTGGAAAAACTGATGTTGATTGCGGAAGCGTTTGAGCAGCCGCACCGGTTCCTGTCTCACGACGATATCAAAGCTTTGGTTCCCTGGCTGAGCGTTGAAGAAATATCCAGGGCTGGCTTTATTCCATCTGAAGCCTATTGCGATCCGTATTTGCTGGGAACTTTTTTTGCACGTGCAGCCACATTGCAGGGTGCGGTATTAAAACAAGGCATTGAAGTAAAACAACTTTTGATAGAAGGAAATACGGTAACAGGCGTTGAAACAGCCGATGAAAAAATATATGCCGGTCAGGTGGTGCTGGCTACGGGAGCCTGGGCGCCGTTGCTTGCCATGCAGGCGGGTATTGGCTTGCCAATGGCGCCGGTAAGAAGCCAGTACTGGATCACCGACCGGAATCCTTTGTTCCCCGCACAATCTCCTATTGTTATTTTGCCCGATGCACAGGCGTATGCACGACCGGAAAGCGGCAGCCTGTTGTTTGGCATCAGGGAAAAAAATTCGATGTATGCTTCGCCTGCCAATATTCCGTCGGATATAAGCGGCTATCCGTTCAGCAACGACAATGGCATGCACGACCTGTCGGAAGTAATGCACCAGCTTGCGCGTTTTTTCCCGGAAGTATATGACATTGGATTGAAGTATTACATTGCTGGTTTCTCTGCCTATACACCCGATAATTTTTTGAGCATGGGTGTAGCGCCCGGCATTAATAATCTTTTACTGGCAACGGGTTGTGTGGGCGCGGGTATATCCGTTTGCGGCGGTGTAGGGCTTGCTTTTGCAGAAATGGCTGCCGGACGAAGCAATCCTTTTGATTTTAGTGCTTTCGACCTTCAGCGTTTTGGAAAGATTGATCCGCTGAGCAACGAATGGCTGCAAAAATGCGCTGAAGCGAGATCTAAAAAGAAGAGTGGATAGTGGAGTTAAACAGGGTTGAAAACAATCTTCCAAACCTAGTCTTGATAATTGCTTACAACTTAGAAGGAAATAGTTTTACACGCGCAGCAGTGTATTGAAGTATGTAGTGTATAAACAATATTAGTCCCGCCATTTCAAGTGTTTCTTCTATAGTAGAAAGCAGTGCAAAATTCAGGTTTTCCGTTTTACCACCGTTCATTTCATACAGTGAGGCGGCTACCATTTCAATACCAATAGCCCCCATTACAAATACGCCACCCGCAATCATAAATCCACGCCTTGTTTGCAACGGCAACGCCAGCAAAAAACGGAAGAAGACAACGAATAGTGCAATGGCTGCAATACCGTAAGGAATGATCCATGCAAAGGTAAACGCACCTGATCCCCCAATGCCATAAGCCGGCAAAATCAATGTAAGAGACTCATGTATAGAAACCGACTCATCAAACGAAAGAAAGAAAAATGCAAGCGCCAGTAAAAGCCAATAATGCCTTCCCGAAAAATGACCATGTTTATGCAACAGGAAAGTGTATACATTCAACACCGCACATATTAACAGCAGCACCATGTTGAAGAAGGAAGGGATGTTTCTTTCGCGGTCTACATAAAACAATTTATATAGTCCGGTTCCCAGTTGTCCGTTCAGCACACCATTGTGATAAAGAACAACGAACAAAAGGTTTATTAAAATAATTGACGCAAGGCTAATTATCAGCAATCTCACAAAGGAGAATGAACTAAAAAACAGTGGCATAGGGGGTGGTTAAGGGGGTTGAAATTGTTTTCAATTTACAATTACTTAACGATAAAATAATACAACTGTTTCGACTAACGGTCAATATCACACGAAAAAAGCCTGAGCATATTGATACTCAGGCTTTTGAAATATGATAAAAAATAAATGCTAAATATCTATCGCTTCGCCATAAGCGGCTGCAGTAGCTTCTTTCACACCTTCGCTCATAGTGGGGTGTGGGTGAGAAGCATTCAGTATTTCATGATAAGTTGTTTCTAATTTGCGGGCTACTGACACTTCAGCAATATTTTCGGTTACATTGTAACCGATCATATGGGCTCCAAGGAACTCACCATACTTAGCATCGAAAATTACTTTTACAAACCCGTCGGTAGCACCGGCAGCGCTTGCTTTACCCGATGCCATAAAGGGAAACTTACCCACTTTTACTTCATACCCTGCATCTTTCGCGGCTTTTTCAGTATAACCTATAGACGCGACTTCAGGCGTGCAGTAAGTACAACCCGGAATGTTGTTGTAGTCGAGCGGATCGGGTGCATGCGCCAGCTTTTTCTCTGTAAACGCCATGTGCTCCGCTGCGTTAATGCCTTCTTTGGTGGCAACGTGCGCCAATGCCTGTCCGGGGGTACAGTCGCCTATGGCATAAATGCCGGCAACATTGGTTTGCTGGTATTTGTCAACAATAATTTTACCTTTTTCTACTTTAATACCAGCTTGCTCCAATCCAATATTTTCAATATTGGCCACTACGCCTGCAGCACTTAAAACAATGTCTGCTTCCAGTGTAATTTCTCCGCTTGCAGTCTTCACCTTTGCTTTTACGCCAGCGCCGCTTGTATCCACACCGGTTACTTCGCTGCTGGTATATACTTCAATTCCCTGTTTTTTGTATTGTTTTTCCAGCTCTTTCGAAATGTCTTCGTCTTCTACCGGCACAATCCTGGGCAGGAACTCAACAATAGTAACCTTTGTACCCATGCTATGATAGAAGTAAGCAAATTCAACGCCTATTGCGCCGCTTCCCACCACGATCATGCTTTTAGGTTGCTGGGGCAATACCATTGCTTCGCGGTAACCGATCACTTTTTTTCCATCAATAGGCATCGATGGCAACTGACGTGAACGGGCACCTGTAGCAACTACAATGTACTTGCCTTCTACTACCTGTGTTTTTCCATCTGCAGCAGTAACTTCCACCTGTCCTTTACCCTTCACTTTTCCATACCCCATTATCACGTCTATCTTGTTCTTCTTCATCAAAAACTGAACACCCTTGTTCATTTTATCTGCCACACCGCGGCTGCGTTTTATCACCGCTTCAAAATTATGTTTCACATCACTTGCCTCCAGTCCATAATCTTTGCTATGCTTCATCGATTCGTATACCTGCGCACTTTTTAATAAAGCTTTGGTAGGAATACAACCCCAGTTCAAACATATGCCTCCTAAACTTTCCTTTTCTATGATTGCTGTTTTAAAGCCCAGTTGCGAAGCCCTGATAGCGGCCGGGTATCCGCCGGAACCACTGCCTAATACGATTACGTCGTATGCCATAAGAGATTGTAGGTTTTATGAGAATGATACAGGCGCAACATGCAGATGATGATACATATTACCG
>JBQCGX010000088.1:0-9203 GCA_051955255.1 Agriterribacter sp. | reverse complement strand
GGGTACAAACCTTTGTTGGTAAAAGTGGGTGAAACATACAGTGCAGACGATCTTTGGATACACGATGAAAAAGACTTTTTTAAGGCGCAGATACTGGTGCGCATGTTTGACAACCCTGCATTGGATGGCGCCCTGCCTCGCCCCTTTGGCGTTTTTTACCAAACCGACAGAGCCTGTTACGAAGACGTGATGCAATTGCAGATTGAAGAAGCCATTGCCGTTAAAGGTAAAGGCGATCTTAACAAACTGCTGAGGGGTAATGAAGTATGGGAGATAGAATGAAGGTGAAAGGTCAAAGGTCAAAAGTGAAAGGGGAAAGGGGAAAGAAAAAAATCCAAAAAGCAAGAAACAAAAGGAAAAGGCTCGCCCTCTTTCCCCTTTCACTTTTGATCTTTCATTTTCTAATAAGACGCCCCGGTTAACCGGGGCGGTTAGCACTTATCATAATTTCAGAGGTAGTGCTAAAAAGGTTGTGAAAAACAATCGGCTATAAACTCTGCAAGCTGCTTCTGTTTCTTTTTTTCCGGTGATAATATTTTATAGGATAAAAATCGGCCCGCTGGGTAAGTTTATTTAAAATGCTGGCAACGAACTTGTTGGCTATAAAAGTTTTTTTTAAAACTGACGTGTTCATACTGGCTTATTTAATGGTTGGTGGTTGGGTGATTTTAGTATAACGGTGTAAACGCGGTTTTAGTATACACGTTAATTATGGTTAATGGTAATTCTTTGTAACTATTGTAAAATATACATTTGCCTGTTATGAAACGCAGGTTCAATATATCTGTAACGCTCATGGTTGCCGCTATTGTTCTTATAGCTGCCTTCCAGGTATATTGGTTGCGCATGAATATAGAAGAGGAAAAAAAGACACTTCGCTGGCGTACTAATTTTTTATTCAGGGAATCTGTTTTTGATCTTCGCTCCTCTAAGCTAAAGCTCGATACAACTGCGCGTTTCCGTTATGGGTTGCCGCCTGATATTGCCCGCTTTACCGATGCCATTCGTCTTAAACTTGCAGACTCATCGGATAATGTAATACCTCCCAAAAAATCGATCATAACATTGGAAAAGCAGGGAGGATTAAGCATGCCTGATTCAATGCCTAGAGGCAGCTACCGGTCGGCAGGCAGGTTTTTTGAATTCCTGATAGGCATCGACTCTCTACAGGATTCACTGAAGCTGAAGGACATCATGTATGCTTATACCGCAAGCCTGCACAAAGAAAAAATAAATGTTCCATTCACAATATTGAGATACATCGATACAACCAAAGTGCAAAAGGAGCAACCTCCCCGCCCGGAATGGAACAAAGTTACGATTGGCTTTACCGACCCTGTAAGCTACAAGTTAGAGCTTGGAAATACGTTTTCTTACCTGTTCGCCAAATTGCTGCCGCAAATACTTTTTTCTGTTTTTCTTTTGGGGCTAACGGTTACGGCGTTTGTGGTTCTGTACAGGAACCTGAAGGCGCAGCAAAGGCTTACCAATATCAAAAATGAGTTTATCAGCAATATTACGCACGAACTTAAAACACCTATTTCAACGGTAAGTGTAGCTATTGAAGCAATCAAAAATTTTGATGTGCTGAAAAAGCCTGAAACGGCCCGCGAATACCTGGACATTGCGGGCAATGAACTCAACCGGCTTTCGATGCTGGTAGACAAAGTGCTTAAACTAAGCATGTTTGAAAAAGAACAAACGGAACTTAAGCAAGACGAATTTGACATTTACCAGCTTACTACTGAAGTGATCAATTCAATGAGCCTGCAGTTTGAAAAAGCAAAAGCCAAAGTTTTTTTGCATACGCAGGGCGATAGTTTTATTATTCATGCCGATCAGTTGCATATTACGAGCGTGCTGTATAATTTAATAGACAATGCGCTGAAGTATGGCAAAGACCAGCCGGTAATAGACATTAACATACATTGCGACGCTAAATACTGCATTATTAAGGTAAAAGACAATGGAATAGGAATAGAGGAAGCGTACAAACAAAAGATTTTTGAAAAATTTTTCAGAGTTCCCACCAATAACAAGCACAACATTAAGGGATATGGCTTAGGTTTGAGTTATGTTGCCCACATTGTAAGGCAGCATCAGGGTACTATTTCTGTAGAAAGTACTCCTGGCCAAGGCAGCGAATTTACCGTTAAACTACCGGTTGTGCATGAAAAAAACTAAAATACTGTATGTTGAAGACGAAGTGTTTTTGGCAAAAATTGTGAAGGAAAGCCTGGAAACACGCGGCTATGAAGTATTGCTGGAAATGGACGGGGCAGATGCAGTAGCGCAATTCAAAAAAAGCAATCCCGACATTTGTGTGCTGGACATAATGTTGCCCAACAAAGATGGCTTTACCATTGCCGGCGAAATACGTGAAACCGATATTGATATCCCCATCATTTTTTTAACGGCAAAAACACAAACCACCGACCTTGTAAAAGGCTTTAACCTGGGCGCCAACGACTATATACGCAAGCCATTCAGCATGGAGGAGCTGATTGTAAGAATTGAAAATGCATTGCGCTACAGGAACAACAATAGCGTGCATGCGGTGGAGGTTAAGGACGAAATAAAAATCGGCGAATTTGTTTTCAATCCTCACCGGCAAACACTGATCAACAAAGAAGAAGAACGAAAACTTTCCTTCAGGGAAAGTGAACTATTGCGTTTGCTATACGAAAACAGGGAACGTGTAATAGACAGGAAGGATATATTGAACGTGCTGTGGGGCAGCGATTCGTTTTTTAATTCGCGAACGCTTGATGTATATATCACCAAGCTTCGTGGCTATCTTAAAAACGACAGCAGCTTAGAAATTATAACGGTTAAAGGTATTGGCTACCGGTTTGTGATAGAGTAAAAAAAAGTAGCGCTCCAAGCGAATTGAAGCGCCGTAGCTTTATATGGGTTGGATTGACCGAGTTGTTTGGGTTTTTCCTAGTGACCTGAAGATCCACATAATGGTAAAGCTGGGAATGAAATCAAGACCGGGCATTAATTCCTCAATAAAATTAAAAACACCTCCCGCAGCGCCTTTCCATCCTCCGAAAAGCTTAAAGAAAATAACTGCCGAAACAGGCGCCCACACCAGGTCTGCCAGCTCACCCAATCCAGGTATACTATAGGTTGCAAAACCAATAAGATCAAACAATATGCAAATAAACAGAGAAGGTTGCTTTTGTACTTTTCCCATTTATTATTTTATTTAAAAACAATACATAGAGTTGACGAACTGCGTCGAAAAAGGTTGCAAGTTGTTAATAATTTAAGACAGTTAAATGTTTTCAATCGGAATAAGTATACCCGCTGTTTGCGGCCTTTTTTGCTACATAATTGGTTTTGGCTGAATTTGTTATTAACTCAAAAACAGAAGTATGTGTAAAAACCCGTAAGGTGAAAGATGAATTTAAAAGGTTATTGCAAATGTTATACCACTTATTAAAATAAAAGGTCCTGCCTGGGTCTGCCTTTGCCCAGGTGTTCATAGGCTTTGTGGGTGGCCTCTCTTCCCCTCGCGGTGCGCATAATAAATCCCTCCTGTATCAAAAAGGGTTCGTATACCTCTTCCAAAGTTCCCTGCTCTTCTCCCACTGCCGTGGCAATGGTAGTAATGCCCACCGGGCCGCCCTTAAATTTTTCTATAATGGTAGATAGTATCCTGTTGTCCATTTCATCCAGTCCGTGCTCGTCTACATTCAATGCACGCAACGCATGCTGTGTAATACCATGATCGATAATGCCATCGTTGAGCACCTGCGCAAAATCGCGCACCCGCCGCAATAAGCCATTAGCTATACGGGGTGTTCCCCTGCTTCGTCCCGCAATTTCTTTAGCTGCTTCCGCCGCAATGCCTGTTTTTAAAATAGCGGCTGAACGAAAAATGATTTTCTGCAGGGTGACAGCATCATAATATTCAAGCCGCGATTTAATGGCAAAGCGCGACAGCAGGGGCGCGGTTAGCAATCCACTCCTGGTAGTAGCGCCAATAAGCGTAAACGGGTTCAGGTTAATTTGTATGCTGCGGGCATTAGGGCCTGTATCAATCATAATATCTATACGATAATCCTCCATAGCAGAATACAGGTATTCTTCCACCACGGTGCTCAGCCTGTGTATCTCATCAATAAAAAGCACATCGTTTGGCTGAAGGTTGGTAAGCAGCCCCGCAAGATCGGCAGGCTTTTCAATTACAGGCCCCGAAGTTTCTTTAATATTTACGCCCAGCTCGTTGGCTACAATGCGGCTAAGTGTTGTTTTGCCCAGGCCCGGAGGGCCGTGAAAAAGCACATGATCCAATGCCTCTCCCCGTATGCGGGCCGCCTTAATAAAGATCCTGATGTTTTCAATTACCTGGTCCTGCCCGCTGAATTCTGCTATTTCGTGAGGTCGTATATTGTTCTCAAATTCTTTTTCTGCTGTGCTCAGGGAGGCTTTATCGTTGTTTAAATGGGGATTTTGCATATTCCATGGCCTTATGGGCCTTGCATGTTTAGTTATTTAGCCAGATAAAAGTAGGTTTTAGTTTCCAGCCGCAGCACAGCCTTCTTTCATTAGCTGCATTCTTTACAAACGCCGCTCACTATCACCTCTGTTTGATTGGTTTTATACCCGCGTGGTAATTTAATTTCAGGTACGTGAATCTCTTCCAGGCAGGTGGTAGTGCCACAGGTAGAACAAATAAAATGCACATGATCGTCGTGATGATGCCCCTGCTCACAATTGTCCTTACACAAAGCGTATTTTATAGAATTGTCGTTCGTGGGTATAGTATGAATGATGCCTTTATCCATAAAGGTTTGCAGTGTACGGTATACCGTTACCCTGTCAAACTTTTCTTTTGTTTTTACTTCTATGTCATGATGTGCCAGTGCACTGTCGCTTTGTAAAAAAAGTTCCAGTATTTTTTTCCTGCTGTCTGTTACACTTAACTGGTTCCTTCGTAACAGCTCCAAAATTTGTTCCGACATATGCTGTTATTTAAACAATTTCTTTCTGCTCACTTACTTTTCATTCAGCAGCTCCTTTGTATCACCAATCAGCTTTTCTATTTCGTTGTTTCTTAGCCCGTCGTACACACCGCGCACGCGGCCTTTTTTGTCTACCAAAGCAAAAAACTGCGTATGCAAAAATTCATCTGCTATATTGTCTGCGTTGTTCTTCGGATCATCTACAATATAGCTTTCGCGCGCACTTTTATACAACTCCTGTTTGGTACCGGTTAAAAACCACCAGTTTTTAATATCAGCCCCCAGCGAATCGGCGTAATGCCTTAGCCGTGGTACAGAATCGTTGGCGGGATCAACCGTATGCGACAGGATCATGAAGCCATCCTCTTTTTTCAAAAGCTCGTATACCTTCTTCATGTTTGTGTTCATTTTAGGACAAATGCCCTGGCAGGTAGTAAAAAAGAACTCGGAAATATATACCTTGTCCGAAACATCCTTTTGGGTAACCGTAGCCGAGTCCTGACGCACAAAGGCAAAAGGCTTTACATTGCTTAGAACGGGCAACCTGGATTTATTTGTATCAATTGTTGCATATAAAAAAGCGTAAAAGCCGCCAAAAAGCACGGCAAAGAACAACACGTATAGCAAAGCCTTTTTACTCATTTCCTTCCATTTGGTTTCTGTGCAAAGTTACATTAAGTGCGATGTATAGATTCATAAAATGCACCTGCCAAAAATTAGACATAGCAAATGCAACAAAGTTGCATAATTTGCTTATATTTGCTGCCCATTTACGATTTTAGCTATGTTCAGGATCAATTACGACGCACTTGGAATTACGGCTTCTCTTGCTTGTGCCATACATTGCGCCGTGTTGCCGCTTGTGCTCACCAGCGTTCCTGTATTTGGCGTAAACCTGGTAAATAATTACTTTTTTGAATACTTTATGATACTGCTGGCTTTTGCCATTGGCATGTATGCGCTGTACCATGGTTATAAAAAGCATCACCACAAACTGCTTCCGGTAGTTTTATTTAGTATCGGCATTTCCTTTTTACTGCTGAAAGAGTTTTTCCACAGCATTCATTTATGGTTGCTGCTACCGGCTGTGGCATTTATTATAACTGCACATTATATCAACTACCGCTTTTGCCGCAAAGCCAATCATTGTCATGTAGGCGATTGCGATCATCACTAAGCAATTCTTTGTCTTCTTCATCAGTTCGATGGGCTGTTTCTTCACATTAAATGGCTTTCCCGAAGCAGGGCATACACAATGGGCAAACCATAGCGAACCAAACCCCTGAACGGAGCGTATTCTAAGTTTAAACCAAATTTCTTTTTAGTAATATCTTTCATAGGTGATACTGACAGCTCATGAAAATTAGATATTAAAAAAAGGCACTTTTGATCAAAAGTGCCTTTTCCAGGGTTTATTAAATTTCTGCTTTAAAAAGAGGAAGCGTCAATTACATATCTATATCGGGCTTCTTTATTTACTACTTTATCCCACGCATTATTGATTTCGTCGGCTTTGATGAGCTGAATTTGCGGGCAGATTTTATTTTCGGCACAATAATTAATCACCTCTTGTGTTTCCGGGATACCGCCAATTAGCGACCCATTAAAATTTACACGGTTAAATATCATCTGAAAATTGTTGATGGTGAGCTCGCCGTTTACTGGCATCCCTACCTGGGTGAAATTTCCATAAGGTTTTACGCAGGAAATATAATCAGTCATATCATAGGCATAGGGAACAGTAGAAAGCATATAATCCAGCGTGCCAAAATGAGGCTTCAATTTTTCGGCATTGTCCACTAAGATCACTTCCTTTGCACCGAAACCTATAATGTCGTTTACCTTGGATGGCGAGGTAGTGAAAGCGTACACTTCTGCACCCTTTGAAACGGCTAATTTTATAGCAATATGTCCCAAACCTCCAATTCCTACAATACCAACTTTATCACCTTTTTTGAATTTGGCTCTCATCAATGGCGAATACGTAGTAATGCCTGCGCAAAGTAATGGTGCGGCATGTTGCAGTTCTATATTATCGGGGATCTTGATGGCAAAGTGTTCAGTTACCACGATATTATTTGCATAGCCTCCCTGAGTTATCCCTGTTGGCGATGATTTTTGCTGTATGCCATATGTTCCAACCATTCCGGTAGTTTCGCAATGGTGTTCCTCGCCTTTTTTACAGCTATCGCACTTCATACAACTGTCCACCATACAGCCAACGCCTGCTTTATCGCCTACTTTAAATTTTGTCACATTCTTGCCTACTGCTGTGACTATACCGGCAATTTCGTGTCCAGGAACTTGTGGATATATTTGCTTTCCCCAATGTCCTTTGATGGTATGAATATCCGAATGGCAAATACCGGAATATTTTATTTCGATTAAAATATCGTTGTCTGCGACCGATCTACGCTCGAAATTCCACAATTCAAGTTTGCCGTTTTCATCTTTTCCCGCGTATCCTTTCGATTTTATATTCGTGTTCATATTTTTTGAATTAGCTGTCTGTGAAAAAACTTGTAAAGGGCCTGCAAGCATCAAGCCTGCTCCTGCCAGAGCTGTCTGCTCGATGAAATTTCTTCTCGACGATAATTTGTTAGTCTCTTGCATAGCAAAATGATTTGAAGTTGATGTTTTCTTATAGGTGACTAGTAATTATTGGATGCTGTAACCACCGTCCACTACCAACGTATGACCTATTACAAGACTTGCCGCATCGCTACAAAGCCACAGGACCGTACTGGCAATTTCTTCCGGGCGACCAAAACGGGCGATAGGTACAGACTTTAGCATTGCATCTAGTACCTCTTTCTGGCCACCTGCTATCATCTGATCAAACATTGCCGTATGAATCAAGCCTGGACATACGGTGTTGATACGAATACCCCGTGACGCATACTCCAACGCGGCACTTTTTGTAAGTCCTATCACTCCGTGTTTTGCGGCATGGTAAGTTCCGCGTTGCGCTCCTCCCAGAATCCCACCGATAGAAGAACAGTTGACGATTGCGCCATTTCCATGCTTACGCATCTGCTGTAATTCGTATTTCATACAGCTCCACACGCCACGCAAGTTTATACCGGTAACTCTGTCAAAATCTTCCGTTGATTGGTCTGCCGCATCTGCCAGTACATTTTGAACGCCTGCATTGTTGAAGGCTGCATCGAGTCTTCCGAATGTGCTTACTGTTTTATCGATCATCGCCTTCACTTGTTCTTCATTGGAAACATCACAGGCTATTGATAGCGTTTTAAAACCTTCTTTTGCTAAGGCGTCTGAAGCTGCTTTCACAGCCTTTTCGTTCCAGTCAGCTAACACTACAGATGCACCTGCTTCAGCAAATGCTTTTGCTGTCGCCAGCCCGATGCCCGATGCGGCACCGGTAACGAGGGCAACCTTATCGTTGAATATTTTCATAGGTCAAAGGTCCTACCTTGCGAATCGTAACTTTTATACAGGTTACAGGATTACTTACCAGTTTTACAGATTTGGGCGCCAGGACAATAATCCACTATAATTTAATTTTAGATTTGTGCCAGAAAATAGCAGTGATATGGATAAAATATTGAAAATTGACACAGTAAGTGAGCATGATGCGTTTTATGGCAAAGAAAACCTACACCCCCTGGTAAGTATAATGGATTTTGACGGCAGGGTCCCGAATATCTATGCTTCCAGAATGAATTTTGGATTTTATGCCGTATACTTAAAAGACGTTGTCTGTGGGGATATTAAATATGGCAAGAACGCTTATGATTACCAGGATAGAACTCTTGTATTTGTAGCACCTGGTCAGGTGATTAATGTTAATATCAATACTGATTATAAGCCACAGGGCGCCGCTTTACTCTTTCACTCTGACTTAATTCGGGGAACTCCCTTAGGAAAACATATTGATGATTACACTTTTTTTTCTTACCAATCTAAGGAAGCATTACACCTGTCTGAAAAAGAACGAAAAATTGTGCTGGATTGCTTTGATAAAATAAAGCATGAATTGGAGCAGGGTACAGATAAGCATACCAGAAAACTTATTGCAGCGAATATTGAATTGTTTCTAAATTATTGCGTTCGTTTTTATGACCGCCAGTTCATTACCCGAAACGATGTCAACAAAGACAACCTGGAAATGCTTGAAACTATTTTGAACGAGTATTTTCTATCAGAAAAACCACTAAAAATTGGATTGCCCTCTGTAAGTTATTGTGCGGAACAATTGAATTTTTC
>JBQCGX010000087.1:0-10772 GCA_051955255.1 Agriterribacter sp. | reverse complement strand
GCAGTACCAACCGCTTTCAACAAATGGAATTGAGCCCTCAGCCCGGCAAACATTTTATTAAATTGGTAGATGAAAGCGGCGAACGCATTACAAGGAGCTTTGAAATACTGGAAAAGGATTGAGTTTGGAGTTTATCGTTTGTCGTTTCGGTTGAACAAACCATAAACAACAAACGATAAACTACATTGCTGACTGCTGATGGCTGACTGCTCACAGCCCTTACGCTGTTCCGTTATGATACAACGGCAGTTCTACATAAAAAGTAGTTCCCTTTCCTTCTTCTGTATCAAACCAAATGCTTCCGCGCGATTGCTCTACAATGCCTTTGCATATTGCAAGCCCCAGTCCGGTACCAGAAGTCTTAGTAGTGAAGTTGGGGGTAAAAATGCTCGAGCGTACAGATTTGGGTATGCCTGCGCCGTTATCGTGAATGCTCATGATAAAGCTGTCTGTATTTCTTTTTTCCCTGATGGTAACAGTGCCGTGCTCGTCTTCAGGAATGGCTTCAATGGCATTTTGCAGTAAATTGGTGAACAGGCGGTTAATTTGCGTTTTATCTGCTTCCACCATTAACGGTTCTGCATCGGGGTGCCATTCCAGGTCTACTTTTTCCTGTACGTCGTGTAGCGATACCAGTGAGCTCACTACTGCATTCAGGTCAAATATTTCATTGCGTGCATTGCCAATATT
This sequence comes from Agriterribacter sp., assembly GCA_051955255.1. Lineage (GTDB taxonomy): Bacteria > Bacteroidota > Bacteroidia > Chitinophagales > Chitinophagaceae > Agriterribacter. Next base: position 10,082 of record JBQCGX010000087.1, on the reverse strand, counting down.
AGCAAACTGCGAAAATTCAGCAGCAATTCTAGACAGGTGATCAATTTGTTCAACCAGCGTTTGAGCCACATTAGACGACAGCTCTTTAACGTTGGGAGCATTGTTATAAATGGCTTTTTGCAAATACTGGATGCTGAGCTTCATGGGAGTGAGCGGATTCTTGATTTCATGCGCCACCTGCCTGGCCATTTCGCGCCATGCGCCCTCCCTCTCGGTTTTAGCCAATGCAGCAGCGCTTTCTTCCAGCTTTTGCACCATTTTGTTATACTCTTTTACCAACACCCCTATTTCGTCTTTTTTCTTCCACACAATTTCCGCATTGTGCTTACCAAGGTTTACATCTCTCATCATAGCGCTGATGAGTGTAAACGACCCGGTGATCCTGTTGGTAAGGAAGAGCGCAATAATGCCCGATAACAAAAAGATAAATGCATTGAGGTTAATGATCGTAACCAGGAAGCTGGATATTTCCTGCTTAAGCCTGTTCTGCGAATTAAAATAGGGTATATTAAGATAGGCAACCGTCTTTCTATTATCTGCCAATACCGGAACATAAATGCTCAGGTAGTTCATTTTGCCATATTTCTCCTCCTGCACATACTGAATTTTTTTCTGCCGGCTTAAATTGTAAAAGGCCAACGGGTCCATCATGCGGCTTAACACCCCTTTATTGTAAACAAAGGGTTGCGAGGATATTTGCAAAGATCCATCGGAGTTGTAGAGGTTAACATCGGCATTGTGCAACTGCGCCATATCGGTAATTTGCTGTCTTACAGCTTTACCATAGGCAGAGTCGTATACCTGAATAATATCATCTGCCACGCGGTGATCGCTTACTTTGTTCTTTAGCTCGGTTGATATATCCTGTATGGAACGGCTGAGCTTGTCGCGGTTATTTTTGTTGTATGAGGCGGTAAAAAACAAGATGGTAGCAGCGCCTACCACTATAAAAGAAAAGATGCTCACAAAGATAACGGTGCCGTATATCTGCGATCGTATATTGAATTCCGATATCTCCCGCAGGGCACTCCAGCGAAAGCCGGATAAAATAATAATGCTGGCTACCTGGAACATTACCATCAGCAATAAAAAAGAACAGAAAAGATAAGCAAACAGGGTAATGGCTTCCATCATAAAATTACTGCGCCGGGTAATTACAATTACCTTAGACCCGTTCTTATACCACAACTCGCTGTAACCGTTTACTTTTTTCTCTTCAAATTCCTGGGTGGGAGTATCGTTGCTGGTAAGCGAAGTAGGAAAACTGTAATCGTTCACATATACCAGCAGCGTGCCGCTTTCGTATATCGCATACGCATAATCGGGCGCATATTCAAAGGAGTAATCTTCAGCCTGTTTAAACAGCTCGGGATACAAAGCTTCGCTGCGATACCTTTTAGGATTGGCAACCATGAAAAAATATGCCTTTGTATTGTTTGAGCTATCTTTTATTTCGCGCTGGTATACATAGCTAAACTTGTCGAAAGCGGTTTCAAAATACCTGAGCCCTGGTATCTTTGTTACTTTTCCCTGCACCGAATACATCGTGTTTATTTCGTCGAACGGGCGGGTTTGATCAGCGCTCAGCGGATCTTCCATGGCGTTGTAGAAATACAGTTCCGTATCGTACTTGTTGAGATAGGGAGCAAAGTTGGCATTGATGATGCTGTCTTTAAACCGCATTGCTTCAAGCGGCTTATACAGCCTGGGTAAATTGGTGAGAAAAAAGTTATTGGTGAATCCCTGTATGGCTATGTTCAACAATCTTTCGCTCGAGGGATCGGCCTGCAATACCAGTTTTTCCGCTGTTCTTTTTCTCAGTTCCAGCTCTCTCGCCCTGTTTTGATAAAATATAACGGAGGCAATGGAAGCGGAAAAAACAAACAACCAGAACAAAGCATTGCCCACCAGAAAGTTGCTTCTGCGCAGGCTAAGCTCTATACGGTTTACGAGGTATACATATAACAGCAGCCACACCAGCATCGACAATTCAAAAAGAATGTAGGGTCCATTCATTCTTACACTCAACCCCAGCAGCCCGAGAAATGCAATGATCACCGCCTGGTAAAACTGCGCGCGCACCAGCAGTATGCCCATGATCTTGAGGATGGTTTGCGAAAAAATGAAATACCCCAGCGATACGCAACACAGCACTATAAACCCAAAAACACTGTAAATATTCAGGCTGAAAAAGTTGGTAACGTCAAAGGATATCTGCGAATCGGCTACCAGGCTGCGAATGACATGACCGCCGGCAAGCGTGGCAATGATTAAGGCAAACGCCAGTATAACAACAATTACTTTGCGCCATGTTTGACTTTTAATATCAATGCGCAGGTTGCGGCGCGAAAACTGTATGCGTGCAAACAACACCAGCCAGAAGAACAGCAGGCTGTTGATGAGCAAATCACCGAGGGAGCGCGATACCAGGCTGGAGCCGTATATACTTGGATCGAACAACTCGAACTGCCGGAGGTTGGCGGGGATGGGAAAATAATAACTCAGGGCCCGCAGCCCTACCAGCAGTACCACCATAAAGGCCACCCCCCATATGGGACCTTTTATTTTGGAAATACCTACTGCCACATTGTGCAAAAAGAAAAGCGCCAATAATGAGCCAAGGATGCGAAGCAAAACTGTTACCCAGTCGTTGCTATGCAGGTTGGCTGCCGATTTGGGTTGCAGATAAAAGAGCGTAGTTCCACTAACACTTTTAACGGGAAATGCGGTGGGAGAAAAAACCATTGAATAGTTGCGCTCAATGTTGGCGTGGTTTACAAACCCATTTCGCAGGTACTCACTCTCCAGCACATATTGCCGTCGCACGGGCAGCAGGTACAGCGCTACAATATTTTTGCCCTGCACCAACACCTCTTTTCTTATAACCTCGTATTGCCCGTTGGATAAAGAGGTAATTTTCCGGCGTTCTTCCTGTTGTACCAGGTTTTCATCGGGCATAATTGCCTGCGTATTCCAGAATAGCAGGTTGTACGATCCGTCTTCCAGCTTTTGATACAAGAAAACCTTGTAGTCTTTTTGAACAATCTGTTTTACTTCATCCTCCGATTCCTGTTTGCTGATGAGACGACCGAGCAACACCGTATCTCTTAAAAAGAGATCGAAATTTTCTTCATTGCTTTGAATGTATTTTTCGAGGGCCTTTTTTACGCCGCCCGGCGAGGAGGTATACGACCAGTAATTACTGAAGATAAAAGAAAGTGTAAACAGCCATGCGGCTCCAATAAGCAGGTACCCGTTGTTGTATAAAATATCACTCCAAAACTTCTTCAAGACACATTGTTTTGATGTTTAACCTGGTTCCATATACTGTCCATCTCTTCTAATGTCATATCCTGCAGGTTTTTGCCATTTGCTGCTGCCTGTGCTTCCATCTGGTTAAAGCGTTTCATAAATTTCCGGTTGGTTCTTTCCAGCGCAGACTCGGCATCGATATGCAAAAACCGTGCATAGTTAATAAGCGAAAATACAAGGTCGCCATATTCATCTTCTATCGCATCTTTATCGTTTTGTTTTACCGCCTCCTGCAATTCCGCCATTTCTTCCTGCACCTTGTTCCAAACCTGGCTCGTTTCATCCCATTCAAAACCCACCTGCTTTGCTTTTTCCTGCAGGCGGATAGCCTTTACCGTGGCCGGCAACGAAACAGGCACGCCTCCCAGCACCGATTTTTTTCCTTCTTTCAGCTTCAGCTTCTCCCAGTTGCGCTTCACCTCTTCCTCATCATTTACCTGCACATCGCCATATATATGGGGATGTCTGGCTATGAGCTTTTCGCATACACCGTTCAATACTTCTTCCAGCGAAAACTGTTCCTGCTCCTGCCCTATTTTGGCATAAAAAACCATGTGCAATAACAGGTCGCCCAGTTCTTCCTTAATGCCTTTCCAGTCGTTTTCGGTAATGGCGTCTGCCAGTTCATAGGTTTCCTCTATTGTAAGAGAGCGAAGGGTATGAATGGTTTGCTTTTTGTCCCAGGGGCATTTTTCCCGCAGGTCATTCATAATTCCCACTAGTCGCAAAAAAGCTTTTCCGGTAGTATCCATGCTTCTGTTTTAAGATTTTGCCGCACTTATAATAAAAAATATCAAGATCAAAACCGTCATAATGATCAGGGTCATCCACGCCAGGAAAATAAATTTCAAAATTGTCTTCCATCTTCTCTGCGCGTAATACACTCTCATGGATTTGTATACATAATATACCATGTATGCACTCACTGCAAATTTTAAAATATCCCAACCCCACCATGCCCATTTAATATCCAATCCATCCAGTCCGTAATACAGCAGCATGAGTATAAACAGGGCGCAATACACATGTATTGCAAAAATACCATGATCTGCGTAGTAAAACTGGCCCCGGCGTATATAAAGCAATTTTAACAAGAAGGCAAAAATGGGCAGTGATATAAACAAAATGGTAGGAAATGAATGCTTGAACCTGTCGAGCAAGGCATTGAAAGCCTGTTCGCCGCCCTTTTTTTGCTGGTCGTGCCAATGAAGCAGCCGCAGCTTGAGCGCACTCTCTACCAGTCCGTCCTGCCTGTTGGGAGGCAACTCCTTTTGAACGGCTTTATAGGTGGCTTCGTCTTTGTAAAATTCAAAATTGAGGAAATCAACGTCGTTTACCGCTGCCAGTTTTTTAGCTCTCCCGGAATCCCGCTTCTGCATTTCCGACACCGAGTCAATTGCAATGCGCACAGAGTCGAAAACATCCTTAAAAGAAGGCACTTTTACCTGTGTATTATTGTTGGATGCACTGTCGGATTTTTGCTTTGCACCGAACCAGTCACTGCCATCATGTTCGTTTTCTTCTTTCCTGATGCTGGCGGCAAGGGCTGCTGTGTCTTTCTGATGACGTTCAATATTTACTCGTATGGCTTTCAGCATAACAGGGTCGCCTGTTTGTGCTTCCATATCCCGGAACTTTTTTAGCTCATCCTCTTTCAGCATCAGTTCTTCTTTCATTCCTTCCAGCCCTTCTTTTTTATCGTTGTGTTTACTGATAAAGCTGAAAAAAATAAGAAAGAAAAAGGCTGAAGTGAATACATACATACGGATAGGGTGCAGGTAACTCACCCTCCTGCCGCGTGTGTACTGTGCCGTTAGAAACCCTGGTCTTGTGAGGAGATACCTGACGGTGTTGAGGAACTTGCCATCGTAATGCGTAATGTCGTTAAAAAAATGAGTAACCAGGTGCCAGAAAGATTCTTTGGGTTCGCTGTTTTCCTGCCCGCAAACCTGGCAAAAACGCCCTTCTACCTGGGCTCCGCAGTTGAGACAGTTTTTTTCCTTTCTTTCTTTAAAATGCGACACTTACAAATAAATTTTGATAAAAGTAATAATTTTGTTCACTATGAGTCATCCCCGCAGGTATTTGTCTGTTGATCGTTTTTTTAGTGCGCCGGCTTTACATGATAAGCAAGAACAACATGTAACAAAAGAAAATCCAAACAACCAACAGTTGCTTCAGCGGTGCATTAAAAAACTCTGCCTGCTAAATATAGGAGTATTATTGCTGCTGACGGGAAACGCCCAGTTTTATTATACCGATATTGTACTGACAGCCCGCAACTCGGAACAGCAAAAACTTTATAAGGAAAGCCAGGTGAAAAATGTGCACCTTGTAAGCTACGAAGCGGATGGCGAACGTTCTGAAGATTTTACCTGCGAGGTAACCACCAATGCCGCATACAATAAAACCGTTACCAATACACGCTCAGCAGCCTCTGGCGCATCGATACTGACCGCTTTTTACCAGCCCGACGGCAAATTATCGTCCAGTACGGATAGCACTGCCGAAAATATAAACAGGTACTCGTATAGTTACAATAGCAATGGCTTGCTGGCAGTGGCCACCAGTATATCGCAAAACGCAACGGGAAAGGACAAGCAATTGGAAACGCATGTATGGGAATACAACAATAATGGCAAACCCGTTAAAATGCTTTGGATAAAAAACGGAAGAGATACGGCAGTTGTTCAGTTTAAGCTGGATGAAAAGCTGAATGTGGTGGAAGAGGAAACTTTTTCAAAAGGCATATCGAAAGAGAAAGTGTATTACTACTACGATGAGCAAAACAGGTTAACGGATATTGTGCGATATAACAATCGCCTTAAAAAATTACTGCCCGACAATATTTTTGAATACAGCGATGATGGACGGCTGTACCAGATGTTATCGTTACAAAACGGGGGTAATGACTACCTGATCTGGCGATATGAATACAATGAAGCCGGTTTGAAGACGCGTGAATTATGCTACAATAAACAAAAAAAGCTGCTTGGAAGAATTGAATATGGGTATGAGCGATAGCTTTCAGCGGTGAGCTATCAACATCGAGCATTTACCCTACACCTTACACCCTACACCTTATACCTTATACCTTATACCTTCCACCTTATACCTTATACCTTACACCTTTAACCTCAAACTTTCATGAAAAAATTTGCTGCCGGGTTGCTGCTATTGTTCGTTGCAATTATTGCATGGGTATACCTGTATATCCCTTCAAAGATTGCCATTAAGAGCAACGCAGTGATTAAAACACCAACGACGGCATTGCACAGGTTATTGCTCAATAACCATCGGGCAGCGGCGTGGTGGCCGGGAAATGTTGCTGATGGGGAGAATGAAAAAAAATATGTGTTGAACGGCAGTGCTTATTCTTTCAAAAACAACAATATATCGTTGCTGCCGGTTATTATCAGCAACCGCTTTTTGCAACTGGAAACAGCATTGTACCTGATTTCATTAGCAGATACTGCGGTAAGGGTTGAATGGATCGACACCATTCCTGTGCCGGGCAGCCCTGTAAAAAGGATACAAACATTTTTTGCCGCCAGGAGTATACAGCACGATCTGGATGTTGTGCTCCGATCGCTAACGGAATATTGCTCCCAAACCAAAAACATGTATGGCTTTGATGTGCACAACCTGCTTATTACAGACTCCACATTTATTGCCATTTCAGATACGATACGCCAATACCCTGCTCCGCCTTTGATTTATAAGCACATTGACGCGCTAAAAAAATATGCGGAAGAACACAAGGCTGAATTAACCAACCACCCAATTCTTAACATTGATGATGCTGACGGCCTGGGCTATGCGCTGAAAGTAGCAATACCGCTTAATAAAGCTTTGCCACCAAGGCAAAATATTTATCCGCAGCGAATGCCGCCTGGCGTAAAAATACTGATGGCAGAAATAAGAGGCGGTGCAGCCACTGCGGCTAACGGGTACGGGCAACTGATACAATATGCGCGCGACCGGCACCTGGGCATACCGGGCAAGCCTTTTTATGCGCTGGTTACCGACAGGCGCGGCGAGCCAGATACTGCTAAGTGGATTACAAGAATATATTGCCCTGTAAGATAAAATGACATTGGATTAAAATCCAACATTATATAACTAAAGCGTTCAAATTTTATCGGTCAGACCGCCGCCGTGCACATACCTATTCAGGCGGGCCGACCGACTTTCCCATCGGCACGCCCAAAGGGCGGTCTGATGGATGGCGTTGAAGGTTTGAAGGTTTAAAAATGACTTGGATTAAAATCCAATGTTATAATATTTTATCGTGCCGATGGCACTGCATACTATGAATTACTAATGCCCGGGGGCATACAACTTCGAAGAATCATTATATAACTAAAGCGTTCAAATTTTATCGGTCAGACCGCCGCCGTGCACATACCTATTCAGGCGGGCCGACCGGCTTTCCATCGGCACGCCCAAAGGGCGGTCTGATGGATGACGTTGAAGATTTAAAGTTTTCAATAGCAAATTAATGCGCCGCAGATTCGCAGATAAAAGATCATCTGCGAATCTGCGGCAAAAATAAATTTTCACTTCTAAATGACATTGGATTGAATCCAATGCAACAAAATGTTACCGGGCCTACGGCGCTGGTTCATCACAAACAGCCAGAACCGTAGGTTCGGTCAAATATTGTAAGGGTGGATTTTAATCCATCCGGTGCGCCAGTTCATACAACTTCGGATACTCATTATTTTGAAGAAACAACACTCTAACACTGTTTTTATATTTCCAATCAACAATATCTCTCAACTCGCCACGCAAGTTAAGCCCGGTAATGGCATTTGGCTGCCAGGTAAAATTCCCTTTTCCATCATTCAATAACACATCTCCAAAACTTGCATCCAGCTTTTCAAATTGCGGCAGAAGTCCAAACTGGTTTCCGCCGGTTAGCAGATCTACGTGTCCGTCGTTGTTTACATCCAATGGCAGTATGGCGTTTATACAGGAGAACTGAACCATTTGTGGCAATTCCCTGATGTCAAACTTTCCACCTCCCAGGTTAATGGCAACGCAGGATGATGCATAATTGAATTGTTTTGTAACAACACCACTCATCATTTCTTTTGGAAAAATATCCTGCACTGCTTTTGTAGCATATTCCTGGTGACGCAGGTTGTTTCTTTTAATGAAGGGAAGCTGCTCTTGCAAATCGTGCTTTAAAAAAACGGGCATGTCTTTGCCATCCACTGTATAAGACATCACCTTATCTAACGAACCATTTTTATCAAAATCATTCAACCATAATTTAACGGGATGGGCACTGTCCGGTCGCAGGTAAAAGTTTTCGCCAATATTGCCCAGTATCAGGTCTTGTTTGCCATCGTTGTTCACATCGGCTGCTGCAATGGATTGCCACCAGCCGAGTTTGGTTTGCAGGTTGGTAACCAGCTCTTCAAAACGTTTACCGTTAAACGAAAATATTCTTGGCGCCAGCCATTCGCCAGCTATGATCAGCTCTTTCTGCTCATCGCCCGAAACGTCTGCCCACACAGCCCCCGTAACCATACCTATAGAAGCTATGTCCGCGTTCACTGTTTCTGCAATATCTGTAAAATGCCCCTTGCCATCATTTACAAAGAGATAGCTTTTCGGGTCCTTGCCGTATACGCCGGGAAAGCTCCGGGCACCAATAAAAAGATCCTGCGATCCATCGTTGTTAAAATCATTGGCAATAGCCACGGAAATATTCATACTCATGTTGGGAAAAGAAGAGGTGCTGATAGAGAAGTTTCCTTTACCATCGTTTATGAACAAACGAAGCTGGAGCTCCCTGCTCAGCAAATCGCTTGCATTGCCACCGGGGCAAATTAAAAGATCCTGGTCGTTGTCGCCATCACAATCAAAGAACAAAACAGCTACATCCTCAAAATCAGAAAATGACTCAAATGCTTTTTCCGTTTTTTTAACGAAACGTCCATCATGCTTTTGCAGGTAAAGCTGCCCGGGTGAGCCGGTTGCACCACCAATATATATGTCGTCCAGCTTGTCGCCGTTAATGTCGGCTATTGCCGCTTTTGGACCTTCGCGTGATAGGGCTCTCGGTATAGATCTTTCAGCATAAAAATCAACATAATTATTTTCGGTATGCTTGTCAAAGCTGGCATCCAGCGCCGTGAAAAGCGCTGGTATTGTGGCATCTGCTTTTTCCTTTCGTATTGTGCTATCATCATTACTGGTATTTTGCCGGAGTGTATGTACCTGGTCGATTGGAGGATTGACAACAGTTTGGGATGCTCCATCGGGCCAGGTAATTACCATTGAGTCCACTTTGTTAGCGGCGCCCAATCCCACAATTATTTTATAATCCACCGACGATTGAAAGCCCCGGCTGGGAAATTGTTCACGTGTCAGCAGGTTGTTGCCAACGAACAACTGCAGTTTAGTGCCAATTGCAAAAGGATTTTTTTCCTGCAATGATTTTAGCACCACGCCTATGTAATGGTGCTTGTTAAGCTCCCGCGAATTATTCCTGTAAACGGAAGCGAGTTGATTTTCATTGTTGATGATAAGATCAAGGTCGCCGTCGTTGTCTAGATCACCGTATGCAGCACCGTTAGCAAAGCTCGATTGGTCCAATCCCCATTCGTTGCCAATATCTGTAAAGCGCAAATTATGTTCGTTCCTGTAAACTTTATTGGGAATGGAAATGCGCGGTATTTGTTTCAGCACTTTGTCTATCTCATCTTTTTTGCCACTTAAAGCCATTTTCTGCATTACCTCATTTGCAAAAAAGTCCA
>JBQCGX010000086.1:0-15494 GCA_051955255.1 Agriterribacter sp. | reverse complement strand
CCAATTGCGTAGCAGTTTCGGCAATTACAAAATCTTCGGTTATTGTTTCATTGCCTGTAATGGTGATTTCGCGCTTTTGCGTTTCGGTGCCAACGGCAGAAACAGTAAGCGTCCAGCGCCCTGGCTTAATATTTTTTATTTCGTAGTAACCTTTTGCATTGCTGATGGCAGAATGTTTTGATTCTTCCAGCACAACGGTGATATTTTGAGCAGCTTCTCCGTCTGCAGTTGTAATAGTACCTTTTAATAACCCGGTTTGTGCATTCAGCAGCACAGGAACAAAAAAATACAGCAATAAGGGTAGAACTTGTTTTGTGGACATACCTGTTTTAAATTTTTGCAAAATTATTTTGCACAGGCAGGGATCATTTACCCGATCGGGAAAAAAATTACGAAAGAGGGAATTTTTAGTCTGTTAGTTTACGTTAAATAACAAGTGATGTTATTGGGAGGGTAATTGTCATGAAATTGCAATAATGTGTTGTTTGAAGCTGGCTGTGGAATTGAAATAATAAACTGTGGTGTTATGCTTCTTACATTCATAAGCCACCGCGTCCTGGCAGCAACTAATGGTTCTTTGTCGGTCAAACCGCCTGCCTGCCCGAATACCCTTTGAGGCGGGCCCACCGGCTTTCCCATCGGCCGGCCCGAAGGGCAGTCTGATGGATGGTTTTAATCTTTGAATAACTAACCAAATGTGTTGCAGGGAACCCGCCAGCCTACCATACATCCTTCGGGCAGGGGGTTATTTTTTTAGGAAACTTGAATCCAACAAAAGCCAGCAGCACCGCTGTTCGGTCATTCGGCTTCCTGGTAATATTGTACAGATAATCAGCCCTTACTCCATATCTCCAGTTGCCGGCGTATTGCATCACACCAAAACCTCCGTTGGCACCAAATGAAAATGCAGGCAGGGGTGTTACTTCAGGACGGTCGATGTAGTAGTCCATCCGTGGCCCAATGCTTATAAAAGGCACCAGTTTGCCAGATGATAATTTGAAATTTGCAGTGAAGCTGGCGGTACCGTAAACATATCTTGTTTTGCTCACCCTGGTAAAAGTTTCGTTGCCATCGGTGTAAGTGGCCACAAACCTTCTTCCTTTTTGAACGATGCCTATATTAGCTGATAAAAACTTTCGTTTGGTCTCCGCAAAATCCACGCCTCCGTTAACCGATAGCCCGGTAAGGATATTTTCCATTTTCGTTGAGCTGCGGGGAACTACAATGGTAGAAAACGAGGGACCTATGCCAACGGTAAACACCTGCGTAAATCCTGCTAAGGGCAGCAATAACAAGAGTAAGGGTATGTATTTCATGATTGAAAATCAGTAATTGCCAATGCAATTTGCTTTACTCCATATTAAATGGATGGTATACATTAAGTAATCGGTTAGCTGCACAACGGTTTGTAAACGGATTGGAAAGGCAGAGGCTGAGGATAAAGGATGGAATAGGAATGATAAAAATAGGTGGAGGTTACGAAAGAAAAAAAGAAATCTTTGCTGATTTCTACCTTCTGCTTTAAAATTTTTTGTGTGCCCTGTTTTTAAAGCTGTAAATCAACTACCTGTTAGTTCAGCTTAAGAATAACACCGTGATTACAACATTATTTGCAAAAGGCTGAAATGTGATGGAACACAACCCAAACCTGTTCGTTTTAATCGCACATACAGAATAGTTTTTGAATATCTTTACCATAGGTATGCAATGAAAGCAGTAACACCGGTGTGTTAGGAAACAGGAACCGGGTTGCCGGTAATGTTGAATGTTTTCTTCTTCTTTAATCAGTACAATTTCATTGCATACAATTCGGTGTATACACTGATGGCTTGCATTATATTGTTTGGCAACTAAAATTTGTTTATGACCAACGCTGACCATTTTGAAAACATCATCAGGCAATACAAAACCGATCCTCAGTCGGTTTACAATACCTGGTTCATCAACAACGAAAGCCGGCTGAAAGCCTTCCGTTCCATCAGGAGGGGAGTAGCACAGGTGATCAGCGATATCAAGCAAAACAAATTCGGCAACGACTTTAAAGATTCTTCGCTGGAATTTGTGCTGGCGGGCATTACAGAACAGAAGCAGGTGTTTGAAGGAGCAGCCCATGCTTTTTATTGGAAACCCAAACTGCGCATACCCGATATTTACGAAAACGAAACCAACAAAATTGCATTTGCACAGTTTTTAGAAAATGTGATGTGCTGCAAATCGCCGGAAGAAATTGTGAGGGAAATGGTGCGGTTGGATGGGCTTAAAATAAAAGGATTAGGACCGGCAGCAGCTAACATTGTTTACTTCCTGCACCCAACCCTTATGCCGCCGTTTAATACCGCCATTGTAAACGGATTTAATTTTTTATTCAAAGACAAGAAGAAGCTGGGCTCGTGGAGCGAATACCTGAAGATGAGGGAAGTGCTGATGAATGTAAACAGGCAATACAAGCATGAGCTTTCGCTCGATCTTGGCGCCATAGCGGGATTGCTGTTTGAAATTGGAACACAAAAGTTATTGCTGGGCAAGGATGAATACCTGTCGGAAAAGGAACGGAAGCGGCTGGAAACCCTCATTGAGAAAAGACAGGCTGAAATAAAAGAAGACAAGCAGGAAGAAAGCCTCCATACCGAAATGCAATACCACCTGTTAAAAATAGGCCGCGCGTTGGGCTACGATGTAATTTGTGCCAGCAACGACCAATCCAAATCATTCAACGATGCTAAATTTTCTTTCTTATGCATGCCCTGTTTTCCGAAAATGCAAACCGATAAAGACACTGAAAACACCATTAAGCTGATAGACGTTTTGTGGTTTCAGAAAGGAACCGACAATATCATTGGCGCATTTGAGGTAGAAAAAAGCACGAGCATTTATTCCGGTATCCTGAGGCTTACAGACCTTGCCTGTTCGATTGCCAATGGCGACGAAGTTTTTTATATTATTGTACCCGACAGCAGGGAGAAGGATGTGCGGGCGCAGCTTTCGAGACCTTCTATCAAAAACATCAGTATGCCTATCAACTATATTTTATTTTCAGATCTAAGGCAACATTGCAACGCGATCTGCACGTTCGGCAACGATCACTCGGTTCTTGAAAAAATTGCCAAATCTGTTGGATAAACAAATCATTCTTTAAAAACTTTTGCTATGACGAAATACACTTGCCCCATGCATCCACAGGTAATCAAAGACGAACCTGGCAACTGCCCTTTATGCGGTATGCGGCTGGTTGCTATGAATGCCGGACATACACATCACGATGCACATCATCCTGCGCCTGCGCATAACAGTGAGCATGCGCACAAGGATGCTGAACAAGGATACAACAAGCACGAAGGACATCATACCAACGATTTTCTGAAAAGGTTCTGGTTCAGCCTCATCATAACGGTGCCTGTTTTGTTGCTATCGCAAATGATACAGCACTGGCTTGGTTTTACATTCACGTTCCCTGGTCACCAATACGTGCTGCTGGCGCTGGGCACTGTTATTTTTTTGCATGGCGGTATGCCCTTTTTGAAGGGAATGGTGGGCGAAATAAAAGCAAAAGCCATCGGCATGATGACGCTGGTTGCCATTGCCATTTCGGTGGCTTACATATATTCAGTGGCGGTGGTGTTTGGTTTAAAGGGAATGGATTTTTTCTGGGAACTCGCAACGTTGATAGACATTATGTTGCTGGGGCACTGGCTTGAGATGCGCTCGCAAATGGCAGCGTCAAAGGCATTGCAATCGTTGGTGGCTTTGCTGCCCAACAACGTAACGGTGGAGCGTAATGGCGAAGCCGTATCAATACAACTGGAACAACTGAAGAATGGCGATAGGGTTATCATTAAACCAGGTGAAAAAATTCCTGCCGACGGGCTGGTAGTGGAAGGCAATTCGTATGTAAACGAAAGCATGCTTACCGGCGAAAGCATTCCTGTAAGAAAAGAAGTGCAGGCAAAAGTAATTGCCGGCTCCATAAACGGCGACGGCGCTTTGAAAATAACGGCAACGGGTGTTGGAAAAGAAAGCTACCTCAATAAAGTAATTGCTCTGGTGCAGGATGCGCAGGCTGCCAAATCCAATACGCAAAACCTGGCCGATACGGTGGCCAAATGGCTCACTTTTATAGCCATTGGAGTGGGCGTTGCCACCTTCCTTTACTGGTACAGCAGCAGTGGCGACATTGCTTTTGCTTTGGAGCGCATGGTTACGGTAATGGTAACCGCCTGTCCGCATGCGTTGGGTGTAGCCATACCACTGGTGGTTGCTATTTCCACTACGCTTTCGGCAACCAACGGACTGCTCATCCGCAACCGCACCGCCTTTGAAATTACCCGCAAATTATCTACCATCATTTTCGATAAAACAGGCACGCTTACCAAAGGTTCGCATGCGGTTGAAAAGATCATTCCTTTTACAAATCAATATGCTGCAAACGATCTGATTCAATATGCGGCCGCTGTGCAGCAGCATTCCGAACACCATATAGCCAAAGGAATGATAAAGCAACTGAAAGACAATAATCTTGAACTATGGAAGTCGCAAAACTTCCGGTACATGCAGGGCATGGGTGTTGCGGGTACTGTAAACGGCAAGGAAGTAATAGTTGCCGGTCCAAATTATTTTCGTGAAAACAACCGTTCCCTGCCGGAAATACCATCCGACATCAACCAGGAAACGGCCACCATCAGTTTTGTGCTGATCGACAATGAAACGGCGGGAGTGATTTCGCTGGCAGACAGCATTCGCGAAGGATCGCAACAGGCAATTGCCGACCTGCGGAAAATGAACATCCGCTCTTTTTTACTAACGGGCGACAATGAAAAAGTGGCGGCTGCCGTAGCCAAACAGTTGGATATGGACGGTTACCTGGCCAATGTGCTGCCTCATAACAAGCAGGAAAAAGTAAAAGAATTCCAGGCGAAAGGGGAAGTGGTGGCTATGACAGGCGACGGTGTAAACGATGCACCGGCGCTGGCGCAGGCAAACGTAGGCATAGCGGTTGGTTCGGGTACCGACGTTGCAGCCGAAACAGCCGATATCATCCTGGTGAACAGCGACCCGGGCGACGTGGTAAAGCTGATCGATTTTGGGAAAAGAACCTACAGTAAAATGGTGCAGAACATCATCTGGGCAGTAGGGTATAACGTTGTAGCCATTCCGCTTTCGGCAGGAATACTGTATCCCAAATTTGTGCTGAGCCCCGCCATTGGCGCTATTTTAATGAGCGCCAGCACCATTGTGGTTGCCATTAATGCGAGCCTGCTGAAGTTGAATAAGAGGTAGCGGGACTGGATTTGGTTTTTATATGGTGGGATAAGATTTAAGTTGAATTTTCACCTCCTGCTTCGCCAAACAGTCCTTTATCGCCACTCTTTGTTTAACTATTTAATCAGCTTCTCGTCAACGGAGTATTTTCCACTCCCGTTTACAAGTATCACCAATGCCAAACCAATTATTAACAGATGATATTCATAGCCTTCACCTTTTTGATTTCCAAACCAGTTCATAAAAAATCCATAGTCAAGGTGTGATGTAAAAATGATGCCAATAAATAAAATAATTATCAATGCACTCCACACACGGCTTGCAAAACCTGCAACCAATGAAATTGCTCCCACAAATTCAATAACGATCACAAGGAATCCAACAATCCCGGAGAGGTGTAAAGTGCCTGTAAAAAAATCCATTGTTCCTGTGAAGCCATGACCGCCAAACATCCCCAACATTTTTTGCGCACCGTGGGGAAAGAGAACCAGACCTAATGTAAGACGTGCAATCAGACCCGTAAAGTCATTATTTGTTTTGAGAACTAAGCTTTTCATTTTCTGCGTTTTGTTAAATGATACTGCAAAACAACAGGGAATGAAAACGAAAAAAATTAAAGTAATTTAATAAATCATTTTTGCGATAATTTTTTTCGGAGCATACTCAAAAATACCGGTGTAATGCCAAGATATGCAGAAACTTGTTTTTGGGAAAGTCGTTGTTCTAATTTTGGGTGTTTGGCAATAAAATCTAAATAGCGCTGTTCAGCAGTGAAAGACAGGTTTTGATTGATGCGTTGTTGCTGTGCAATAAATGCGTTTTGAAGTATCAGTCTGAAAAAGCGTTCAAATTTTGGAACCCGGTCATATAATTTGTCAAGATCAGCTTTCGCAATTTGTAAAATTTCTGTGTCTTCCAATGCATCAATAAAATAGGTCGCAGGGCTTTGAGTTAGAAAACTAAGAAGATCTCCAACCCACCAATCTTCAATTCCAAACATTACAATATGCTCAAACCCGTTGTCGTCGATAGTATAAGTTCGTAAGCAGCCTTTAACAATAAAATTTTCGGTTTTACAAACATCGCCTTGTCTTAATAAAAACTCTTTACGTTTAAGTTTTTTTGGTTGAAGGAGCGAAATAAAAAAGCTGGTTTCAGCTTTATCAAGTTGAATGTGCCGGCTGATATTTTGAAGAATTAAGTCTGTATCCATTGATGAATTATCTTACCTGATTACACAATTCATTTTAGTTAAGAATGTTTCTTACAAAAGCTTTTTGTGCTGTCTAAATTACTCCAGATTGTTTGAATGTTTCTACTGTCATTTGTTGAATATTCGTAAACCATAATTCGGTCAGACCGCCGGCCACACCCAATATCTGTTCAGGCGGGCCGACCGGTTATCCCATCGGCGCGCCCCAACGGGCGGCCTGATGGATGACATTCGTCTTGAACAAGTATTAATTAAGCGATATTGGTTTTAAAAGGGTGAGCCATCGCAGTGGAGCGTGAGACACGCTCCACAATATCCCTCCATACATCATCAGCGCTATCTCCACTTTACCACCACAGGCTCCGAAAAATTTTTTGCCTGCTCTGCTATATAAGCATGAAAACCCTCCTTCGATGCAAACCGGTTGTCCGATTTTTCCCAGCCGGAATAAAAGCGGTAAAGCGCCGGTTTTAAATCTGCAATGGTTTGTCCTATAATATAGCTGTCGTAAATTTTTTGTTGATATACCAGTTTGCCTTTTACTATTTCCTGTGGCAATGAATCGACGTTGGTAAAGTTTTTGGCAGGAACCATAACAGCCATGCCCAGGTTGTCGCGGTTTTCCGATTGTTTGCCATAGCTGTACAGCACCGATGCCGCCCCGGCTGTAAAATGGTGCGAGGTATTTTCATAAAAATCGGCTATACCCGTTTGCAGGGTAGTACCCTCTGGCAGCCCGGCTGTTGCTACTTTTGACTGATAAAAATATTGTCCGCCCCATATGCTCGTTTCGTCTACAATGGCTACCCGTTGTTCCTTTATCTTAAAAACATAAGTGATCCTGAAAACCGCACGCAGCGGTCCGTTTGCCACTTGCTGGTATATCTCAGACTGCACCTGCTCCCCTCCAAGTCTTATTACAGAGTCGATGCCGGGCACTTTAAACGCCAGCGAACCGGCGCCCAGCGAATTGCCCGCATGCAAAATATCCATTCCCCAGTGCGAAAGTTTATGGTAGCTGTTGTTGGTGTTGGCGCCAACGGTATCCATTACCAGCGCTGGCTCGGTCTTTCCAAAAATGTCTTTGTCGTTTCTCGTATCAAAATACAGGCGAAAAGCCACCTTATCGTTTTCCCACGCCGGGCCTTCGGTTAAGTACAATGGCAGTGGTTGTTTTGAGAAATCTGTGGGCGGATTGTGCAAAGGCATTGTTTCTTTTACAATGTTGCCGCCAAAAGTGGTGTCTGTAATTTTTTTACGTAGTCGCACCTGTGCCACAGCGGCGGTGCTCACGCTTTCATTGCTCACGGTAAAGGTTACCGTTTGTTTGGGTTGAAAAGAATATAAAAAACAGGCTTCATCCCAGGTGCCATCTTTATCCAGGTCGTCTAGTTGGGTAGCAATGGGTTTGTTGTGCTCATCAACAACCGAAACATCCTTGCCCACCGCAACACGCTTCGCAATGTCTGCTCTCCGTATTACGATCAGTTCGTTCGGTCGCGAATGCTGCGAGGGATTTGATACCGTGAACCGGGCATCCTTATCGCTGCAACTCATAAAGGTTAGCGCAGCATAAAGCAATATCAATCTTCTCATAAAAAAATTATAGGAGTTCGTTAATGCTCACTGCATCCATGTCGGTGTAGGTATAATTTTCTCCGGCCATTCCCCATATAAAACCGTAGTTGGAAGTGCCGCATCCGCTGTGTACAGACCAGGGGGGCGATATCACCGCTTCGTGATTGTTTACAACAATATGGCGTGTTTGCTGCGGTTGCCCCATTAAATGAAATACTCTTTGATTGTCCGGCACGTCAAAATAAAAATAAGCCTCCATTCTACGTGTATGCGTATGCGCCGGCATGGTATTCCACACGCTTCCTTTTTCAAGTATCGTTAACCCCATCACCAACTGGGCACTTTGTATGCCATCGGCATGAATGTATTTATAGATCGTTCGGTGGTTAGATGTTTCCAGCGAGCCTATGGTATTGGAGGCAGCTTCTTCCTTTTTTACTAAAGTGGTTGGGTAAGCCTGGTGTGCTGGTGCAGACAGGATGTAAAAACAAGCCGGCTCCGTTGCTTTCACACTTGCAAAGCTTACCGCCTGCGCGCCCTTGCCTATATACAGGCAATCCAGTTTGTTTACTTCGTAGCTCGTTCCATCTACTATTACTTTACCGTTGCCCCCTACATTGATGATTCCAGCTTCGCGGCGTTGCAAAAAATAATCTGCCCGCAGTTCGGCTTCGTTGGGCAGCGGTATGGTTTTTAATGCAGGCCTTGCACCACCAACGATCATCCGGTCGTAATGAGAATAAACCAGGGTGATTGCATCGTCTTTCATCAGGTTCTGTACCAAAAAATTGTCACGCAGCAATTGCGTGTCCATTGTTTTTACTTCTGCAGGACTGTTTTGAAATCTTGTTTCCATTTTAATATTTTTTTAGCGCGCCATCCAGCCGCCGTCAACATTTAATATTGTTCCGTGTATATAAGCTGCCGCAGCGGAACATAAAAATGCAGCCGCTCCGCTTATGTCTTCTGCATTGCCCCAACGGCCCGCCGGTATCCGTTCCAGTATCGACTTGTTTCTTTGATCATCGTTCCGCAACGCTGTTGTGTTGTCGGTAGCAATGTATCCGGGTGCAATGCCATTTACATTTACATTGTGTATAGCCCATTCGTTGGCGAGCGCCTTTACCAAACCCGCAATGGCCGATTTGCTGGCCGTGTAGCCCGGCACGTTGATGCCGCCCTGGTACGATAACATAGAACAGGTAAAAATAATTTTGCCCTGTTTCCGTTTCACCATTTCCTTGCCAAATTCGCGGGCCAGTATAAATTGCGCGTCCAGGTTTACGGCCAACACTTTGTCCCAGTATTCATCGGGATGTTCGGCGGCCGGTTTCCGCAAAATAATGCCGGCGTTGTTAATGAGTATGTCTACCGTATGACTGGCTTGTACCGAGCGAATGAAAGCGTACAGTTCATCGCGGTTGCCTATATCTACAGCATACGAAGTAAATTTCTTTCCCGTTGCTGTAACCTCTTTTTCAACCTCGCTGTTTTTTTGTATTTGCGATGATATACCAATAATGTCGGCACCACAATTGGCCAGCGTTATAGCAATTGCTTTTCCAATGCCTTTGCTGGCGCCGGTAATCAAAGCTGTTTTACCAGTCAGATCAAATGAAGAAAGGATCGCGTTCATGTGCATTCATTAATAAATAGCAGCAATGTACTGCGAGTTGACTTTACAGTGAAAGAAAATGTGATTTTATTTGCGAAAACATTTTGTTGAATACTATGTACGCATGATCCGCAGTTTACGAAAACGTTTAAGTAGATTTTTTCCCGATTTATGAAAACGATTTCAGATTTTATTTGCAACTTGACGGCAATTGAGTGAACAGTTAACAACAATAGTTCGCAAGCCAGGCGTTGCGCT
This sequence comes from Agriterribacter sp., assembly GCA_051955255.1. GTDB lineage: Bacteria > Bacteroidota > Bacteroidia > Chitinophagales > Chitinophagaceae > Agriterribacter. The sequence goes on along the minus strand of JBQCGX010000086.1, from coordinate 5,574 downwards.
TTACAAATTTTCGCACGCTTTTTAGATTGACCCGATAACCATTTTACCTTACTTTTTCAAGTATAATGAAAACGATTTCAGGTATACAGTTACCGTACCTGCAGCGCGGGTTCATCGATTGTTTTTAAGCTGCTGCAAGTTTTAATTTGTCAAAGCAGGATTTATTATTCAACATAAAAACTGACATTATGATTGCACCATTGCTTATGAGGAACCGGCTTTTGAGCAAGCCGATTGTTTTTCTTACCTGTTTATTGTTGCCCGCCTTATGCTTTGCTCAAAATAAGGTATCTGGTACAGTGAAAGACGAAGCCGGCGCTGCGCTTGCCAATGTGTCGGTTGTTATAAAAAAATCTTTCAAGGGCACTACCACCAACGCCTCGGGGCAGTTTGTAATTGCTGCTTCTCCCAAAGATGTGCTGGTATTTTCTTCTACCGGTTATGCCACGCAGGAAGTTACGGTCAGTGATCTTACTTCAATAGAGGTAACCATGACACTGTCTGCCAATGCGCTGAACGAAGTAGTGGTGGTAGGATATGGTACGCAAAAGAAAGCGAACCTCACAGGCGCAGTGGGCACGGTAAGCAGTGAGCGATTGGAAAATCGTCCCATTGTAGATGCCGGGCAGGGATTGCAGGGCGTGCTTCCGGGGTTGAATGTAAACATCCGCAACGGCGACCCTACAACCGCGCCCGAGTTCAACATCCGTGGCTTTACTTCTATTAATGGCGGAACGCCTTTAATACTGGTAGACGGTGTGCCGATGGCGCTGCAATTGCTCAACCCCGACGATATAGCCAGCGTTACCGTGTTGAAAGATGCTGCGGCTGCAGCTATATACGGTGCAAGAGCTGCATTTGGCGTCATTCTCGTTGAAACCAAAAAAGGTAAAAAAACGGGAAAGGTAAATATCATGCTCAGTGCCGAACAGTCGTTGGCAAAGCCTATATTTTTAATGGATGTGGTAACAGACCCTTATGAATTTGTTACTGCTTACAACCAGGCATCTATCCGTTCTACCGGTCAACCCGCATACGACGACGATTATGTGCAGGGAACCAAAAACTGGTCTGAAAATCCAACCTTTGAAAATGCCTGGAAGGTATACAAGGGCACGTTGCGGTTTTATGGATTTAACGATTACCAGAACAAGCTGGTTACAGATTTTGCTCCGCAGCAGCAATACGATTTTGCAGTTTCGGGCGCATCGGAAAAAGTGAACTACTACGCCTCGTTTGGATTTTTGAATAAAGACGGCTACCTGCGGCCGGCAAATAATGAAAATTTCAAACGGTATAATATTTTGTCGAAGGCAGAAATTAAGGTAACTGACTGGCTGAGCCTCGACGAAAAAATTGTTTTCAACTCGCAGGTAAGCGATAAACCCCATTTTTACAACTGGGACGTGAATATCAATTCCAGCGCCCGGCAAAATCCTATAGCGCCTATACAGTTTCCCGATCTTCCGTATTACCTGGAAGAAGGCGACCGCGACCAGTTTGCTCAATACATAGGCAAGTATTTTGGCGGCACCAATTTCTTTCCTTACCTGCTCGATGGCGGACGCGAAACTTTTACCAACAACGATCTGTGGCTTACGCAAGGGGTTACGCTTACTCCGCTGAAAGGTCTGAAAATAAGAGGTGATTTTTCGTACAATCAATACAACCGCAGTTACCAGGATGTTGCCAGCAAAGTAGAAATTGTATCTACAGATCTTACCGCTACGCCCATGATCACCAACGGTTACAGCGGCGATGATTTTATCAACAACCGCAACGACTATAACCAGTATTTTGTATTGAATGCCTATGCGGAATATACCATGGACCAGTTTAAAGATCATTCCATTAAAGCAATGATCGGTTTTAACGAAGAGTGGGGACGCAACTCCTATATCCGTGCGCAGGCAAAAAGTCTGATCACTCCCGGCATTCCCGACCTGAATGCTACTTCCGGCACCCAGCAAACATGGGGCGGCAAATCGCATGTTGCCCTGCAGGGATATTTCTATCGCCTCAATTATGCTTTTAAAGACAGGTACCTGCTGGAAACCAATGGTCGCTATGACGGCACTTCCCGTTTTCCCAAAGACAGCAGGTTTGGATTTTTCCCTTCCGTATCTGTAGGCTGGCGCATTTCGAAAGAGCGGTTTATGGAGCGCACCAACAACTGGCTCGACAATCTGAAACTGAGGGCATCGTACGGTACGCTGGGTAACCAGATATTGAAAGACGAAGACGGCCGGGAGATCTACTATCCTTACATTGTTACCATGGGCACCGGCGCAGCGCCTTATATTATGGGTAGCGGATACATTCCCTACGTATCTCCGGCGGGGTTGGTAAGTCCCACGCTAACCTGGGAAACGGTAGTGGCAAGGAATATAGGGCTGGATTTTACAGTGCTTGATCAGCGGCTCGACATATCGTTTGACCTCTATTCGAGAGATACCAAAGACATGCTGATGAACGTGAGCTATCCGGACATATTGGGCACCACTGCGCCCAAATCCAATGCCGCTAATCTCCGCACAAAAGGATGGGAACTTTCTGCATCGTGGCGCGATAAAGCAGGCAAGAGTTGGACATACGGCGTAACCTTGGCGTTATCAGACAACACTTCTAAAATAACCAAGTATGGCAACCCCAGCGGGGCGATAGACGATTATTATGTAGGAAAAGACATTGGAACGATATGGGCTTACGAAACGGTGGGCATATTCCAGACAAACGAAGCAGTGGCGGCCGCGCCGGATCAATCTCAGTTAGGTGCTGCATGGAAGGCCGGCGATATGCAGTATGCAGACCTGAATAAAGATGGAAAAATTACACCCGGCAAAAGAACGCTGGATGATTACGGGGACCTGAAGATAGTGGGCAACACAACACCGCGCTACAGTTTTGGTTTGAATGGAGATGTAAGCTTTAAAGGACTTTCGCTGAACGTGTTTTTCCAGGGAATAATGAAGCGCGACTATTTACCTAAAAATGACAACTGGCAGGCTTTTTATCCCTTCAATACAGGGTATATCGAAAAATACTTCATTACCGAATCGTGGAGCGAAACCAACCGCGACGCTTATTTTGCTGCACCCACTTTTGGGTTCAACAGTAAGAAGAACATTCAGCCTCAATCGCGCTATGTACAAAACGCCGCCTACATCAGGCTGAAAAATATTACACTGAGCTACGATCTGCCTTCAAAATGGATGGAGAAAGTAAAGCTGACGAGAGCACAGGTTTATTTTGCAGGAATGAATCTTTGGGAATACACCAAGATGCACAAGCCGCTTGACCCCGAAAGCGTGTATACCCTTACCCAGGAGTATTACCTGCAACGCATACTCACCCTTGGCGCAAAACTTACTTTCTAATTATTAAACTTATGAAAATGCAAAAACTCATTATACTGGCTGCGGCAATATTGCTTGTAAGCAGTTGCAAAAAAGATTTCCTGGAGCGATACCCGCTCGACCAGATCAGCAATGCCACCTTCTGGAATACCGAAAATGATCTGCGCATTTACAACAACGGGTTGTACGATATGGCCCGAAACGATGTAAATGTGCCCATTATGCTGGGGCACCACAATGGGTTTGAAAGCCATTGGAGCAGCTACTGGTACCTCGATGAGTATTCGGATAACATTGCACCTACGGCAGTGCGCCATGCCTTTTTTGCGCAAACCCGTGCAGGCAAGCACAACATTCCCTCAACCCCGCAGCAATATGGCTGGCGCGGATGGGATTTTGTGAGAGCCATCAATGTTGGTATTGCCAACTATTACAACGCCAGCATTCCGGCGGCAACCATCAATAAATATGCGGCTGAAGCAAGGTTGTTCCGCGGATGGTTTTATGGCGATAAAGTGTCCAAGTTTGGAGATGTGCCCTGGGTAGGGCGTGAGCTGGATGTAGATTCGGAAGAGTTGTTTGCCGCCCGCACGCCTCGCGAACAGGCAATGGACAGCGTACTGGCCGATCTTAACTTTGCCGCCGAAAACCTGCCCGATAGCTGGGGCGATGGCAATGCGCCGGGCAGACTTAACCGTTGGGCAGCCTTGCTGGTAAAATCAAGAATATGTTTGTTTGAAGGCACCTGGCGCAAATACCACGGCGGCACCAATGCAGCTATGTGGCTTGAACAGGCGGCAGATGCTGCAAAAGAGCTTATTGAAAAAGGTCCCTATCGGTTGTACAGCACCGGCGATCCTGCGCATGATTACAATGCATACCACCGCGCCACCGATCTTTCAGGCAATCCCGAAGTGATTTACTGGCGCAAATATGCGTTGGGCATTGTTACCAACCACGTAATGGCCTACCATACCAGCTACAATGGCGGCGCCACCAAAAGCATGGTAGAAGATTATTTGTGTACCGATGGTTTGCCCATTACCTTGTCGCCCCTGTATAAAGGCGATGCCAAAGTGGAAGATGTGTTTGAAAACAGGGACCCTCGTCTTCGTCAAACCGTTTTGCACCCGGCAGATCAGCCCTATTACAATTTTGAAAGAAGCCTCGCCTATGCTTACCCGAGAGTAACCGGCATGGCCGGCGGCAACATCAGCGCCACCGGTTATCATATCATCAAAGTATACGAATCGGTGGCGGCCGGCAATGCTTACAATACTTCCACCACGCCCGCTATTACACTCAGGCTGGGAGAAGCATTGCTGAACTATGCAGAAGCAAAAGCCGAACTGGGCACCATTACGCAGGCCGACCTCGATATGTCGGTAAACAAATTGCGCGACCGGGTGGGCATGGTGCATTTGAACATGAGCAATGTGCCCGTTGATCCGCGCTACACAGCCGATGGCGTTGCTCCGTTGATTGTGGAGATAAGAAGAGAAAGAAGGGTGGAACTGTTTATGGAAGGTTTTCGCTACGACGACCTTCGCCGCTGGAAGCAGGGAAAAAAACTGGAAGCCCGTTCGTTGGGATTGCGTTGGGATGCAGCCGCAATAGCCCGCTATCCCGGCGCGAAGGTGAAAACATCTTTTGATCCTGTATCGGGTAATGATTATATTGACGTATATAAAGATTCTGACTGGGACAATCCGGTGTTTGATGAAAACAAGCATTATTTGTGGCCGATACCATTAAGCGCTTTGTCTCAAAATCAAAAGCTCGGTCAGAATCCAGGATGGGAATAAAGATGCTACGCTTCGGCATGGCTATGAGGTGCATCTAAAAATTTAATTCTCCGGCCGGTAAGACACCGAACGGTAGAGGATTCTACAGGCAGGTGTCGCCGCCTGCCTGCGAAAAAGATAGACTCCTCCTTGCGTCGGAGTGACAGGCAGCAGAATAATAGTTGAGCAATTGTACTAGTGTTGGGCATTGTATTACTGCTTGTCATGTCGAAGAATGAGACATCCGATTTCGCACAATGATCTTAGGCTGACTGCTATGATCAATCGGTCAAGCAGACCGGGCGGACTTGCGTTGGAGTGACAGGCAGCAGAATAATAGTTGAGCAATTGTACTAGTGTTGGGCACTGTATTACTGCTTGTCATGTCGAGTAAACAATTAGCGCAATAAAGCTCTTTGGAAAATGACAAGCTT
>JBQCGX010000085.1:0-13735 GCA_051955255.1 Agriterribacter sp. | reverse complement strand
AGCAGCGATGCCATACTTACCACCAGTGCGTTGTTATTAAATGCCTGAGGTAATATGTTCCTGAGCGCTATAAAAAAAACAGCACAGCATACGCCATATGCCAGCCCCGTAATTAAAGTGCTTTTACCGATATTGATAATTTTATTACGGTTCAATGTGCCGTATGCGTTGCTCACCCGTATAGAGCTGCCTTGCGACAAACCAAGCGACGCCATGAAGGTGAACGATGCACAGCTCAGCGCTATCTGGTGTGCTGCCTGTTCGGTAGCGCCCAGCGTTCCGATAATGATACCAGAGAGTGCGAAAGCACCGCCTTCCATGCCTACCTGCAAACCGCTGGGAATGCCAATGTACAACAGCTCTCGGATAGTAGCCAGCTTTAACTTCCATTGATTTTTGCGCACCATTACATACCTGCGAAACAACCGGTGATACAAAATTACGCCGCCTAAAGTGCCAAACATTAATGTGCGCGTTATCAGCGTACCCCAGCCTGCCCCTGGCAAACCAAGCTGTGGGAAACCCAGGTTGCCAAAAATCAGCAACCAGTTAATAAAAATATTTACCGGCAATGCAGCAATGGAAATAACCATAGCGGTTCTCGTTTTTTCAAGCCCGTCGGTAAACTGTTTTAATGCCATAAAAAGCAGCATAGGAATAATGCTCCAGCTCATTAAGGTGAGAAAGGGAACCGCCAGCGCTGCCACTTCCGGGTCTTGTCCCAGGTGAAAAAGAATGTTTCTCCCGAATACAAGCACGAGTGCAATTATTAAAGCTGTAATAGCGCAAAGCCAAAAGCCATTATAGAAATAATGCGACACTTTTTGGCCGTCTCTTCTGCCATGCGCCATCGATACCAGTTGCGATACAGAGATCGTCATCCCGATACCGATCACAAAGGGAATATTTAATACCGATAGTACCAGTGCCGCCGCCGCCAGTTGTTTATAGCCCAGCGCGCCCACCATAGCCGTATCTATGATGTGCAAAGCCATCTGCGAAAGTTCGCCCAGAATAATGGGAACAGATAGCTGTATAGTACTTTTTGCTTCGGCAGATAATGACATAACTGTTTAACAACAAACACTGGTTGCTTAAAAAAATGGAGCGCAAAGATCACCTATTTAGGCAATATCAGCAACATATTGTTCATGGGTGTGAATCGCAAACTATCATTTCGTTTGCAGATTGCCCGCGTTTTTTTTGCATTACTACCCTTAACGGTAAATGATTGCAAGGGTAAAAGTCCAAAATTTGTCAACGCCCCGAAATCTGTATTTTTCTCATTCACGGCAAATGCGGATCGATTGTTTTGTAATTCGCTTTAATTATTTTTGATAGATACTGAAGACACTATATACATAACATATCATTCCTGAGTTAATGCTATGAAGACAACTTTTTTTTTGCTGTTCCTTTTTTTGCTGCAGTTTACCAGCCTGCAAGCACAAACTGAATCTGTTAACAAGCATCCTAATATTCTTTTTCTTTTTACCGACGATCAACGGTTCAGTACCATTGGCAGGTTAGGGCTGGAACCGGTTTATACGCCCAACCTCGACGAGCTTTCCCGCAACGGTGTAATGTTTACCCAGGCACATATTATGGGTGGTCTGCAAGGCGCCATTTGCATGCCCAGCCGGGCAATGCTTATGACTGGTAAAAGTCTTTTTCATCAACATCGCGACGGAGAATATATAGCCACTTCGGACATTATGATGCCGCAGTTTTTTGCACAGCAGGGCTATCATACTTTTGTAACCGGCAAATGGCACAATGGCGCTGCTGCACTCAACAGGGCATTTGCCGCAGGCGACAATATATACCTGGGCGGTATGCATGCGTATGGTTCGGGCGGGCATCTTACACCTGTGCTTGCCCATTACGATAGCACCGGTGAGTATAAAGACCGGTTTACCGGCGATCACTTCTCTACTATTTATTACGCCGACGCAGTAATTGATTTCATCAACAGGCAAAAGAGCAGCCAGCAACCTTTTTTCGCTTATGTGGCATTTACCACGCCGCATGATCCCAGAACTCCGCCTAAGGAGTTTTTAGATTTGTATGATGCTGCCCGCACCAGGCTGCCGCCTAATTTTTTGCCGCAACATCCTTTCGACAACGGAGAACTGAAAATACGCGATGAAGTATTATTGCCTTTTCCGCGAGACACGAATGCTGTGAAAGCTGAAATAGCTAAATATTATGGCATGATCAGCGAAGCCGATCATGAAATCGGGCGTATCATCCAGGCATTAAAAGCTACAGGGCAATACGACAATACGATAATCGTATTTGCAGGCGATAACGGATTGGCAGTTGGGCAGCATGGACTGTTGGGCAAGCAGAATTTATATGATCATAGTATACGAGTGCCTTTGATGATAGCAGGACCCGGAATTAAAAAAGATCATCAGTACAACGGGTATGTATACCTGCATGATATGTTCTCTACGCTGCGCGAAGCGGCAGGCTTTCATTCTTTGGTAGGAGATGATGGTATTTCTTTTGCAAAGGTGTTGGAGAAAAAGGAAGTTAAAGGACGCGATCACCTGTTTTTTGTATACACCAACCTGCAGCGGGCAGTAAAAAAAGACGGACTGAAACTGATTCACTACAATGTAAATGGTGAAGCGCGGATACAATTGTTCGACCTGAATAAAGATCCTTACGAAAGGAAAGATGTATCGGGAGAAAGAGAATATCAAAAGGCTTTAAAAGAGCTTACATCATTGCTAGCGTCAGCGATGAAGCAAAACGGAGATTTTTGCGATCCCGAAAAGCCAGACTGGGGATATCCTGACCGGCTGCCGAATGACGCATGGCAGAAATTGTTTCCGTGAAGGGGGTAGGGGGTAAGGTGGAAGGTATAAGGTGGAAGGTGTAGGGTAGAAGGTGTAGGGTAGAAGGTGTAGGGTAGAAGGTGCAGGGTATAAGGTGGAAGGTGTAGGATATGAACACTTCACCCGTAACAAGTAACCTGTAACTTGCAGCCTGCAATCGCCGACTGCTGATAGCTCATAGCCGACAGCTAACCGCTTCATCACTTCTTTCGTCTGATGCGGATAGTGGAATTTTGGGTAAGGCTGCTCGACAGAAAAATCTCATAACGGTTCACACCATCCGTAATTACCATCAGTGCAGTGTTGGGCGCTATAGAACCCAGGTTTTCGGCAAACATGCTCAACTCGTTGTAATCTTTATTGGGGTCGAGCACAGCATAAAATACAATGCCTCTTTCTGTCAGCGATTGGTGAATGGCTACCGGCGACTTGTTAAAAAATACGGAAATGCTGTCTCCGTCTACAATACCATTATCGTAAAATGTAAGCCGGAGCGAGTCCGATTCTACCAGCAACTCCTGTCCAACCACTTCTTTTCTTTTGTTGAACTCTTCCAGTATTTTCTGAGCCTCCATTTTTTCAGCAGAAGGCTCTTTCACCTTCAGGTCTACTGAATCGGGCACATATACTTTCGAATCGTTTACAACCACATCTTCTTCGGTAGGTTGCCATATTTTTCTCACGGCTGCAAACTTTTCTATCAGGCTGTCTGTGTTCAATTGTTCGCCGTACACAAAATCAAAGGCAATATCAGGGCAGGTATACTTGTATTTCCCCTGGGTGGAGAATACTCCTTTTATATTGGTGCCCGCCCTCGAGGCTGTGATCATCGCCCGCAGATCCATAATACATTCCACGCCGTTGGCCGATGAAGCACGGAAATACGTAATGGGCACGTCCTTTATCAATACTTCTCTTGTACGCGGGTTATAAGTACCCTTTACATAAAAGCTCTGGTAGGTTTGTTTGAAATAATAGCTGATGATTCCTTTTACTTCGTTGTTTTCCTGTTTAAGATCCAGTTCAACAAGATAGTTATTGTGTGAACCGCCCAGCAGCACGTCGGCACTTCCAAACCAGCTACCCTTTATTCCCTGGGCAAAGCCTGTGGCGGTTACAATAAAAAAAGCGAGGGTCAGTAATGCTCTCATGTATCTTAATAATATAGTTGCCGGGTTTAGGATTTTACTGCAAAGTAACGTATGATCTCTAAAAGTATTGTAAATAAAGTCGTTATACTTTCCACATTGGGGTGTAGATAAGTAAGTTGAGTGAGTTAAATAGTAATGTGGGTTAAGTAAGCTAATTGAGGTAATTGGTTAAATGGGAACATCCGTTACTTACTCAACTTACTTAACCACTCAGCCAAATTACAATCCATAATTCCGCTTAATCTCCCGCTGCGTATCGCGCGCTTTGATGGTTTCGCGTTTGTCGTGCAGCTTTTTGCCTTTGCCCAAGCCGATCTCTATTTTAGCAAGTCCCTTGCTGTTAAAAAAAATAGCAAGCGGCACAATAGTGAAACCTTTTTCCTTGATCTTCGATTCGAGTTTGTTCAGCTCTTTCCTGCTTAACAGGAGCTTTCTTTCGCGCAGCGGATCGTGATTGTTGTAAGTGCCGTGGCTGTATTCGGCAATATGCAGGCTTTTAATCCACAATTCTCCTTTGTGAAAATAACAGTAACTGTCGTTAAAGCTGGCTTTGCCTGCTCTTAACGACTTTACCTCGGTACCCGTCAATACCAATCCCGCCTCATACTTGTCTTCAATATGATATTCAAAATAGGCCGAACGGTTGCGGATATTAGACATGGTAAAATGTTGGAAGATGCCGGGTGATTACACTTTCAGCAGCATCAATAAGGTAGCTATTTTTTCTTTTAAATCTTTGCGTTCAATAATCGCATCTAAAAACCCGTGCTCCATCAAAAATTCAGAGCTTTGAAAGCCGGGAGGAAGATCTTTTTTAATGGTTTCTTTTATTACCCTTGGTCCGGCAAAGCCTATCATGGCGCCCGGTTCTCCTATATTCACATCGCCCAGCATGGCAAATGATGCGGTGGTACCGCCATAGGTAGGGTCGGTGCAAAGAGAGATATAAGGCAATTGGGCGTCGGATAACTGGGAGAGCTTTCCCGATGTTTTAGCCAGTTGCATCAGCGAAAAGGCACTTTCCATCATACGCGCACCGCCGCTTTTGCTGATAATAATAAGGGGAAGCCGATGCTCCAGGCAATAGTCTGCCGCCTTTGCTATCTTTTCGCCCATCACACTGCCCAGCGATCCGCCAATAAAATTAAAGTCCATACAGCAAATCACAACCCCCGAGCCATTCATTTTACCTGTGCCAACCGACAGGGAATCATTCAATCCCGTTTTGCTATAGGCTTCTTCCAGTCGTTTTTTATAAGGTTTCAGGTCGTTAAAGTTCAAAAAGTCTACCGACCGTACCGAAGTAAACAGCTCCTCGTATTGCTGGTCATCAAACAGTATATCGAAGTATTCCTGGCTGCCAATGCGGTGGTGGTAATTGCATTTAGGACATACATACAGGTTCTCTTTCAGTTCCAGCACGGTGCAGGTGTATTTGCAACTGGGGCATTTTATCCATAAGCCATCAGGTGCTTCCTTTTTTTCCGCGGTGGTGGTAAGTATTCCTTTCTTTATCCTCTTAAACCAACGGCTTCTCGACTCTTCATTGTTGGTATCTTCTCCGGCAAGATTTGCGTCAAAATCTTCTTCGTGTTGCATTGTAGTGCTTATGTTGGAAGTCAAGATTAACGAATTTATTGAATAAAACAAAATACAGTTGCTGAATTATGCCAGGCAGATGATTGCATACAGTGCTGGTACCGGATATAATTATCGTGCCGTTTGCAGGTGCTTGTCATCACCTTTGCATAAACAGGGGCGCAAATATAGGGATAAAGGCAACATGCACTGTTGGGTGGGTAGCCATAAAATAAAACCTCCACCTGGCAGAGGTGGAGGAAATTTTGTTAACCGAGCCTACTAAGACTAATGGGCTTCGAAGGATTGGACTTTAGGTTTCAGGATTCTCGATTGCAATTACGTTTTGTCCAAGGTCGTTTGGTTTTAAAGGAATTCAGATTTTAGAATCGGGGGGCGTTTTCAAAAGGCCGGGTGTTCTGCCAGGATTAACAGGTTTTTACTTTAATGAATAGTTATTGGATTTTCGTAAGAACAAGGTTTTCTGTCAGGACTTGGATCTACAGGTATAATGGCTTAATGATTATGAAAAGTTGATTGATATTGGATTTTATTCTGCCTTTTTCAATGGATTTGGATTCTCAACTTTTTTTAGGACGGTTTTCTCGGATGTTATTGGATGGTCGAGGCGTAGCTTCCTCATCAATCAACTTTCAGATCAAAGATACTCACGAGTTATCCACTGTACAAGAGCGTTTCTCCCCAATTTTTAACATATAGTTTTTACTGTCTGGTGGGGTAAATGTCCTTTTTAAACAATAGTGATTTTACTATTGGGTTGTGAATTTTTTACGAGTGGTTGCAAGGGCGATTTTGCCGCGCATAACATAAAACCCTTTACCACAGGGTGTTTCGTATTGTTTCTATGAGTGATAGTAATGTTTGGAGCATCCGCTCATTTAGCGAACGATTGGATAATATCGTATTTGGTGATGATGTGGAAAACTCCGGATTCGTCCTTACTGAGTATAGCACCATTGTCTCTGTTAATAAGTTTGCTCAACCTTTCCACAGGCGTATCGAAGGCTACTTCGGGGTAAGGCTGCTCTGCTATGGTGCCCACCTGCTGGTTTTTAATATCGGGGCTTTGGAACAGTTTATTAAAAAGCCCGCTTTCCGAAACCGATCCCACCTGGGTTCCTTTTTCCATAACGGGGATGTTTTCTATATCGTATTTCTTCATCAGTTCAACCACCTCGGCAACGGTTTGCGAGGGAGTAACCGTTACAATTTCCCCGCCGCCTTTGCCGGTTATAATGTCTTTAAAGGTTTTAACCTCCAGGAACCCTCTTTCCAGCATCCACTGATCGTTGTATACCTTTCCAACATACCTGCTTCCGTGATCGTGAAAAATACAAACCACCAGGTCATCCTTTTTCAGCCTATGCTTTAATTGCATCAATCCCTGCAGGCAGCTTCCGGCGCTGTAGCCGCAAAACAGTCCTTCTTCGCGGGCAATGCGACGAGCCATGAGCGCTCCGTCTTTATCGGTTACCTGCTCAAAATGGTCAATCACGCTCATATCATAATTAGCCGGAACAAAATCTTCACCGAATCCCTCCGATATATAAGGATGTACTTCGTTCATATCCGTTTCGCCGGTGCGGAAATATTTTGTAAGCAACGATCCATACGCATCAATGGCCCATACCTGTATAGCCGGATTTTTTTCTTTCAGGTACATAGCAGTTCCGGTAACCGTGCCTCCCGTACCGGCAGTACAAACCAGGTGTGTAATTTTCCCTTCTGTCTGCTCCCACAATTCCGGTCCGGTGGTTTCGTAGTGAGCCAGCCTGTTAGCCAGGTTGTCGTACTGGTTACATAAAAATGAGTTGGGAATTTCTTTTGCCAGGCGCCTGGCTACCGAATAATAGCTCTTAGGATCGTCCGGTTCCACATTGGTAGGGCATACAATCACTTCTGCACCTACGGCTTTCAGTATATCAAATTTTTCCTTCGATTGTTTATCGGTTGAAGTGAAAATGCATTTGTAGCCTTTTATGGTAGCTGCCAGCGCAAGGCCCATGCCTGTGTTGCCAGAAGTACATTCAATAATGGTTCCACCCGGCTTTAGTTTTCCTTCCTGCTCTGCCACTTCCACCATTTTAATGGCCATACGGTCTTTTATAGAATTGCCGGGGTTAAAGTATTCAACTTTGGCAGCAACGGTGCAAGGCAATCCTTTTGTGATCTTGTGCAGTTGTATCAGCGGAGTATTGCCTATTGTTTCGAGTATGTTGTTTTTGATATCCATCGTTTATCGTTTATAGTTTGTGGTTTCACCTTATACCTTACCCTACTTACCACCTACCACTTATTACTTACCACTCATTTCTTCCAGCGCCCTTTTAATTATTGGATCATTGGCATTGTTCACTTCATAAAATCCTTCGTTGCGCCACTGCTGGCGGGCAAAAAGACTTTTTAAACGTTGGGTCAGGAATTTTCTGTCGGATGCTGAAATGTTGTTGATCGATACGCCATCGTCTGCTGCAAATTTTTCAAAGGCTTTCCAGATAGTATTGTCGATGTCGAACCCTTTTTCAAAGTCAGCCGGTTGGGAAAACAATTTAAACTGACTGATATGATCAACATAATAGCTGTATACAAAATTTCCCACCGTGTTTTTTGAGTACAATGCAGCCACTATATCGCCAATGCCTGCTGTATCTATGGCCACAAATACATCGGGCGTAATGCCCCCACCGCCATACACGGTTTTGCCTTGTGGCGTACGGTAAGCCTTGCCCGATTCCTGGCGGTTGCTGTCGGCATTGATCAATGCTCCGTGATGCAGTCGTTCCATCACTTCATCATTATAGGTGTCCACTCCTTTGTCGTAAGGTTTCTGGATCGATCTGCCCAACGGAGTATAATACCTTGCAATGGTCAGCCGCAAAGCCGATCCGTCGTTTAAGTTATACTGTTCCTGCACCAGCCCTTTGCCAAAAGATCGCCTGCCCACCACTTCTGCGCGGTCCCAGTCCTGCAATGCGCCCGTTAGCACTTCGCTGGCCGAGGCAGATCCTTCGTCTACCAGCACAATCAGTTTGCCTGTTTCAAAAATACCGTCGCGCTTTGCCTTGTATTCGGCTTTGCTTACATGTCCGCCCTGTGTGTATACGATCAGTTTATTGCCATCCAGAAACTCATCTGCTATTTCAACTGCTTCCTGCAATATACCGCCACCATTTCCCCGAAGGTCGAGTATCATTTTCTGAATGCCCTGTTCCTTCAGCTTTTGCATGGCTTCCATAAATTCTTCATAAGTCGTTTCCGAAAATTTGTTCAGCCGTATATAACCCGTGGCAGGTGCTATTATATACGAAGCATCGAGCGAAAACAAAGGAATGATGCCTCGTGTTATTTCAAAATCCATTTTGTCTTTACCGCGTTGTACGGTAACTTTTACTTTCGATCCGTGCAAGCCCCGCAGCAACTTTCTTACCTTATCGCCGTTCACTTCTTTACCGGTTACCACCGAATCGGCTATTTTCAAAAAACGGTCTCCCACCTGCAGCCCCGCTTTTTCAGAAGGCCCGCCCTTTAAAACACTCAATACATGGATGGTATCGTTAAAAATATTGAACTCAATGCCAATGCCCTCAAATTTTCCTGCCAGGTCTTCATTTACCCGCTCCAATTCGCTGGAAGGAATAAAAATAGAATGTGGATCGAGATGCGTAAGCATTTCTTCAATAGCCGCATCTGCCAGTGTATCGGTTTTAATAGGGTCTACGTACCTGCGCGATATAAGGTCTAGCACCTCCTGCACCGAGTTCTTTTTCTCTGCAGAAAAAAAACGAGCTGTAGAAGGCATTTTTTCTTTCATCTTGTAACCGAGGAACATACCGCCGATCATCACAACAGAAAAGAGTAAGGGCAACCAGAGCTTCAATTTATTATTACGCATTCGTCTGTGTTTGTATATTATCTTTGAGAGCACGAATTTCACGAAATAAGTTCAATTAATAATGTCGTCAGTAAAATTGATAGCCGATAGCGGAGCAACAAAGGCTGAGTGGTGCCTGATAAATGGAAACAGGAAAAAAACGATTTTTACACAAGGCATCAGCCCCTATTTTTTTAATACAGCGCAAATAGCTGAAATACTTACCAAGGAACTGCTTCCCTCTCTTAAAAAAGTGCAGGTTGATGAAGTGTATTATTATGGAACGGGTTGCATTAACCCCAATAATGTACAAATTGTTAAAAAAGCCATTGCACAGGTGTTTCCCGGACTTAAAAAGAACGAAGTTACGCACGATGTAATGGCTGCAGCCAGGGCACTGTATGGCGACGATAAGGGAGTAGCCTGTATATTGGGTACGGGCTCCAGTTCCTGCTACTATAATGGTAAGAAAATAGTAACCAACAAACCGGGTTTGGGTTATGTGCTGGGCGATGAGGGTAGCGGCGCTTACCTGGGCAAAAAAGTATTGCAATATTACCTGTACGAAACCTTTGATGAAGAGCTGGCGGGTCGTTTTCAAATAAAATATAACAAGCCCGATGCTTCATCCATCCTGGAAAATGTATACAAAAAGCCATTGGCAAACCGATACCTGGCTTCCTTTACTCCCTTTTTGTCTGAAAACAGGGGACACTATATGGTAGAAAATATCATTGAGGATGCACTCAACGACTTTTTCTTTCACCATATATGCAAGTTCAAAGAAAGCTGGACCATGCCTGTGAGCTTTGTAGGCGGCATTGCGTTTCATTTTAAAGATGTTATTGCAGAACTTTGCGACAGTTATGAATTTACCCTGGGACGTATTTTAAAGAACCCGATGGAGGGATTAGCAGAATACCATAGGTAGGTTTGAGGTGAAGAAGCAAGAATCAAGATACAAGATCCCAAGCCCCAAAACTAAAAACAAAAAACGAGAAACGAAAACCACATGTCATTTGTTAAGATCACCGAGCAACCTTCGGACTACCGCCACCTTGAAAAAATGCCGGTAGCAGAAATACTTTCCAATATTAATAAAGAAGATAAAAAGGTACCCGATGCCATTGAGCAGGTAATTCCGCAAATAGAAAAACTGGTAGCAGCTGCGGTAGATAAAATGTTGGCAGGAGGCAGGTTGTTTTATATAGGCGCCGGCACCAGCGGCAGGCTGGCAATTGTAGATGCAAGCGAATGTCCGCCCACATACGGGGTTTCGCCCGACCTGGTGGTGGGTATTATTGCCGGTGGCAAAAAAGCAATGACCCAACCGGTTGAATTTGCGGAAGACAGTTTGACGCAGGGTTGGGACGATTTGAAAAAGCATCACATCAATAAAAAAGACGTGGTAATTGGCATAGCCGCCAGTGGCACCACCCCTTATGTAATTGCCGCCTTAAAAACATGTCGCGAAAATGGCATCATTACGGGGTGTATTACCAACAATCCTGGCTCGCCGTTAACAGAAGTAGCTGATTTTCCTATTGAGATAGCCGTTGGCCCCGAGTTTGTAACCGGTAGCACCCGCATGAAAAGCGGAACCTCGCAAAAGCTGGTGCTGAATATGATTTCAACTACCATTATGATACAACTGGGCAGGGTAGAAGACAACAAAATGGTGAACATGCAGTTGAGCAATGAAAAGCTGTTTGATCGTGGCGCCAAAATGCTGATGGAAAAACTAGGCATCAGCGATTACGAAAAGGCTAAAAAATTACTGATCAAACATGGCAGCGTAAAAAAGGCGATAGAGCTGTCAGCGATGAGCGATCAGCGATGAGCGGTCGGCTATCAGCTGTCAGCTTTCAGCAATCAGCGCCCGCATTCAAATTTCAAATCTCAAATTTCCAACCTCTTGATGCAATGGCAACAGTTGTATAGTTCGCGCAGGAGTGGTGCAGAAAAAAAAGCATCAACTGCGGGGCAACAGGTACGCACTTCCTTTGTGCGCGATTATGACCGGCTTATATTTTCGTCGGCCTTCCGGCGCCTGCAAAACAAAACACAGGTATTTCCCCTGCCGGGAGCTGTGTTTGTACACAACCGGCTTACCCATAGCCTGGAAGTGAGCAGCGTTGGCCGCAGCCTGGGCAAAGCCATTGGCGATGTTATTGCAGATAAATATGCGGATAATGGAGCCGACTTTACCGAGTTTTATAAATATGAGTTGCCTTCGGTAATTGCAGCGGGTTGCCTGGCGCACGATATTGGCAACCCTCCATTTGGACACAGTGGTGAAGATGCCATCCGTATTTTTTTCAGGGAATTACAAGGCGATGCGAAGAAAAGATTTGAAGAGGAATTAACACCGGCGCAGCAGCGGGACCTCCGTTTTTTTGAAGGCAATGCCAATGCGTTTCGCACGCTCACCCATCATTTTAACGAAGAGAGAGCCGGCGGGTTTCAATTAACCTACGCTACCCTGGCAAGCATTATCAAATATCCCTGCGATTCGGCAGCAGGGTTCAACAAACAACGGCTCGTTACTAAAAAGTCGGGCTTCTTTTCAACAGAAATACCTGTTTACACCAGCATAGCCGAAGAATTGCAAATACCACAACTAAGCAAAGAGCAGTTGGTTTTTGCGCGGCATCCTTTTGTGTTTTTGGTAGAAGCGGCAGATGATATTTGTTACCGGATTATTGATTTTGAAGACGCACACCGGTTGGGAATCATTTCTATAGATACGGTGGCCCGGCAGTTCCTTGCTTTTTTTGACAATAAAGATGGATACGATGCACGCGATAAAGTAGAAGCCACTTTCAATACGATTAAAGATGATAACAGGAAAATACAATTTTTAAGAGCAAGAGTCATCAACCTGCTGGTGCAGCAATTGTGCGACATCTTTATGCAGCACGAAACTGCTTTATTAAAAGGTGAGCTCAATCAATCGCTCATTGATCTTTTGCCGGGCGATCAATTGTCTATCATCAAAGAGATCGACCGGTATTCTTACGAACATATTTACAATCACCGCAGCGTGGTGGAAATTGAATTGGCTGGCTATACCGTGATAGGTTATTTGCTGAAAGAATTTGTATATGCAGTGCTGAATCCTCAAAGCAGCAAAGCAAAGAAATTATTGCAATTGATCCCGGCACAATTCAGTGTATCTCCCCGGCAGGAAAACTTATTCAACAACCTGCAGGGTGTTACTGACTATGTAGCCGGAATGACCGACCTGTATGCATTGGAGCTTTACCATAAAATGACAGGTAATAGCTTTTCGGCAGCGGGGTTGTGAGGGCTGCGGGCTATCAGCGGTCAGCTTTCAGGTTTCAGTAATCAGCAATCTTGAACGTTCTTCTTCGCGCATGCCGAACACGGCGCAGCGAGTGAGGCATCCCCCGCCAGTTGTAAAGTTGTCAAACGTTTTGAACAGTACTTTGCATTACTGGAATGCCCCCGCATTAGGTCTAAAATCATTATCTTCATCTTCACGACGCAAGCTAACATGAAAGTTGAAAAATACCACTTGAAATCAGATTCGAAGTTGACGCGGTTTGAGTTTGTAAGTGAAGGTGCTAAAGGTGCAATCCGTAAACTTATAGAGTTTCAGGAAACAAATTATCCCGGGCTTTTTAATCTTGCTTTTGGTGATAAAGATTCCTCGTCAGAATCAATTGATGACCTGTCTGTTTCTAACAATGGCGACACTGAAAAAGTATTGGCAACTGTAGTGTCGGCAGTATACGCTTTTTGCGACAAGCATCCTAATGCTTACGTATACGCTTCGGGTAGTACAAAAGCGCGTACAAGACTCTATAGGATGGGAATTGCAAAGCATTATGCGCAGGTGCAGGCCGATTTCTATTTCTATGGACAGTTAGGGGATGATTTTGTAGCGTTTGAACCTGGAGTTGACTACGATGGATTTCTGGCTCAACGAAAAATTTCTTAAATTACAGTTATGAAAAAAGTAGCAGATTTGAAGAAAAGAAAATCACCTATAGTGGTAATAGATACAGCTCTTGACAAATACCAGGGAAAAGTTATGTTTCCCGAAAAACTCAGGAAGGCTAATAAAATGCTGAAAACCGCGAACCTCCCCGTTAAGAAACACAGGGGTTAACTGAATTGTAGAAGTTTAGATTTAATCTGACAGTTGTTAATAAATTTGATAACTGTAAACGATTACAATCATGACAACAACGCAAAAGCTCATTCAACCCAAGATGGGTTTATTAAAGTTAGCCGAGAAGCTC
>JBQCGX010000084.1:0-166335 GCA_051955255.1 Agriterribacter sp. | reverse complement strand
AATCGTGGACACAAATGCAGGACAGCATTATTGTTCAAAAATATGTTGATGACGGTATAAGCGAGCGCAGGGCATTTTATTCGGGCGCCGACACAGCACTAAAAGTGGTAAAAAAAACATTTTTACTGGGCACCGATAAATTTGGACGCGATATATTCAGCAGGTTGATCATAGGGGTGAGGGTAAGTTTAATGGTAGGGCTGATAGCCGTTGTTATATCACTAACCATAGGAATTGTATTGGGTTTGATAGCAGGTTATTTTGGCGGGCGAACAGATGACGTGGTAATGTGGTTCATTAATGTGATATGGAGCATACCTACTTTGCTGCTGGTGTTTGCCATAACCCTGGTTTTAGGAAAGGGATTCTGGCAGGTATTCATTGCCGTTGGGTTAACGCTTTGGGTAAATACGGCAAGGATCATCCGGACCCAGGTGTTGAGCATCCGCGAGCTTCAATACGTGGAAGCTGCACGGGCATTAGGATACACCCACATACGTATTTTGGCGCGGCATATACTGCCTAATGTTATTGGACCTGTAATGGTAATGGCGGCATCTAATTTTGCTACAGCTATTGTGGTAGAAGCGGGGTTGAGCTTTTTAGGAGTGGGTGTGCAGCCTCCGCAGCCTAGCTGGGGGCTGATGATTAAAGAGAATTATAACTTTATCATCACCCATAACCCTTTACTTGCTATTGCTCCGGGTGTTTGTATTATGCTGCTGGTATTGGCCTTTAACCTGCTGGGAAATGGATTGCGTGATGCAATGGATGTGAGGGGTGGTAATGGTTGAGCAGGTAAGTAAGTTGAGTTCGTTAATTAAGTAGAAAGGAAAATGAGATCGTTATAATTTCAACTTTCCGAAAAGATAAAAACAATTGCCGCAGATTCGCAGATGATATTTTATCTGCGAATCTGCGGCAATTTTATTAATTGATAAGAACGTTTTAGTTTTTAATCGCTCATTATTAGCTCTACTTACTTAACCCACTTAACTTACTCACTCAACCCCACCTCACGGTGCTACCTGCACATTGCGATTAAAACTTTCTTCAAGCGAAATAAGTGTTTCGGTGCGTTCGATGCCTTTTATTTTTTGCAGTTCATCGTGCAATACATGCCGGAGCTGTGCAATGTCTCTGCAAACTATTTCTATAAACATGCTGTAATTGCCGGTAGTATAATTAAGCCTTACAATTTCAGGGATCTTTTTCAGGTCTTTTGCAACAGTATCGTATAGTGAGCTTTTTTCAAGATAGATCCCTACAAACGCGGTAATATCATAACCCAGTTCCTTTAGCTCAACATTCAGTTTGGTGCCTTTAACAATGCCGCTTTCCTGCAATTTCTTTATGCGAACATGAATGGTGCCGCCCGATACAGAAAGATTCTTTCCCAGATCGGCATAAGAGATACCAGCGTCATCCATCATTGCCGAAATGATCTGAAGATCTAATTTGTCTAGATTTAATTTTGAAGCCATTTATCTCTAATTTCTTTAATTCACACACATAATTACTAAAAATTAACTAGACGAAACTGAAAAATGATAAAAGATTTACAAAAAATTTCAAATGATCATCTTTTTTTATTTGAAGCGGACATCTAACACGATAAAATGAAAGAAGCATTCAACCTTGATTGAATGCTTCTTTACCAAATGAATGGACTGCGAAAGCTGTTTGAAAAGCTATTCCTGCCACCAGAGTTTTATGCCTTTGTTATCTCCCCCCATAGCTGTTTTTGCAGCATTGTAATTTTGAGCATTGTTCGATATTTCGGCAAGCGGATAAGTGATTCTGTAAGGAACAAAATCTACATTCTCGTCTAAAATAGTTAGTGGTGCCACAAATAGCGGATCACCATTGGGTTTGGTGAAATCAAGCCTTGTTCTTTCAAACCAGCCCTGCAGGCCCTGGTTGTACAATGCCACCCATTTTTGCGTACCTATTATATTTTTCCAGTTCGCCTGATCGTAAGGGTTATTGTTTAAGAAAGTGGTTATATCAGGTTCGCCTACGCCCCAGAATTGCATGCTGGCCCGCACGCCGTTTTCATAAAAGGTTTCGGCATCTCCGCCTACATCAAAACCTCTTGCTGCTGCTTCGGCCAGCGCAAATTGTACTTCCGCATAACTTATAATATACCCGGGAAAAGTAGTGCTGTAAACCTTTGCACTGCCACGCGAGTATTCGTTAATGTTAGTAAAGCTGCCAAGTCCGTAACGTTTTCCAACAATGGTTCCGCTGGCAGGCGCTTCCCTGGCATACATCGGCAAACGAGGGTCCGATGTTTCTTTCATAAAATCTACCAATGTTGCAGAAACAAAATAAGCATTTGAAATAGCAGTACCATCCTGGTCGTTATAAGGAAACTGGTCGGGGGCAATTGGCAGATAGGTGAATTTTGCTTCGTCTCCAATACCTGTAAATGTATTGGCGCTCGCTTCTTCAATGATCTGCTGCGCTTTTTCCGGCTCTGCATTTATCATGCGCAAACCAATACGGATTTTCAAAGCATTGGCCAGCTTTTTCCATTTGTTTACATCGCCCTGGTAAATCAGTTCGCCGGTTCTGAACGAAGCGAATGTTGGATCTAATGCAGCAATTTGCTCATTCAACAATGTAATCAATCCATCATACACTGTTTTCGAATCATCGTATTTTGATGTTAAGATCAGCTCGTCTCCCCGCAAGGCTTCGCTAAAAGGAATATTGCCGTAAGTATCCGTGAGTACCTGGTAAATCCATACGCTTAAAATTTTTGCGATGGCATTTTGATTGTTAGACGCCGGCTCCGGCCGCAGTTCATTAATTCTCAGCAACTCCTGAATATTCGACAGAGGAACGCTGTAAGAGGTCCACAGGAGATTATTAGCAGCTTCGTCTAACTGGTATTGGCTTTGAGTTTCGGTTTGTGTTTGCGAAAAATATTGCGCATACAGCATACCGATGTTGTCGTTTACACCACCACTGTACATAATATCCGAAGCCGTTCTCTCTATACCTGTGATCAATTGAGCAGGCGTAACATCTGTTGGTTTAGTAGGGTCCTGGTTAATGTCTTCGAAACCTTTTGTGCAGGAAAACAGTCCCAGCACTGCTACTATAAGAATCCGTTGAATCATATATAATGTTTTCATTGTTCTGTTTTTGAGGGTTAGAAGCTAATGTTCAGGTTAATGCCCATTGATCTTACAGAAGGCAAGGCGCCACCTTCCAGTCCAATAATGTTCGAATCCGAGTTCACGATGTTAGACGGATCAACATTCGGTGCATTGGAACTGATGAGCCATAGGTTTCTGCCATATAAAGAAATGCTGGCATTGCTCGACCGGATGAGCTGAGATACTTTTGCCGGCAATGTGTATCCTAATCTTAGCTCCCTCAGGTAAATATAGCTTGCATCGTACAGGTTAGCAGTGCTGATGCGGATGCCGTAATTGTTTTTAAAATGGAACGGCGCATTTACGTGAACCGTTTTTTTAGTACCATCTGCCGTTACACCACTTACATCAACTCCTGTTTCTCTTACATTGTTTTCAACTGTTGCAGCCAGTGTGCCGGAATACAACCCATACATATTGGTGTAAGAGAAGAAGTTGCCTCCCTTCTGGAAGTCTATCAAACCGCTCAACGTAAATCCTTTATAGGTAAAGCTGTTGGTAACGCCGCCCACAAAATCGGGTTGCGTATTTCCAATTACCTTTCCATTAGGCGAAGCAATATAAGTACCATTATCGGCTATTACTTTTTCGCCATTCAGGTAAGTATAGTCCGTGCCCGTTAGCACAAACAATGGCTGACCCACTATAGCTGCTGTTGAAACAGTATTCCTTCTTCTTTCGGTGCCAAGGATGTAACGATCAATGGTAGGATTGTTTGGAATATTCAGCGCAAGCAACTTGCTTCTGTTAGCCGCGTAATTCACAATAACGTTCCATGTAAAGTTTTCGTTGCGAACAGGCGACCCGCTCAATTGTATTTCTACACCACGGTTTCTTGATTTGCCCACATTGGTATAAAAATTACTGTAGCCCGATGTTTGGGAAACTGAAAGCGGTATAATAAGGTCCTTGGTAATCCTGTTGTAAAAAGTAAAATCAACGCCCAGCCGGTTGTTAAAGAATTTCAATTCCAGTCCGGCTTCCACTTCATTGCTGATCTCCGGTCTTAAAGCACTGTTACCCAAAAATGAATTTCTTAAAATATACGAATTGCCCGTGCCAAATAAAACAGGTGCATTGTAAGTAACATAAGTGCGGTAAGGATCGGTGTCGTTACCAATTTGTGCAACACTCGCTCTTACCTTACCAAAGCTCAGCCAGTTAAGAGAAGAAAGCCAGTTGGAGAATATTACAGATAAGGATGTTGCCGGATAGAAATAGGAGTTGTTTCCTTTGGGCAAGGTAGACGACCAATCGTTCCTGCCCGATATGTCCAGATAAACAGTATTGTCGTAACCCAGTGTAACGTTCCCGAATAATGAATTAATGCGTTTCTGAAAAACGCTCTCACCATAATTGATCCTGCCAATATTGTTGGTCAATGTATACAGTCCGGCAACAATCAATCCCGCATAATTCGCTGTGTTAATGCCATCCCTGAGTTGCATAATATTGCCTCCTACAGATACATCCAGGTTCAGTTTGCTGCTCAGATCTTTATCAGCCGAAGCAATCAACTGGTAGTTCATCTCACGGTGGTTAATTGTAGTTCGGGCATACGAGCCTGTTGTATAGTCTTTAGCGTTTCTCTCTTCCTGCAAGGTGGTGTATTGATCAAGGAAGGCTTTTGCAGAAATATTGATCCAGTCAACCGGTTTAAAATCAAATCCTGCCAGGCCGTATAATCTTTGACGTTTGTCGGTGGTAAAATTTTTATACTGGTGCCAGTAAGGCGTGGTGGCGAACAGCGGCGTAGGATTGGTAGGAGAAGTGCGGTTCCAGCTTACCTGCGATCCGTCTGCAAACTGGTAGAAGGCAAGCTTATCCATTTCCAGTTGTCGCTGACCATACATGGTAAACAATTGCGTAGGGTTAAAGCCTGAGAAGCCTGTGCCTGGCCTTGCTCTCGCAAAGTTGTCGGAGTAATTTACACTTGCCACTACGTTCAGCTTGCTGCCAATGCGGTGGTTACCATTAAAACCAATATTGTTTCTTTTCAACAACGAGTTGGGAAGAATAAAGTTCTGGTTGAGGTTGCTGTATGCCAGCCTGAAAGAACCTTTGTCGTTGCTGCCGCCAACGCTGATGCTGTTGGTAAGCGTAGTGCCGGTTTCGTAAAAGTCTTTGATGTTGTTGGGGTGCGGCGCCCATGGCGTTGTCATACCGAAATAAGGGTTCCCTTTATTTTCGTCGAAGGAATAGTAAGGCCTTATTTGTATTCCGGTTAGTTCCGGTCCCCAAGATTCATCAACACCGTATTGAGGCAGCAGATCATAACCGCCTTTCACCGGATCGTTGTAAGTAGGTGCATTTTTAAAAAGCGTAGGATTGGTGCTTTGCCATAAGGTATCAAATTTGCTCGCTACAAAATTAGGATCGCTGGTATTGGCACCACCACCACCATAGCGATTTTGAAAATCGGGCAGGTAATACACTTTGTCTATTTGCGCGTTCAAACTATAAGTGATGCCGAGGCCTTTTTTGCTGCTTCCTTTTTTGGTGGTGATCAATACTACACCGTTAGATCCCCTGCTGCCATACAACGCTGTTGCTGCAGCGCCCTTCAGTACGCTGATCTGTTCTATATCGTCGGGGTTAATATCCTGTATAGGACTTCCATAATCATAACCACCGCCGCCAATCTGCTGGTTATAAGTGGGATTGGTAGTGTTGCCCATGAAAATGCCGTCTACCACAAACAAGGCGTTGTTATTACCGGTGATAGATTTATTACCCCTGATAATTACTTTGCTGGAACCGCCCATTGAGCCGGTATTGGTATTGATTTGTACGCCGGCCAATTTGCCCTGCAGTGCATTCACAAAATTGGGTTCTTTGGCGGTTTGTACTACATCACCCCTCACCTCCTGGATGGAATAGCCCACCGCATTTGTTTTTTTGGAGATGCCGAGCGCTGTTACAGTTACTTCCGCCAGTTGTTCCTTTTTGGAATCTTTGTTTAAAACGATGGTATAAAATGTGTTTGGATCTGAAATGGTGATCGTGGTATCGCGGTAGCCCACCGTGGTTACCAGGATTTTGAACGGCTGCACAAATGGAATGGCAAATTCTCCTGCATCATTCGTTACATATGCCTTACCGCTTTCGGGCACAATGCTGGCGTTAGCAAGCGGAGCATTGTCTGCATCTACCACTTTGCCTTTTACCAGCGAAGTGTCTTTAAAAAATTCAGTTTTCAACTCCTCATTAGCATGCGGGCTGTTAGCCGGGCTGCTCGTTCCAGATGAATGATGGGTTGTTGGCAGAAATGTTCGTGCTGCTGCCTTCTGCGCGTAGGCATTGCTGCCTATAAACGCGATAAAGGGCAGGCAAAGCAGAAGATGTTTGGTTCGGGTCATCATAAAATTTGTGTTGGCAATTGGTGAATAATAGCTTTTATTGAACAGGAATGGAAACCGGAGCTATATTATCTGGTTAAGAAATACTTTTTCAGGAGAGTAGGGGTAACCGTTATTATAAATAAATGTATTGTTTTTTTGTTTTCGGACAAATAATTATTTTCTTATCAGATGAGAATGAACAAAATCGTTTGCTCGTTAACGTTAGTTAACGTTCGTCTTTGCTGTAAAAATACTGAGTGATTGCTGCCCGATGCAAAAGCCTTGAAAAGCAAGTTGCATAACCGTTGGTTTGATAAGTTACTGACAACTTGTGTTAATAAAAAGCTGCATCCGCAAGGCAAATTGGTAAACAAAAATTTTATTACCGTGTGGATATTACACAAAGAATAGGATGTCCCCGCCTTACTGAAGCCGGTAAATTTTATTGAAAATGACTTTTACGATGAGAGCGACTGCTATTAGCTCCACTCTTCCCATTTCTTTTCCTGGTTCTTGTTCACTCTTGCAGCAATGATAACGCTTATTTCGTACAACAAAATGAGCGGCACGCATACAATCATCTGGCTGCCCCAGTCGGGCGAAGGAGTGATAATAGCCGCCAGTACTAACAGGGCTACGTATGCGTATTTACGGTAAGTGCGCAAAAAACCTGCTGTTAAAATACCAATGCGGGCCAATATCCACGAGGCCATAGGCAGTTCAAAAGCAATGCCCGAGCCAAGCGTAATGTCTATGATCGAATCAAGATAGTCGGACAATATGGGCTTATATTCCAATATTTTTTTGGCGCCCAGTGTATAATTATAGAGAAAATTGAATGTAAACGGCGCCAGCAAAAAATAGCCAAAGGCAGCGCCCACAAAAAAGAAAAACGATATCCAGAAGATGATGCCGCGGGTATGCTTCAGTTCATTTTCCTTCAACGCCGGCTTTACAAAACGCCATACCTCCCAGCACAAATACGGAAAGGCAGCGATTACGCCACCCACAAATGCAATAGAAATGGAAGACATGAAAGTACCGCTCACCGTGGTTATCTGCAAATCCATATTAATCGGGGGCATGCAAAACGAATCTCCCAACCCGAGTTTATAGCCAAGTGAGCATAAAAATTTGTAAGAAACAAAATCAGACTGGGTGGGACCCATGATCACGTAATCAAATATCCAGTCTATATTGATAAATATCAGTACGGCAAAAACGAACACAGCCAGTACGGATCGTACAATGTGCCAGCGCAACGCTTCAAGATGGTCAACAAAACTCATCTCCGCATCGTCTTCCTCTTTCTGCCCCCGGATACGTTTAAAAAATGACTTTCTTTGTGCTTCTATTGCCAATGTCTCAAAAATTAAGGTAGCAAACCTACAAAAACTCCGCGTATTCTCATCCTTCTGCCATTATTTACGAAACTAAAGTATTTACGGTTGCTGTTATAAATTGTTTTTAGCGTTTGTGCCTGTAATTCAAACACATATATACAAATAAGCCAATGCTATTGATGAAACTTTGTACCTTCCCTACCTGTTAAAAAAAGAATGAAGGAACATCTCCCGCAATGTTATGTAGGGCGTCCTTCACTCTCATTATAAACCGACCTGTATGAAAAATGAATTGTGTTATTTGTTTATTCGCTATCAAAAATTGGTTGCAGTGCTGAATACCGGCAGGTTAATTCCAGTGGTTTGACACCCGCAATTTCTGCTAATGGGCGCAGGTAATAAAATATGCAGTTGTGATTAACGCACTGTTAACCTTAGTTAAATGCATGAAAATAAAAAAGCTATGAATAAAGCCCGCTTAACGGTGGTTTAACAATAAAACCAGTGAGCTGTTATTTTTTGTAAAGATTTAAAAACAAATTTGTGTTATTTAAAACTTACACCGGTTTTGGTATGCGTTCTTCCACGTTAAAATGGATTGTGCTGACGGGGGCTTTGGTTATCGCTTTAATTATTGCAATACAATTATACTGGTTAAGTCATATTTACAAGCTCGAGCAAAAACAGTTTGGCACCAACGTGGTAAAATGCGTTAGGGGTTTGTTTGAAGATATATGGTTGTCCAACAATCCCGCCGGTCATCTGCAGCAGCATATTACCGTTCAGCCCGATGCGAATACGTTTATTGTACGCATTGATCACCTGCCGGCTAAAGACACGCTTATTTATTATCTCACCCGCGAGCTGATAGATTTTGATATTTTAACCGAATGCAAAACGGCGGTATACGACAACGATAGCAAAGAGTATTTGTACCAGGAGTATATTCCTTCGCCCGAAACCCACCAGGCAACTGATATTACCGACCTGAAATTGTATGCCGCCAACCATCATTATCTCCTGTTGCATTTTCCCGACAGAAGCCGGTATGTGCTGGCACAAATGAATTTCTGGATTATAGGCAGCACTGTGCTGGTGCTGGTGCTGATAGGACTTTCGCTGGGCATTTTTTATTTCTATAAACAAAAATTCCTGGTAGAAATTCAAAAAGACTTTGTAAACAATTTTACCCATGAATTTAAAACTCCGTTGGCTGTAATGAAAATAGCAACGGATGTATTGTCGCAGCCGGAAATTGTTAAACAGCCGGAACGAATGAGCCGGTACACCGCTATCATGAAAAACGAAACAGAGCATTTGCAAAACCAGGTGGAGCGATTGCTAAAGATGGCGGTATCGGAAAAGGGAAGCCTGAACGTGGAAATGCAGTCGTTTGATGTAAGGGAATTGATTGAACAGGCGGTTGCCAAGCTGCAGCCGTTGGTAGAAGCCAGCAATGCCAGGATAGAAATAAAAATGCCGGAAGATGGCACCGTCATCACTGCCGATAAAGCTCACCTTGAACTTGCCATTGTAAACCTGATTGAAAACGGGATAAAATATTCCAGCAATCCATTAATCATTATCGAAGCCGGGAACAGCGGGGCAGAAAGTTTTATTGCTGTTAAAGACAACGGGGTGGGGATTGACAAAAAGTATTTTAAAAATATATTTAAAAAATTTTACCGGGTGCCAACCGGCGATGTACACAATGTAAAAGGATTTGGATTGGGCCTTAATTTTGTTAAGAAGATAGTAGATGCGCACAATGGGCGAATTGTGGTGAACAGCGTGCCGGGTATAGGAACAGAGTTCCGTATTATTATACCTGTGTAGCGTTGTCTGGTTGGCTGGGGTGCCGTTCGGTACGGGTTGGGGCTAAGTAAGATGAGTGGGTAAAATGAGTGACCCTGGTAAAATGAGTGAGCAGTTGAGTAAGATGAATACATAACATCGCCAGCAACCCAATCGGCTTAATTAACTTAATTTAACCTATTTACCTTACTTACCAATAAACTATATATTATGCAGCCAACGAAAGCAAAAGTATTACTGGCAGAAGATGATTTATCGTTGGGATACGTGATTAAAGATAACCTGGAACAAGATGGTTATCACGTAGTATTATGCCCCGATGGCGAACAAGCCATTCATAACTTTCAAAAAGAGGAGTTTGATATTGTGCTGCTGGATGTGATGATGCCGAATAAAGATGGATTTACAGTGGCAAAAAAAATAAGGCAGAAAAGCGATGTGGTGCCCATACTTTTTATAACTGCCAAATCGCTCGAAGAAGATCGTTTGAAGGGTTTTGCAACGGGGGCGGATGATTATATCATCAAACCTTTTAGCATGAAGGAATTGATAAAGCGGATGGAGGTTTTTTTAAGACGTACCAGAAAGCTGTATTCCGACAGTGTGCAGGAATTCACCGTAGGCAAACTGCGCTTTTCATATACCGATCTTAAAATATACAATGGGGAAGAACCTACCAGTCTTACCCAAAAAGAAGCGGAGCTGCTGAAATTTCTCTGCGAACACCGCAATCATATTTTAAAAAGAGAAGAGGTGTTGTTGAATGTGTGGGGCAAAGACGATTATTTTTTGGGACGAAGCATGGATGTTTTTATTACTAAACTGCGCAAACATTTTAAAGCCGATCCTGCTATCAACCTCGAAACCATTCATGGCGTAGGCTTTCGTTTTAATACACCAGATTAGTAAGCTGTCAGCTATGAGCTATCAGCCTTCAGCGATCAGCAATGATTGCTGAAGGCTGATAGCTCATAGCTACTTCATCACTCTGCACTCCTGTTTCCTATTGTTCACTGATGGCTGATACCTGAAAGCTGACGGCTGACCGCCATTAAAAAACTTCTCAAACCGCCTCAAAATAAGTTTCTTTGCAACTTTGTTGATAGTTAATTGAGCGATAGGTTAATTGAGTGAACGGCATGGGTTGAAGGTGTTTGATAATTGAAGTCGCACATTTCACCTTATACCTTAAACTCTCAACCGTATACCTTTTCCGCTCTACTAAATATTCAAAGCATGTGGAAAAAGCTGGGGCAATTCGTACTGAAATTTCGCTTGGTCCTTTTATTATTACTGGCAGGGTTTACCGGTTTCATGCTTTACCATGCGCTTAAAGTAACCATCAGCTACGAGTTTGTGCGCACTATTCCCGTCGATAATCCCCTGTACAAACAATACCTCGCTTTTAAAAAACAGTTTGGAGACGATGGCAATACGTTGGTAATCGGCTTTACCTCCGACAAGCTCTTTCAAAAAGATTTATTCAACGATTTTGCCGACGTGTCGGGCCAGCTCAAGAAAGTTGATAAAGTAGAAAATGTATTGAGTGTAGCGGCTGCCGTTAACCTGGTAAAAAACGACAGTACTCAAAAGCTGAACGTTAAGCCAATATTTCCAGCCTCTGGTATTACTCAACCTGAACTCGACAGCGCTGCGGCTGTGCTCCATTCATTGCCATTTTACAAAGGGCTGCTTTATAATCCTGCTACCAATGCTTATTTGGTAGGTGTAAAAATCAATAAAGATGTGCTGGGTACAAAAGGACGCGAAAAGGTAATAGCGGCAATAGAAGATATTGCCTACTCTTTTGGCGCCAGGAATAATATAGATGTACATATCAGCGGCTTGCCTTTAATACGCACCAACCTGGCACTAAAAGTTGCCAAAGAAATGAAATGGTTTTTAATAGGGTCGGTGTTGATTTCCGCGCTTATACTCATTTTGTTCTTCCGCTCGTTAAGTGCCACGCTGTTGTCGCTCGGTGTGGTTATTATAAGTGTAATAACCAGCATGGGCATATTGCATTTGTGCGGTTATTATATAAGCCTGCTTACTGCGCTGGTTCCGCCGTTGGTGGTAGTAATAGGTATTCCTAATTGCATATACTTTTTAAATAAATACCATACAGCCTGGCTCGAAACCAAAGACAAGCAAACCGCCCTGGTAGAAATGATAAGAAGAATGGGCATTGTAACGCTCTTTTGCAATATCGCTGCTGCCATTGGCTTTGCCGTTTTTGCATTCACCAAAAGTGCCGTGCTTAAAGAGTTTGGTGTGGTAGCCGGCATCAGCATTATGGCTATCTTCTTTATTTCGCTCATAGCCATACCTGCTACGCTCAGCTACCTGCCTGCGCCTAAACAACGCCATGTAAAATACCTCGAAACCCGTTGGCTCGATGCCCTGCTGGGCAAAATAGAAATATGGGTATTCAACCATAAAAAAACCATTTACGCTGCCACATTGGTGGTGATCGCTTTTTCAATATCGGGCATGGTGAGACTGAAATCTGTAGGGCATATGGTGGATGATATTCCGCAAACCGATAAAATATATACCGATCTGAAGTTCTTTGAAAAGAATTTTAAAGGGATAATGCCGCTGGAGATTGTCATTGACACTAAAAGGCGGTATGGTTTTGCAGGCATGAAAGCCCTGGATATTTTTCAGAAAATAGATTCGCTCAGCCAATACATAGCTGCTAAACCCGAAATGGCGCGGCCGCTTTCGCTGGTAGAAGGGCTGAAGTTTGCCAAACAGGGATTTTATGAAGGCGATAGTTTGAATTATGCATTGCCCAACGCATTCGACGGCGCTTTTGTAAATGACTACCTGAGGGTGAGAAGAGACAGCTCGAAGCAACAGGATAATACTTTTCAAAGCCTCATGAATGCTTTTATGGATACCGCCCGGCAAAAAACCAGGATAAGCGTTAACATGGCCGATGTGGGCAGCGTGCGGTTGCCGGTTATCCTGGCAGACATCAGGCTCAGGGCGAATGAACTGTTCGATTCTACCAAATACAATGTTCAGTTCACCGGCACCAGCATTACCTTTCTGGAAGGAAGCCGTTTTATCATCAACGGTTTGAAGGAGAGCATTATACTCGCCTTTTTGCTGATAGCGCTTTGTATGCTGTACCTGTTCCGGTCGGTGCGCATTCTTATCTGTTCACTCATTCCCAATATAGTACCCCTCATGCTTACCGCAGGCATTATGGGCTGGGCAGGAGTGCCATTGAAACCTTCTACTGTGCTGATATTTGGTATTGCATTAGGCATTGCCATCGACGTAACCATCCGGTTTTTGGTAAACTACCGGCAGGAACTCCCTTCCTATAATTACGAAGCCAAACCCACTATCCTTCAAACCATCCATCACACAGGTATCAGCATTGTTTACACCTCGCTCGTGCTGATAGCGGGATTCAGCATTTTTATGTTCAGTGGCTTTGGCGGCACGCAGGCCCTTGGTTGGCTTACCTCCCTTACGTTGCTTTCGGCAACCGTTACCAACCTGGTATTACTGCCCGTGTTGTTAGCGTGGTTGCACAAGCCGCGTAATATTGCAAAAAAGTAACAGTTCAATCTCCAATACATATTTTATTTCTTAATAGAAAAATCACAATTCTTCTTAGCGGTTTTTTTCTATAAGAACGCAGCATTACATTCCCCCATCTTGTCTCAAACATATACGTTAAAGTCTCAGAAATTAACAAAAAATTCAGATTTGTCATTTCTGTGTATATTTGACGCTTCATTTAAACATTAAAACATGAGAAAAACTGCATCACTGCTGGCAGTGTTGATACTATATTCGGTATTGGCATTTGCCCAAACAAAAACCGTAACCGGCCTGGTTATGGATGAAAAGGGCGGGCCCGTTCCCTTTGCATCCATAAAAATTAAAGGCAGTTCTACAGGAGTTGCTGCCGACCAAGACGGCAGATTCTCCATTTTAGCCGATCCTAAAGCTTCATTGATTGTTAGTGCAGCGGGTTTTGACAACCTGGAAATTTCGGTGGGCTCTCAAACCGAAATAAACGTAGTTTTAAAAGCCACCTCCAGTTTGCAGGAAGTGGTAGTAACTGCATTGGGCATTAAAAGAGCCGAAAAGGCATTGGGATATTCAGTAAGTAAAGTAGATCCTAATTCTATCTTACAGAAATCTGAGCCCGATATGTTAAAAGGTCTGCAGGGCAAGGTTCCCGGTGTTGATATCAGATCGTCTCAGGGTACTCCGGGTGCCGCAACCCGTATCCAGATCAGGGGAAATACTTCCTTCTTCGGACAAAATGAACCTCTGATAATAGTAGACGGAATTCCTTACAGCAATAATCAGTTAACGACCTCCGGGCAGGTAAATGGCGGTGGCGCTTACTCCAGCGGTATTTCCAACCTCGATCCAAACGACATTGCCAGCATGAACGTGCTGAAAGGATCATCTGCTGCGGCTTTGTATGGTTCACGCGCTTCTAACGGAGCAATTATTATCACTACAAAATCCGGCAGCGCCAGCAGAAGTAAAAAAGGATTAGAAGTAAGTTATTCCACTTCTTACTCTGTTGAAAATGTTGCAAACCTTCCCGAATATCAAAACAGTTATGGTACCGGTAGCCAGTTGAATGCTGGTGGCGGATCGAACGGTTCGTGGGGAGCTAAATTTGGTACTATTGATTCCGTACCCACCTGGGCGCCCTACGCTGATTTATTAGGTCCTAAAGTTGCTTACCGTGCTTACCCCGACAACGTTAAGAGCTTGTTCAGAACAGGAAATGTAATTGAGAACTCTGTAAGTATAAATGGCGGTAATGAAAAAAGCTCGCTGGCTGTAACAGCTTCGCAGTTAAACCAGGCAGGGTATGTTACCAATGCCAGCTATAAAAGAACCAACCTGAGTTTAGGAGGCAGCACAAAGCTTGATATTGGCATTAACATCAGCGGTAATTTCAGCTATACCCGCTCCAACCAGTCTGGCGGTGTTTTTGGTGAAAACCAGGTGGATTTCGGATCGCAGTTTGCCAGAACATTGTTCCTCGGCCGTAGCTGGGACCTGGATCTTCCATTCGAAGATGCCCAGGGAAACAATCTTACATTTATTGCAGGTCAGTTCGATAACCCCAAATGGTCTGCCAAGTACAATAAATCGCTCACCGCTAATGAGCGTTATGTAGCAGGGTTGCATGCAGATTATAGCTTTAGCCCCTGGCTTAGAGTTGACTACAGGATTGGTACCAACATCAGCATGGTAAACAGAAGAGAAATTACAGAAATCAGTTCAACTACTGCTTCGGCTGAAGGATTGGGAAGGTTAATATTAGACAATGACAAAATGCAGGAAATAGAGTCCAACCTGTTTTTTACCATCACTCCTAAGATCAATGATGACTTCAGCCTGAACGTTGTTGTAGGTCAAAATACCAATCAACGGACATATACCAGGAATGCCTCAACGGGAAAAAGGTTTATTACCAGGGGCATTTATACATTGGACAATACATCGCAACAGATATACGGCGTTGACCAGAATTTAACCAACAATTACATGTATGGTGATTACTACGAAAGACAAAGGTTGATCGGTGTATATGGAAGTGCAGAATTAGGGTATAAGAACTTTGCATTTATACAGGTTACAGGTCGTAATGACTGGTCTTCTACATTGCCAATCGAAAACAGGAGCTACTTTTATCCATCAGTATCTGGATCTTTTGTGTTTTCAGACGCGTTTAAGTTAAACAACAGCTTTTTTGATTATGGTAAAATCAGGGGTGGCTGGTCAAAAGTGGGAAGACCGGCAGATCCTTACTCTTTGAGCGATGTATATATCCTGGGTTCTAATTTTCTTTCGCAACCCACTGCTACAAGGTCTTCAACAAGCCCGGATGCGAACTTAAAGCCTGAGTTTACACAGGAGTTTGAAGTTGGTACTAATTTGAGTTTTTTAAAGAGAAGAATAGAGCTGGACTTCACTTATTATAAAAAGACTTCTACCAATTTGATCGCTCCTATTACAGTGCCTGTTACTTCAGGATACGACGAATACTATACGAATTATGGAAAGATTACCAATGAAGGTATCGAAGTAGGTTTGTCGGTTACTCCAGTAAAATCCAGAGATTTTAGCTGGAATGTTTACGGCGCTTTCACTAAGAACAAAAACATTGTAGTTGAACTAATAGAAGGAGTTGAAAGGCTTCAATTACGCGGCGTATTGGGAGGTAGTTCTAATATTAGCCCGTACCTCGAACCAGGAATGCCTTTCGGTTACCTGAGAGGGGATGTTTCTGCCAGGGATAGTGCAACAGGTCAATTGCTGATAGATCCAACCTCCGGCAACCCTATTACTTCTATCAACCTGGGATACCTGGGAAATCCTAACCCCGATTACAAATTGGGTATTACCAATACATTTACCTACAAGGGCTTTTTTGCAAGCGTGTTGTTTGATATGACAAAAGGCGGAGCCATTTATTCCGTAACTACTTCGTCTTTACTGGGACGTGGCGTAACCAAGGATACAGAAGATCGTGAAACCGGTTGGGTAATTCCTGGTATTTATGGCGACCCCGAAACTGAAAAAGCAATATTGGTGGGTGGAAAAACAGTTCCCAATCAAACCCGCATCACCACCAATGATCTTTACTTTACCAACGGTGGCGGTGGATCTTTTGCCATTAACAGCGCAACAGAATGGAATGTATATGATGCCACTGTTTACCGGATTCGTGAAGTTGCAATAGGCTTTAATTTTCCCAAAAGCCTGTTAGATAAGCTTCCTTTTGGTTCTGCTGTTATTACCGTAACAGGCAGAAACCTGTGGTATATGGCACCAA
The DNA here is from genome assembly GCA_051955255.1 of Agriterribacter sp. GTDB lineage: Bacteria > Bacteroidota > Bacteroidia > Chitinophagales > Chitinophagaceae > Agriterribacter. The sequence continues at coordinate 149,834 of JBQCGX010000084.1, read as the reverse complement.
ACTTCCCCAAGTATACCAATTTCGATCCTGAAGTAAATTCACTGGGATCAGGTTCAACACAGGGAATTGAGCTTTCTGCCGCGCCAACTACCAAACGTTTTGGCGTAAACCTGAAAGTCACTTTTTAAAACTTAATTCAAATTATCATGTTTATAAAATCAAGTATTTTAAAATATTCCTTGCTGGGTATTTTATTTACGTCATCAATATCTTGTAAAAAGTACCTAGATATAAATACCGATCCTAATAACCCAACCAGCATCGAAGTTTCTAAACTGCTTCCTGCTGCTGAAAGGGCTGTAGGAGACGGGTTGTCCATGGGCTCTGCAACAGGAGGTCTGTCTCAGGTACTTGCAGTATACATGCACCAGATGTCTACCAGGGAAGAGCCCGATCAGTACGGTGCAAGAGCCAGCAATTTCTTTCTTGAAGCTGCCTGGCCGAAATTATATCTCGATGCACTGTCTAATCTTGAGCAGATTATTACAGATGCTACTGCAGATGGTAATAACAACTATGCCGGTATTGCCAAAGTGCTGAAGGCGTATGTAGCAAGCCAGTTGGTAGATGTGTTTGGAGACGTTCCGTACTCTGAATTTGGAAAGTTAAAAGAAGGGAACCGGTATCCTAAATTTGATGACGACGCTGCCATTTATCCCCAGTTGTTTTCATTGCTGGATGAAGCAATAACAAACTTAAAGAGTGAAGACAATGTAATTGTTCCCGGCAGCGATGATATTATATATGGAGGCGATACTGAAAAATGGGTGAAAGCAGCCAATACGCTCAAGCTCAAAATGTATGTTCAGGTGCGGAAAGTTCAGGACGTTAGTAGTGAAGTAAATGCTCTGCTGGCTAATAGTAGTGAACTGATCGATACTACTACTGAATCTTTTGTAATTCCCTATGGTCCCGTTGGATCAACAGACGACAGGAACCTGGGCTTTGGCGATTACACTGCCAGCCAAAGGTCAAATCATATTAGCCCATGGTTTTATGAAATATTGAAAGGATATAACACGAATATTCTTACCAACAACCCCGATCCAAGACTACCTTATTATATCTTCAACCAATTGGGTAAAGAAGATGCCCCTGCGGGACAAACCGAATACAGGGACAGTGCTTTTGTATCTATCTATTTTGGTTCGGGTGGTCCGGACAGAGACAGGAACCAGCAAACCTCTATCAGCCTTTTTGGTATATATCCCGTTGGCGGCAGGTATGACGATGGTGAGCCGGAGGTTGCTTCAACATCCAGCGGAACCGGCGCTGCTCCTTACAGGCTGATTACTTATGCGGACAGGCTGTACCTGGAAGCGGAGCTGATGAAGGAAGGAGTAATTGCGGGAGATGCAAAAGCTAAATTTAAAGAAGCGCTAACCGAATCGTTTGTTCAGGTTGACTATGTAATAGAACAATATGTAAAGCCCAGCCAAAGCGTTCCCAAATTGGCAAGCAAGGCCAGTGTGCAAACCTATATCAACAAAGCACTTGCTGAGTATGATGCCAAGCCGGCAAAGCAACTGGAAATGATCATGACACAAAAGTGGCTATCCAGTGTAGGCAGCCATGTAGACCAGTATACTGATTACAGGAGAACGACATTTCCCGTTTTGTTTGATCCCAACAATAGTTCAATGGCTCCGGGTGGTTTTGTACAACCACCTATCAATGGTGACCCAACAGGTTTTCCAGGGGCTCAAAGAAAGGTGCCCGTTACCTTAAGCCGGGCATTCCCATTGTCGCTGCCCTGGCCTCAAACAGAAATTGAAGTAAACCCCAATGCGCCAAGCCAGAAAACTGTTGCAACATATAAAGTGTTTTGGATGCCATAGTAACCAACAAAATAATTTTATGAATAAAGTAATTCTTTTAAACATATTAGCTGTCGCTTTAGCTTTTGCTTCCTGCAGAAAGAGCGATAACCCGGAAATACCCGAATTAGCCAGAGTGCCTGTTCCCAACCTTACATTAAAGGATGGGTCAGATGATCAGATCAGTCCTGCAAATCCCGCCAGCTTTAGTGCAGAATTTGATGTGGATGTTTTCTTCAAAGATGACATTCCCCCTCAAAAATTCGACGTTGTTGTAATTAAGAATGGGGAAAAAGGCAGTGTAAAGGTGCTAAAATCGGATATCACTACCTTTCCTACAACTGTAGCTGTTTCTGGTCAGCAATTGATTGATTTTTATGGAGAGATAGAAGATGGAGATGCCTTTACCGTGGGAGTTGACATAACAACTCAAAACGGTACCTTGTTCCAGGCTTTTCCTCCGGTTGGAAATGGTTATGGCCCTGGTGTTCAAAACGAAGCAGGCGGAGTAACCCTGACGCTGGAATTTGCAAAACCCTGCAAATATGTCCCCGATCTTTATCAGGGAGATTTTGAGGTGGTTGTAGATGAATTTCAGGATACAGCACCCGGTGATGTACTCTCCATTACAAAAATTGATGAAAATCACTTTTCTTACATTTATCCATCGGCAATTAACCCGATTCCCGTTGTAATTGAAGTTGACACTCTTACTAACAAAACGAAGATTGTTAAACAAAAAATAGGGGATGCGTTTAACTGGAACCCCGGGTATACAAACCCCAATGCGGAAACAGTAACAAATGCTGCAAACCAGGTTTTGCCCTGCGATAAAACATTTACCGTGGTGATTGCTTATTCTGTAGATCAGGGAGATTTTGGCTCTTACAAATTGACCATGAAGAAAAAATAAAAGAGAACCGATAATAACGAAAGGGGTGGCACAAAATGCCACCCCTTTCGTTATTATCGGTGAAAAGGTTACCATTGTAAGTTTAGGAGTGAAAATGCAGGGCTAAACGACATTTTTAATTGCAAAATACTCCTAACATATAAAAGTTTGAGCGTAGAAATATCTTTTACTACTGCAATTCATATAAACGGTAAAAAACGAAAGCAAAAGTTACTGTTGTTGAAAACAACAATTTAGGAACATAAAATAGCACCCGACAACTAAGGTCTGATGCTGGTAATTACAATTGAAATCATAAATTTGTCAGGCTCAAACTTTATGTTGATAGTAAATGTTTGGGTCATTTAGAATTTTCCTGCTATAATTTTTATCTTAAAAACACTGTTTATGAGAAAAGTGCTAACCTTTCTGCTAGTAACAATATTGCACAATTGTGTAAACGGACAAGCGGAATATTGCCCCGAAGAAGACATAACTATTTATTTCTCCTTTCAAGACCCCCGGCGTTACGAGATATCTACTACTCCATCGAACTTGAAGGGTGTTACCGTTGTTAAAAATATTACCGCCGGCGGTGGTTCTAATGGCACATGTTACGCTATTATCAAGTTTGCTGATAAAAAAGGACCTCATCAATTTAGAATATATGACCATTTAGAAAAATTGCTTACAAGCACTAAATATGAATTCAAAAGAGTTAAAACTTTAGAAGGCAACAAGCCCCAATGGAGTCCATATCCCCCACCCTCCGTAAGTCCCTTTGCTGAATGGGATGATGTTTTTGATGAGGTTTCGGTCGGGGCCTTTTGCAAAACACAGTCTTTTACTTATACAGGTCCCGAAGTAAATTATAAAGATTCAGATGGGAATACATACGGTGCCTTTTCAATGAACTTATACGAATGGCTCTTGCCAAAGGGTTTCAAAATTGGAAATGAAGTTAGTGATGGAGTTAATGTTATAACTACGGTTTCATCAGCAGCAACTATCACTCCCGATCCTGTTTCCTGGGGAGAAATCAAGATGCGAGCAACTAATAATTGTAGCCCCTACACCTTAAAAAAGTCTGACTGGTATCGTATAAAGTTGCTTGACCGCCATGAACTGAGATTATCTGTCGATGGAGTTAATCCAATTCAGGTAGTATGCGATGACGTTGCATTGAGAACATTTGCAGTTGAAAATATCAGTTCACAGAGCTGTATAAGTGGATATTCGTGGACAATCGGCAGCAACTGGCTTTTAGAAGATGGGAGTCCAGCACCGGCAACTTTAACAACAACATTCCCCTTTCTGAAATTGAAACCTGTTGGAAATGCGGCTCCTGGCGCTATAAAAGTTCGTCTTATTGTGAATGGTCAGGTGAATGTTAATGAAATGAGCTGTGGAGTAAATTTTGTGAATAATCCCCCCGACCCTTTTTCGATAAGTGGCGTGAGGGAAATATGCTCTGGGCAAAAGACTTTTAGCGTTGCCGGCGGCAATGTAATAAGCTGGTCGGTGAGTCCCTTAGGTCAAACCTTGGCTAGTACTGCAGTGAACGGGAATAACATAACGCTTACAAAAACAGGGACTAAAAGTGGCTATATTACTTTAAGAGCTACAAAACAGAACAGTTGCGGGGCTCAAAGAGAATCATATGAAAAAATTGTCGCGATTGGCTCTCCGCCTCCCATGGAGATTGGAGAATTCCCAGATATTACCACTCCAACATTTGGAGGTGATAGTTATTATACGTTTTCTGTAAGTTCATTTATGTCAATATCAGGTTATGAATGGGCAACCAGAGGCTGCACAATTTATAGCGGACAAGGAACGAACAGTATTACTGTATATATGCCTCCTAATACTGACCCTCCTTCTTCGATGGAGGTAAAAGTGAAATGGAAAAATGCTTGTGGGTGGAGTAGTTATTTAACCAGAAGAGGGATTATACGAGGTGGCGCTTGGAGAATTGCATCGAGCGATACTACAAAACTCGCCATCGTTGATCAATATACACCAACTGACTCGATACCTTTGGTGAAAGACCTTAATAAAAATTTAAATATTTCTATTTCTCCAAACCCATCTCAAAAGTACATCGTCATTAAAGATAAAAGAGTTGAGCAAACACAAGCTTCAAATATAGGATTTAGAAGGATAAACATTTTTACGGCAAATGGTGCTTTGCTGAAGACATATAATTATCAACCTGCAACAAACCAGATCCAGATTGATGTTTCGTCGCTACACGTCGGCACGTACTTTGTAGAAGTCTTCGATGGAGAGAGAAGGCTGATTAAGCCTCTTATAATTGTAAGATGAAGTAATACATAATATATAAAGGCTGCAGTGGTGCAGCCTTTTTTATGCTCATTTTTAAAATAGAAATTTCAATCCACAACACAAAAAAATGCCGGCGATAGACATCACCGGCCTGTGCTTACCTCTGAAACCACAAAAAGAGAGTTCAAAAATATTTTGATGGATCAATAGATCTCCTGAAATATTTCCAATAAGTTTTCATGCCTGAATCAAATCAAACTAACTCCTCGCTTAGATTTTACATGCGGGCAATTGGATAAAAATTGTAGTAGGATTGGATATTGATTAACACCAGGGGTAGGTTGCAGTGTTAATATATTTGACGCTAAAATAACATCTTGCTTTTACATTTCAAAAGAAAAGAAAATATGTTTTCTTGTTTAACACAATGAGTAACATTTCGTTTTGATTTAAATCCCCGCTCCCTGCAGTTCCTTTTGGGCGGCACTGATCGTTTTTTCTTTTTTAAAGTCGTACCACCACCGGGGAGCCGTTTTCTTCATCAATGTGTCAATGTTACGCATGCCTATTAAGTTCCAGGCCCCCTTTAATTTTCCGCCGATGCTTGTTTGCAAAGCTCTCAGGCTCATGGCAAATCCACTGTCCAGGTATTCCATGTGGTGCCAGTATCCGGCCGGCATAAATAAAGTGTCGCCATGTTCAAGCGTTAGCTCATAGCCCTTGGCTAATTTTAAAGCCGGGAATTTTTTATAATCCGGCGAACCATTGTGCTGGTAGTAATGCGAAAAATCGGCAAAGCTCAGTACCTCGTAAGGCTTTCGATACAGCTTATGTTTCTCCTCGTGCGGAAAAAGCAGCACTTTTTTTCTGCCTACAAACTGTGTATGAAAAATATGCGACATGTCGATGTCGAAATGCATATGCGTAATAGATGAGGCACCACCCACAAACAACATCGGGAACCGTTTTACAAACCCCTTCATCAAATGGTCTGGCCATTCAAAATCGTGGGTAAGCTGCGGGGCATGATCAAAAATATTGAACAAAAAGATGCGCCAGCCGGCAGGTCCCTTGCTGATCATATCAACGTATTCGCCAAAAGTGGTATAATCGTCTGCCTTATTAACGGGCGTATAAGCATCGCTTTTGGTATTATTATAAATGCCTACTTTTTTGTCGCCCACAATCTCCTTAAAATAGTTCCAGTTCCACTTTGTATATGCCGGCCATTCCTTAGCCATTCCTTTTATCACCAGCGGTTTCCCGGGAGTATAATATTTACGCCTAAATATTTCCGGGTCAATGCTTTCAACAGTATCTACGGACTGTAATAACATGCAACATTAAAATTTAGTAACGCAAAAATAACCCATCATCCAATACCAGTTGTTAAACACATGATAATCCGTGAATTTGACCAAAACCTGACGAAAGAGTGCGCCACCTTTTGCCTCGGCAGCACATCCAAGGGGTTGGCGGAAAAGAAAACAAACTCAAATATTTAGATAGTTGTCTAAATGTTTAATACCTTCACTGTATGAATATCATCTTCAAAGCACTGAACGACGCTACAAGAAGAGAAATTCTTGAACTGCTGCATAAAGAGGATATGACCGCAGGAGCCATAGCTGAACATTTCAGCATTTCCTGGCCCAGCATCTCTCATCATCTCGATATGCTGAAGCAGGCGCAACTGGTAACAGCCCGCAAAGAGGGGCAGTTTGTGTATTATTCTTTAAATACCACTGTTGTGGACGAAATAGTAAAGTGGTTAATACAATTTAAGGCTAAAAATAAATAACCATGAAACAGATCCTGAAGTACGTATTTTGGGTGATAGCCATTTGCCCGTTTGGATACCTGGCAATGATTTGGGGGGCACTTCCTGCGGAAATTCCTATGCATTTTAACATACAAGGCGAACCAGACAGGTACGGAAACAAAACAGAGCTTTTATGGATGGTGGTTTTGCTCACTGCGCTCAACATCGGTGTTTTTTATCTTATTACAAATGCATATAAGCTCGATTCCCGGAAAAAGTACAGCGAAGAAAACAAGGCTGGTATTCAAAAACTCGCCTTTGCTGTAGGCGTCTTTTTATCAGCCATTACGCTGTTTGTAATGCATTCAATTAACAGAAGCTCCCAGGGGCTGGTTTCCAAACCCAATTTTGTATTTTCTGCAGTAGGGCTGTTGTTTTGTATAATAGGCAACTATATGTATAGCATTAAGCCCAACAGTGTGGCAGGGTTTAGGATAGGCACCACTTTAAAAAATGAAGAAAACTGGAAAAGAACACACCAATTGGCCGGTAAATTATGGTTTTGGGGTGGCATATTAGTAGCAATAGCCTGTGCCCTTCTGCCGGCAAAAACCGGGTTTATTGTATTTATGGCGGTTACGGCGTTGCTTACCGCAGTACCTATCGTATATTCATTGAAGTTAGATTTGAAAAAAGAAAGCAATTCTGGTAACTGATATATGAATTATCTCGCACACGCATACTTATCTTTTGGTCACCCTGAGGTGTTGGTGGGTAATATGATCAGTGATTTTGTAAAAGGCAAACAAAAGTTTGCATTCAGCCAAAATATACAGAAAGGCATAGCCATTCACCGCGCCATAGATGCCTTTACCGATGCCCATAGTGTAACCAAAGCGGCCAAAGCACTTTTTCGTCCACAATACGGTTTATATGCAGGCGCCTTTATTGACATTGTATACGATCACTTCCTGGCTGCCGACAGCAGTCAGTTTGGTAAAGAAGGATTGCTGCAATTTTCTGAAAGAACCTATGCGCTGCTGGATCGTTTTGAGCCTGTTTTTCCACCCCGTTTCCGCAGTATGTTTCCTTACATGAAACAGCAGAACTGGTTATTCAACTATCAATACAAACAGGGCATACAAAACAGTTTCAGAGGACTGGTGCACCGGGCTGCTTATTTAACCGATAGCAGCGCTGCATTTGAAATTTTTGAGCAACATTATCGTTCCTTTCACAAATATTATATTGATTTTTTTCCCGAAATCAAAACATTTGCATGGCAGCAATTTGTTGAAGCGTTTCCGGATTATGAGGCGCGATAGCAGCATTCTTTTTCAGCAACGATCAATCCTGTACATTTGTCAACTTTAATCATGATAGCAATACACTAATGAAAAAACTACTCTTTCTCTCGTTGATTTGCTCACTCTCTGTGGCTGTTCAGTCGCAGGAAAGCTGGACACCATTGGACAATTCCTCTATGGATATGATCTATTATCCCGTAGATTATCCCATTTTGAAAATAAGAAAAACGGCGCCGGAAACGCCTGTTATGAAAGTGATTTACAGTCGCCCGTTAAAGAAAAACAGGAAGGTGTTTGGCGAACTGGTAGAGTATGGAACAGTTTGGCGCCTGGGTGCCAATGAGGCTACAGAAATTGATTTTTTTAAGGACGTAAAAATTGCGGGTACCAAAGTTAAAAAGGGGCGATATACTATGTATGCCATCCCCAAGGAAAACAAATGGACTATTATTTTAAACAGGGATACCGATGTGTGGGGATCTTTTGCTTACGACGAGAAAAAAGATGTGTTACGAACCGAGGTTAAAACCGAAGCAACAAAAGAACCCGTGGAAGCATTTACGATGATGTTTGAAAAAGCAGGAGAGGGCGCAAAGCTTTTAATTGCCTGGGAAGATGTGAGGGTGAGTTTACCTGTTACTTTTTAAATTTTTTATGATGGGTTCTCTTCCCGGTAAAATAACCAGCATGCTGGTCGGCTTCTTTATGATTGGTGCAACGGCCTGCTATGATAATAATCCGCAGTCCGGCGGGGCTCCTCAATTGAAGCCAGACTCCGACACGCTGGCTCCGCCGCCTGTGGCAGACGGAAGCGACAACAATGCGTTGCTCGATAAGTCGCCCATGGATGTTGTGTATTTCCCCGCCGAGTATCCAAAGCTGAAAATGATGGGTACCATACAATCGCCTCCGCTTTTTCGAGTATTGTACAGTCGCCCCCAACGAAACGGGCGCAAAATATTCGGGTCGGTGGTAAAGTATGGTGAACCCTGGCGCCTGGGTGCCAATGAAGCTACAGAAATAGAGTTTTTCAGCGATGTGCGGATTCAGACTGTAAAAGTTCCGAAGGGAAGATATATTTTGTACTGCCTTCCTCAACCCAACGAATGGACAATTGTATTTAACAGCGACCTATATAGTTGGGGGTTGAAGTTTGACAAACAAAAAGACATTTTTAAGTTTACTGTACCTGTTATTCATGAAAATACTTCCATAGAAGCGTTTACTATTGAAACGCAGCCTGGAAAGGATGGAGCCAATATCTGGATTGGGTGGGACGATGCTAAAGTTGCGCTTCCGGTAAGTATTAACAGGTAATCTAAAACTAGCTTGCTATGTTTAAAACAATTATTGCCGGTATAGGAAAATATGTTCCCGCTCAGGTGGTTACCAATCACGATCTTGAAAAATTCATGGATACCAACGATGCCTGGATACAGGAGCGAACCGGTATAAAAGAGCGTAGGTATGCGCATCGCACCGCCGAAACCACTACTACCATGGGGGTAGAAGCTGCAAAGATTGCCATGGAGCGGGCGGGTACGACGGCAGAAGAAATCGATTTTATTATTTTCGCCACGCTAAGCCCCGATTATTATTTTCCCGGCTGTGGTGTGTTGGTGCAGCGTGCATTGAAGATGAAAGAAATTGGAGCGCTGGATGTAAGAAACCAGTGCAGCGGTTTTGTATATGCGCTCAGTGTGGGCGATCAATATATTCGCTCTGGTATGTACAAGAACATATTGGTAATAGGCAGCGATAAACATTCTTTCGGGCTCGATTTCAGCACCCGTGGCAGAAATGTATCGGTAATATTTGGCGATGGGGCAGGGGCAGTAGTGTTGCAACCAGCCACCGGTGAAAGCAGGGGAATATTAAGCACTCATTTGCATTGCGATGGCGAGAGCGCCGAACTGCTGGCAATGTACAACCCTGGCACGCATGCCAACCACTGGCTCGACCGCCAACTGGCAGACTTTGACGACGCGGAAATGGGAGAAATGTTTATGAGCCATGCAATGGTAGACAAGGCGCAGAACTTCCCGTTCATGGATGGTCCCTCGGTTTTTAAGAAAGCCGTGGTAAAAATTCCTGAAACGATTATGGAAGCGCTCGATGCAAATAGCTTACAGCCTTCTGATATTGACATGCTGGTACCACACCAGGCCAACCTGCGCATCAGCCAGTTTGTGCAGCAACAATTAAAGCTTCCAGACGACAAAGTATATAACAATATTATGCGCTACGGCAACACCACATCGGCGTCTATTCCCTTAGCGCTGTGCGAAGCATGGGAAGAAGGCAAAATAAAAGAGAACGACCTGGTTTGTCTTGCCTCATTTGGAAGTGGCTTTACCTGGGGTAGCGCGTTGCTTAGGTGGTGATCCCGGCAGCACTTGTTGAATATCAGGGTCACTGTCAAGGTTATTCATTTGCATCAGCACCCAGGGATACTTTACACTTACAAATTTCGACATGGGCTTAACCGTATAGCGTATAGGGTTAGGCATGCCCGCAGCAATCATGGCAGCTTCCGTTCGGCTTAATTTTATGGCCGGTTTTTTAAAATACGCCTGTGCGGCGGCTTCAATTCCAAATATGCCCTTTCCCATTTCCGATACATTCAGGTATACTTCCAGGATGCGTTCTTTGCCCCAGATCCATTCAATCATAAAGGTAAAATACACTTCAAGCCCCTTGCGCAGCCAATCGCGGCCCTGCCATAAAAAAACATTTTTGGCAACCTGCTGGCTGATGGTAGAAGCACCAACAATCCTGTTCTTCTTCTTTTGATTTTTAGCGATGGCTTTTTGTATGCTCTTCCAGTCAAAGCCATTATGGTCGGGAAAAAGCTGGTCTTCCGATGCAATCACTGCCAGCCCTGCATTCGGCGATATCTTTTCACCCGGAACATAATCTCTTTTCAATCCATTGCCCGTTACCCAACTGCCCAGTTGCGTTAATGTAAAAGGAGGGTCCATCCACTTAAGCACAATAATGTAAACGAACTGCGCAATAAACAGCACAATAAAAAGTCTTTTTAAAAAACGCCACAGCCGTTGCAGGAAATTCTTCACAGTATAAAAGATTATCAGGCTGCAAAATAAACAAATGCATTTTCCCTGATGAATTTTCGAAGAGACATTTCAAATTTTGCCACGAGAATACTTCGCGAGATTAATTTCACGCAGAGTGTGCAACGGAAGCAAAGACGCAACGAAACCAGCCACCGCTTGCCGCGTACGCTTCGAAAAAACTTTTTTCGCCCTGGGTCGTGTCTCACGACCCACTATTGGTTTCAAACATCGGGAAGGTTAGGAATGTATAGACTTCAATCCAACTCGTTGGGCAATTCTCAAATCACGAAGTGATTTTTACGTATTCAATCTTATACTTATCTCCTATAGTATAATAATACTTGCGCAGTTTGCGCATTGTAAATCCCAGCAAGGCTACGCCTCCGGAAATGCTGACAGTGGTGGGCTTTATTTCTTTTTTTTGTATCAGTCCGTTAAACGTGTGCAGAAAAGCATAACCAATACCGCCCACCTTGAACAGCGTACCGTTGCGTATAAACTCAACGCCCCGTTCTGGCTTGGGAATAGCAGCTATCTCTTTATAATGAAAACGCAGATCGTACCTTCCAATGGTATCCGGTGCGCGGGTACCCCACATGGTAGGAGACATACGAACATCGTACAAAACCATAAACAAGGTGTCGTTGTGTATCCTTTTTAAATTGCCGCTTACCCTTGAGCCGTTGAGATGCACAAACTCAATAGGCATCCCCTTAAAATAACTTTTAATAGTGCGTCCTTTCTTTTTCAGAGAAACGAAATCGCTTTGCTGTGCATAGCAACAACAGGCAAAAAGAAATTGTACGAGCAGCAGGAAGGTTTTATGCATCGGCTATTAAACTAATTCCTTTACAAATAACCGTTAATGCATGCTATGAATGCTCAATTGTTTTGTTGCAGTGATGTTAAAATAAAGGTGAAAGGTGAAAGGTGAAGGGTGAAGAGCGAAGGATGAAAGGTATAAGGCGGAGGGTGATTGCTGATTTTTGATTTGAAGATTTGTGATATTAAAAACTCAGAGTTACTGCCTCCGGCCTATTGTCTCATGGCTGAAAGCTGAAAGCCGATCGCTGACCGCTAACTCACTTTGTCGCTTAAAAAAACAATTCCGTAAAGCAATGCAAAAGCAAAAACAATGAGTATGCCGCCCGAAACCCGGGTAATAAGCGAAATATTACGCACGGTAAGTTTTTTGCCCAGGCTGCCGGCCAATAGCACCTTGGCTGCATCGGCCAGCATATTGAACAGAATGCAGGTTGTAAAAATCACAACCCTTTGTTGCAACGTGTGGCTTACTGCAAAAGCAGTGGCATTTACCAGCCAGAAAATGATGACACTGGGGTTTAAGGTATTTATTAAAAAACCCGACAGGAAGATCTGAGTATAGTCTTTCTTGCCCAGCTTCACTACTACCCCACCGCCACTGGGGTTGGGCAATATTTTTTTAAAGAAAAGGTAAAATATCCCTAAACCCAGCAGGAAGCTACTGCCGGCGTAACCAATCAATTTTTTATACTCCAATAATTCTTTAACCAGTTCGGTAAAACCATTGCTAATAATTACCAATACAATGTCGCTGATCCAAACGCCGCTTACAAATGCAAATCCCCCTTCGTGGCCGTTGTAAATGCTTTGCTTAATGATGGTAAAAATAACAGGGCCTACAGATAAAGCTAAAAAAAAACCAATCACCAATCCTTTCCATAAAGCCTCAATCATAACGTGCCGTTTGATAATTTATGCTGCCGTAAATGTAAGAAACAGTAGACAAGCGACATTCTAAAAATAGGTTAACGGGTTATTATTGTACTAAGCTGTCAGCTATCAGCATCTCAAATAAACTATATTCCTGTAAAGCTGCATGGCAAACAGTACACAAAGTGCACTATCCAATGCCTGATAGCTGACCGCTGACGGCTGATTGCTCAAAGCTGATCGCTCACAGCTATAAACTATTAACACTATTGCTCAGGAACTGTTCCCAATCCTCCAGCAGTTTTCCCTTCATTACCCTGGGGAATTTATGCTGTCCGCCAAGCTTGCCTTTGTGCTGCATGAATTCCATGAATTTTTTTTCGGGCAATACCGTTAGCAAAACTTCTCTCAGTGCACTTTTTCGTTCCACAGCATAATCGTCATTCAATTCCTTCAGGTTATTGTCGATGTGTATCCTCAACTGCTCTGCATTCACCGTATCGTCGCACGCCACATACCAATGATGCGCGAAAAACGATCCATGCGGAATGCCCGCCACGGTAAATTCCGGGATAGAAACATTCAGTTGCTCGCCAGCCAGCTCAATGGCACGGTTCATATTGTCAACGCTCAAATGCTCGCCCACCAGGCTCAAAAAATGCTTGGTTCGTCCCGTAATAATAACCTCTGCCCTTTTTTTATCGGTAAAACGAACGGTATCGCCAATAAGGTAACGCCAGGCACCTGCCGAGGTACTGATCAGTATTGCATAGTCCTTTCCTTCCTCCACCTCATCTATCAGCAGCGCAACAGGGTTATCTACTATATTACCCGACTGATCAAAATTCTGATCATTAAAAGGCACGAACTCCACAAAAATATGTTCATTCGTACTCAGCTTCATGCCCCGCACCGATTGCCTGTCCTGGTAAGCAATAAAACCTTCCGATGCAAGGTAGGTTTCAATATAGGTAAGCGGCTTGCCAAGTAATTTTTCAAACCCTTTTTTATAAGGGTCAAATGCAACGCCCCCGTGTACATAAAAGGCAAGGTTGGGCCATATTTCATGAATGTTTTTAAGCTTATACTTTTCAATAACCATTTCCACGCACATCTGTATCCATGCCGGCACGCCCACCACAAAGCCAATGTCCCAGTTAGGCGCCTGCTCCACCACTTCATCCAGCTTGGTATTCCAGTCTTTGGTACGCGCTATTTTTTTACCTGGCTTATAAAACGGGCTGAACCAGAAAGGCACTTTCCGAGCGGTGATGCCACTGAGATCGCCGGCATAGTAACCCGGACCCTTTTGCAGATCGGTGCTGCCACCCAGCATCAGCCAGCCTTTGCTGATAGATTTAACAGGAATGTGTTCGTAATTGCGCAGGCTGAGCAATTGTTTTATCATTACTACCCGGTTGCCACGCATCAGGTCGTTGGTAATAGGAATGTATTTGCTGGCAGAGCCTGAAGTGCCCGAGCTCAATGCGAAATATTGTATTTTGCCCGGCCAGCAAACATCAGGAATGCCATCGAGCGTACGGTGCCACCACTGCTCGTAAATTTTATCGTAGTCGAATACAGGAACACGTTGCTGAAAGAGTTTTGCCGCATTTTTTTGCAGCAGGATCTCATCAAAATGGTAAGCCTGCCCGAATTCGGTATACCGGGCCTTGCGAAGCAATTTGCGTAAAACGCGGTTTTGCTGCCGCATATACGAGCCAACAGGTAATTTCAACGTTCGGGCAATAGTAGCAGGAATTCTTATATCAATTATCCCCATTGAATATGGATGGATTAACAGTTTTTATGTTCGAACAAATGTATGATACTCCTTTCTATGTGCCTAAATTCCCCGATTTTTTTACATTTTTAACCAATATGATGGTTAAAGCAGTATCCGCCGGCCCTTAACGATCTCGATAAATCGGGTGTCAGCGGGTAGAAGCATTTCTAATGCTGTTCTAATGTTGGTGAACCGGCTATCCTTAAAAGTGCAGATTGAATTTTTGGCATTTACATTGTGGATAAAAACAGGTACATTACAGGTTTATTTATTAAGAAAAAATGACTACCTGCATTACCACATTTATCCATTTATAATGTTGGTGTTTATCCCGGAATATAATTGGCGGATGGCTGACCTTGGCGCTGCTTATAAAGGAACAGCGGCCTTAAACTTTTGAAAGATAATGAGAAAGAAAAAAATTTATGTAGCCGACGATGATGTGAATATACTGGAGCTGATGCATACTATACTTGAATTGCAGGGCTACGATGTCACTACTTCTCCCGACGGATTATCACTCCCTTCGCTCAACGAAGCTCCCGATATGGTTTTTCTTGATATTGCAATGTCGGGCACCGATGGAAGCGAGATATGCTCTCACTATAAAAGGAATCCCGTTACATCTGAAATTCCCGTAGTATTGGTATCAGCCAACAACAACATATACGAAATTGCGGGGCAATGCGGCGCCAACGACGTTTTACCAAAGCCATTTGATATTAAAACCGTGGTGGAACTTGCACGTAAATATACGAGCGCGGGGAAAAAATGACCCATACAGTCTTTGGTTAGTCTGCAGGAATTGTTGCCCCTTTTCCGTTTCCAGGGTTACCAGTTATCAAAATTTTACTACCGGTGGCATAGAGCCATACACGATAATGTAAAGTCAATAACGGTAACGCATGAACGATTTCTTTAAATGATCGCTTTCCCTCGCAAAGAACCAACTCCCCGGCGGTTTCGGTAGCAGGCAGATGTGCTGTGGTAACTTTTTCAACCTTTATTTTCTTGCCCTTACTTTCTTCTTTCGAGAGAATATGTTCAACGTTTTTGCATTCCTCTTCAGTCCCCGACACCAATAAGGTAGCGGTTGTTTCAGTCAACAGGCGTTTTTCGCTATGCGCATTGTTCGAAAATGCATTTTTGAAGGCGTTCACGACAAGACTGGCAAGCATCGCCATATTGACCAGGCACCTGTAAATAAATGATTGAAACGGAGGATAATGTTTACGAACAAATATGTGCATGGCCTTGTAAAAAGTACGCACATACCGGCTGCTGGCTTTTACCGTGCTTTCTCCTTTAAAATGGATAATGGTGGTGCCCGGGTAATAGTAATTGCTGAATCCACTGTTTTGAATGCGATAGCTCAGGTCAATATCTTCGCCATACATAAAAAAAGCTTCGTCAAAACCACCGGTAACTGCCAACACCTTTGCCTTAACCAGCATAAAAGCGCCAGACAACACATCTACTTTATTTTCTTCGTTTTCAGGCAAATGCCCCATATAGTAATATGCAAAAAGCCCCGACGTTGGAAACAGCCGTGCCATGCCGGAAAATTTAAAAAAGGAAGTCAGCAGCGATGGAAACCCACGTTTACTTTCCTTTAAAAAAACGCCCCGGCCATTTATCATGCGCACCCCCATTGCGCCGGCGCTGGAATGCGATGCAAAAAACGCAATGCATTTTTCAAAACAATCTTCCGGCACAATGGTGTCGGGGTTTAAAAAAAGAATGTATTCGCCCCTTGCCTGCTTCAGCGCAATATTATTTGCCTTGCTGAAGCCCACATTTTTATCGAGCCATATGAACTGTACTCCGGGAAAAAGAGGTGGCAAATAAGTGCGACTGTTATCGCTGGAATGATTGTCTGCAACAATCACTTCCATATCCATACCCGCACCCGCTTTCAATACCGAACGCAGGCAATACTCCAGGAAGTATTTTACATTATGGTTTACAATAATAACCGAAAGCAGCAAACTATACCGTATTAAGGGGCGAATTAAGAAATTTTACCGCAGGATGCAAAATATGATTGTTGTGTAGTGCCATAATCGACTGATGGCTGGGGGTAGGCGGATGGATTAAAATCCATCCTTACAATATGTTACCGAACCTACGGTTCTGACTGTTCGTGATGAGCCAGAGCCATCGGCTCGGTAACATATTGTTGCCGGGGATTTTAATCCCAGGCTAAAGATTGTTTGCATTAGCTCTCCATGCAATGCTTTTATCCTAAACTAAACGACATTGGGTTTTAGCAGGCGGATGGATTAAAATCCATCCTTACAATATGTTACCGAACCTACGGTTCTGACTGTTTGTGATGAGCCAGAGCCATCGGCTGGTTTAATATTGCTGCATTGAATTTTAATCCAATGTCATTTAATTTAGAGAAAACTCATTTTTTGCCACAGATTCGCAGATGAAGGATTATCTGCGAATCTGTGGCTCATTAATATACTATTTACCTTGATTCACTTAACTCAACTGCATTGGATTTTAATCCAACGGCTTCTCTACCGCGTAGCGGTTACCCTTTGTAGCCCTTGTGTGGCAGGAATTTAATTTTGCCCCGTAGGGGCTACCCCTTTCAAGTCTTATCTTTGCCGCATGCTAAAATCTACCTTGTTACAGGCTGCCCGGGCAGCCGGCGCTACCATGCAGGAATCGTTCAACGGTGCTTTTAAAATCTCTAATAAAGAAGGCTTTAATAACCTGGTTACCGAAGTAGACCATGCATCGGAAAAAGTGATCATCGACATCATACAAAAGAATTTCCCCGACCATTATATTATGAGCGAAGAATCGGGAGAAATAGTAATGGACTCCAATTACAAATGGATCATTGATCCTATAGATGGAACCGTAAATTATGCCAACGGTATTCCGTTGTGCTGTGTAAGCATAGGGCTGGAGCAGGAGGCAAACATGATTATGGGAGCTGTATATAACCCCTTTTTAAACGAGCTGTTTGTGGCAGAGCGTGGCAAAGGAGCTACGCTTAACGACAAACCCATTCGCGTAAGCAACAAAACCGAGGTGCTTACTTCCTGCCTCGTTACCGGGTTTCCATATACTTATCTTGATGCACCTAACGGTCCCCTGCACGTATTTGAACGGCTGATAAGAAAAGGAGTGCCGGTAAGAAGGCTAGGTTCAGCAGCCATTGACCTTTGCTGGGTGGCTGCCGGCCGATTCGACGGGTTTTATGAACACAAGCTCAATGCATGGGACAGTGCAGCAGGTTTTTTAATGGTGGAAGAAGCCGGCGGAAAAGTTACTGATTTTAAAGGCGATCATTATTCGCCATACCAGCCCCATATTGTGGCTACCAACGGCAAAATTCACGAGCAGTTGCTGGATTATGTAAATGGCATTCAATAATATAACTGCAAATTCAAATTATCATCTTCCATAAAAAATTATATCGGTAAATCATGGCTACGCGAACAGAAATTGCATCATTGGGCGAATTTGGATTGATTGACCATCTTACCCGCAACAACGAAACCCGGCATGCATCAACGCTGGTGAGTATAGGCGATGATGCTGCCGTGCTGGATCATTTTGGCAAACAGATTGTAGTTACAACCGACCTGCTGATAGAAGGCGTGCACTTTGATTTAACCTATACACCGTTAACACACCTGGGTTATAAAAGCGTTATTGTAAACCTGAGCGATGTATACGCCATGAATGCCACGCCCACCCAGGTCACCATGAGCATAGGCATCAGCAACAGGTTCAGCGTTGAAGCCCTCGAAGAATTTTATGAAGGGGTATATGCTGCCTGCGAAAAATACAATGTAGATCTTGTGGGGGGCGACACCACCACATCGGGCAAGGGCCTGATCATAAGCGTTACCGCCATTGGAGAAGTGAATGCAGATAAGTTTGTAAAACGCGACGGCGCAAAGAAAGGAGACCTGGTATGCGTAAGCGGCGACCTTGGCGCGGCTTACCTGGGTTTATTACTGATGGAAAGGGAAAAGAAGATTTTCCTGGAGAGCCCCGAAGTGCAGCCCGACCTTGAAAACCAGGACTATATTCTCAGGCGGTTGCTAAAACCAGAAGCAAGGAAAGATATGATAGAATTTTTTGAGCAGCAGCAAATACAACCTACCAGTATGATGGACATCAGCGATGGGTTAAGCAGCGAATTGTTGCATATATGCAAAGACAGCAATGTTGGCTGTTTGATATATGAAGATAAAATTCCCGTTGCCAACGAATCGAGAGAGTTTGCATTTAAGCTGGGCCTCGATCCTACCGCCTGCGCATTGAGCGGCGGAGAGGATTACGAGTTGCTTTTTACTTTAAGGCAGGACGATTACGAGAAGATCACGCTCAATGAACAGATCAGTGTAATAGGATACATTACCGAGCCCGAAGCAGGAGCGCACATAATCACCAGGTCCGAAAAAAAGCACGCCATTACCGCACAGGGATGGAATGCCTTTAAATAGTTGATGGAGTTGAATCGGTTAAGTAAGTCAAATAAGTTAATTGAGTTAAATGGGTTGATTAAGTTGGATATGTTGCCCAACGTAATCACCCCAATCAACTTACTCAACTCAATATTGCTGTTTTTTCTTACAATAATGCTCTACAGTTGTTCAGCAACTTCCAGGGCAATGGATCCGGCGCGCAAGTTCCCTGCACAAGCCTTGCGCGAAGATTACAACCGACTTCGCACCATTATGGAAAAGCATCATCCGTCGTTGTACTGGTACACCTCGCGCGATAGTATGAATCACATATTTGATACCTACTATCAGCAGATCAACGATTCGATGACAAGGCAGCAGTTCGGCTTTAAAATACTGGCGCCGGTAACCACTGCTGTTCACTGCGGACACACCAGCTTTAATTATCCCCCCGCCTATAGCCGCCGTATGAAGGAGCATACCAATCCTTCGTTTCCGCTGTTCATGAAAATATGGGGCGATACCATGGTGGTTACATCCAACCTTAATAAAAAAGACAGCGTGTTGAAAAGAGGCACGCTGATCACCAGTATCAACGGTTTGACTGCCGCACAACTGGCCGACACTTTGTTTCGATACATGCCGGCAGACGGATACTCTGAAAATGTAAACTATATACGACTGAGTGCTGCTTTCCCCTACTATCACCGGAATATTTTAGGGCTGTCGAAGCAGTACGAAGTAAGTTATATAGACAGCATGGGGCAGCACGGAACCATTTCTGTTCCCCTCTTTGATCCTTCATCAGACAGTATACTCACTACTTTTATAAAAAAACGCAACAAGCAGGCTCGGCCCGCCAAACCCCGCGATGAAGAGCCGTGGGAAAGCATACGCTCGCTTGCGATAGATACTGCCCACCAGCTTGCCATCATGAAGGTGCACAGCTTTGCGGGCAAAGGAAGACTGCCTTCATTTTTTAAAAAAAGCTTTCGTTTGCTGCGGAAACAAAACATTCCCAACCTGGTGATTGATCTGCGGGCCAATGGCGGCGGCCGGGTAGACAATTACACTGCCCTTACCCGTTATATTAAAGACACTGATTTTAGAGTAGCCGACAGCGCCTACGCCCGGTCCAACGGATTGGGAAAAGACCGAAAATACTTTCGCTCGGGATGGCTTAACTCCCTGATCCTGTTTTTTGTAACCCGTAAAAAAGACGATGGCAACTACCATTTCAGGTATTGGGAAAACCATGTCTTCCATCCCCGCAAAAAAAATCACTACAAAGGCAAAGTATATGTGCTCATTGGCGGGCCAACCTTTTCTGCTTCCACCTTATTTGCGCATACCGTTAAAGGTCAGCGTAATGTAACATTGGTAGGCGAGGAAGCCGGTGGGGGATGGCATGGCAACAGTGGTATTCTGATACCCGATGTGGTGTTGCCCCATACCAGGATGCGGGTAAGGATGCCTTTGTTCCGGATTGTGCAATACCATCATGTTCCCAAAAACGGCAAAGGAGTAATGCCCGATATTTATGTACCGCCCACGGTTGAAAATGTGCGAAAAGGCATTGACGGTAAAATGAAGAAAGTACTGGAACTCATTCAAAACCCCGCTCTGGAGGTTACAGGCTTATAATATCGATGGAATTTTACAAATACTTTATATAAGAGCCATTGCAATCCTGCAAAAATGTTTACTTTAGCAGCCTGCTTCATATCTTTTGTTATACACCATTTGCTTCAGCTTTCACAATTTGCAGTCCGAGTAAATCCTATACAATTACCTCCCGGTAACCGATAACCGTTTTCGCACCCCTGGCAACACAATTTTAATTCCTCTAAACAGAACCCTTATGCGTTTGATTTTTACATTATTGTTTTTATTTCTAATTGTCAGCTTCTCTGCTAAAGCACAGGTGCCAGGGTGTATGGACCCTCAGGCTACTAATTATAATCCATCGGCAACGGTTAACAATGGATCCTGTACTTACAATGCTACGAATGCGAGTCTTTCAAATAAAGGCGAGCTTCCTTCACCTCCTTTAACAGAAATAAGCGGAATGGCTTTTGTTGATGGTAAACTGTTTGCCAATATTGACGGTGGAGCAGGCGTTAGAAACGTGCTTTACGAGATCGATACAACTACGCTCACTATAGCCAGAACGATTACCCTTGAGGAAACTACTAATCGTGATTGGGAAGAAATAACAAGCGACGGTACATATATGTATATCGGCGATTTTGGAAACAACTCCAATGGTAACAGAACAGATCTTCGCGTTTATAGAGTTCCGCTCACTTCTATAACAGCTATAACCGGAACTACCGGCACTGTTGCCGCAGAAGATATCGACGTGATCAATTTTTCGTATTCCGATCAAACCGATTTTACAGCAACGGGTGGTAATAACACCGCATTTGATTGCGAAGCATTCATTTACCATAGTGGCAGTTTGCACTTGTTTACCAAAAACTGGATCGGTGATAAAACAGTGCATTATAAATTATCTGCAACGCCAGGAACTCACGAAGCTGTAAAAGTAGATGAGTTTGATATAGGAGGTGAGTTGATTACGGCTGCAACAAAAAGCAATGATAACATCATTACCCTGCTGTCGCACAGCAATCCCTTCAGGGGTTTCGATGGTTCAACAAGCATTTGGATTATAAGCGGCTTTTCGGATATAGATAATTTATTTGCAACAGGAAATAAGCGGGAAATAAATTTATCGGGGAATTATTTTAGCAACGGCCAGATAGAAGGTGTCGCCGCCGTACATCAAACAAGAGTGTTAATTTCTAACGAAGATAACCAAAGTAACTTCGGTATTGCCCCAAGACTTGTTGGGCTTAACATGGAAACTTTCGTAGCCCAAACGCTCCTTCCCTTCGGCATCGACAACTTTACCACCCGCCTAACTGACAGCGAAGTATTGCTCACCTGGGAATACAACGAACCCGGTGCCGCTTATTTTGAAGTGGAGGCAGCCAGCACAGCCAGCGGCAGCTACAGCTATCTTGGCAAGGTGTTCAGCAACCCCGCCGGCGGCACCTACAGTTTTACCGATGTTAATTTTGACGATGCTACCATAAAATATTATCGCATTAAAGTGGTTACCCCCGACGGAAAAAATTATTACAGCAAAATTTTACCGGTTAAAAAAGACGACAGCAAGCTCTTTAACCTGGTAGCAACACCCTCGCCGTTCACTTCAGGCTTCAACGTTAGCTTTTACAGCGATACCGACCAGGTAATACGATTGAGCATTGTAGACATGCATGGTCGCGCGGTGAATACCCGCCAGTTGCAAACCAACAGGGGCAGGTACAATTTTACCGTGGACGGTTTGAACGGCTTGAGCCAGGGCGTATACTTTTTAACCGCCCGCACCAAAAAAGATTTGTTTGTACGGAAGATTGTGAAGCAGTAAGGAGGTATAAGGCATAGGGCGTAAGGTTTAAGGCGTAAGGTAGCCTGATGAAAGCTGTTTGCCACCAATCTGCCTATAGGGTTTATGGCGCTGCAAGCTGCCTCGTAAACCCTATAGGTCTAACTCTTGTAACTGTGTGCTCACTTCTGCCTCCTTCCTGATTGCTACTGTTGCAACATTTCCACATTTTCAAATTTCTCACATTTCCACATTTGCTTATTATTTTTGCCAGATGGACTTGAGAGATAAGATTCAGTTACTGCCGGATAATATAGCCAACCAGATTGCAGCAGGGGAGGTAATACAGCGACCTGCCAGCGCCGTAAAAGAGCTGCTGGAAAATGCGGTAGACGCGGGCGCCACCGAAGTAAGGTTAATTGTTGCAGACGCTGGTAAATCGCTGGTGCAGGTAATTGACAATGGCAGCGGCATGAGCGAAACCGATGCAAGGATGGCCTTTGAGCGGCATGCCACCTCCAAGATCAATAATATTGATGATCTTTTTCGCATACGCACCATGGGCTTTCGCGGCGAGGCGTTAGCCTCTATTGCCGCCGTTGCACAGGTTGAACTGAAAACACGCCGCGCAACAGATGAAATAGGAACCTGCATAGAAATTGAAAACAGTTTGGTAAAAGCGCAGGAACCCGTAGCCTTTCAGCCGGGTACCAGCATTGCCATGAAGAACGTTTTCTTTAATGTGCCCGCCCGACGAAATTTCTTAAAGAGCAACCCTGTTGAAATGCGTCATATTGTAGACGAGTTCATCAGGGTGGCAATGGCATTTCCTGAAATATTTTTTTCGCTCACTGCCAATGGGCAGGAAGTGTTTCATTTAGAAAAAGGAACCCTCAAGCAACGCATTGTGCACCTGCTGGGCAATCACTATACCTCGAAGCTGGTAACCGTGCAGGAAAAAACCGATTACCTGAACATATACGGTTTTGCCGGCAAGCCCGATACCGCCAAAAAAACCAGAGGCGACCAATACTTTTTTGTAAACAACCGCTTCATTCGCAGTGCCTACCTCAATCATGCGGTAATGAGCGCTTACCAGGAAATGATTCCCGGCGATAGTTTCCCCATGTATGTGCTCTTTATCGACCTGGACCCTGCTCAGATCGACATCAACGTACATCCTACCAAGCAGGAAATAAAGTTCGAAGACGAAAAGATCATTTATGCCTTTGTGCAGGCCGCTGTAAAACATGCATTGGCGCAATTCAGCATTACACCCACTTTAAACTTCGATCTCGATCCTTCTATACAAAAACTGGATGCAGTATCCAACCCGTTCACTGAAGAAAAGAAAAGCAATGCCTCCACGTCGAGCCTGTACAGCACGTTTACCAAAAAGAACCAGGCACATTTTATTGAAAGCAAAAGCGAGTTGAAGCATTGGAAAGATTTTTATCCCGAACCCAGGGAAAATAAATTCAGAAGTTTGTTATCGGCCCACCAGGAAGAGGCTGAGCAAAAGCTGGAATACGAAACTGCCGCTCCAGCCGTCAATGTACGAGAAACGAAATTGCAGTTGCTGGAAGATGCGCCTTTATTGCAATTACACAATACTTATATCGTAGCGCCTGCTACTAACGGTTATATACTCATTCACCAGCAATCGGCACACGAAAGAGTATTGTACGAAAAATACATAACCGCAGCCAAAGGCAAAGCCATCGCATCGCAACGCAGCCTGTTTCCCTTAACCCTGCCTTTGTCGGCCCCCGATGCAGTACTGTTGCAGGAACTGTTGCCCGACCTCAAACAGTTGGGCTACGACCTTGAATTATTTGGCAAAGACACATTTGTAATACAGGGCACACCTGCCGATGTAGACAGCGGCAATGAAAAGCTGGCCATTGAACAAATGCTGGAACAGTTTAAACATTTCAACAGCGATGTAAAATTTTCGCGACGCGAAAAGCTCATCCGCAGTCTTGCATGGCAGCATGCCGTAAAACCCGGGCGGGCGCTCACCCAACAGGAAATGAAAACGTTGGCCAACGATCTTTTCGCCTGCAGCCAGCACAATATCACCCCCTCCGGAAATCCTACCTACATTTCGTTTAAAGCAGATTATTTGGAGAAGATGTTTGGGAAATAATTTGAAAATGAAGACGATTCGAATTTAATATTTTGATGGATGATCGTGGCTGGCGTTGTTAACAAGCATGAACCGGCAACGGGTCTTTCACCTTCCCTCATCTCTTCCTCGTAAACCACCAGTAAAACGGCACTCCTGCTAAAATAAGCGTAAGGCCAATACCGGCTTCGCGGGGACGCTCGATAATGGTATTGCCAATAAGCAGCACGCAAAAGATGATAAAGATGGCTGGTATTACAGGATAACCCCATGTTTTATACGGGCGGGGCGCATCGGGCATGCGCTTTCTTAATATAAAAACACCCAGCGTAGTTGCACCGTAATAAATAAACGCAGCAAAGATCAGCATCTCTGTTAACTGATCGAACGTACCGGATAATACTAACAGGCATGCCCACACGCCCTGAATCCACAACGCATTGGCAGGTACCTGGGCGCTATTAAGCTGGCTTACTTTCGGGAAAAACAAACCTTCTTTTGCCATTGCATAATACGTGCGGGCATTGCTTAGTATAGTGGCATGTGTGCAGCCAAGCGTAGATACAAGAATGAGTAAGGAAATAAACAATATGCCACCCTGCCCCCAGAATGCTTTTACCGCTTCTACTGCTGCTATGGAATTACCTGCCGTATGTATCTCTTCCAACTGCTGAATGGGCAGCAACGACAGGTAGGCGATGTTTGCCAGCATGTAAATGGTGATGACCAGTAACAGTCCCAGTATAATACTTAACGGCACATTTCGGTGGGGGTTTTTGATCTCTCCGCCCAGCAGCCCAACGGAGTTCCATCCCTCATATGCCCAAAAAGCACCCAGCATAGCAGTAAAAACAGCGCTGCCCGTTACAACAGTATTGTTGGTGGTGCTCATATCGAATGCCGAAGCAATATTGGCCTGGCTGCTGGCAAGTCCAAACACAACAATCAGCAGTATGCCCGCCAGCAATAAAACCAGAAGGGCTGTGCTTAAGCCGGCTCCGGTTTTTAAGCCTGTACTGTTCAGCCAGGTAAGCACAACAATTAATACAATAGCTACCAGTTTTACATTAAAATCGGCAAAAGGATAAAATATGCCGCCAATATTAAAATCGGCAAGCGATGCCAGCACCGGGGGAATATTGACGATGCTGTGGAGCGATTGGGCAAACACATAGGCAATACCCGCCACGGCTGCCGTTTTTATAGCCGCAAAATTCGACCAGCCGTACAGGAAAGAAAAGAATTTGTTGTAGATCTTTTTATAGTACGCATACTCGCCACCGGTATCTGCCAGCATGCCCGCTATTTCGGCATTGCTCAGCGCCCCAAACAAAGTAATAATGCCTCCCAGCAGCCAGCAGATCAGCACCCAGCCTGGCGAATGCAACTCCACCGCCATAGGAGCCACTTTTTTATAAACACCGGAGCCAATGATATTGCCAACTACCATTATTACAGCCAACCGTAATCCAAGCGTACGGTTCAGTTGCGAGGGATTGTTCATGCAGTCAATTTAAACAAGCCCTTAAAATACGAAAAGTTTTGAAGTTTGAGGTTTGACGTTTGGGGTTGATCGTTTAGTGTTTAACAATTAAACGTCAAACCCCAAACTCAAAACAATAAACACTATGTCAATTGCCGCGTATCGAGTATGTGCTCAATAGCTTGATATCATTCCTGTTGCTGTAGTCGTATTGATACAAACCCACCTTCGTTACTACCAAAGCAATACCGTTGTTGGCTATCACATCGTACGAATCGTCAACCTTTATTTGTTTCAGCTCTTTAAGGTTTGTTACATCCGATGCGTCATATACTCTTACGCCGGTAGCGCCATCGCATACAAAAAGCAGGTTGCCATCCTTGCTTAAGCCCGTTGGCTGTGTCAACCCATACGTTCTTAATAAAACAGGATTCATCAGGTCTTTAATATCCACAACATTTAATTCATTCGAGGCGCCTCCACAGTTTGTACCCGAACGAAGCGTTACATACGCAAACGATCCGTCGGTAATAACCGGGTCACAGGCACGCACATGCGAAAATTCGCCCAGCTTTACCGGAACCAGCGGATTGGTGAGATCGTACATGAACATACCGGTCATGGAGCCTAAGAACAGTTTATTCTGGAAAGGATAAATTGTCTCCAGGTTAAAGCCAGCAAAGAAGGTGGTATCATGCGAAGGAGAAGCCGCATTTGCAATGTTTACAATCCCAACATTGTTCGACTCTCTGAGCGCATACAGGTAATCATTCATCAACACCATACTCGCCATCGAGCCTGCTATTCCTGCAACAGGCGGGGCTAAAGACTTAATGACAGAACCACTGGATGAGTAGAGGTTAAGCCCATCGGTATACATGCAGTTAAAACAATCACCCAGGTTGATACCCTCACTCGTCGTTACAATCGTAGTATCCTTTTTTATCCAGTCTACCAGTACCAGGCTGTTGTTAATGTATGCAGGGTTCTCATATATCCGCATCTGGAAAAAGCCAGGAATTTCTTTGGTAACATTTGTTTGCCGAGGATTGGTAATATCTATCGCCAGCAAGTCGCCATACATATCTGCATATAAAATATTGTCTTTTACCGCCATGTCGCGGTTGCCGGGAATTCCTAAGAAAGCTACCGGTTTTGGATTAGAAGGGTTGCTGTTATCAATAATATGAACACCCCTGTCTATTTCATTCAGGTAAATAAACTGCCCTTTAATATAGATTTTACCGGCCGACGTAACTTCTGTAGCCGGGTTACTGTTCATGGCTCCATACACTTCTGCCCGTGTTTTGTATACGGGTGTCAACATCGTATAAGTAACGGTTCTGGTACCCTTCACAGAGTCTTTTAAACATCCCGGCAAAATAAGGAATAACAACGCTGCTGCAAAGGCGTACAGCAGCCTGGAGGTAGTTTTTATGGTCATAGCAATAGTTTTGTATGCTGACATAGCAATAGCCAAAACCGTTGCACAGGATAAGTTTTTTACTACACGCATAAATTTCAAAGCCGGAAATTTGTACCAATGCCTTTTAGTTAATCCAATCAAGGGTAGCAATTTTAAATAGCATATTAATGAGCCATAGATTCGCAGATGATTCTTCATCTGCGGATCTGTGGCAAAAATGAATTTTAACTACTAAATGATATGGATTTCAATCAACCATCAATCTGTTTGCGGTTTCTCAGCCACCCATTTTACCCATTCACTCACTTAACTCATCCCCTAATACCTGAAACATTTTGAATACAGATTGATACAAGTTGAATGATGAGGCACAGGAAATATCCATTTCTTCATTGTATCATTTGCCATGTGATGATTCACAGATACTTAACCACACTACTGCTTTTGCTAACTGCCGGCCCGCTTTTTTGCCAGCAGCACTCAACATTGTTCAGGTTGCTTTCTCCTGATGTTTCCGGCATTTTGTTCAACAATGAGCTTACGGAAAACGATACTCTCAACATTTTAAACCAGGCCAATATTTACAATGGCGGCGGCGTGGGCATTGGCGACTTTAACAACGACGGGCTGGCGGATGTATATTTTGCCGGCAACATGGTTTCCAACAAGTTGTACATTAACAAAGGAAGCCTGAAATTTGAAGATGCTACAGAGGTTTCCGGTACTAACGGTAACGGGCGATGGTGCACAGGCGTATCCGTTGTGGATATTAATAACGATGGGCGGCTCGATATTTATGTTTCGGCCTCTTTCAGGAAAGATCCTGCTTTGCGCACCAACCTGTTTTACATTAACCAGGGAAATGACAACAACGGGATACCGGTTTTTAAAGACATGGCCCAGGCATACGGACTGGATGACAAAGGATTCAGCACGCAGGGATATTTTTTTGACTACGATAAAGACGGCGACCTCGACTTGTACCTGGTAACGAACGAATTGTACGATCCTAAAACACCTATACGGTTTCGTCCTAAACTAAGGGATGGCTCAGCATTGAATACCGACAGGTTGTACCGCAATAACGGAAACGGAACTTTCACCAACGCGTCGGCACAGGCTGGTATTGCCATAGAAGGCTGGGGGCATGCTGCCTGCATTTCCGACTTTAACCGCGATGGTTGGCCGGATGTATATGTGGCAAACGATTTTGTATCGAACGATCTGTTGTACATCAACAACGGTGACGGAACCTTTACCGACCGGCTGCCGGAATATTTTAAGCACAGTTGCTGGAATGCAATGGGGTCGGACGTGGTGGATATTAATAATGATGGATTTGCCGATCTCGTATCGTTGGAAATGTTACCTGAAAATAATTTGCGAAAAAAGCGCATGCTGAGCGGCAACGAATACTACAATTATTTCAACAGTGCCAAGTTTGGATACAGTCACCAGTATGTGCGGAACGTGCTGCAACTGAACAGCGGCAATATACCCGGAATGCATCCTGTTTTCAGCGATATAGGATTTATGGCCGGTGTATATCAAACCGACTGGAGCTGGTGCCCGCTCGTTGCCGATTTTGACAACGACGGGCTGAGAGACATGATCATCACTAACGGGTTGCCAAGAGATGTAACAGACCTCGATTACATTTCGTATGAAAACAAGCAGGGCGGTGGTGCGGCAAAACTTACGCTGGATATGGCGCATACGCTGCCGGTAGTGCACATCAGCAACTACGCATTTAAAAACAAAAACGGCCTACAGTTTGAAAACGTTACCAGCAACTGGGGTTTAACGGAATCTTCCTTTTCTAACGGTGCAGCCTATGCGGATCTGGACAACGATGGCGATCTTGATTTTGTGATCAACAACATCAACAGCACTGCTTTTGTGTACGAAAACTTAGTGAACAATAAAGATCAAAAGGAAAATCATTTTTTATCCATAGAGGTGCCGTACGCCAACGCCGTGGGCACAACCATACACCTCTTTTATAACGGTCAACAGCAGTACTACGAACACAATCCCTGTCGCGGCTACCTGTCGTCGGTAGATGCGAGAGCGCATTTCGGTCTCGGAGAAACAGACATGGTAGATTCGGTAATAATAACCTGGCCCGATCAAAAGCAACAAAAGCTCAACAATGTAAAAGCCGACCAACTCGTTAAGATTTCTTACGCCAATGCTGTAACTCCATCGGCGGCAGCGGAAAATAAAGCACGGCTGTTTACCTCTGTTTCAAACAAATACAATATCCATTACAAACCAAACGAGCGCGACTTTGTGGATTATGATATTCAGGGAACGCTTCCCCACAAACTAAGCCAGTATGGCCCCGGCATTGCAGTGGGAGATATTGATAAGAATGGGTTTGATGATTTTTACCTCGGCGGCAGTTCGGGCAATCCCGGTGTGTTTTTTATGCAGAGCCAAACAGGTGCATTCAATATCGACTCTACCCGCATCACGCGCATGCCAAACGAATTGCAGGAAGAAATGGGTGTGCTGTTGCTGGATGTGGACAATGATGGCGACCTCGATCTGTATTCCGTAACCGGCAGTTACGAAATACCGCCCGACCATGCAGTGGCGCAGGACCGGTTGTTTATCAATAACGGTAAAGGAAAATTTTCTTTGGCAACAGAAGCGCTTCCTAAAGAAACAGTAAATGGCTCCTGCGTACGCGCGGCAGATTTTGATAAAGACGGTGACCTTGATCTTTTTGTTGGAGGACGGGTGGTATCTGGCGCTTATCCTAAAACACCCTCCAGCTTTTTGCTTAAAAATACAGGTGGAAAATTTACAGATGTTACCGAAATACTATGTCCTGAACTGAAAAACATGGGGATGATCACCGATGCGCTGTGGACGGATTTTGACAACGACGGTAAGCTTGACCTGGTGGTTACAGGCGAATGGATGCCAGTGACCTTTTTAAAAAACAATGGCAAATCATTTTCAAGCATTAACGAAACCACAGGCATTGGTAATGAACGCGGCTGGTGGAACAGCCTGGTATCAGGCGATTTTGACAATGATGGAGATATTGACTATATAGTCGGAAATCTTGGACTCAATTCGAACTACGTGGCAACCCACGAAGAACCTATGACGTTGTATGCAAAAGATCTTGACAAAAACGGTTCGCTCGATGCCATGTTGTTTTGCTACATGAAGGCAGAAGATGGAATGAGGAAAGCCTTTCCCATGCATGCAAAAAACGACCTGTCGGCACAACTGGTTTCTATCCGGAAAAAATATCCCACTTATAAAGCATACGGTCTGGCTACCATGAATGATTTGTGGAGCAATGAAGACAGGCAGGATGCCATTCACAAAACAGCCAACAATCTCCAAACGGTCTATATTCAAAACGATGGAAAAGGCCGGTTCAGCATGAACCCCCTACCGCTGGAAGCACAAGCCGCACCGGTATATGGAATGCTGAGCAATGACATTGACGGCGATGGCAACCTCGATGTAATATTGGTAGGCAACGATTACAGCATGGAACCTTACAGCGGCAGACACGATGCATTGAACGGCTTGTGCCTGATAGGCGATGGAGCAGGCAATTTTAAAAGTCTTTCGGTAAATGAATCCGGTTTTTTAGTAAAAGGCGATGGCAAGGGATTGGCGGTTATACATACTGCCCGCAAGGAAGATGTTTACATTGCAACGCAAAACCAGGACAGCCTGGTGTTGTATGCAAAAACCAAACCG
This sequence comes from Agriterribacter sp., assembly GCA_051955255.1. Taxonomy (GTDB): domain Bacteria; phylum Bacteroidota; class Bacteroidia; order Chitinophagales; family Chitinophagaceae; genus Agriterribacter. Next base: position 118,604 of record JBQCGX010000084.1, on the reverse strand, counting down.
GCAGGTCAGTCAAAATGGATCAGCCTTAAAGCCGACGACGCGTTTGCTGAAATTGTATATAACAACGGTAAAAAAAGGAAGGTCGAATTTTATTACGGCTCCACTTTTTTGTCGCAATCATCGAGAAAGTTTATGGTAGAAAAAAATATTACCGGCATCACCATCACCAACTTTAAAGGCGTTAAAAGAAAAGCATTATGAGGAAGTATTGTGTACTGCTTTTAATAACGGCTTTTGCTTCAACCTATGCAAAAAGCAACAATGCCGCTGAGCCACGCCAGGCATCTTACATTCATCGCGCCATTAAGCAGATAACGGATATAATGGTGTACGATATTTATTCCCCTCCCGTTACAAGCCGCACTTACGCTTATGTGTGTGTTGCAGGATATGAAGCTGGCATAGCAGGCGATGCTGCGTATAACACACTGGCTGGTCAATTGCATGGGTTAAAAGCGTTGCCAAAGCCTGCAACGGGAGTGGAATACAATTATTCGCTGGCGGCAGTGCATGCCATCCTTACGGTGGGAAAAACCATGGTAATTTCTGAAGAAAAGGTAGATAGCTTTTATAGCCAGCTCACACGCGAAATAAAAGCGTCAGGTATAAACGAACAGGTATATAATAGTTCCATCGCATACGGAGCAGCAGTAGCAAAACATATACTGGCCTGGGCAGCCGAAGACAATTACAAACAAACGCGAACTTTTTCAAAATATACGGTAACCGACGACGCTGCTTCGTGGAAGCCTACACCACCAGCTTACCTGAAAGCAATTGAGCCGCATTGGAACAAGATGCGGACTTTTGTAATCGACTCTGCACAGCAGTTTAAACCTTTGCCCGCAACTTCTTTTTCTGCTGAAAAAGGAAGCAGCTTTTACTCTGAGGCGCTGGCGGTGCGCGATATAGGAATGCAGTTAACCGAAGAGCAAAAGGAAATTGCCAGTTTCTGGGATTGCAATCCGTTTAAGATGAATGTGAATGGGCATGTAATGTTCGCCTCCAAAAAAATATCGCCCGGCGGGCATTGGATGAACATTACAAAACTTGCCTGCGAAAAAGTAAATGCCGATGCGCAACAATCCTTGCAGGCCTATGCATCGTTAGCCATTGCTCTTGCAGATGCTTTCATCAGTTGCTGGGATGAGAAATATCGAAGTCTCGTTATTCGACCCGAAACATATATTAACCAGTATATAGATGCCAACTGGCTGCCCCTGCTGCAAACCCCTCCCTTCCCTGAATATACCAGCGGGCACAGCGTAATATCCAATGCCGCCGCTGTAATGCTCGAAAAAATATTCGGCGAAAGTTTTTCATACGCCGATTCAACAGAGTTGGAGTTTGGTTTGCCTGTCAGGAACTTCAGCTCTTTCCGGCACGCGGCAGACGAAGCAGCCATCAGTCGCTTTTATGGCGGTATTCATTATATGCCCGCCATTGTAAACGGATCGGAAGAGGGAAAGAAATTAGGTGAGTTCGTCGTTTCTAAATTGAATACGGGTATGGGCAGGAAGTTGGTGAGCAGGTGAGTGGCGTGTTCAAAGCCCGGGATTAAAATCCCGGGTTACAATATTGCACCGAGCCTACGGCTCTGTATTTCACAAACAGTAAGAGCCATCGGTTCGCCCGTACCGGCACGGGCGGACTCGGTCACATATCTCGTCGCTGTGCGAGGCGTCTTCGCCTCGTACAGTTTTGTTGTCGCCTGTGGCGACGGGTACTATTTTTAGTTGATGAACTTAAATGCTGTGTTTAATTTACGATGGGAATTTTTATTAACAGTATACAAGTAACAGCGCTTAGCAGGTCTGACTAGACCTGCTAAGCTTTGCAACAAAACCTGCACCAATGTGCAGGCCCCGTATCTTCACAAACAGCAAGAGCCATCGGCTCGGTCGGATATTGTAAGGACGGATTTTAATCCGTCCGCAAAATCACTTAATTTTAGTGTTTAAAAGAAGGCTATGGTGATAGAACGCACTTCTACAGAAGTTATAATACGTTTACCGGCAACAATAGATGCAACAGGTTTGCAAAGGCTTGTTGATTATCTTGTGTATAAAGAAGCCACTGCTAATTCAAAAGCAACTCAGGAACAAGTTGATAAGCTTGCTCGTGAAGTAAAAAAGGGATGGTGGAAGAAGAATCGCAAACGCTTCGAAAAATGAAGAAAATAATTGTTGACACCAACATTATTTTTTCCTGCTTGCTCAACTCCCACGGAACAATAGGAGATGTTTTCTTCAACTCTGATGATATCTTCGAATTTTACAGCAATCAATACATGCGTTTTGAAATTCGAAAATATTGGAATAAGCTAAAAAAGATATCCAGGCTCAGTGATAGCGAGTTGGAAACAGCATATGAAAAATTACAAACCCGGCTTACGTTTATCAACGAAGAATTGATACCACAAAGTAGCTGGAAGAAATCTGAAGAATTACTTACTGATATAGACCTGGACGACATAGATTTTGTAGCGTTAACCCACTACTTGAAAGGTATTCTTTGGACGGGCGATAAGTTACTTTACGATGGATTAAAACTGAAACGTTTTCGCACAGTCTACAATACGCAGGACTTAGTAAAACTCCGCAACAGGCTTATGGCTCAGTGAGACGATCCAATAGAAAATTGGACTGGTTAAGTAAATGAAATCCTTTTCTCGTTTTCGAAACTTAGATGTCGCGTTTGATATGCCATAAGATTGGTTGTTAACGTCGCTGTGCGAGGCGTCCTCGCCTCGTACGGTTTTGTTGTCGCCTGTGGCGACGGGTGTTATTTAAAGTTGATAATTGATAGTGCAAGTAACAGCATGGCACAGGTCTGGCTAAACGCAGAGCTTTGCAACAAAACCTGCGCCAATGTGCAGACCCCGTATCTTCACAAACAGCAAGAGCCATCGGCTCGGTCGCATATTGTAAGGACGGATTTTAATCCGTCCGAAAAGCTCACAGCTGAATGCTGATAGCTGTTCTCCTCACCCCACCGTTAAATCCGTCCTGAATTTTTTCCGGTAATGCAGCGGACTGAATTTTTTCCTGTTCCTGAAAGTTTTGTAAAAATGCGATACATCGCCAAATCCACTTTCATAGCTGATGTGCGACACAGGATGATCGGTGCTCACCAATTGTTGCATGGCATAATTAACTCTGTAATCGAGCACTGTTTCAATAAATGTTTTTCGCGTAACCCGTTTAAAATATTTGCAAAAAGCAGTAGGGGTCATGCCAGCCACGGCAGCGGCTCTTTCGAGTGTTATTTCTGTTCGGAAATGCTCCACTATATATGCCATTACATGGTTAATGCGCGACTGATCCGAAGTTGAGTATGGATCTTCTTTTTTTTGCTTATCGAGCAATACAAATTCTTTTGAGGTAGCCAGCAATTGCAGTATTTCCAGGAAGGTGATCATTTTTTTAAAAGGGTCGGTTTGTTCTTCCAGTTGTTGCAGTTTTTGTGCGGCTGTTGCTGCTGTTTGTTGCTGAAACTGCATGCCATGCGCACTCCGTTGCAGCAATTTTTGAATAGCGGTCAGTTCCTTTCTTCCAAAAAAATCATTTCCCAGGCAATCCTCCCTGAACTGCAATACGATCGACGCAGCCTTACGTTTTGCTTTCTTTGCGCCCTCCAGCTTCCAGCAATGCGGCAGATCAGGCCCAAGCAAAACAAGATCGCCTGCTGTGTAGTGCGACATGTTGTTGCCCACATATCGTTTGCCTTCTCCTTTCACAATCAATGCCAGCTCCACTTCAGGATGAAAATGGTAAGGAGCCGAAAAAGCTTTTTCATTGAACTTTCGTACCAGGAACGAACTTTCGCTAACCGTTCCTAAAGATTCGAGTGTGGGCTTTAGCATGGCATATTTTAGTTAACAAAAGAAAAATTATACAACCGATGGATAAAATAACCCATTAAATAGGCAAATTAGGCATTTTTTCAGGATGGTATTATCATTTATTTTGTTCTATCTCATCACAAAAAATGAAACAAAATGCAAACGATGAACCTGCCATTGCTTAATGATACCAAAACGATTGACGAAGCCACGATCCAGGCATTCCGTAAAAACGGGCATACCCTTATTCCCGGAGTTTTGAACAAAGAAGAAGTGGAAGTGTACAGGAATGTGATCAACAATGCAGCTTATAAGTACAATACCGAAACGCGTGCAATGGAAGATCGCGATACCTATGGGAAAGCATTTTTGCAGATCATGAATTTGTGGGAAGTAGATGAAGATGTAAAAAAATATACGCTGGCCAAACGTTTTGCCAAAATCGCTGCAACCCTGCTGGGGGTAGAGCGTGTGCGCATTTACCACGACCAGGCTTTGTATAAAGAAGCTGGTGGCGGATTTACACCCTGGCACCAGGATCAATACTACTGGCCAATTGATACCAGCAATACCGTTACCATGTGGATGCCTTTAATTGATATTACAGAAGAAATGGGAATGCTCACTTTTGCATCGGGCACGCATAAAACTGGTTTGGTAGACAGTGTGGCCATTTCTGACGAGTCGGAAAAAATGCTGGACGAATATGTAAAAAAGAATGGCTATGCGGTAACCCGTCCGCAAACCATGAAAGCAGGCGATGCCACCTGGCATTACGGGTGGACCTTGCATTGCGCGCCCGGTAACGATTCTGCACAAACCCGCGAAGTAATGACCGTTATATACATTGCCGACGGCGCCAAAGTAATTACTCCTAAAAATGAAAACCAGGAAGCCGACCGTCAACGCTGGCTGTGTGGTACAGAGCCGGGTGCTGACGCAGCATCCCGTTTAAATCCTGTAGTAGGATAAGCCTTTTGATGTTTATCGTTTATCGTTTATCGTTTGGGGTTTGTGGTTAAAGACATTGAAATGACAACAACCCTCAAACGATAAACACCAAACCCCAAACTTCACTCCCCTACCAGCTTCTGCCTTTCCGCCAGCTTCGTGTGCATGTAATCCGTAGGCGTCATCCCAAATTGTTTGTGAAAGTTTCGTGCAAAATTGCTTTGCGAGCTGAACCCCGTCATGTTCGCCACCTCGTATATCCTGCAGTCGCCCTGCGCAAGTAATTCGGCTGCTTTTTTTAAACGCGTAATGTTGATGAGATCAATAGGCGAAAGATTAGAAACCGCTTTAATTTTCCGGTAAAGTGTAATCCTGCTCATGTTTAAAATACGGGCAAGCTTTTCCACATCCAGGTCAGCATCCTCCAGGTTTTTATAAATCGTATCATTCAGGCATTCCAGGAAACGCTCATCAGATTTTGAGTGAGCCATACTTTTTATATGCACCAGCGGAGACGAGGCAAAGTATTCCCTGATCATGCTCCTGTTAGCAAGCAGGCTGGCAATTTGCGCCTGCAGGTGTTCTTTGCTGAACGGCTTTTCAATATAAGCATCTGCACCCAGTTCAAGCCCCTCCACTTTAGATTGTATGGTATTCTTAGCCGTTAGTAATATTACAGGAATGTGCGAATGCCCGAAGTTCGATTTGATTTGCCGGCACAATTCAAAGCCGTCCATTTCATCCATCATCACATCGCTCACCACCAGTTGAACAGCTTCTGCTTCCAGGAGTTCCAGCGCCTGCCTGCCGTTTTCTGCCCGTAAAATAGTATACCGGTTGCTGAGGGTACGCTCTAAAAAATCAAGAATTTCTTCTTCGTCATCTACCAATAAAATAACTGGCTGCATACGTTAAAAAGTTTGATTGGTTAAGCAATTGAATTTGATTTTCGGTTAGTGTGCTTCATTTCTTTTTCTGTCTGCAGGGGGAGTGAAACAACAAATGTATTCATTCCGGGATAACGGTCATCAATATAAATATAGCCTTTGTGCAGTTCCACCAGCGATCGTGCCAATGCCAGCCCAATGCCCGTTCCCTTTTGTTTTATATTTTCTTTCATCCGGTAAAAAGGCTCAAATACTTTTTCGTGCATTTCCTGTGGAATAATAAATCCGTCATTGCTTATTACAACGCTTACAAATTCATCTCCCTCCTGGGGTAACAACAGTTGTGCCACCACCTTTTTATCAGCATATTTTACCGCATTGCTCAGCAGGTTATTGAATATTTTCTGCAATGCTTCTTCATCAGCCATCGTATGTACGGCAGCCGAAGGAATATCGATAGAATAAGCTAGTTTCTTTTTTTTAGCAAGCGGTTCAAAGTTCAGGTAGATATCTCTTATCAGCTCATTCAGGTTTACATAAGTAAAATCAAGACTGAATCCCTTTGCCTCCGTCTGGCGAAAGTCGAGTATCTGGTTTACTAGGTTGATCAGCCGCTCCGTATTCCGCTCCATCATTTTTACGTCTTCGCTAATTTGCGGAACAGCTTCCGTTAATTCCGACAGGTTTTCTACCGGCCCCTTGATCAGCGTGAGCGGCGTTCTTATTTCATGTGCCAGGTTGGTAAAGAAATCGATCTTCGCTTCATAAATTTCTTTTTCCTTTTTGTCTTCCAGATGCTGATGATAGCTCACCACCAGGTAATAAATTACACCTAGTGCTACCGCGGTATAAAGAATATACGCCCATATAGTTGCCCACCAGGGAGGAAGAATTTTTATTTCGAGGCTTTTTTCTGTGCTGTTAGAGCCGTTATTGGAAGCCCTTACTTTAAAAGTATAGGAACCTGGAGAAAGATTGGTAAAATATACTTTTCTGTTGGTGGCGATATATGTCCAGTCCTTATCCAGCCCTTGCATCATATAACGGTACTCCGTTCTTTCGGGAGAAGAATAGCCCAGAGATGCAAAGTCGATGCTGAACGACGATTGATCGTACGGAAGAATTATTTTGTTGGTGAAGGCAATCGATTTTTTCAACGAGCCGCTGTCGGGATGCACAGCCAGCTCTTTGTTGTGCACCTGGAAGCCCGTTATGTATAGCGGCGCGGTAAACTCATTCCGCGAAAAATCATCCGGGTTAAATTCTATCATGCCCTTTACGCTGCCGAAGTAAATATTGCCCTTTGCCGTTTTGTATCCCGAATTATAATTGAACTGGTCGTTCAGCAAGCCATTCCCCTTCGTATATACTACTTTTTTGTTGCTGCCGAAATCAAAACTGATCATGCCTTTTGACGTGGTAACCCAAAAAATTCCTTTGTCGTCTTCCAGTATCTTAAACACAAAATTGCTTGGCAGCCCATCCGCACTTGTATAACGCGTAAAAGTTTGTCGCGCGCTGTCCAGCCGGCACAATCCCCCACCCTCTGTGCAAAACCAGATGTTCTTTCGCCTGTCTTCATAAATAGCATTAACCGTATTGGTGCTCAGGCTGTTTTTATTGTTCCTGTCGTTTACAAAATGCTTTTGGGCACCTGTTGCAGGGTTAAAGGAAAATACACCCATATCGTGTGTGCCTATCCATATTGTGCCCGAGTGATCTTCCAGCAGCGATGCGATGAAAACACCTGCCTCTTCATTCGAAAATCGTTTAAAGCCATCCGTTAGTGGATTGTATAAATACAGTCCGTTCGAAGTGCCCACATACATGCTGTTATCCCTGCAGCGCAACAGGCTCACCACAAAGTTGCTCTTCAATTCGTCGTCGGACGGTCCGGCAATATAATGCCGCACCACTTTGCCGGTTTTAATATCCAGTATGTCGAGCCCATGTTCAAATGTGCCTACCCACAACTCATTGCCCGCAGGGGCAAGTCCGTGTATGTTGGAATAAGCAATGCTGCTTTTATCTCCGGTAGGAATAAAGTGCGTAATAAGTCCTGTTACAGGGTTGAGTTTATTCAACCCCGCATCTTCTGTACCCAGCCAAAGATTGCCGTATTGATCCTCGCAAATTTCGCGCACCACATTTCCACTGATAGCATTCTGCGTATTGTCCGGAAAAAATTTTTTGAACGGCGCATATTGTTTAGGGTAATAATTGATGCCTCCAAAATAGGTGCCCGACCAAATGCCTCCTTCTTTATCTCTGTATACTGCATAAACCGCATTGTCAGAAATAGCATAAGGGTCCTGGTAGTTTTTTTCGAAATGCGATACGGCTTTTGTGTGCGTATTATAAGTAAAGATACCCGATTCTGTAGCGCACCAATACTCACTGTCGGAGTAGCGGACAATGTCTCTTACAAAAATCGTTGTCTTGTTAGCGTTATAGGTAAGCACATCTTCATAGCTGCCCGTATTGCAGTGAAAAAGCTTTAAGCCCTGGCTCGATGTGCCCACAAATATTGAGTCGTTGCCGGCTACATATATTTTTTCAATCCATTGCGATGCCGCTTTAGGCGAATGTTCAAACACATTATACTTTATAAACGTCTCCGATTCGCGGCGCCATTTTATCAAATAGCCATCCACAGTGGCAAACCACATAGTTCCATCAGGCGTTTGGCACAAAGTGGTAGCAGCAAAGTAATTTGAGAATGGAAACGTTTTCAATTTGCGTGAAAAAAAATCGTAGCGGTGCAACGTCATACCCGAAATAAACCAGATGCATTTGCTGCCCTCAACATATACTTCGGTTATATTCCGGAGTGTATCTATAAAAGGAACAACGGTTTCCGTCTGCACATCAAAGCGGAACAATCCAATCTGAGACCCTATCCATATCCTGTTCTGCTCGTCTGTAAACAGGCTCCATATCTCTGCCCTCGACAACCTGTTACCATTGACGGCATTCAGGTCATACTTTTTGAATTGATAGCCATCAAAGCGATTCAATCCGTCTTTGGTACCAAACCACATAAAGCCATTTTTGTCCTGGGTGCTGCAAAACACGGTATTGTTCGAAAGCCCGTTCTCAACCTGGTAATGCCGGAAATAATACGACTGGGCGCTTGCGGAGCAGACGCATACAAGCATCAAAGCAGTCAATCGTATAAATTGATACACGGCAGCCATAAGCGGGATACAATATTAGCTCTTTTTGATTTTATGGAAATCAATGGAAATGTTTTGGCATGATAAGGATTGTAACAATTTGAAAAAGTTTTGAAACGCAGTGAATTAAACGACTCATTAATAAATGTTTATTTCACATTTCCAAATACCGGCGCGCTTTGCAGGTTATGGAAACGATTACATACCATTATTAACTCCAATTGATTGCCAAATGAAATTTTCAAAGCGTCCACTACCTGGAATTGCGAATGGCGCAATTTGCTTATGGCAAAAAAAGCGATCTCTCTTACTCATCTTCTTTCTTGTTGGATTATTCAATAGCTCCTTTTCGCAGGAGGCTGAAAAAATTACCGTTAGCGGAACAGTGCTCGACAGTGCAGGCAATGGCCTGGCTAATGTTACCGTTGCCGAAAAAGGAACTAAAAATGCTACCATTACTACCAGTGATGGCCAGTTCAGCATTAAAGTGGCCGGCGCACGTTCGGTACTGGTGTTTACCTCTGTAGGCTATCAGCGGCAGGAAGTAACCGTAGGCAACCAAACTTCGGTTAACGTAGCCATGCAGCTTTCCAATGCCGACCTGGGCGAAGTGGTAGTGATTGGTTATGGAACGCGTAAAAAAGAATCGCTGACGGGTGCTATTTCTACAGTCACTGCCAAAGACATTGACCGTGTGCACGCAGGCTCAACCGTTAGTTCCACCCTGGCAGGAAAGCTGCCCGGTGTAACTTTTCGTATGCCCGACGGACGTCCCGGTTCCAGCGCCAATATCCAGATCCGCAATATGGGCAATCCTCTGTATGTAATTGATGGTATACAACAGGATGCAGGACAATTCAACAACCTTGCTCCCAACGACATTGAAAGCATTACGGTGCTGAAAGACGCATCGGCTGCCATTTATGGAGTGAGGGCAGCCAACGGGGTGGTAGTAGTAACCACCAAACGCGGCGCCACCGGCAGGAACAATGTGAACATAGATGCCTATGCCGGATGGCAGAGCTGGTTCCGCTTTCCCAAAGTGCTCACTAACTCTTACGACTACATGTCGTATCGCGCCGAAGCTGAAATAAACAGGTTTGGATCGACCGGCATCACGCAGGAGGAACTTGAAAAATACAAGCAGGGCGAAAGCGCAGGATCGCAATATCGGAGCTTCGACTGGCGGTCGTTTATTTTAGACAGGCCGGCGCCGCAAAACTCTGTAAACGTAAACATCAACGGAGGTTCAGACAAAGTAAACTACTATGTGTCTGCCACCAATCTTTTCCAAAGTTCCATGATGGGAAAGGAATACAGGTTCAACCGTTCCAACATACAATCCAACGTTACTGCCAAGCTGGCCACAGGATTGAAAGTAGGAGTAGACATCAACGGTCGTATTGAAACGAGGAAAAATCCTGGCGTTCCCGGTGGCGACGATTATTTTCTTGCCCGTTTGGGTGTGCTCCGAAACACGCCTATTGAAAGACCTTACGCTAACGACAACCCTGCTTACCTGAACAATATTGGTGAGCATCTGGAATCGAATTACGCGTTTTTGAATGAGTCCATTTCCGGTAAATTAAAATCGGAGTGGCGCGTAATGCAAACCAACTTTAATGCGGAGTGGCAAATACCGCAAATACCAGGGCTTACTTTAAAAGGAGTGTATTCTTATTACATTGCCGATCTGCAATCCAACAACCAGGAGTATACTTATAAAGCATACACCTACATTCCGGGAACTGATAGCACCGACGAAGAATACAGGGCAACGGGCGGCAGTACCAACCCGTGGCGCGACCGCGAGCAGATCAAACAGATCAATACCACCATACAGGGACAGGTTAACTATAACAACAATTTTGGTGAGCACAGTGTAGGCGTTACGTTTGTAGCAGAACGCTTAAAAAACAATCGCCGCAGGAACTGGCTGCATGCTTCTCCTGTGTCCAACAGCCTGCCGCTTATCTACTTCCCCACTATGGACCGCTACGAAGATGAAGAGGCTACGCAAAGCCGGATAGGTTATATTGGACGGCTGGTATACAGCTATGCCAACCGCTACTTCTTCGAAGCATCTATGAGGCGTGATGCATCTTACCTGTTTGCCCCCGATAAGCGTGTGGGATACTTCCCCGGTATATCTGCCGGATGGCGTTTAACCGAAGAACCTTTCATGCAAAAACTGTTGGGCAACAGCAATGTGCTGACCGATCTCAAAATAAGAGCTTCGTATGGGGTATTGGGCGATGATACAGATCCTTTCATTGGCGGTAATCCACCCATTGTTGCGCCCTATGCTTATTTGCAAGGGTACCAGTATAATATGGGAACGGCTATTATTGATGGAAACGCCATTACGGTTTCGAGAGATAAGGGCATACCCATTACAAACATTAGCTGGCTGAAAAGTAATATGACCGATGTGGGCATTGACTTCAGCATGTTTGGCGGCAAAATGATTGGTGTGATAGACTATTTCTATCGCAAAAGAACAGGGTTGCTGGGCAGCAAGAACGATGTGCTGCCGCCACAGGAAATCGGCTATTCACTGCCTGCAGAAAACATTAACAGCGATGCCCAGTATGGCGGAGAGCTTTCGTTGGCCTATACAAACAAAATTGGCGGGCTCGACTATAATGTGGGAGGCAATATCGGTTACTCGCGCCGAAAGCTGCTGTCAACTTATAATCCTATTTTCTTCAATAGCTGGGATCAATACAGGAACTCAATTGAAAACCGGTACGCACGCATAGAGTGGGGGTATATTACCGAAGGGCAGTTCACGTCAATGGAACAAATTAATGCCTATCCCGTAGATATTGACGGGCAGGGCAACAGGACATTGTTGCCGGGCGATTTAATTTATAAAGACATCAATGGCGACTTAAAGATTGATGGCTACGACCAGCGGCCGATAGGCTTTGGATATGGTGATCAGCCCATGATCAACTTTGGATTTACCATAGGACTGCGGTATAAAAACTTTGATTTCAATGCCGATTTCTCCGGCGCTGCCGGCTACACCTGGTTCCAGAACTGGGAAACGCGCTGGGCATTCCAGAACAATGGAAACCTGAATACCATTTTTACCGACAGGTGGCGCCGCGCCGATCCATATGATGTAAACAGCGAATGGATACCCGGAAAATATCCCGCCAACAGGTACAATATCGCTTTCGGGCACAGCAACTACGAAAAAAGCGGGCAACGCAATTCTACGTTCTGGATGCACAACGTAACAGCGCTGAGGGCAAGAACCATACAGTTGGGTTACTCCATACCTGCACGGTTGCTGGAAAAGGCTAAAATACAGCGGGCAAGAATTTATTTGAACGCGTATAATCTTTTCTCAATCGATAACCTCAAACAATTTGAAGTTGATCCTGAAGTGGTGGATGATAACGGTTTGCAGTTCCCGCAAAGCAGGGTAATCAATTTCGGTATCAATCTTTCGCTGTAAATATTTCATCAAGAAATAAAATAATTCCAATGACACTAAGGATTCAAAATATAAAAACGGTTGCGGCACAGCTAAAAAAAGTGGCAATAGGAGCAGCGGCTGTGGCCTGTTTATGCAGCCTGGAAGGTTGTAAAGACAAGGATTTTCTCGACATTCCGCCCATCCAGGTGCTTCCCAACGACGTGGCTTTTTCTGACCCGGCACTCGTACTCTCCATCTTAAGCGATCTTTATAACAGGCAGGTAGATTTTTCAAGCCTCGATGGTTATTGGCGTCCTTACAGAAGCGACCCGAACGATATAGAACCCGGCTGGCGTACGATGGCAGATTTCAGTGAAAGCTTTCCTTCCGAAAACGGCAGTTACTTTATTGTGCAGCGTACCGGTTGGGGATACAGTGAGTGGGAGCTGGATTGGGGCCGGAGCTATGCATACATCCGTGAAATGAACCTTTTTCTTGAAAGAACCAATGCTTCCACTGCGCTTACCGACGACGAGAAGACAAGGTTTATGGCAGAAGCCCGGTTTTTGAGAGCCAATTTTTATTTTGAAATGGTGAAAAGGTTTGGTGGTGTTCCCCTCATTACCACGCCATTGGAATTTGACCCTACCAAGGGAGCCGAATCGCAATTTCCCCGTGCAAAAGAATCGGAGATATATGATTTTGTGATCAGTGAGGCGGAAGCCATTAAGGACATGCTGCCTGTAGACGCCAATCAAAAGTCGCGCGCCAGCAAAGGAAGCGCGTTGGCTATGGAATCGAGAGCAGCATTGTATGCCGGTTCTATTGCAAAATATGGCGCTACCACACCACAGGTATCGTTGCCTGGCGAAGAAGTAGGAATACCTGCATCAAAAGCCAACGACTACTATACCAAATCACTCACCGCATCAAAAGCCATTATGGACGGAAGCGCCGGCGCTTACAAGCTGTACCAGGTGCTGCCCAACCTGTCGGATAATTTCGCTGCGATTTTTTTAGATAAAAGCAGTGTAAACCAGGAGGCAATATGGATAGAAGATTTTGCTGCAGGCAAAGGAAAAGTACATGGGTTCACTATTAATGATCAACCCTTTTCCTTTTCCGACGAAGGTGCCGATGCAGGTCGTTTGAATCCATCGCTGAACCTTGTTGAAGCTTTCGAAAAGCTGGATGGCACCTATGCTCCCATCCCCACAAAAGATGGTTCGGGCAATCCTGTTTATTACGATACGCAGGAACAGATATTCGAAGGAAGAGATGCGAGGCTGGCTGGAACGGTGTTGTTACCCAACGGACAATTTAAAGGAAACCGCGTTGACATATGGGCTGGCTACCAATTAGCCGATGGAAGCATTTTTACCAGTGATGTAGCCACCAATTTGAAGAACCTGCCTGGCACGCCCGAAGATGCAAAAGTGCAGGTAGTAGGCGCTGATGGTCCGGTAAATGGTTTGGAGTTCAGGTCACAAAGCGGTTTTTACATCCGCAAATATTTAGACCCTACCGTGGGATCTGGAAGAAGAGGACGCGGAAGCGATGTAGCCTTTATTCGTTACCGTTATGCCGAGGTATTGCTGAATGCTGCCGAAGCAGCGTTTGAATTAGGACAGGCAGAAGAAGCGGCAGGCTATATGAACCAGGTAAGAGCAAGAGCAGGATTGACTGAAGAGCTGAGCGCAGGCGATATTACCTTCGACCGCATTGTGCATGAACGCAGGGTAGAGCTGGCTTTTGAAGGACATAAGCTGTTCGATTTAAAAAGGTGGAGAATAGCGCACATTGTATGGAATGGCGATCCTACCAGTCTTTCGGATCTCAAAAGCAATATCGGAAAAGCTACTCAAAAGAGTACACAACCGTGGGGGTTATGGTCGTACAAAATATACAACCCCGGTAATCCTAATAATGGTAAGTGGGTTTTTAAAGAAGTGTTGCCTGCCGTTGTAACGGGTGCTAACCGTTTCCAGTTAGGCAATTATTACACGTTCATCAATGATAATATACGCGCTGCCAATCCAAAAATTGTAAGGCAGCCCAATCAATAGGTGTTCATCTTTCAAATAAAGAATTATGACTGTTAAACTTCATTATATTGTTTTTGCTCTGGCGGCTCTTACCATATTGTCCTGTAAAAAGGACAATTACGATGCGCCTTCGTCTATGCTTTCCGGTAAGCTGGTATACCAGGGACAAACTTTTGGTCTTGAAAAAGACCAGGTTCCTTTTGAATTGTACCAGTATGGTTTTGGCAAAGTAGGCCCTTTAGGATCGTCGTTTACACAGGATGGCACTTATGCTGCATTGCTCTTTGACGGCGATTATAAGCTGATCATTCCTAACGGGCAAGGCCCCTTTATGTGGAAGAAGACAGCGGCTGGCAATCCCGACTCGGTTGCGATAACACTCCGGGGTAATACGACGCTCGACCTGGAAGTAGTGCCCTACTATCTTATTACCGGGTCGCAAATAGCTGCATCCGGCGGTAATGTGAATGCCAGCTTCGGCATTGATAAAATCATCAACGATGCCGATGCAAAAGACATAGAGAATGTTACCCTCTATATCAACAAAACCCAATTTGTGTCGGGCGGCAACAACATTGCAACCGCTGGAATATCTGGTGGCGATATCACCGACTCCTCCGATGTATCGCTGAGTGTAACCATTCCGTCGATAACCCCCACACAGAATTATGTATATGCAAGAATTGGTTTAAAAATAGCGGGAATAGAAGATCGCATCTTCTCCCCGTTGGTAAAAGTTGAGTTTTAGTTATAGTACAGCAATCAGCCATCAGCGATCAGCTTTCAGAAAATACTCAAGGCTGAAAGCTGATGGCTGATTGCACTTGTTGACAAGTCATTGTTTAAATTGCGACTAAATAGGAATTAAATATGATGCGCTTTACTTATTTGTTTTGTTTGATTGTTTTTGTTCAGCAAACCACATCAGCCCAGGACCAATGGAAAATTGCAGGCGACCGGATAAAAACGGAATGGGCTGCAAAAGTTGATCCCGCCAACCCTTTGCCGGAGTATCCCCGTCCGCAGCTTACCCGCAAAAGCTGGATAAACCTTAACGGCATGTGGGATTATAGTATTTTACCAGCGCAGCAAGCCGATAACCAGCCTGCTTCGTTCGATGGCCGTATTCTCGTTCCCTTCGCGGTAGAGTCGGCTTTATCAGGCGTGGGAAAAACAGTCGGTAAAGACAGTGTGCTTTGGTATAAGCGCAGTATTGATGTTCCCAAAGCTATGCGCAAGGGTAAAGTATTGCTTCACTTTGGTGCCGTAGACTGGGAAACAGATGTATATGTGAACGGACAAAAGGCCGGTTCGCACAAAGGTGGTTATGATCCCTTTTCGTTCGACATTACTGCTTTGCTGAAAAGAGGCGCGAAGCAGGAAATTGCAGTAAGGGTATGGGACCCTTCTAACGATGGTCCTCAGCCTCGCGGCAAACAGGTAAAGAATCCCGAAGGAATTTGGTATACACCGGTAACAGGTATCTGGCAAACTGTGTGGCTGGAAAATGTGCCGGCAACCTATATCGTATCTACCAAACAAACGCCCGATATAGATAAGCAAACGCTGACCGTTGAAGTGAAAACAGAAAGTTTGCAGCCCGGCGATGAAGTGATTGTTTCGGCATGGGAAGGACAGCAGCAGGTTGCCACACAAACATTAAAAGGCGAAACAACTGCAACGCTGACTATCAGCAATCCAAAGCTTTGGTCGCCTGCCTCACCATTTTTGTATGACCTGAAAATTTCGGTTACCCGTAAGGGAAAGGTGGTAGACGAAGCGGGCAGCTATTTTGCCATGCGCAAATCTTCTATTGGTAAAGGCAATGATGGATTGCTGCGCATGTTGCTCAACAACGAATTTGTATTTCAATACGGTCCGCTCGACCAGGGTTGGTGGCCCGACGGCTTGTACACTGCTCCCACAGACGAAGCATTAAAATTTGACATTGAAAAAACCAAAGAACTTGGTTTTAATATGATTCGCAAGCACGTAAAAGTAGAGCCTGCCCGCTGGTATTATTACTGCGACAAAATAGGAGTGCTGGTATGGCAGGATATGCCCAGTGGTGATATGGGAGGAAACTCATGGGACATGCGTGCCGGGCAGGTATCGGGCAGGAAGCTGGATAAAGACCGCACACCCGAATCGGAAGCTATCTACCGTCAGGAATGGAAAGCGATTATGGATGCCTGTTACAACTTCCCCTCCATTGTGGTGTGGGTTCCCTTTAACGAAGCATGGGGGCAGTTTAAAACAAAAGAAATTGTTGAATGGACGATGCAAATGGACCCTTCGCGCCTGGTGAATGAAGCAAGTGGTGGCAACTTTTTCGGTTCCGGTCATATTCTTGACATCCATCACTACCCCGATCCGCAAATGCCGACGCCTGCTGTGTTTGGAGAAAAACAGTCGCTCGTATTAGGCGAGTTTGGCGGATTAGGTTTGCCGCTTGAAGGACATACCTGGCAAAACAAAAACAACTGGGGTTACCAGAGCTTTAAAAACAGCGACGAATTGTTTGCGAAATATGCTGAGTTTATTGACCGTCTGAACAAGTTGAAAGAAATGGGATTGTCTGCCGGTATATACACGCAAACCACCGATGTGGAGGTTGAAACCAACGGCTTTTTTACTTACGACAGGAAGGTGCTGAAAATGCCAATCGAAAAGGTGCAGGAAGTGCATAAGCAGTTGTATAGGTAGAGCCCCACCCGCCTCCCCGAAGGGGAGGAGACCTATGCACGGTGGGCCAGCTTGTCAACGAGATCGATAATAGTTAAGCGGTTGAATGTTGCATAGTAACGTTCAATAGTTGATGTGGAAGATATAAAGTTGATCAGTGGTATAGAGCACCGCCTCCTCTCTTTCGGAGAGGAGGAAGGGAGGTGAGGCTGTGGCTGGCTTGTCAACGAGATCGATAAATAATAATTAGCGGTTGAATGTTGCATAGTAACGTTCAATAGTTGATGTGGAAGATATAAAGTTGATCAGTGGTATACAGCACTGCTCTCTTTCCTTTGGAAAGAGAGAAGGAGAGATAGGCTTAGGAGGTGAGGCTGCTATTTACAGACCGAAAACTGCTTGGTTTGTTCCGGGCGGTGTAAACAAGTTGAAATGGAAGATATGAAGTTGACCAGCGATATACAGTACCGCTCTCTTTCCTTTGGAAAGAGAGAAGGAGAGATAGGCTTTAGAAGGAAGCTGAAACCATTCTCCACTTTTTTGGTAATTGTCAGTTTGATCGCCTGCTCTGTACAAGCGCAGCAACAAACTTTCACCAACCCATTGCTGCCCTCGGGTGCCGATCCGTTTTCGTTTTATAAAGATGGCTATTACTATTACACACATACACTTGGCAACAGGATAGCCATCTGGAAAACCAAAAACATTGCTGACCTTAAAACCGCTGAACAAAAAACGATCTATATACCGCCGGAAGGTACGATGTGGTCGAAGGAGTTGTGGGCGCCCGAAATTCATTTCATCAATAACAAATGGTATGTATACTATGCCGCAGATGATGGCAGGAACGACAACCACCGCATGTATGTGTTGGAAAATGCCTCGGCAGATCCAATGAAAGGCGAGTGGACATGGAAAGGAAAAGTGGCCGATCCTTCAGATAAATGGGCCATCGATGGCAATGTTTTCACTTATGCCCAACAGTTATACATGATATGGAGCGGCTGGGAAGGAGATACTAATGGACAGCAGAACATCTACATCGCAAAAATGAAAAATCCCTGGACAATAGATGGTAAAAGAGTGTGCATTTCTCGTCCTACATATGACTGGGAAACCATTGGCGATTTGAATGATGCTGCTAACCCGGCTCACGTAAACGTGAATGAAGGTCCGCAATCATTAATGCACGGCGATAAACTGCATATTGTTTTTTCGGCGAGTGGTTGCTGGACAGATTTTTATACCCTGGGACTGCTAACCTTTACGGGCAAAGAGAATTTGCTCGACAGCACGGCGTGGAAGAAAAAACCTGTTCCGCTCTTTAAGCAGTCAAAAGAAAATGCCGTATATGCACCAGGACATAATTCATTTTTTAAGTCGCCAGACGGTACTCAGGATTGGTTGCTTTACCACGCCAACGCGCTGCCGGGCCAAGGCTGCGGCAAAGAGCGTTCGCCAAGGGCTCAGCCCTTTACCTGGAATGCCGAAGGAGAACCGGTTTTTGGCATACCGGTAAAAGCCGGGGTAGCGCTGCCTATACCATCAGAAAAAAATAAATAGCAATGGGCTAATAGCCCGCCCGGCTAAAGCCAGTCGGACGGGCTATCAGTTCTGAGTAATTTTTGAAAACAAAACCAACAACAAAAAAGAAGCATTCAGATTTGGGATAAATCTAAATGCTTCGCTGATAGCTGAAAGCTGATAGCTGACGGCTCGGTATAAATCCATTTTTGACGAATGAAAAGAATTGTTTCCTTATTAGCCATTGTCAGTTTCACAATATCCTTAAACGCACAGGAATTTCGTGCGCCGGCTTATCCACTCATCACCCACGACCCGTATTTTAGCCTCTGGTCTTTCAGCGATCAATTAAACGCCTCACCCACCAAACACTGGACGGGTAAAGAGCAATCGCTCATTGGCTTGCTGAAAGCAGATGGTAAAACATACCGCTTTATGGGCGATATGGAAAAAGAATACAATGCCATTGCCGCTACTGCCGATGATAAAGCGTATGATGTAAGTTATACCGAAACCCAACCCGGCCACGACTGGATGCAACCTGGCTTTAACGAGGCGAACTGGAAAAAAGGGGCAGCTCCTTTTGGCGATAATGGCACGATGGCAAAAACAGAATGGGAATCGCCCGATATATGGGTAAGACGCAGCTTTACATGGAGCGGCGGCGACGCATCCGGACTGTTCCTGAAAATTCAGCACGATGATAACGCCGAAGTATACCTGAACGGAGAAAAAATATACGAGCATGTGGGATGGCTTACAAAATATAAATACGTTGCCATACCTGCTTCCGCAGCCGGTAAATTGGTAAAGGGCAAAAATGTATTGGCCATACATGTAGCTAATACTGCCGGCGGAGCGTGGCTCGACGCCGGTTTGGTAACAGAGGCTAAACAACAGGCAGTATCAAACGTGGCAACAGCTACTCAACAAAAGGTGGAAATGAATGCCACCCAAACAGTTTATACTTTTGCATGTGGCCCTGTTAACCTGGAGCTTACATTTACTTCTCCCTTGCTCATCAAAAACCTCGATATCCTGGCACGTCCCGTGTCTTACATTACAGCAAAAGTTATTTCCAACGACAATGCAACACACGAAACGGAGTTGTTCCTGGGTGCATCCACCAATCTGTCGGTTAACAGCGAAGCGCAGGTGGTAACCGCCAGCGGCTACAAAGCCGAACGGCTGAACATATTGAAGGCAGGCACAAAAGAGCAACCTGTGCTTCAAAAAAAGGGAGATGATGTAAGGATCGACTGGGGATATATGTATGTAGCAGTACCCGAAAAAGATCGTTCCGTTCAATATATTACTCCTGCTCGCGTAGCGCTGAATGCTTTTGTAAATGGTACTTATCGCGCCAATACAAGCAATATTGAAGGGAAACAGTTTATGCTCAACACCGTGCTACCGTTGGGTAAGGTAGGTAAAGAGGCTGCATCGCGCACAATATTGCTGGGGTATGATGACATTTTATCCATTCAATATTTTGGTAAAAACCTGCCTGCGTGGTGGCGCACCGGCAGAAGCACCACCATTGAAAAAGAAATGAGCCAGGCATATGCCGATTTTGACCTGGTCATTAAACGTTGTAAAGACCTGAATGCAACGATATACAATGATGCGTTAAAAGCAGGCGGAGAAGAATACGCGCGCCTGTGCATACTCGCCTACCGGCAAAGCCTGGCCGCACATAAGCTGTTGAAAAGCCCTGAAGGAGACATTCTTTTTATGTCTAAAGAAAACTTCAGCAATGGCTCCATCAACACTGTAGACATTACTTATCCTTCGGCACCTCTCTACCTTGCCTACAATCCCGAATTGTTGAAGGGAATGCTGAATGGAATATTTTACTATAGTGAAAGCGGTAAATGGACCAAACCATTTGCAGCGCACGATCTCGGCACTTATCCTTTGGCCAATGGTCAAACCTATGGAGAAGACATGCCTGTTGAAGAAGCCGGCAATGTGATCATTCTTACCGCCGCCATAGCAAAGGCAGAAGGCAATGCCAACTATGCAAAAAAGCATTGGAAAACGCTAACCACCTGGGCAGGTTATTTGTTGAAGGAAGGATTTGACCCCGCCAACCAGTTGTGCACCGATGATTTTGCCGGGCACCTCGCACACAATGCCAATCTTTCTGTAAAAGCCATTGTTGCGCTCGGCTGTTATGCCAGCCTCGCCGAACAATTGGGAGAAAAGGAAACCGCCGCGCAGTATAAAAAAAGTGCATCGGAAATGGTAACCAAATGGATGGAAATGGCGGACGATGGAGACCATTACGCGCTTACATTCGATAAGAAAGGCACCTGGAGCCAGAAGTACAACCTGGTTTGGGATAAATTACTTGGGCTGAAATTGTTCCCTGCTACCGTGTATCAGAAAGAGATCAAATACTATTTAGGCAAACAAAACGAATACGGACTGCCGTTAGACAGTCGTAAAACATATACCAAATCCGACTGGATAGTATGGACAGCAACACTGGCTGATAGTGAGGCTGATTTTAAAGCCCTGGTAGCGCCGGTATATAAATATGCAACCGAAACAACAACACGGGTGCCACTCAGCGACTGGCACGAAACCACCAATGGCAAACAGGTTGGCTTCCAGGCAAGAAGCGTGGTAGGCGGTTATTTCATTAAACTATTGGACAAGAGATAACCACGTAGAAAATATGGTTAAGTACATATAAATTTCGCTGATACGGGAGTGTAAATTTGATAGACGGGTAATAAAAACAATCGATGAATCTTTTTAGCACGTGCAGGCTTAACACAACAGTATTGTTTAGTGTATTGTATATGCATCCGTTGAAGGCACAGGAAAAATCAACGTTCCGGAGGTTCTGGTTGCCGCAGCAGATCAATACAGCTTGAAAAGAAAGAATATGAGCAGGCAACCAACCACCATACACGATATTGCAAAAGAGCTGAATATAGCTGTGGCAACGGTGTCGAGGGCATTGAATGATCATCCCGCAGTAAAAGACACTACCCGCAGGGCCGTGCAACAGGTGGCAAAAAAATTAAACTATCATCCTAACAAAATTGCGTCGTCGCTGAGGCTCGGCAAATCCAGAATTGTAGGAGTCATTATTCCCAGTGCAGAGATCAATTTTTTTGGTTCCGTTATTCACGGCATTGAAAAGGTAATGAGCGATAAAGGGTACAACGTACTCATCTATCAGTCCAATGAGTTATATGAGTACGAAAAAAGAGGCGTGGAAACTTTTATGCGATCGCAGGTAGATGGCGTGCTGGCATCTATTTCTAAAGAAACCATCAACCTTGATCATTATGCCTATTTAAAAAAACGGCAGGTGCCGCTTATTTTGTTCGACCGCGCCAACGATTCATTGGAAGTTCCCTCCGTAGTGGTAGACGATTATATGGGTGCTTTTAATGCCACCAATCATTTGATACAACAAGGCTGTTACAAAATAGCCCATATCGGAGGACAGCAGCATGTTACCAATTTTAACCAGCGGTTGAAGGGCTATATAGATGCCCTCAATGTGCACAACATACCCGTAAATGAAGACCTGATCGTATATGGAAAAGTAAGCATCGAATCGGGAAGAGAGTGCATGACCAGGCTGCTGGAATATAGTCCCGATGCTGTTTTTGCCGTAGAAGACTTTACTGCACTCGGGGCGATGCAGGCTATTAAATCAGCAGGTAAAAAAATTCCCGGCGAAATAGCCATCATAGGTTTTGCCAATGAGGCATTTGGTGAGTACCTTACGCCTTCTTTATCGAGCGTGAATCAGCAAACCGTGCGAATGGGCGAGGAAACCGCCAGGTTGTTTTTTGAAATGATGCATAACAAAGAATGGTGGCACCAGACCCCCAAAAAGCTGGTGCTGGAACCTGAATTGATATTACGACAGTCGAGTAAAAAATTAGTATTATAAATAGATATTGATAAGGAAAATACAATGGAATTTATAGCGTATGATGTTGAGCAGATAAAAGAAAATTTTCAGCAGCTTTTTGGAACAGAGCCCTTATTGGTCCGTTCTCCCGGGCGTATTAATATTATAGGAGAACATACCGATTACAACGAAGGCTTTGTGCTACCGGCTGCTATTGACAAAGCTGCCTATGTGGCCGTTGCCAAAAGAGGCGACGCCAGCATTCACCTCTATTCGCGCTCGTTCAACGAATTGTACGAGTGCAATTTAACCGCTTTGTTTCCCCGTAAAACCTGGACGGATTATGTGCTGGGTGTGGTAGATCAACTCCTGATAAACGGGTATAATATCACCGGGTTTAATCTGGTGCTCGATGGAGACATCATTATCGGAGCCGGGCTTTCTTCTTCTGCTGCGGTTGAGTGCAGCGTCATCTATGCGCTCAACACACTGTTTGAATTGGGGTTGTCTAAAATGGAAATGGTAAAGCTCGCCCAGGCTGCAGAGCATCGGTTTGCCGGTGTTAAATGTGGCATTATGGATCAGTTTGCCTCCATGTTCGGGAAAAAAGGATATGCCATTCAATTAGACTGCAGGAGCCTTGAATACAATTACGTGCCGCTGCATATGGAAGGTATCAGGGTGGTGCTGCTCAATTCAAATGTATCTCATTCGCTCGCCTCCTCCGAATATAATACACGCCGCGCACAATGCGAGTTAGGCGTAAACTGGGTGAAAGCACATCACCCGGAAGTTGTATCGCTGCGCGATGTAACCCTCCCAATGCTGGCTGAGCATGTATTGCCGAAAGATGCTTTAATATACAAGCGCTGTAAGTATGTTGTAGAAGAGAACCTCAGGTTACAGTCTGCCTGCAACGATCTTAAAAATGGCGACATACAATCGCTCGGTAAAAAGATGTTCCTTACGCACGAAGCATTGAGCAAAGAGTATGAAGTGAGTTGTAAAGAAATAGACTGGCTGGTAGAATATGTAAAACAGAACGATGCGGTATTAGGTGCCAGGATGATGGGTGGCGGATTTGGCGGATGCAGCATCAATCTTGTAAAAGAAGATGCCATTGACAATCTTGTGGAAGAGATCAGCAAAAAATATAAAGCTGCAACAGGACTAACGCTGGACGCTTATATAGTGCGAATTGAGAATGGAACCGAGAAAATGTTGCAACTGGTAATGTAAACAAACGATAAAAACCAGAACCATATGTTTAAAAATTGTAAAGGCCTTGTAACCTTCGCAGGGCTTTCTCTGCTAATGGCAGCTTGCAATCAGCCGGCAAACGAAACTGAAACCACCGAAGCAACGGAACAAAAAGCCGATTCCGCGGCCACTGCATGTGTAAGCTATCTTAACCCGAAAGATTTTCAGGATACTGTAGATGGAAAACCGACCAGCCTGTATATGTTAAAAAACAACAACGGCGCCTGCGTAGCCATTACCAATTACGGAGGCAGAATTGTGAGCCTGGTGGTGCCCGATAAAAATGGCAAACCCACAGATGTGTCTGTTGGTTTTAAAACCGTAAAGGAATACCAGGGACCCGGCGATGCATATTTTGGCGCGCTCATCGGCAGGGTGGGTAACCGCATAGCCAAAGGAAAGTTTTCGCTCGATGGCAAAGAGTATACACTGGCAACCAATAACGGTCCTAACTCACTGCACGGCGGTATTAAGGGATTCCAGGCAGTGGCATGGGATGCCTCGCAATCCAACGACACGACATTGGCGCTTTCTTACCTTTCCAAGGATGGTGAAGAAGGCTATCCCGGTAACCTTACCGTAAAAGTAACATATACCTTAGGCGCAGATAATTCAATCAAGATTGATTACTCGGCCACAACAGATAAAAAAACAGTGGTTAATCTTTCTAACCATACCTATTTTAATTTGAATGGCGAAGGCAGTGGTACCATTCTCAATCACCTGGTACAGATCAACGCAGACAAGTACACGCCGGTAGATGCTACATTGATTCCGACAGGGAAGTTAGACCCCGTAGCAGGAACGCCATTCGATTTTACCAAACCTACAGCCATAGGTGCAAGGTTGGATACCAATACCAACCAGCAGTTAAAAAATGGCGGCGGATACGATCATAATTTTGTGTTGAAGGATGCCGGGCCGGCAATGCACCAGGCTGCACAGGCAACCGGCGACCAGTCGGGTATTGTAATGGATGTATTAACCACCGAGCCGGGATTGCAGTTTTATATCGGCAATTTTATGAGTGGAAAAAGCAGCTTTAAAAGTGGCGCTAAAGACGACTATCGTACTGCTTTTTGTATGGAAACACAACATTTTCCCGATGCACCCAATCAAAAGAATTTTCCCTCTATTGTATTGGAACCGGGGCAGGAATATAAAACAACAACGATCTACAAGTTTGGAACAAAGTGAGGTGGGAGCTGTCAGCTATCAGCCATCAGCTATACGAAGTCTCTGACTTCGTATATACTATGTTCTTACGAGACTCTGTCTCGTTAACAAACGCTAACAATTTTAATTTTGATTTTGCATTCATAAAAAACAACACATGAAAAAACTACTGAACCTTTCTTTGGTTTTTGCCCTGGCGTTTTCGCTGCACAGTTGCGGCTCAGGGGCTTCAGACAAAACGGCTGATGCCAACCTGAAAGACACGGTTTCTGAAACGAAAGAAAGGACGATATGGACAAAAGGAGAAGCCAATGCCTGGTATGCAAAGCAGCCGTGGCTGGTGGGCTGCGACTTTTTGCCAAGCACTGCCATTAACCAGTTAGAGATGTGGCAGGCAGAAACTTTTGATACGGCTACTATTAACCGTGAGTTAGGATGGGCGGCTTCGATAGGCATGAATACCGTTCGCGTATACCTGCACGATTTATTGTATCAGCAGGATGCTGAAGGATTTTTAAAACGGATGGATGTGTTCTTGCAGATCGCGTCTAAACATGGCATCAAACCCTTGTTTGTGTTGTTCGATTCTGTGTGGGACCCGTTCCCCAAACTTGGCAAGCAGCGCGATCCTAAACCGGGCGTACACAATTCCGGTTGGGTGCAAAACCCTGGTAAGGAAGCATTGCTCGACAGCACACAATATCCACGCCTGGAGCAATATGCCAAAGCCGTTGTAGAAAGGTTTGCAAAAGATGATCGTGTGTTAGGCTGGGATGTGTGGAACGAGCCGGAAAATATGAACAACGATCATTACAGGAAAATGGAATCGCCCGAAAAACCTAAGATCATCGAAGGATTGCTGAAGCAGGTTTTTGAATGGGCAAGATCAGTTAATCCACAGCAACCGCTCACGGCAGGTTTATGGGATGGCGATTGGTCGGCTCCCGAAAAATTAAAGTCGATTGAAACCTTAATGATTGAGCAGTCAGACGTAATCTCTTTCCATAATTATTCAGACAGCGCCTCTTTTGAAAAAGACATTACAGACCTGCAACGTTATGGCAAACCTTTGTTATGTACCGAGTATATGGCAAGAGGCAACAACAGCACTTTTGAAGGATCATTGCCGATTGCAAAAAAACACAACGTGGCGGCATACAACTGGGGATTGGTGGATGGAAAGTCTCAAACCAAATATGCATGGGACAGTTGGAAAAAAGCCTACAGCGGTGAACCTCCCATCTGGTTTCACGATATTTTCCGCAAGGATGGAACACCTTACAGGAAAGCAGAAACAGAGCTCATCAAAAAACTAACCGGCAGATAATTGATACTAAGTTTATAACCAGGTAACGGCGAACAAGGATGATTGTTCGCCGTTGCGCTTATTAATTGCATATGCGTCGCTTATACTGGGTTTGCCTTATTGCCATATTCAATACCGTTGCAGGGTTTGCCCAGCAGCACAACGATTCTGCCATTTACCTCGCAGATCCAACTATATTTTCCCATAACGGGAAATTTTACCTGTATGGTACCGATGGTTTTACAACAGATTCCGGCTTTCACGCTTATGTGTCGGGTGACCTCCACCACTGGAAGCCGCTGCCCGAAAGGGCTTTAACAAAAGGCGAAAGCTTTGGCCCCAGGGGGTTCTGGGCACCACAGGTATGGCAGTACCGTCATAAATTCTACATGGCTTATACTGCCAATGAAAATATTGCTATTGCAGAAAGTAAAAGTCCCTCCGGCCCATTTAGGCAAAAATTGTTGAAGCAGTTAGAGGCTCCTGTAAAGCAGATTGATCCCTTTGTTTTTAGGGATGATGATGGCAAAGTTTATTTCTATCATGTTCGGTTGCAGGATGGCAATCGCATATTTGGTGCTGAAATGGAAGCAGATCTTTCTGCTATTAAGACGGGTACCTTACGTGAATGTATAAGTGCTGTAACGCATCCGCAACCGTGGGAAAACACACAATCTGTTAAATGGACGGTTACAGAAGGTCCCACAGTATTTAAAAGAGGCGAAACATATTACATGCTGTATTCTGCCAACGATTTCCGCAACCCCGACTATGCAGTAGGTTATGCTACGGCATCGCACCCTTTGGGCCCGTGGGTAAAACACAGCAGTAATCCTGTCATCAGCCGACACATTACGGGAGCAAACGGATCGGGCCATGGCGATTTGCTAAAAGGAAAAGATGGAAGATGGTATTACGTATTTCATACTCATAACAGCAGCACCAAGCCGGGACCTCGCAGAACGGCTATTATAGAATTAAGATTTGAAGGAGACGGCATAGTTGCCGATAAGCAGAGCTTCAGGTATTTGAGTGGTTTTGGGACGGACTAAAGTCCATCTATACAATATGTGACCGAACCTACGGTTCTTGCTGGTTAGGGTAATGCAGTGCCATCGAGGAACGGATGGATTAAAATCCATCCTTACAGTATGTAACCGAACCTACGGTTCTGGCCGTTTGTGGTGATGCAGTGCCATCGGCACGATTAAATATTGTTACCTGGGATTTTAATCCCAGGCGAAGGAACTAAATCAACTCATCAAACAAATACTGCTCATCGTAATCTATCTCAAACTTTTGCAACAGTTCTATATACTCGTCTCTAAAACTGCGCTTCGCATGATGTGCTTCCTGGTGGAGTATATATTGATAAACATCTTTAATTGCCGAATGGCTGTAAGAAAATGCACCAAACCCCGGCTGCCACTCAAATCTTTCCGGTGTAAGCAGATGATCATTAATATGCTTTGACGATTTTGCTTTTACCTCTTTCATAAGGTCAGACATTGATTTGGCGGGCTTTAGGCCAACAAAACAATGCACATGATCCTCCACGCCGTTAACGATAATGTTTTTGCAGCCGGCATCTGTAATGAGATTTCCGATAACGCCGAAGATGCGAGGACGCCAGCTTTTTTGAAGAATAGCGTTGCGATATTTTACTGCAAATACAAATTGAAGATATACCTGGTAATAGGTGTTAGCCATAGTAGCAAATTTTGGTGAATGCTAATCTATGAAAAAGTAGCGGGACGGACTGAAGTCCATCCATACAATATGTGACCGAGCCTACGGCTCTTGCTGGTTGGGGTGATGCAGTGCCATGCGGGATAATGGACGGATTAAAATCCATCCTTACAGTATGTAACCGAACCTACGGTTCTGGCTGTTTGTGGTGATGCAGTGCCATCGGCACGGTATAATATTGTTGCCCGGGATTTTAATCCCAGGTAGAAGAGAGGAGCGTTTTTATTTGTTTCTTGCTTTTTTGTTTCTTGTAGCTTCTGCCTCCTCATTGCACTGGGTTCACCTCCTGTTTATCGCCATGATGCATGGCACTTAACCGCTCTTCTTTGTTTGCCTTCACCATATCCAGCATTTCAACGATCTTTTCAGTAATGGCTTCTTTTTCAGAAAAAGCGATCAGGTGCCCACGGTTGGGTATCATTTCCACGTTCAGGTATGGAGCGTTAATAAGATGCTTTTTAGCAAAATCAGCATTGGTCGTATATATCAAACCATCTTTATCGCCCTGCATATAGGTTACAGGCACTTTAATATTAGCCCAGTAAGGAAGCATTTTGGTCAACTCTTCCTCGTGATGGATTTTTTCTGCATTGGCAGTTTGCAGCATTCTTGGAATAAACCATTTTAATAATGGCGACTCGATCATGTGCGTAAACCAGAATACTTTTTCTTCGCCCGGCGCCAGTGCGGGAGCAAGCAATACCAGCCCGTCTACCAGGTCAGGACGATCCATTGCCAGTCTGCAGGCAATCGATGTACCGTACGATGCAGCCACCACTACTACCGGGTGGTGCACTTTATTCAGGCTATCCAGTATAGGTGTAATAAGCTTTACCTGCTTTTCGAGCGATGTTACCGGTTCTCCCAATCCCGAAAACCCATATCCAGCCCTGTCTACCGCAAACATCGATGCTTTTTTCAGCAACATTGTGTCGCTTAAATACTCATTATAGTAGCTCAGTGAACTTGGGGCGCCGTGTATATAAAAGATAGTAGCAGTAGTGTCGCTGCCAATAGAGGCATAACGTATTTTCCTGTCCAGCTTTTCGTAGTAACCGAGTGTAGGGTGAAGTCCTTTTTGAGAGAAAAATTCCGCAAACTCCTGGTCATTCATGCGGAATTGAACAAACCTGTCGGCTATCAGCAAGGTGGCAACAAACAAAACACAAAGTACGGCAACCAGCCACAATAAAAATCTTCCCACTCTTTTCATAGTTCAAACTTAAATACCAGTTAGGTATTCAACAGCAAATTGATATTAAATATTGCGTTAAGAATAAGAATGGGTAAAAAAATAATGCAGAGCAACGCCGTTATCTCCGCTTATCGCTCATAATAATATTATACCGGATATAAAATTGTATCGACTGATTGCGGGCCTGTACCGGTGGAAGCGTGTTGTTTACATTCAGGTTGATAAAATTGTTCAAAGCCTGGTTATACCGCACGCCAAACATAAAACGATTTACATAATAGTTGGCATCGAATAAATAGCGCCATTCCGAGGCGGTGATCTTGGATGAGAGTGAGTCATCTTTTATTTTAATATTGTCTGATTTAACAAGACTGTTATTGGCGGTGCGTTGTTCTGTATAAGCCAGTCCGCTGTTAAACGATGAAAACTGCAAACCACTGCCCAGGTAAAAATTCTTTACCGGGCTATAATAAAAGCTTACCGGCATATTAAAATAATAGAGCTTGCGCAGGTAAGTACTTTCCGTATAACCCACAGCACTCATGGGTACTGTCAGGCTTTTTTGAGAAAGCAGCAACGATGGGGTTGATTGCGGAGCATTGAACTGAAATTCACTCAATACATACATCCTGTTGGTTAAATGCAGTTGCAGGTAAGGAGCAGGCAAATAATCGGTAGCTATGTTTTTGCTGCCCGCCGAATTGTAATTGTAGGCTTGTTGCGAGCCAACAGAAAAATTCTGGTAGGGTGCCAGACCCGCAGCAAACCAGCGTTCGGGTTGTTCGCCCCAGAACGATTGCCGGCTGCGATACGATTTAGCCAACTCCCGCTCCTGCTTCCTTTCCTGGCGGTGCTGTTCCTTTAGTATTGCTTTTTTTTCAGCCGTTACATCCGGTAGTTGTTGCACCCTTTCCGGAACGGAAAGATTGTTTGAAATGGCAGGCAGCCGCATGCTGTACAAAATGTTTTCATTGGGTACGGTTGCCATAACGTAGTGATGATCTGCGGCAGATTGCCATCCACTCATTATGACTGATGAAGAATCTGACTCATAGGCGGTTGTGTGAGCGCTGTTGCTGAAAGGCGGGCCATTGTATTCCCGAGCATCAGCACTGATCAATCCAGGGTTTATTGGTCTGTTAACTTCATTACTTGTAAATGTTGCCGATGGCAATATACCATCCGCTTGTTTTGCAACCACCGGCGGCTTATTGCCCGGGCGCTTCGAGCGGGCATCCTTCGTTGGTTGCTTCAGCGGCTGACCGCTACCGTTAGCTGAGCTGTTCTTTTTCACATTGTCTTTAGTCACACCTTCTGTATTGGCTAACGAGGTCTTAACTCCTGCAGATGCATCTACGAAATCATTGTATTGAACATCGTTCCTGCCCGATGCCGCTGTAGCTTGTTTATTTTCTTCTTTATTGAGTTGTGTAGCGTTTTGATCGATACTGCCTGCTGGTTTTGTTGTTGCTGAAATGTCAATGGTTTGTTCTGAAGGTTCAACTGTTGCCACTGTTTCTGCGGCGCCATCCCGGGCGTTCGAATAAATCAGCACCCCCGTTCCAGCCGATATTAAAGCGATCAATCCTCCTTTCCACCACCATCCGCCGCCCGGACGTTTTTTTGAGCCTCCCCCAAACGGCATTTCATCATCCAGCAGGCGCTTCATTTTTTGCCACGACGCCTCGGCATCGGGAACAGGAAGCTCCTGCATTTTCTCCGCAATCAGTTTCTCGTATGGTAGTTTCTGGCTCATTATACTACATATAATGTTTTGAGTGACTTTTGCAGCAGCTTTCTCGCTTCACTTAAATGCCATTTGCTGGTACCTTCACTAATGCCCATTTTCAATCCTATTTCCTTGTGCGTAAATCCTTCAATTACATACAAATTAAAAACGGTTTGTGTAGCCGGGGGCAGTTTGCGCACCAGGTGCAGCAGCTCGCCGGCATCCAGCTTTTGCAACGCTTCGCTATCAATATAAGGCTCTGTTGCCTGGTCAAGTTCCAGTTGCCTGCCATGTTTATGATGCTGCCTTACAAAATCGATGGCAGTATTTACCATAATGGTTCTTATCCAGGTATACAAACTCGCCTTTACCTGGTCAAAGAGGTGAATGTTCTTAAATACCTTTAAAAAACCATTGTGCAATACTTCTATAGCATCGTGTTCGTTGCGCGTATACCGCATGCAAATAGATGTCATAGACACATAAAACTGTTTATACAAACGCTCTTGTGCCTGACGCTCGTTGTTGATGCATCCGTTTATGAGGTCAATATCTGCAGGGTTCCGACTCAATTACTGCTGTTGTATTTTGTTGCCGCCCTCAACCACTCCCGCCCGTGGCGGGTTCGTACTTTTCACCAGGTAAGGTAAAAATTATTATCGCTTTACCACACACATCGACCCGTTTTCAAACGATTATAACACTATTTAAACATGTGGTATATACTGATAAAAAGATACGGTTCCAGGTGCGCGAAGGTTGGGGCGCCCAAAGCAGATGTTGAAGTTAGTATGCCAAAGTTTGACGATTGGAGAAAGAAGATTCGGAAGTGTTCATTTTAAGTTGTTGATTGCCAATTTTTAAAGTTGGTATTTGCAAATCTAAAGTTGTCCTTTAAAATATTTAAAGGCTGCCTTTAAATCTGCAAGCCACATTGGTTTTAGCTTGTTACCTCAATGCAACCAGCATTCTTGCATGTATTGTTCTGACTTACCTAAAACTCAAAGCTCAGCCGGTTGTCGGGCGCACTAAGTCGGGCGCTTTTGCGGTTGCCGTTCACTTTTACATGCATAAGGTTCACCTGCTCTTTTTTGTATTCGTATAAAAGATCGTTGAAAACTTCCAACTGCTGCAAAGATGGCACGTTGGCTGCAGAAAAGTAGCACCAGGCAGCCTCGCCCTCTATTTCAAAACCCAGGTACCGGAGTGCTAATGCTTTTCCTCCCGTTTTCAATTGCAAATGTTTGTTGATATACCCGGCTATTTGCCGGCCGGTTAATGCGGTGTCCTTTGTGTTATAGAGGTCAATTTTGGTGTTATACAATGCTTTCAATGCCTGTTCAAAATCGTCGGTAAAAATTTTACAGGCAATGCCTACTTCCTTGTTTTGGTTGATGTATTCAATTTCGGTTACGCTTATATAATATGGATGATCGTTCGCCATGCGGAACGACGAAGAAAAGAAAGAAGTCATTGCAATAAACAAAACAGCACGCAGCATCCAAACAAATTTTGTGAATACAAAAGTCTGATTTATTTTAAAATCTTTTCCAACACATTTTATCATGAACGATTTTCTTTTTTTCTTACGCGAAGGCTTGTATCACATAACCGACATACGGGGCTACGACCACATATTGTTTGTGGCGGCGCTTTGCCTCCCCTATTTGATCAGCGACTGGAAAAAGGTATTGGTGCTCGTTACTGCATTCACTATCGGACATTCTGTAACGCTCGCGTTAAGCGTCTACAATAAAATACTTGTATCCAGCGCCTGGATCGAATTTCTTATTCCCGTCACTATCATGATCACTGCCCTGCAAAACATATGGGTGAAGAAGTTCGATTTCAAAAAAGCAAACTGGCGATACGCCGCTGCACTTGTGTTTGGTTTGATACATGGTATGGGATTTTCTAACTACCTGCGCAGCATGATGGGAAAGAACGAGCAGATCATAGGGCAACTGCTGGCTTTTAATATTGGACTAGAGCTGGGGCAACTGTTAATAGTGATGGCTGTAATGTTGCTGGGGTTTATATTTGTAAGTATATTCAAAGCGCCTCGCCGGGAATGGATTTTATTTGTTTCCGGAGGTATTTTTTCTGTTGCGCTGCTTATGGCAACAGAACGAATTACAGAACTATAGATTACCTGTTATTGCTTAACTTAAAAACATGCTTATGTTGCAAACACGTGTAATATTTGGTACAATATTACTACTAACCGGTTTGGTTGTAAATGCTCAGCATCTTAATAATCCCGGCTCCAATCACGGCAATCGTTTCGAACAACTGAGTTACCTCTTGCCCACTCCCAACGAATATCGAACAGCCAGTGGTGCGCCAGGCTCCAAATACTGGCAGCAACGTGCCGATTATGATATTAGCTGCACGCTCGACGAAACCAACCTGAAGCTCACGGGCTCCGAAACCATTACCTATTACAACAATTCGCCCGACGCACTGGACTATATATGGTTGCAACTGGATGAAAACATTCATGATGCTAACAGCGATAATAACCGCGACAATCGCTCCGTAATGAAACCGCTCATGAACCACAACGAGATCATGGACCTGGAAGATTGGCGGAAAATGGAAGACTACGGCGTAAAGATCACAAAAGTAACAGCGGCTGGTAAAGCTTTGCTTTACACCATCAATCAAACCATGATGCGTGTTGACCTGCCTGCAACTTTAAAGCCCGGACAGAAATTTATTTTCAGCATCGACTGGAACTACAAAATTGCCGACCGTTATTACCAGATGGGCAGAGGCGGATACGAATTGTTTACAGAAGATGGCAATTACGTGTTTACCATGAGCCAATGGTATCCAAGGCTTGCGGTATACTCCGACTTTCAGGGATGGCAGAACACGCAGTTTAAAGGAGGGGCAGAATTTGCGCTTACCTTCGGCAACTTTAAAGTAAAAATGACGGTGCCTGCCGATCATGTGGTAGCATCAACCGGTGAGTGCAAAAATTACAATGCTGTGTTGAGCGCTGCACAATACAAAAAATGGCAGCAGGCACAGTCGGCAAAAGATCCGTTGGAAGTGGTAACGCTCGATGAAGCCGTTGCCAATGAAAAGGACAAAACCACCGCCACCAAAACATGGGTATACGAAGCGGAGAACGTAAGAGACTTTGCGTGGACATCATCCAGGAAATTTGTATGGGATGCAATGCCGGTGAACGTGGAAGGGAAAAAAGTAATGGCAATGAGCTATTATCCCAAAGAAGCGTATAACCTGTACCGAAAATATTCCACCAAAGTGGTAGCGCATACCGTTAAAACTTATTCTAAGCATACCATCGCTTATCCCTACCCGGTAGCTATTTCTGTAGAAGCTTCCAGCGGAATGGAATATCCGATGATCTGTTTCAATTACGGACGCACTGAAAAAGACGGCACCTATAGCGAAGCGGTTAAATATGGAATGATCAGCGTGATCATCCACGAAGTGGGGCACAACTTTTTCCCGATGATCGTAAACAGCGACGAACGACAGTGGTGGTGGATGGATGAAGGACTGAACACCTTCTGCCAGTTTCTTACCGAACAGGAATTCGATAACAACTATCCTTCCAGGCGCGGACCGGCTTACCTGATTACTGATTATACACGTCAGCCAAAGAATGACCTGGAACCAATCATGACGATGGGCGACAATTTGGTGAGTGTGGGTTGGAACGCATATGCAAAGGCTGCAACCGGTCTTAATATTTTACGCGAAACCATTATGGGCCGGGAACTGTTCGATTATGCCTTTAAACAATATGCGCGGCGTTGGGCTTTTAAACATCCTACTCCGGCAGATTTGTTCCGTACCATGGAAGACGCAAGCGGCGTAGACCTTGACTGGTTCTGGCGCGGCTGGTGGTATGGAACGGAGCCTGTTGATATTGCATTAGACAGCGTGAAATGGTTTAAGATGGACGATCCTAAAAATGCACAGGCACTGGCAAAGCAACCTTTTGTGCACATAGGGCAGAAGCGGAACAAGAACGATAAAAACATACAATTTTATACGGATAGCGATACTTCTCTCCGCGATTTTTATTATTTCAACCGCCAGGCGGATGAGAAAATGAAGCAGGAGCAAAAAGACGCAATGGTTGAGCCAGACGATATCAATCACGATACATGGGTAGGTAAGAATTTTTACGAGCTTAGTTTTTCTAACAAAGGCGGTATGCTGATGCCGGTGATTGTTGAGTGGACATTTAAAGATGGCAGCAAAGAGGTAGATCGTGTGCCCGTTTCCATCTGGCGCCTGAATGAATATGAATTTAAAAAGGTGTTTATTAAGGATAAAGAGGTTACTGCCATTAAAGTAGATCCTTATCGCGAAACCGCAGATATTGATGAAGCCAACAATATGTGGCCGCTAAAAGAACTGCCCAGCCGTTTTCAACTGTTCAAAGAGAGACAACGCGCAACCCGCGGCGCCAGCACCGGCGGTAATGCAATGCAGAAGGCAGGTGGTAAGTGATAGGTGGTAAGCAGGGTAGTGAATTTGTGATTTCTGATTTGTTGATTTCTGATTTTGGTGCCCGATCTATAAGACTTGCAGGATGGCAAAGTAGCGCTTCAAATCCGTCGCTTTAAATCTGATAGCTGATAGCTGATTGCTCATGGCTCATTGCTGATAGCTGACCGCTAAAACACAACGCCCTCCACAGAGGGAAGGCGCAGTTTAGTTGGCAGCAGATTAGCAACGGCTTCTGTCTAATAGCCAGGGTTTGGGGTTAAGGCGGTGTTTAACGTCATTGCAATCGTAGGAATCGGGAAAACTCTTCTATAAGTATCAGCATTTGTTTTAAAGCCCCATTCATCCTCATATTTTCCAAACCGGATCATATCGTTGCGATGCCAGGTTTCCATTACCAGTTCGCGGCTTCTTTCTTTATAAATATCTTCCAGGGTTACTGCTGCCCATGGAGCAGAAGTGCTGCGTTCTGCCCTCAGGCTGTTTACCAGCGACAATGCGGTATGCCCCAGCGTTGATGATCCACCACGAAGGATAGCTTCTGCCTTCATCAGCACAATGTCCGAATAACGAAACACCGGCACATCGTTGTTTTGATTGCGCGTAGCAGATGTTGCATCGGGATAGAATTTGATATTCCTGTATCCCATGTTCCATGCAATTTCATCGTTGCCACAGTCAAACAGCGCCTCGTTTTGCCTCAGTACCACATTAGGTGTCAGCTCCACCTGGTAGGTGTATGAGTCGCCGCCATCGGCACCGGTGTAAAACTGGTCGTAACCTTTTTTAGTGGTGGTAACAGTCAGCGGCGTGGTGCCATCGCTCTGGTATTGTTTCCCCGTAAGCCATTGGCCATTGCGCACATCGTTGGCATCGTTGAAATAAGCATAAAATTCAGGAAGCGTGCTTTCGGGAGCGCTCGGGGTAAAGGGCAAAGAAAATTTATTGCGCATGGAACGCGGAACATCGTATCGTGCGCGATACATGTAGCCATTCAAGCCCAGGTAGCTGCCGCTTGTGGCAGCCGCATCGTAGGGAATGGCAAAAATAAATTCCTTCATCGCCGGACCATTGTCGGGATAAAACATTTTAAGATAGCTTTCCCGGGGCTCCAACGCGTATTTATTGCTCGCTATAATATCATCACAAGCGGCTATGCATTCGTTGTATCGTGCAGCGCCTGTATAATATGCTGCATTCAGGTACATTTTTGCCAGCAGCGCCTGCGCCAGATAGCGCGTAGGACGGCCATAGGTAGATACATTAACATCGGTGCTTAACAATGGCAACACTGTTTTTAATTCGGACTCAATAAAGTTGAAAACCTCGTTGCGCGGCGATTTGTCTTTTGGAGTAAAGTCGCCATATTCCGTATACAGCGGAACATTGCCGTATAAATCCATCATCATAAAATAAGCCAATGCCCTCATGGTGCGTATTTCTGCCAGTGTGCGTGTACGGTAGTTGCCTTCCGGCGCATTGTTGCTCAATAAGTAATGCGCCTGGTTGGCTACTCCGATTACTTTTGACAGCCATTGCCAGCAACTGTTCGACCATGGGTGATCCTTTGTCCAGTTATGGTAATGCAGCATGCGGTAGTTTTGATTGTCGTACCAGTTGCCGCCGCGTGCAGGCAATATCGCCTCGTCGGTGCTCAACGTTTGCATAAACCAGTAGTCGAGCGAAAAGTTGCCTCTCAGCGCAACATATATCGGCCCGGTTACAGCCGCAAACTGGGCAGAGTCTTTGGGAAAAATATCGGGATTTATTTCTGTAGTTATAGGTACTTCTACTTTATGGCAAGCTGTGAGCAGGCTGATCAGCAGCAGCGAAATACACGTGAGTCTTTTAATCTTGTTCATATCCAAAAATTTTGATCAGTTCATTAAAACGATACATTTACACCCAGTAAAAATGTGCGAGTCTTGGGATAGAAGTTGTTCGCATCCACGCCCGGCGCCAGTCCTCCCTGGTTAATTTCAGGATCAATGCCCTTATACCCCGTAATTACAAAAAGGTTGTTGGTGGAAACGTACAGTCTTACATTCTTAACAGAGGCAGCGCGTATCGGCAACGTATATCCCAATGTAGCGTTGTCGAGCCTTACGTAGCTGCCATCCTCAATAAACCTGGATGAATACTTGTAAGAGTTGACGTCTGTGGGCGATTCATTGGCCACTTCCACCAATATATTACCCGATTGCGCAGTGCTGGGGCGGAAGAGGTCGGCACGGGTTACATTGAATATTTTATTGCCAACAGCCGAGCGGAAAAATATATTCAGGTCAAATTGTTTGTATTTAAAAGTATTGGCCCAACCTATCAGCAATACCGGCTGCGGGCTGCCTACATAGCGGTAATCTACACCAATAACCGGTGTGGTAGTAAGGCTGCCATCGGCTTTGTAGTATTGCGAAACACCTTCTTCATTTTTGCCTGCATATTGCAGCGAAAAGAACTGCCCCAGCGGCTTGCCGGCTTTTATCAACTGCAAAGTGCTACCCGTTTGCCCGCTGCCATCGGGCTGCGAAATGCGTATAGAATCGCTTCTGAACTCCTCGTTCGACAGGCTGATGATTTTGTTCCTGTTATTGGCAAGGTTGAACGAAGTGGTCCAGTTGAAATTTTTGCCGGCAACAGGCACAGCGGTAATACTCAACTCTACTCCCTTGTTGCTCATACTTCCCACATTGGCTACAATACTACCGGTAGGCACCAGCACCGGGTCTATATTATAGCTGTATATCATGTCCGTTGTTTTTTTGCTATACAGGTCAATAGCGCCCGATAATCTGCCATCCAGCAGGGTAAAATCAATGCCTATATTGGCGGTGGCTGTTTTTTCCCAGCGCAGGTTGGGGTTGGCAGCGCGGCTGGGACCAATAGCGCTTACCTGTGCACCATTGTTGTAGTACGTGCCATAACTATTGAACGAAAACTGCGCGGTATAAGGATTAAAGCCCGCAGAGTTGCCCGTTTCGCCATAGCTTGCTCTCAGCTTCAGGTCGGTAAAAAGTTTTTGCTGCTGCATAAATTTTTCCTGGGCAATGCGCCAGCCAATACCCACCGACGGAAAATATCCCCATTTGTAGTTGTCTCCAAACATAGAACCACCATCGCGCCGTATAGATGCCTGCAACAGGTACCGGTTGTCGTAATTGTAGTTCAATCGTGCAAAATTGGATATAAGCCGCGTATCCTGGTACACTTCAGACGGGCCAAAGTCAACCCTGAATGCCGGCACCGCATAGGGGTTGCTCAGCGCAAGGTTATAGTAGCCCGTGTTGTCTACCGTAAAATTGGTGCTGGTTGTTTGAAAGCCATCACCAATGGTATTGCCCTGCCATGAGTAACCGAGCACGGCATTGACATCGTGGTTACCAAAACTTCTTTTCCATGTAAAATAGGTTTCGAGTATCTTATTCGTATTTTGATAGGTGTTGCGCACCGCATATCCATTGTTGCCGGTAAGGGTTATAAAGGTAGGATTAGCGGGCGGGTCGGGCGTGCTTCTTACACTATTATAGTATTTTGTAAAATAGCTGTCGTAATACGCGCCGTATAAAGTGGAGAAGTTTTGATACGCAATGTTAAGATCATACGTTAGCCCCCACGGTAACTTTACCTGTGTGGTAAAATTGGCAATGAGGTTATTGTATTTGGTTTTTTCATCGGCATGGTTAATGATGGAAACAGGATTAAAGTAGCTGGTATTATTGAAATTTTCAAAATAAGTACCGTCTTCGTTCTTAACCGGCGAAACAGGCAGATAAGTAATCATTTGCGCTAACACCGTATTACGGTAGGGCAGAAACGAAGCACTGTTGTTGGAATTGGAAACCGAAATGCCCAGCTTTACTTTGTCTTTAAACGCATATTGCTCAAGCGACAGCCTGGCAATAATACGTTGAAGCCTGCTTTCCTGCATAATGCCCTGCTGATCGAAATAGTTAATGCTTGCACTGTAGGTATTGTGCTCTCCGCCGCCGCTTAACGACAAATTGTGGTTGTGCGAGATGGCACTTTTGCGTTGAACCGACTCCTGCCAGTTCGTGTTGGCTTTTTTATCATCAGCCGGCGAAAAGGAAAAACCATTTTTATCGAGGAAACTTTTTAATTGCGTTGCATCCATCATATCCAGTTGGTTCGACACTTTTTCAACACCTACATACGCGTTGTAACCAATAACAGCCTGTCCCTTTTTTCCCTTTTTAGTAGTAACGATAATGACTCCGTTCGAAGCGCGGTTTCCGTATATGGAAGTAGCCGATGCATCTTTTAAAACATCAATAGAAGCAATATCATCGGCGGCTACCGCAGATATATCTGCACCCGGTACTCCGTCGATCACGAAAAAGGGTGCCTGCGATTGGTTGAGCGTGGATGCACCACGCAAAATAACGGCGCTCGCCCGGTTAGGGTCGCCGCTCCGTGTAATATTCAGTCCGGGTACTTTGCCTTGCAGCATTTGCCCCACATCGCTGATGGCGCCACGGTTCAGGTCTTCCGGCTTTATCGTAGCAATAGAACTGGTAAGGTTTTTACGCGTTTGTTTTCCGTAGCCCACTACCACTACATCTGCCAACTGACCGGCTACCGGCGTTAAAGAAATTTCATAGCTGTCGGCAGCGCCCGTTGTTATTTCTTTAGGTTGATAGCCAACGGCGCTCACCACCAATACCGTTTTGCCGTCCGGTATCTTAATGCTGAAGTTGCCCTTTGCATCGGTCGTTACCCCTTTGCCGCTTCCCTTCACCACAATACTGGCCGACGCCAGCGGCTCTCCCGCTTCGTTGCGAACGGTTCCTGTAATCGTTCTGTCGTTTACTGCGCCGGCGTTAAGCAACAGGTTATGCTGTCCGTTCGTTTCAAACAACAGTATCTGTTCAT
This sequence comes from Agriterribacter sp., assembly GCA_051955255.1. GTDB lineage: Bacteria > Bacteroidota > Bacteroidia > Chitinophagales > Chitinophagaceae > Agriterribacter. The sequence goes on along the minus strand of JBQCGX010000084.1, from coordinate 78,380 downwards.
CCATTACTTTGTAGCCAATATGCAGGGGGCTGAAAATATCAGTCAACAGTTCGCCCAGCTTTTTATCGGTAGCTGTAAAGCTGATCTTTCGCTTGGCGCCAATAAAGTTGGGGCTGAACAAAAAGTGGATGCCTGTTTCCTTTTCCAACTGCCTGATCACTTCCCTGATTTCAGTTTTTTGCGACGACAGGGAGATCTTCCTGTCCAGTACAGTTTGGCCGCTCGACTCGTTCGCATATACATTGAGCGAGCAAATGGCGATGATGCATGGTAATAGGGTAATTTTCATTGCAAGCGATGTTAGCGCATTAATATGCCTTTTTTTCATACATTCGAAATGGTTTTGTGCGTGAATAATACGTGTTGCGTTCAAAACTTAACCGCATGCGGTTACCAGGCCGGCAATGTTCGTAGCATTACCGGCCTTTATTATATGCGGCGTATGGGGATTGATTATGTTTTAAAAGATGTTCTCATTCAGCAAAATTTTGGTTAACAAAATTTATTTTACAGTTTCGGTGCAGCCTTTTCCTGCAATCAGTATTTGAGTGCCTCTTACCTGGTAACGGGCGCTCAGCGACAGACAAAGGATCTCCAGTTTTTTAAAAAGGTTGGCCATGGAAATATCACCCGTAAAAAGACAGTGGCCAATGTGCTCATTTTCCAGCTCAATGCTGATGGCATAAGTCTGTTCCAGGTCTTTCACAATGTCGAACACTGTCCTTTCTTCATAAATAAAAGAAGGGATGTTTTCGGTTGTTGCATTAGCTGCCGGTGCGGCGGTTGATGAAGCCACGGGCAAGGGAATATCTACCAGCACCGCCGATTCAAAATTTTTCAATTTTTGATTGTACACCACTTTTTGATTGGGTGTAAGAATTACGCCGTTGGTTTTACTTTCAGGTGTATTGTGTTCTTTGTTTTGATAAACTTCTACCTTGCCGCTTCTTACCGACACTTCTACGTTGTTACTATTAGGCAGTGTTGCAATGCTGAAGCTGGTGCCAAGCACGTGGGTAATAATATTTTGATGATATACATAAAAGGGCTGATCGGTTTTGCGGGCTACGGAAAAGAATGCATTGCCTTCGAGATATACTTCTCTTTTGTTTTGTGTGAACTGCTCAGGAAAAGCAAGCGTAGCGCCCGGCTCAAGCGCCACCACCGAACCATCGGGCAGCTCTATATTTTGTACACGGTTGGTAGTGTTTTTCTGCCGCGTGGTGGTTTGTGCAAGTATGCCCGATGCGGCTTTGGGTATAGGTGAGTGCGATGCCTGCAACCAATAAAAAACACCTGCGCCTATGGCAATCAACAGTACGGCTGCCGCTGCCTGCCAGCGCCACGCAAACCTGCGCCGGCTGCTGCGTGGAATAAGCCTTTCCGTTTCTTTTTCGAGCGATAATATTTTATTGATTATGTTCTCCGATTTGTCGTGAGGCAGCAAGGGGGCTGCCTGTTTGCCGGCCCGCATTTGCTGTGTAATGATCTTTGCCAGCAGCCACCGGTAGCGCTCGTCCAGGAGACAATCGTAATATTCCTGCCGCTCGGCATCCGAAAGGGTGTTCGACAGGTATTTATTATTCAGCTCCAGGAAACGGGTTGCATTCGTCATAGTGGCTGCCGGGTATTTCTCTCCCTCATCATAATAGACAGGTGAAATAAGTGGATGCCGTACAAGCCTGGAAAAAATAATTCAGGATGCCGAAAATATTGAAACAACCCAAAAAAGCGCGCCGTGTTTGCGCAAATAATGGCGGATGGAATGGAGTGCCCTGCCCATGTGTGTTTTAACGGTCATAACCGAAATGCCGAGCAATGTAGCAATGGTTTTATAGGACAGCCGCTGATCCCGGACCATTTTAAAGATTTGTTGTTGTTGCCGCGGCAGTGCTTCCACCGCACGGTGCAGCAGTTGGTGGTATTCTGCATTTCTCAGTTTAAAATCACCGTTGTCTTCGTAGCTAATACTGTTTTCAGCTATTCGTTGCACCGCGCGCGCTTCGCATGCTATTTTGTGGAGAGAATTAAGAATATGGTTCTTGCTTATTGTGTATAGCCAGCCACGAAAGTTATCGATATCTGCCAGCTTGTGCCTGTTGAACCAAACCTTCATAAAAACATCCTGCACAATTTCTTCTGCCAGCGCAGGCAATTTGGTATACTGAAGGGCTGTCTGGTAAACAATGTCTTTATTGTAATAGAACAGCGCTTTAAAAGCATCTTCGCTGTCGTTGGCCAACAGGCTGATCAGCTCGGGTTCGTTATATGGGTTTTCAAACGGCATAGCAATAGGTTGCAGCGCGATAAAAATAAGGAAAAATAATTTTCCCCCGTTCGGGTGGACATTACCTTCGGTGAGAGCGTTCAGGTTTTCGACCGGTTTGCCTGAATACAAGGTTGACTACATAGGTGGACTGCTTCGCCGCCATAAGTTTCAGTTAATGCAAAAAGCGTGAAGGCGTCTAGCAGAGACAAGCGACAAACCGCAAACGCACAACCAGTACCTAAAAGTTAATAAACCGGTTGCGCGAAACTACCTGCCATTCGCTTGTTACGTGATGGTTTTCTACCACATAGGCTTTATCGTATAAAGCTACTGTAGGACATATATGCACAGGCACGCCATACAACACATCGCCTGGTGAAAAAACAGAACTGTCTTCCACTTTCAATACAAGGTGCTCTTCACTTTGTCCTGACGGCGTAACATCGGGCGCATTGAGGAAATGAACCCGTGGCAGCGGATTTTCCGCAGCAACAGATTTATGTCCAAGATCGGTGCAGATGGTTTTGCCGTCAACAATGGAAATGACCCTGGTAACAACCAATGCTGCATAGTCAAATGGCTGATCGGGAAAAGCATGTTTGTATCCCCAGTCGGTAAACACAAAAGTGCCGGGACTGCATTCTACACCCTCGCGCATATTGTGTGTGGTAAAAGTAGGTGTGCCGGATGTAACGATCTTCAGTGACAGCCCGTATTTTTCTTTTGCCTGTTGCTGCAAATGCGCTACCTGTGCAAAACCCTCATCGCTGTGAGTTTTCCTGGCCGGCACATCGCTTTCTCTTATATGTCCATCATATGCGTGCAGCCCCACCAGTTTAATTCCCTTCAGGTTTTGCAGCGCACCTATTAGTGACAATGCTTTGTTCGCAACAATTCCCGTTCTGTTCATGCCGGTGTTCAGGTCTATATACACATCTATCACAACATGATTGGCGCTCGCTTTTTCTGCAATGGCTGCAGCCGATTGTTCATGGTCGGTAAGACATGCAAAATGTGTTGACGGGTATGCTTTGATTAGGTTGATGAGGCGATCTGTTTTAGGACCCACCGGCTGGTAAGCCAACAACACATCCGAGGCTCCTGCCAGCGCCAGCATTTCGGCTTCGGATATAGTAGCGCATTTGAATTTGGTAATGCCCGCCTGCAACTGCATTTGCGCCACTTCTTTCATTTTATGCGTTTTTACATGCGGACGTAAAAGCGATACTTCCTTTACCATCGAAACAGCCATGCGTATATTCTCTGCGATCCTTTCTTTATATACCACCAGCGCCGGCGAATCGATGCTTTGAATGTTTGCTATATCATACCATTCGGCAGATGTGTTCTTTAAATAACTCATGCTTGTAATCTTTACTAACGCTAAACTTCAAACAATAAACCCCAAACTCATCATCTAAACCAATTCAAACAATGCTTCTATTTCAACGGGAATGTTACCGGGCAACGATCCAAACCCAACAGCGCTTCTCACGCCAACGCCGTTTTCTTCGCCCCATATGGCAGCAAACAGTTCGCTGCAACCATTAATAACAAAGGGATGCTTTTCAAACTCGGGCGTGCAGTTTACCATGCCCAATACTTTGATCACTCTCTGAATATTATCGAGCGAACCAATATGCGCCTTAATGGTAGCCAGCATGGTCAATCCAACCTGCCTGGCAGCCAGCTTGCCCTGTTCCTCATCCATATCGCGCCCTATTCTTCCTTTAATGAGCGATTGATCTTCCTGCACTGGCCCATGTCCCGATAGGTATAAATATTTTCCGTCTATAAGACAAGGTTTATACACTCCCATGGGTTTAGGTGCGGGTGGTAAAACCAGTCCAAGGTTTTTTAATCTTTCTTCCGGTGTTGCATTTTCCATGTTCATTGATTTGATTTCAAATTGTATGGTTCATATAAATGGCGTTTAAATTACTTCATTTTCGGGAATTAGTTGATTTAGTTAAGCAGTTAAATGGTTTAAATAGGTTGAATAGTGAGTTGGTTAAGCAGGCGAAGTAAGTAGAATGAGCATAATTTGTTATGGGGTGAACTCACTTAACCTGCTCAACTCACTCAACCAAATCAACTAAAACCCGTACATTTATAAACCACTAAAACTTCGTTTATGGTTGTCAGATATCATTGTTTTGCACGATTTGCATTTGCCTGTTTGTTCTTTTTAGCTGCAATGCCGGCATTTGCCCAGGAGATAGGTGTTCAGTTGTATACATTCCGTAACCAGATACCTAAAGACATTCCGGGTACGCTTGAAAAGATCAGCCGGATGGGCATTAAAGAACTGGAAGGCGGCGGCAGCTATGGTTTGCCGGTAGACGAGTTTAAAAGTTTGCTGAAAAAGAACAATCTTAAAGTCGTAAGTGTAGGTGCAGACTTTAAGCAGTTGGAAGAAAATCCCGAAGCTGCTGTTGAAGAAGCCAAACGATACAACGCAAAATATGTGGTTACCTTTTGGGTGCCGCATGATGGCGATTTTACCATTGAGCATGCAAAAAAAGCGGTAGAGGTTTTTAATAAAGCCGGGAAAATTTTAAAAGAAAAAGGGTTGTCGCTTTGTTATCATGCGCACGGGTATGAGTTTACTCCTTACGAAGACGGCACTTTGTTCGACTACATTGCAAAAAATACAGATCCTAAATATGTGAATTTTGAAATGGATGTTTTTTGGGTGAAACATCCGGGGCAAGACCCTGTGGCTTTGTTGCAAAAATACCCGGGACGTTTTCCTTTAATGCATTTGAAAGACCGCAAACCGGGTACAAAAGGCAACCAGAAAGGACATGCCGATGTGGAAACAAATGTGGTTTTAGGCTCCGGCGATGTTGGCATTGCAGCCGTAATGAAAGCCGCGAAAAAAGCAGGTGTTAAACATTATTTTATCGAAGACGAATCGTCACGCTCCATGGAGCAGGTGCCTCAGAGCCTGGCATATCTCAAGTCGCTGAAGTAGAGTAGTAAGAAGTAAGAAGGCAACAACTGTGCCTGCCTTCTTACTTCTGCCTGATAGCTGATTGCTCACGGCTGACCGCTGCATACTTACAGATCTCCCAACTGCGGGCGAATCACAATATCTTCCACACAAGCCTGGGGCGACAATTGAGAGGAAGCATATATCATTTTAGTGATGTCTGCCGCTTCCATGATTCGTTTGGGATCAACACCGCTACCCGACCATGAATCGGTATAAGCCGCACCGGGGTATACTGCTGTTACCTTAATGTTGTAAGGCTTCATTTCCTCGCGCAGGTTTTTTGAAAATCCTGCCAGTGCAAATTTGCTGATGCTGTATGCGCCCCCGTTAGCATAAGCTTTCAGCGATGCGATGGAGCACATATTGAAGATGTGTCCGTGTTGCTGCCCCATCATTTTAGGCAATAAAGTGCGGGTAAGATGATAAGCGCTGAAGAGATTTACATCCATCATATGCTCCAAGGTATTATCCGGCTCATTGTATACACTTCCCGGTTCAAAAGATCCTGCATTGTTTACGAGGATATCGATGGGAATATTAAAATCCAGTATCCACTTTCCAAATCCCTGCGCTTCTTCTTTTTTGCTAAGGTCGAACGGTTTTGCTTTGATGGTTACGTTCGGAAATTTTTGCATCAGCTCTTCCATCGTTTTATACAAAGCGGCTGCATTACGCGAGCACATATAAATATGATGTCCGTTAGCTGCAAATATTTCTGCAATGGATTTTCCAAAACCTTTCGATGCGCCTGTAATAACAACGTTCATAAAAATGCTTATTGACGATTGTAATCAAAACTACATACTTATGGTTGAATAAGTTGAATAAGTTAATTGGTTAATTAAGTTGAGTAGTTGATTCATGCCTTAGAAATGTGTGCCTCTTAACTAGCTCCACCAACCTGCTTACCCAAATCAACTTATTTTCCAATCAACCAGGGACAACGTATTTTTGCTTTTATTCTGGAAGATGAAGTACAAGCACCTGTTTTTTGACCTGGATCATACGTTGTGGGACTTTGACTCGAACGCTAAACTTACATTGCAGGAACTGCATCATAGTTTACAACTTGCTTCTCATGGCGTAGATGATTTTGAAGCGTTTTATGAGCGATATATTTATCACAACAACAGGTTGTGGGAACGTTACAGGAAGGGATTTATAAAGCGGGATGACTTGCGCCTGAAGCGTATGCGATTGACGCTGCTCGATTTTAAGGTGGGCAATGAAAGTCTTGCACGTTCGATGGATACATTGTTCCTCGATCAGCTTCCAACCCGTACGCTGCTGTTTCCCGATACCATTCATATACTCGAATACCTGCGTGATAAGGGATATGCACTGCACCTTATTACCAATGGCTTTGAGAGTGTACAGCACAACAAGCTTAAATATTCTGGCTTAACCGGTTTTTTTGCCAACGTTATTACTTCCGAGGGGAGCAACAGCCTTAAACCCAACAAGGAAATATTTGATTTTGCATTTATGAAAACCGGCGCTGTTGCACAGGAAAGTGTGATGCTGGGCGATGATATAGAAGCTGATATTGTTGGTGCAAGAAATGCAGGTATTGACCAGGTGTTTATCAACCACAAAAAAATTGCAGGGCCGGTAGAAGCAACGTATACAGTGCACTCGTTGAAGGAACTGAAGAATATTTTTTAAGAAGCCCCTCCCAGCCTCCCCGAATGGGAGGGGATCAACGCGCAGGCCCGCTTTTCAGATCAGAATCATAAAAGCGGTTTCGTAAAATTTTAATGAGGAAAAATGACTCTGTGCACCTTCGTGTCTTCGTGCCTCCGCGGTTCCCCGCTCATTCAAACTTCTTCAGCACTTTCTCCATTTGCGCTGCAATGCCTTCGTTGCTTAAATTGCCAATACTGCCTTCGTGAGTGTGGTGCAGTTGTTTTTTATAATCGTAGTTGAATTTTCCCTGTTCAATATCGTTGCCCACTTGCTTATATGCATCGCGAAATGAAATGCCTTTATTCACCAGCTCATTTACAGCTTCTACGCTAAACAGGTATTTGTATTTTTCGTCGTCCAGTATATTGTCTTTGATGCGGATGTTTTCCAGCATTAGTTTTGTCATCTGGATGCAGGCTTTCAACTCTTCGATGGCAGGAAATAAAATCTCTTTCGTCAATTGCATGTCGCGGTGATACCCGGATGGCAGGTTGTTGATGAGCAGGGTAAGCTCATTAGGGGTAGATTGTATGCGGTTGCATTTACCACGGATCAGTTCAAACACATCAGGATTTTTTTTGTGCGGCATAATGCTGCTGCCCGTTGTCAGTTCGTTTGGAAACGAGATGAACCCGAAGTTCTGGTTGATGTATAAGCAGGCATCCATAGCAAGCTTGCTCAGTGTAGCCGCTACACTACTAATGCCAATAGCAACGATCTTCTCCGTTTTTCCGCGACTCATTTGCGCATACACCGCATTGTAATTCAGCGAGCCAAACTGCAATAATTCGGTGGTTAAAGTTCTGTTCAGCGGGAAAGAAGAACCATAACCCGCGCCACTGCCCAATGGGTTTTTGTTGGCTACCTTGTAAGCCGCAGCCAGCAATTCCATGTCGTCGGTTAAACTTTCTGCATATGCTCCAAACCACAAACCAAAGGAGGATGGCATGGCAATTTGCAGATGCGTATAACCCGGCAACAATTTGTCTTTAAACTTTTCGCTTTGGCTGATCAGCAGGTCAAATAGTTTTTTTACCTCGTCTTTTATAGCCAGTATTTCCGCGCGCAGGTACAGCTTCAGATCTACCGCCACCTGGTCGTTCCTGCTTCTTCCGCTGTGAATTTTTTTGCCAGCTTCGCCTATGCGTTGCGTTAGTAAATATTCCACCTGCGAGTGCACGTCTTCAATACCCTCTTCAATGGTAAATTTTGAGTTGAGTATGTCCTGGTAAATGCCTTCCAGTCCCTTTACTGCATCTGCAGCGTCCTGCTCATTCATCAGGCCCACTTCCTTCAACATCTTAACATGAGCAATCGATCCCTGCACATCATACTGTGCCAGCAAGAGATCAAATTCTTTATCTCTTCCAACTGTAAATTTTTCAATCAGTTCGTTTACCGAAGAATTGTCTTTTTGCCAGAGTTTCATGTGTGCAAGTTATGCTAAAGCTGGTTTATTAATGTTTTGCTTGCGGATGCCTCCTTCGTGCATGACAAGCAGGGTATTACAGATCATCGTTTGTTCCGCCGCTCGTCATGCCGAGGTACGAGGCATCTCCCGCTACTGCAAAATGCTGACTAATTCCTAAAGAACAGGATCTTATCGTACTGCTTTTCACTGCACCCTGTATCATGCACCCTGTATCACTTTCCCCAACAACTTCACATACAATTCAATCCCTTCTCTTATTTCATCCGTAAAAATATATTCATCAGCCGTATGACTTCTTGCAGAATCACCGGGACCTATCTTCAGCGAAATAAAAGGCATCAAAGCTTTATCGGAAGTAGTGGGTGAGCCGTAATAGGTTCTACCCAAATCCAGTCCTGCCTTTACTATGGGATGGGTGAGCGGTATGGAAGATGAACGCATTCTCAAACTTCTCGGCTGTACGTCGACGTGAGTATTGCTGCGAATAATATCCAACAGCTCTTCAAATGTATACAGCTCATTCACCCTTATATCTACCACAAAATTGCACTGAGACGGCACTACATTGTGAGCCTTGTTTTCTGTGTTGATGACTGTTACGCTCATTTTTACCGGGCCTAACAGGTCAGACACTTTGGGAAAGCGGAAGCTGTTGAACCACTCAATGTTTTTTATGGCTTTGTATATAGCGTTTTCTCCTTCCTCGCGCGCAGCATGCCCGGCTTTGCCGTTGGCGACACAATCCAGCACGAGTAAGCCTTTTTCGGCAACCGCCATTTGCATTTGCGTAGGTTCGCCCACTATTGCAAATGCCCAGTTCCTGCCAGGTGGGTTAAAGGTTTCGTTTTGCAGCAGCAACTCAATGCCGTTCTTCCCGGAAATTTCTTCTTCGGCACTGGCGGCAAATACAATGTTATATGCCAAATCTTTTTCTTCGTAAAAATGCAGGAAGGTAGCGATCAGCGATACCAGGCAGCCACCCGCATCGTTACTGCCCAGTCCATACAGTTTCCCGTCTTTTTCAATAGCCTGAAAGGGGTCTAACGTATATCCCTTGTTGGGTTTTACGGTATCGTGATGAGAATTGAGCAGGATGGTTGGCTTGTTCTCATCAAAATGCCTGTTGAACGTATACACATTGTTGGCGATCCTGAAATGTGGAATGCCCTTTTGTGCAAAGAACAGGCATAATATAGCTGCTGTCTGATCTTCTTCCTTGCTGAAAGACGGAACAGCGATCAGTTCCTTCAACAGCCTGATGGCATCCGTTGTTAATATCGAAAAATCTTTACTCATTGATGATGGTTGTGCCAGATGAGCCGTCTATCAGCGATTCCAGCTGTTCCGCTTTGCCAATGATCACTTTTTTTACACCACTGTTCAATGCGGCAAAAGCGTTGTCGAGTTTGGGTATCATGCCGGCAAATATTTTTTGCTCAGCTTTCAATCGGGTATAAGCGTCGGGATTGATTTCGGATATTACAGTGCTGTCGTCGTTGGCGTCGAGCAGCACGCCACTCTTTTCAAAAGAGTAAATGAGCGACACGTCGTACAATGCCGATAATGATTTGGCTGTTTCCTGTGCAATGGTATCTGCGTTGGTGTTCAGTAGTTGTCCTTTTTGGTCGTGTGTTATGGGCGCTAATACGATGGTCATGTTTTGTTGGAGCAACTGGTGCAACAAAGGCGCGTTCACATTGTCTATGTCTCCTGCAAAACCATAATCGATATTGTTTTTGCTGATGCGTTTGTGCGCCAGTATTACGTTGCCATCAGCACCACTCAATCCAATCGCGTTGCAGCCATTTGCCTGTAGTTGTGCTACGATGTTTTTGTTAATGTAGCCGGCGTATACCATGGTTACAATCTTCAATGTTTCCGCGTCGGTAATACGCCTGCCATCTACCATTTGCTGTTGAACACCCATTTGCTCTGCCGAGCGGGTTGCAAGCTTGCCACCACCGTGGATGAGGATTGCTAAATTTTTTTGAGAGATAGCGGCGAAGGAATGAAGGAATTCCGACAATTTTTTTTCATCATCGATAATGTTACCTCCAATTTTGATTACGAAAACTTTATTCATTACTTGGCGTTCAGGATTTCTGATAGTACAGTTTGCGCTGCCCACACCCGGTTAGATGCCTGCTGCGTTACAATGCTGTTAGAGCCGTCCAGTATTTCGTCGCTCAGTTCAACGTTCCTGCGAACGGGTAAACAGTGCATCACTTTAGCGTTGTTAGTAAGCTTCAGCTTTTCGTTGGTAAGCATCCATTCAGGATCGTTGTTGTATATTTTGCCGTAGTCCTTATAGGTACTCCAGTTTTTTACATACACAAAGTCCGCATCTTTAAGTGCTTCTTCCTGGTTGTGGGTAATGGTGGCGCCTTTGGTAAATTTTTCATCCAGCTCATAGTCTTCGGGATGCGTAATTACAAAATCAGCTTCACCCCATGCATTCACCCATTCAGAAAAACTATTGGCAACGCATTGCGGCAGTGCTTTTACGTGCGGCGCCCAGGTGAGGACTATTTTGGGTTTGTTGTTTGTTGTTTGTTGTTTATTGTTTTGCAGCACTTCTGTGATGGTAATAATGTCGGTAAGGCTTTGCAACGGGTGCAGCGTGGCGCTTTCCAGGCTTACCACGGGTATACCCGCATATTTAATAAACTGGTGAATGTACAGCTCGCTGTAATCATCCTCGCGGTTCTGCAAGGAAGGGAATGTGCGGATGCACAGTATATCAAAATACTTTCCCATAATAGGGGCTGCATCTTTTACATGCTCCACCTTGCTGCCGCTCATTATGGCTTCTTCTTCAAATTCCAGCGCCCAACCTTCACTTCCCACATTAAAAACAATTGCTTCCATGCCCAGGTTTTGTGCGGCAATTTGAGTGCTCAACCTTGTGCGCATGCTGGGGTTTAAAAACAACAATCCTATGCGCTTGTTGGCACCAAGGGTTTTGTCTTTGAAAGGATCGGCTTTGTATGCCAATGCTTTTTTTACCAGAACATTGATGTTGGTAACATCTTTTGCAGAAATAAACTGTTTCAAAGCGGTATTTTTAAATGTAAGGTAGAAGGTTTAAGGTGGAAGGTAGAAAGTATAAGGTGAAAGGTCTAAGGCCTTATACCTTACGCCCTATACCCTACACCTCTTTACACCGTTTCCAGTACGCCAATTTCTTCTTTCAGTGCTTCAATAAAATCTTCGGCGTCTCTTCTTTTCAATGCCAGCGAGGGTAATAACCGTATCACATTGGGCTTCGCTTCACCGGTAAAGATTTTCTGGTTCGCCAACAAGTTTTTTTTCAGGTCTTTCAATTCTTCGGGCACATCAAAGCCAATCATCAAACCACGTCCCCTCACATTTTGCAGTTGCGGAATATCGTTCAGCGCTTCCTTTAAATATTTGCCCACCATTACGGCATTGCCCAGCAGTTTTTCTTCTTCCAGTACCTCCAGCACTGCCAGGGCAGCAGCACAGGCCAGGTGGTTGCCGCCAAAAGTGGTTCCCAATTGAAAGTGCTTGGGTTTGATATACGGCGCAATGATGAGACCTGCCACCGGAAATCCATTGCCCATGCCTTTTGCCATCGTATAAATGTCGGCTTTTACACCCGCAAAATCGTGGCTAAAGAATTTGCCGGTTCTGCCGTAACCGCATTGCACACTATCGGCAATGTATACTGCTCCGTACTCATCGCAAAGACTGCGTATTTTTTTCAAAAAGTCTTCGCTGGCTACGTTAATGCCGCCAACGCCTTGTATGCCCTCAATAATTACGGATGAAATTTGTTTTCCATTCTTCTTAAAACAATCTTCTAGCGCCTGTTCATCGTTGAAGGGAAGAAAAATTACATTATCGGTTTCGTTAACCGGCGCCACATAATTTTTGTTGTCGGTAACAGCCACAGCAAGCGAAGTACGTCCATGAAAAGCTTTGCCGAAAGCGATTACTTTTTTTCTTCCATTATGGAAAGATGCAAGCTTTAAAGCATTCTCGTTGGCTTCTGCGCCGCTGTTGCATAAAAACAACTGGTAATCTTCCTTGCCGGACAATTTGCCGAGCTTTTTAGCCAGTTCTTCCTGCAAAGGAATTTTGATGGAGTTGGAATAAAAAGCAATTTTTTTCAATTGTTCTTCTATCCGCTGCACCCAGTGCGGGTGTGTATGACCGATAGAAATAACCGCGTGACCACCATAAAGATCGAGGTACTGCTCGCCTTTATCGTCCCATACATAGGAGCCTTTCGCTTTAACGATGGTTATATTATTGATGGGATAAACGTCGAATAAATTCATTTGTGAATATGTTTAGATGATAGTCCTTTAATAGAGGTATAAGGGGTAGGGTGTAAGGTATAGGGAATACAGCGGTTCATCGTCGTAAAAACTTGATGAAGGCGATGAGCATGGCTCTGGTTTCGTTTATCATTTTATTTACAATATTGTAATTTTCAAATCTATCTTTCACTTTTCACCTTTCATCTTTCACTTCAAAAATACCCCGCCTTCAACCTCAACCCAGTCGTTTCTTCCAATCCAAACATCAGGTTCATGTTTTGCACTGCCTGTCCGCTTGCACCTTTCAGTAGGTTATCTGTTATAGAATGTATGACCAGTTTGCTGCCCACTTTTTCGAGCTGTATAATGCATTTGTTGGAGTTAACCACCTGTTTCAAAAAAATCGGGTGCTCGCTTACAAAAGTGAATGCGGCGCCTTTGTAAAAGTTTTTATATAATAGAACCAGTTCGTCGTAACCTTTTTCGCAATGAATGGTAGAACTGATAAATATGCCGCGCGTAAAATCGCCGCGCCAGGGAACGAAATTCAATTGCTGCCGCATGGTTGTATTGGGCGGTGTTAACTGCATCAGCGATTGAACGATCTCGCCCAAATGCTGATGCGACAATGTTTTATACGCCTGTATGTTATTGGCGCGCCAGCTAAAATGAGAGGTGGTACTTAAACTTTGACCAGCTCCGGTGCTGCCTGTAATACCGGTAGTATACACTTCATCCAACAGCCCCGCCTTAGCAAGCGGCAACAAGCCCAACTGGATAGCAGTGGCGAAACAGCCGGGGTTGGCAATATTTTGTGCGGTTTTGATGGATGCTTTATTCAATTCTGGCAGCCCGTATACGAATTTCCTGGACCCTGAAACAGATTGTGCTTCGAGGCGGAAATCGTTGGCCAGGTCAATGATCTTTATATTATCTGCTATGGTATTTTCTGCCAGGAATTTCCTGGATTCGCCATGACCGAGGCACAGGAACAACACGTCTATACTTCCGGAGGTGAGCGCCGAAAGATCATCGCTGAAGTTCAGATCGGTTTCTCCTAAAACATCCTGGTGTATAGAGGCAACGGCTTTGCCGGCATTGCTCCTGCTGTTTACAAACGCAATGTCCGCCTGCGGATGGTTGATCAGCAACCTGATCAATTCTCCGCCGGTATAACCTGCTCCTCCTATTATTCCAACGTTTATTTTATTCATCGTAAACTATATTATGCTCTGTGTTGCAGGTTGCAAGGTACATGTTTCAAGGGCAAACACCTCTGCGTCGTGTGCCTTGCAACCTGAAACCTGCAATCTTAGCTGTTTGCGTCCTTTTGCACCATTTGGTGTATGGCTGTTTGGTTGCCAAATATTTTGCTGAACCCGCGAACATCGTCGCCTGTAAAGCCTGTGTTCATTTCTCCGTATTTGCCGAATTTGCTGTTCATCAGGTCGTAGGCAGATTCAATGCCGATTACCTGGAACCGATAGGGCAGGAGTTGTACAAATACATTGCCGGTAACCGTTTGCTGCGAATTGCTTAAAAAAGATTCAATGTCGCGCATTACGGGATCAAGTATCTGCCCTTCGTGAAGCCAGTTGCCATAGAACTGAGCCAGTTGGTCTTTCCAGTTCAACTGCCATTTGGTAAGCACATGTTTTTCCAACGCATGATGTGCTTTCAATATCACCATCGGCGCAGCAGCTTCAAATCCAACACGGCCTTTAATGCCAATTATGGTGTCACCTACATGTATATCACGTCCCACGCCATAAGGTCCGGCAATGGTCTGCAGGTATTGTATTGTTTCTGTAGGATGTGCGAATGATTTGTCATCTACAGTTTTCAGTTCCCCCTTCTCAAAACCCAGTTTTACTTCCCGCGCTTCGGTAGCGGTAACCTGTGTTGGCCATGCTTCTTCAGGCAGCATTCCTTTAGACGATAGCGTTTCCTTACCGCCAACGCTGGTGCCCCATAGCCCCTTGTTGATGGAATACATTGCCTTTTCAAAGTTCATGTTCACTCCCTTGCCCTTCAGGTAAGCAATTTCTTCTTCCCTGCTCAGTTTCATGTCGCGTATGGGGGTTATAATCTCCACCCCGGGTATCATAATATGAAATACCATATCAAACCGAACCTGGTCGTTGCCCGCGCCGGTGCTGCCATGTGCTACAGCGTCGGCCTTCAGCTTTTTTGCGTGCTCTGCTATATGCAGCGCCTGGCTCAGCCTTTCTGCGCTTACGCTTAAAGGATAGGTGTTGTTCTTTAAAACATTACCGTAAATCAGGTATTTGATAATGCTGTCGTAGTAAGACTTTACTGCGTTTACCGTAGTATGGGTTTTAACGCCCAGGTTATATGCGTGCTCCTCAATTTTTTTCAGTTCTTCCTCGCTGAATCCACCTGTATTTACAATAACGGAATGTACTTCGTATCCTTTGTCTTCGCTCAGGTATTTTACACAGTAAGAAGTATCTAATCCGCCGCTAAAGCCAAGTACTATTTTTTTCATGCGCTGGTTATGTAGTTGGTTTTAAATAAATGATGCTGCAAAGCTTTGCAGCTTTACAGGTATGTAGAAATACATGATCAAATGCTACAGGTTAAAAAAGAAATGCAATATAGCTTTCATGCTTCTCTTTGCAGGTGCTTCTTCCTTATCTTTTTTAAGGAAGGGTTGCAGCAATTTCCATTTTTTTATACGCATAAAGCGCTCATATAATTTGGAGTGCTGTTGAAAGCTTTCTTTTGTTTCTTCCGGTTCGTAATGATCTTTTGGATCGTACAGCATGGCAGTGCAAAAACAGTTTTTGCGCTCTTTGCTCATCAGTATTTCGTAATTCACACAGCTTTTGCAGCCGGCCCAAAATGCTTCATCCTGCGTAAGCTCCGAGTAGGTAACCGGTTCATATCCCAGTTCCGAATTTATTTTCATCACCGCCAAACCTGTTGTAAGTCCAAATATTTTAGACTCAGGATAAAGCTTCCGGCTCAGCTCAAAAATTTTTCTTTTGATAGCGCGCGCCAGTCCGCCTTTGCGGAAAGCTGGTGCCACAATCAACCCGGAGTTGGCAACATATTGCCCATGGCTCCAGGTTTCTATATAACAAAAGCCTGCCCATATCCCCTCTTGGCTAAAGGCTATTACCGCTTTCCCTTCCCTCATTTTTTGCTGTATATATTCGGGACTTCTTTTGGCTATCCCCGTTCCACGGGCTTTTGCCGAAGAGGCCATTTCATCGCATATAATCTGGGCAAAGTCGAAGTGACTTTCATTTGCAACCAATACCTGAAATTGTTCCTGGGTTTTCATTTTTCTTTAAATACTTAATAACCACCATAATTGGGCCATATAAACGTCTGTAGCCCGGGTCTCATTTTGCCCGGATCATAGTTCCTTTTTGTTAAGCAGGTATACTATGGAAGATGGGAGTATCAACGTCGCACCCGGAAGGGAGTTGGGCGACAGAAAAAAACTGCTCCTGGAAGAACAGGAAAAACCCCACGCAAAGAAGCGTTCGTTCCGGCGAACCCTTCGGCTATTGTCGTGGTGCGATTTTTTTGCATTTTGCTAAGAGATATACTTTGAATAAAGTTTTTAACCCTGCAAAGAAAATACATTTTTTAAATGCGGGGCGTTTTTTTAGATTAAATTTTGATAATCAAATGTAAAAATCACGAATATACCGGGATGCTGTGTATGGCAGCGCTCATATCCTTTATCAGTCCCGGATCTTTTTCAATGGCGTTGCCTACTACAATCACGTCTGCACCGGCTTTGCAGTTTAAATACGCTTTTTCGGGCGTGGTAATTCCGCCACCAACTACCAGGGGCACATCAATTACTTTGGCAACGTGGTGAATCATCGATTCGGTGATGGCTCTTTCTGCGCCGCTCCCGGCATCCATGTAAATCAGTTTCATGCCCAGCATTTCGCCTGCCATGGCTGTGCACATGGCAATTTCATTTTTATTGGCGGGAATGGGCGTGGCGTTGCTGATGTAGGAAACAGTGGTGGGGGCACCTCCGTCTATAACCATATATCCTGTAGACATAATTTCGAGCCCGCTTTGTTTAACTGCCGGCGCCGAAATAACGTGCTGGCCAATAAGCAATTCTGCATTGCGGCCCGAAATAAGCGAAAGATAGAGCAGGGCATCGGCATAGCGACTTACCTGCGATGGAGTACCGGGAAAAAGTATAACCGGGGTATTGGTTAGCTTTTTGATCTGGATCACCACATCGTCAAGGTGATTGCTGATCACCAGGCTGCCGCCAACCAGCAGGTAATCTACCTGTGCTTCGGTGGTTAAGGCAATCAGCTTTTCAATTTCCAGGTTATCAACTTTGTCCGGATCTATCAGCACCGCAAACGACTTTTTGCCTGTCTTTTTTTTCTCTGCTATTGATTGATAAATGCGGTTGATCATTCTGATGCTATTGGTTGCTATATCTGCAAAAATGCAAAAACTTTTTGGGTTAGCCGTTTTTAAAAGTGTAAAATAGGTATTGCGTAAATTTATGGAAGGATGAGGGTAAAAGTACGCTATCTGCGATAGAGATTGGTTGGTTAAAAGATCGTTGTAAACGACGCTGCAGTAGTATTTTTTTAATGATCCAGACAGCAAAACAGGAGGTTACAAATGCATTTTTGAAATATTGATAAGAATAGAATTTCTTTTTATATCAGTAGCAGCAAGGCGTTTATTATAACTAAGCAAATTGGGGCAGAAATCCAAATTTTTTTTAGCACCCAAGTGTGCATAAACAGGCAAACCAAACCCCGTGGCAGCTATCGTTTATTTATCCACAGACTGTTGATATTTACCAGTTTGATAAGACCGTTTAGGCTGATATTTTCGTTCTCTTATCATCTGGTAACATTAAGTTAACCCAATATAAATCATACTATAAATTTTGTTAGGAATGAGCAACAGTAACCAAACCGGTGGCTTGAAATTTCGTCGCCATTTTACAAAAGATGACACATCAGTGTTTGATCTGTTCGAATACGATTATCGTACGTCGGTAATACGTAACCCCAATGGCGAAGTAGTGTTTGAAATGAAGAATGTAGAGGTGCCGAAGCAATGGAGTCAGATAGCAACGGATATACTGGCGCAAAAATATTTTCGCAAAGCTGGTGTGCCTCAGCCCGATGGTTCGTTAGGCCGCGAAACATCGGCAAAGCAGGTGGCGCACCGTATGGCCAACTGTTGGAAAGTATGGGGTGAGCGTTACGGTTATTTTGCTTCGGCAGAAGATGCCAACGTATTTTACGAAGAGCTGGTGTATAACATATTAAACCAGGCCTGCGTGCCTAACAGTCCTCAGTGGTTTAATACCGGCCTGTTCGAAAGCTACGGTATTAAAGGAAAACCGCAGGGACATTATTATGTTGATCCTGTTGATGGACAACTGAAAAAATCAACTTCGGCATACGAGCGTCCGCAACCGCATGCATGCTTTATTTTAAGCGTGGAAGACGACTTGGTGAACGATGGCGGCATTATGGATTTGTGGGTAAGAGAAGCCCGCATATTCAAATATGGTAGCGGCGTGGGTACCAACTATTCCAACATCAGGGGCGAAGGCGAAAAACTCAGCGGCGGCGGTACCTCGTCGGGCTTAATGAGCTTTCTTAAAATTGGCGACAGGGCAGCGGGCGCTATCAAAAGCGGCGGCACTACCCGTCGGGCGGCTAAAATGGTGTGTTTAGACCTGGACCACCCGGAAGTAATGTCGTTCATTAACTGGAAGGTGGAGGAAGAAAACAAAGTGGCTGCTTTGATTGGGGCAGGATATGCTTCTGACTACGAAGGCGAAGCATACAGAACCGTAAGCGGACAAAACTCTAACAACTCTGTACGTATATCCAACGAATTTTTTGAAAAACTGCAGAAAGGCGAGGACTGGGAACTGAAGGCGCGTACCGACGGCAGGGTAATGAAAAAAATTCCTTCGAAAGAAGTGTGGAACCAGATTGCGTATGCAGCGTGGCGTTGTGCAGACCCGGGTACCCAATACGATACCACTATCAATGAATGGCATACCAGCCCCAAAGGTGGACGTATCCGGGCCTCCAACCCTTGCAGTGAGTATATGTTTTTAGACAATACCGCCTGTAACCTCGCTTCTGTAAATCTCCGCAAGTTCTTTGATGAAGAGAAGAACCTGTTTGATGTAAAAGGATTTGAATATACGGTAAGGCTTTGGACTACCGTGCTGGAAATTTCTGTGTTGATGGCGCAGTTCCCTTCGAAAGAAGTTGCCCAACTGTCATACGACTACCGTACGCTGGGATTGGGATATGCCAACCTGGGATCAATGCTGATGGTAAGCGGCATACCTTATGATAGTGAAGAAGCGCGTGGAATAGCAGGTGCCATCACCGCTATTATGACCGGTATTTCTTACAAAACATCCGCAGAAATTGCCGGCATTCTCGGGCCCTTTGCGCGTTACGAAGAAAACAAGGAAGATATGATGCGCGTAATGCGCAACCATCGCCTGGCAGCATACGACGCCGACGAATATGAGCAACTGAGCATTAAGCCGCAGGGCATCAAGGCTAAATATTGTCCCGATTACCTGCTGAAAGCAGCCTGCAATGCATGGGATGAGGCTGTGGAACTGGGCGAAAAATATGGCTACCGCAATGCACAATCCACCGTAATTGCACCTACCGGCACTATTGGATTGGTAATGGACTGCGATACAACCGGCGTGGAACCTGATTTTGCGTTGGTAAAATTTAAAAAGCTGAGCGGTGGCGGATACTTCAAAATTATCAACCAGTCCGTTCCGCAGGCGTTGAAAAACCTTGGCTACAATGGTAAGGAAACAGAAGCTATTATTAAATATGCTGTGGGATCTGCCGGTTTTGCGGGAGCGCCTTTTATTAACTCTCAATCGCTGAGCGAAAAAGGATTTATTGCGGAAGAGATCAAAAAGCTGGACAACGCGCTGGCTTCGGCTTTTGAAATAGGATTTGTATTCAACAAGTTTACCCTCGGCGAATCCTGCCTTGAAAGATTAGGATTTACACCTGAGCAATACAACGACTGGAATTTCAACCTGCTGGAGGCATTGGGTTTTACGGCGGAACAAATAGAGGCAGCCAACGATTATATATGCGGCACCATGACCATTGAGGGTGCGCCTTATCTTAAAAAAGAACATTATTCTGTATTTGACTGCGCTAATAAATGCGGCAAAAAGGGCGAAAGATATA
Organism: Agriterribacter sp.; assembly: GCA_051955255.1. GTDB lineage: Bacteria > Bacteroidota > Bacteroidia > Chitinophagales > Chitinophagaceae > Agriterribacter. The sequence goes on along the minus strand of JBQCGX010000084.1, from coordinate 58,477 downwards.
TACATGCTCACGGGCATATCAGGATGATGGGCGCGGCTCAGCCATTCATAAGCGGGGCTATTTCAAAAACCATTAACCTGCCGCACGAGGCAACGGTAGAAGAAATTGCAGACAGCTATATGCTGAGCTGGGAACTGGGCTTAAAAGCTTGTGCGTTATACCGCGACGGCTCTAAACTGAGCCAGCCGCTGAGCAACAAAAGCGACAGCAAAAAAACGAAAGACAAGGAAAAAGCAGAAGGAAAAGAAGAAGCGGCAGCCCAGGAAAGTCAGTTGATAGACATGGGCAAGCTTACGGTAGATGAGCTGCTTGAAGAGTTGCACAAGAGAATGCAGGAATCGGTAGATACCAAGCTGAAACGCCAGTTATCGCGTATTGTTGAAAGGAAACAACTTCCTACCAAGCGTCGCGGATTTACTCAAAAAGCCAAGATCAACGGACAGGCGCTGTTTTTAAGAACGGGTGAATATGGAGATGGAACTTTGGGGGAGATATTTATTGACCTTGCCAAAGAAGGCTCTACGCTGCGCAGCTTAATGAACTGTTTTGCCATATCTGTTTCTGTAGGCTTGCAATACGGTGTGCCACTGGAAGAGTTTGTTGAGAAATTTGTGTTTACCAAGTTTGAGCCTGCCGGTATGGTAGATCACCCGAACATCAAATCCACTACTTCCATCGTTGACTTTGTATTCCGCTGCCTGGCTTACGAATACCTGGGAAGAACCGACCTGGTGCATGTGCTTGATAAACCTGAGCTCGGCAACCTGGGTAACGACGACTGGGACGATGTGCCTACCGGGTTAGAATATGCGCCCAAACCAGCGTTAAGTGATGTAAGAGTGGTAGGACCGGTTGGCTCGCCTAATACAGGATCTGCGGTTCAGCCTTCTAAAGTGCAACGGGCTGCGGTTAATACCAATGCAGTAAGCGAGCATTTGAAAAGCATGCAAAGCGATGCGCCGGCATGTAATACCTGTGGACATATTACAGTACGCAGCGGAACCTGCTACAAATGCCTGAACTGTGGCAATAGCATGGGCTGCAGCTAAAAATAAAGAGTATTTAAGTTTTCATTTAGGACGGTTAGGAACATAAACCTACACAAATCCGTCCCGATTCTTCGGGATGGATTTTTTTATGCCTGCATCTTAACCTGGCCTGACTATTTGCAGCGATAAACAGAAATTTAAATTTTGGTACTTCAGGTATTTCTTTTCTGGAGTTGTTGAATGTCGTCGAGGTCTTTTAGGCGGCCTGCAGCTTTCTTAGCCTCTATAAGGTGATTGAGATGCAGCACCCTGATGAATAGTCCATCATCGTTAAATACTGTTGAAAGTTTATAGGCGTCTTCAAAATTCAGTCCCTTTACCATTGTCATTATATCAATGCCCACCGGGTTGCGGCCAAATGAAAAAACATCGTTTGCGCTAATCTTTAAAAAACGCTCTAATGTCATATCAAATACCTGCATGTGAAACTGTTGAAAGGCTTTTACTAGTTTCTTGTAGTTATTTTCTGTACAGTCCACCCAAATATCCATATCGCCTGTCACTCTTGCATGCCCATGAAGCACTACGGCAAGACCACCAACCATAATATACCTTACTTCATGGTCGTTAAGTGCTTGTAAAAAATCTCTGAAATCTTCCTGGAAAATATCAGGCATCAGCTTTGATGTTTTCTCATGCCAAAAGCAGTTTTATCCATTTTGGGCGGGTTATTCAAATCAAATTTGTAGGCAATGCTGGTAAGGTGCCAATAGATATGTAACCGTTCCTGGAACGTATATTTACTATAATCCCGCATGGCGTCATCCGCTTCCTCAAATGTCTGAACGCTGAAAGCCGTCTTATCCATTCGGTATTTTTTGAAAACTGCCATGTATCAAAGTTAGGTACAAATAGCGGTCTGGAATATAAATATAAAAGGGTGCATTTATAATTGTGGTCGGCTATGATGGGAATACCAGCCGGCGGGAAGGATGGATTTTTTTGTACCTGGTTACCAAACGATAAAATATCGGTTATATATTACCGTTATGGCTTGTAAACATGACGATTACGATTAAAAGGAGTTTTCTGCCGATTTTGGAGTTTAAACATTCAAAAGAGCGATCTGGCAGAATACAGGTATCCATTACTTCTTTTCTAAGTATATCCATATTTTCTTTACAGCCTAAACCATGGAATCAAATGAAACAATTCATCATCGCAATTTTGTTTATCGCTTTTCTTTCGTCGTGTGCACAGTCCATTACACCTTACCAGGCCGCACATGGCGGCTATAAAAAATGCCGGAACATTCGTTGAGTAAGCTGGAATAAGTTAAGCAGGTTAAATGAGTAAGTAAGTTAAACAGGCTGAATACAACTCAGGCAACCGAATTAACCAATCAGCTCAATTAACCATTCACTAAATACACCAAAGTTTAAATTTCTGAGTTATGCGTAAATCAGGAGTTTAAACTTTTCTTTTTTGTATATCTTCATGTCCATGCAGGTAAAAGTAAGCTATCAAAAATCGCAGGTACTTCAGGCTTTAAGATATCATTTTATCAGTAAGCGGGAAATTAAACTGATGATCATTTTAGTAAATGTATTTGCCCTTTTTGCAGCCGCATTGTTTTTTTACAAAAAGGTTACTCCCCTGGCTTTTCTCATCAGTTCTTTTTTGTGGATAGCCAGCATGCTGGCTTTTTTCTGGTGGTTGCCCGCCGCCATTTATAAAAGGTCTAAAACTTTTAAAGACGTGTTTTTTGTTGGTATAGAAGAGAACCATTTTTTTATAGACAACAACAGGGGTAATACCAAAACCTGGGCGTGGAGGGAGTTTAGCGAAATGATGGAAACCCCTAATTTTTTTCACCTGTATTTCAGTCCCCGCAGCTTTTTTTTATTGCCAAAGGATGTATTTGCGGACAGTGATCAACTGCACGCGGTGAGGGTATTGCTGAAGTCGAAGATACCGCAGAAGAAATAGGGGTAAGGCGTAGGGCATAAGGCGTAAGGAGTAGGGTGGGGCCCGATGCTGAAGGTTGATAGCTGAAAGCTGCTTTCCCGCAACAAAAAAACCGGATGCTTTTGACATCCGGCTTACAAGTTATTACCAATGTTATTGAACGTTCGGGTTTTTAGCGTACCCCATCTTCGCCTCAATGCTTAACGTGGCGTGAGGAACGGCACGTAAACGCGCTTTGTCTATCAGTTTACCGGTTACCCTGCAAATGCCATAAGTTTTGTTTTCAATACGCATCATCGCCTTTTCGAGGTGATCAATGTATTGAATTTGCCGGCTGGCCATCTGGCTCAATTGCTCTCTTTCCATGCTAATGCTGCCATCTTCCATGGTCATATACCTGTTTTCGCTTTCATCTCCCCCCATATCGTCTTTGCGGGTAATCAAGCCTTGCAGGTAATTCAGTTCTTTTTTGGCAGCTTCCAGTTTGCGTTGAATGAGGTCTTTAAATTCAAGTAGTTCAGCATCACTATATCTCATTATTGGTCCATTTTGTTGTGCTATAGGCTTGTCAAGCACTGATTGTGTAAATTCAGGTTCATATTTTCTTGCGGCATTGGTGCTTAGCTTAGGAATTACTATTGGCTTAGCTGGTTTGTGTTCTTCTGCTTTTGTTGCAGCCTTAACCGGCTTAACGGGCAGGGGTACAGCAGGTTTTACATTGGCAACCGGAGCGGGGGCTTCTTTAACTGCCTTTTTTGCAGGCACCTCCTTAACCGGAGCAATTACTTTTTTAGCAGGCTTGGCTGCTTTAACGGGTACTGTTTTTTTGGCTTCCTCTTTTTTGGCGGGCTTAGGGGCAGGCTTTTTGGCTACCGGTTTTGCAGCTTTAACCTGTTTTGCTGGTTTTGCAGCTTTCTTAGGGGCTGGTTTTGAAGGTTTTACAGCTTTTTTAGGCGCTGCTTTTGCAGATTTGGCTGCTTTCGCTGGTGCAGCTTTTTTTGCCGCTTTCTTATTGGTCGCCATGCATTTATGCTTTTTGGGTCACTAAAATTTTTAAAGTTATGTCATTTACTTCAATTTCAATACCATCCGTAATATCTGGTAACCATTCTAATTTATCTGCCAAAATTTCGGCGCAAATATATGTATTAAATTCACTAATTGATGGTTTCAGCACTGGATTTTCAGACAGTTTTACCAAAATCCTATCCGTTAGTTCATAGCCGTTGTCTTTCCGTATTTTTTGGATGCGGTTAACGAGTTCACGGGCATTTCCCTCCTTTTCAAGGGCAGGGGTAATCGTCACATCCAAGGCTACCGTTAACATGCCTTTGTTAGCTACTGTCCAGCCGGGCACATCTTCACTCTGTATCTCTACCTCGCCCAGTTGCAGCGGAATGATTTCGCCATTCAACTCAAGATTATACACCCCTTCCCGCTCAATGGTGCTGATTTCTTCCTGGCTAAATGAAGCTAATGCATTGGTAATCAACTTCATTTTAGGACCCAGCTTTTTGCCGAGCGCTACAAAATTGGGCTTTATCTTTTTGCTGATGAAGCCGTTATTTTCTGTAAGATATTCAATTTCCTTAACGTTAACTTCAGTTTTGATCAGTTCTTCAATTTTTTCAATTTGCTCCTTCATTCGCCCGTTTAAAACAGGGATGAGCACCTTCTGCAAGGGTTGCCTAACCTTAATATTCACCTTCTTGCGAAGCGATAATATTAAGGAAGAAATGTCCTGCGCAAGTTGCATCCTTTCCTCCAGCGCCTCATCAATTACCGCTGTATCGGCTACGGGGAACAATGTATGGTGCACAGATGCTGCCTGGTGCCTGCCGGTAACCGCGTTCAGGTTGTTGAACACCGCATCGCTGAAAAACGGCGATATAGGCGCCATTAGCCGCAGCACGGTTTCAAGGCATTCAAACAGGGTTTGGTAAGCGCAGATCTTGTCGTGCTGGTCGCTTTGGTTTCCCTCGCGGGCAGGCTTCCAGAAACGGCGGCGGCACAACCTTACATACCAGTTGCTGAGGTGTTCGTCCACAAAATCTTCAATCGCCCGTCCGGCATGGGTGGGCTCGTAGTCGTTCATGTATTCCGTAACCTTTTTGGTAAGGCTGTTGAGCGACGAGAGTATCCACCGGTCTATTTCCGGACGGTCGGCTACAGGAATATAAGCTTCTTTAAATGCAAAGCCGTCTACATTAGCGTATAAGGCGAAAAACTGGTACGTATTGTACAGCGTGCCAAAGAATTTACGCTGCACTTCTTTAATGCCCTCCAGGTCAAATTTAAGGCTGTCCCATGGCGAGGCGTTTGTAATTAAATACCAGCGCGTGGCGTCGGCACCGAACTGCTCAATGGTTTTGAACGGATCTACCACATTGCCAAGCCGCTTGCTCATTTTATTGCCGTTCTTATCCAGCACCAGTCCGTTAGACACGCAGGTTTTGTAAGCCAAACCGGGATATTTTGTATCATCTACTGCAAACCCTGCTTTGGCGAGTTCTTCCTGCACCGACTCTTTCAGCAGGCTGCCTAAGGCATGCAGGGTATAGAACCACCCACGGGTTTGATCCACTCCTTCCGCAATAAAGTCGGCAGGATAGTTCCGGGCAAATATTTCTTTGTTTTCGAAGGGGAAATGCCATTGCGCATAAGGCATAGCACCGCTATCGAACCAAACGTCTACCAGGTCCGGCACTCTCTTCATTGGTTTGCCACTCTTGCTCACCAATACCACTTCGTCTACATAAGGTTTATGAAGATCGAGGATGCCATCGTGCAGGTAATGTTTGTTTACATCTCCTCCCAATACTTCGTTTGCTTTTTTTATAGCCGCATTCAACTCCGCTATAGAGCCTATGCAAACTTCTTCTGCTCCGTCTTCCGTTCTCCACACTGGCAGCGGTGTGCCCCAATAGCGGCTGCGGCTCAGGTTCCAATCCACCATATTTTCCAGCCAGTTGCCAAATCTTCCTTCGCCGGTAGATTTTGGTTTCCAGTTGATGGTTTTGTTCAGCTCCACCATCCTGTCTTTGAGCGCAGTGGTTTTAATAAACCATGCATCGAGCGGATAATACAATACCGGTTTATCTGTACGCCAGCAGTGAGGATAGTTGTGTTCGTACTTTTCTATTTTAAAAGCACGGTTTTCTTTTTTGAGTTTTACGCAGATGTCAACATTCACATCTACATAGTCCTTTTCGTCTTTATAATTTTTAACGTAGCGGTTGCTGAACTCACCCAAGCCTTCTACAAACTTGCCCGATCTGTCTACCATGGTGAGTATACCAATATTGTATTTCTTTCCCACCCTAAAGTCATCCGCACCAAAAGCAGGAGCTGTGTGTACAATGCCGGTACCATCCTCTGTGGTAACAAAATCGCCTACCAGCACACGGAAGGGCTTAGCCCCTGGTGTGTCTTTTTCTATTACCGCGGGAGAGTTGGCATCAAAGGGTAATAATTGTTCGTATTGTAAGCCCTCCAGGTCGCGCCCCTTCACCTGCGTGAGTATTTTCCAGGGAAGTGTTTTGGTGCCGGCAGTATAATTTTCAAAATCACCGTTCTCATCTTCTGGTTTAAAATATTTGCTCACCAACGTTTTGGCCACTACCACATTTACGGGAAGATGCGTATAAGGATTAAATGTTTTTACCAATACATATTCAATATTACCTCCTACAGTAAGCCCAAGGTTAGAGGGTAAAGTCCAGGGTGTAGTGGTCCATGCCAAAAAGAAAACCTCATCATCTCCTGCAGCATCAAAAAGAAATTTACTTTTTTCATTCTTCACAGCTTTAAACATTGCCACGGCAGAAGTGTCTTTCACCATTTTATAGGTGCCGGGCTGGTTCAGTTCATGCGAGCTTAAGCCTGTTCCGGCGGCAGGGGAGTAAGGTTGTATGCTTACACTTTCGTACAACAATCCTTTTTTATACAGTTCACTCAGGCACCACCACAGCGTTTCAATGTAATTGTTTTCGAAGGTGATGTAGGGATCTGACAGATCCACCCAATAACCCATTTTGTTGGTCAGTTCATCCCACTTGTCTTTATACTTTAACACTTCCTTGCGACAAGTAGCATTGTATTCTTCAACCGATATTTTTTTGCCGATATCTTCTTTGGTAATACCCAGCATTTTTTCCACGCCCAACTCTACGGGTAATCCATGCGTATCCCAACCGGCTTTACGCTTTACCTGGAATCCCTGCATGGTTTTGTAGCGGCAAACAAGGTCTTTTAAGGTGCGGGAAATAACGTGGTGAATGCCGGGCATGCCATTGGCGCTGGGCGGACCTTCGTAAAAAACGAATGGTGTGGCTCCCTGGCGCAGAGAAACACTTTTTTCAAACGATTGATTATCAGCCCATTTTGAAAGAATCTCCTTTTCAATTTCCGGTAAATTCAGCCCCTTATATTCCTTATATTTTGTAGCCATATGTGCCAAAAAAATGTGGGCGAAGTTACAGAAATAAAGGCGATTTAAGGCCGGTTGCCAGCAGCGTTAAAAGAGATTTATACAATATGCCACGTTTTGGTATAAACGATTGTCAATGCTCAGTGTGTCTTCTTTAATGCAGAGGGTAAAAATTATTGGCTGCATAAATTGTCTGGAAGGGCAGGTGCCAATCGTACGATGGACTGGCTTATTTTTTGTTTTTAAAGTAAGTAACAAAGATATAAGATGCTCAGTTGCAGAAGTGCTAAGAGCAATACATAAGCGGACGTATATTTTAAGTTATGCGTCACCGGTAGTTCTTTCAATAAATTGAGGTAACAATTTCCCACGTGCATGTATCTTTTGTGTACAACGCTACACAGTAGGCCAATACTTTTTTGTACTGCAGTCAATGTATACACGTAGAGTTGCAGTTAAAAAAACATTTTTTATTAGTGAATATCCACATTATCAATGTTTGGCACAATTTCTGAAAATGGTGTTACGTATTTGCGATGAACGATAATGAGGTTACAGACAAACATTTATAAATTGTTACATCTTTATAATTAATTAAAATTTTTCCAGGGTTTAGGGATTAGGGATCGAGGGGAGCAGTCGTGCTCCCTTCTCATTTTTATTAAATAAGTCAGTTAAATAGTTAAGTAAGTTAGGCAGTTGAATTAGTTAATTGAGTACTGACTTAATTATCCTATCAACGCAATCACTTACTCACCATTTCTTACCCATTGAATTTTTCCTGCTGTATTTCTTTGTGAGCTGGCGGAGGGTACGGCTACATAACCCATATAAAAAAATCCAAGCAACTTATCGTCGTCGCCCAAACCAAAAAAAGATTTGGCAGATTCCTTATAAGTAACGCCCCCCGTTGTCCAATAACCGCCAAGTCCGTATGCACTTACAGACAGATAGATGTTTTGTATAGCGCAAGCTACCGCTTCAATATCTTCCATTTCAGGTATACGCCTGTTCATTCCTCTTTTCATACCGATAGCGATAATATGCGAAGCTTTTAGCGGCTGCTTCTGCAACTTGGTGAATGTGGCATCGCTGAAGCTATCGCCTGCTTCTGCTTTATAGAGCGACGATTGAAAGTCGGCTAACTTCTGTAATCCCGGTCCTGTAAATACAGTAAACTGCCAGGGTTCATTACGTCCATGGTTAGGCGCCCAGGTTGCGTTGATAAGAATTTGTTCTACAACTTCATCGGGAATTTGTTTGCCCTGTTCAAATTGATCGGGAAATACGGATCTTCTGTTACGGATTAAATGGTTGATGCTTTCGATGTCGTATTGCATGAGAATGATTTAAGGTGAAAAGTTAAAGGTGAAAGGTGAGAGATAAGCCCTCTTTCACTTTTCATCTTTGACCTCTGACTTTTTTATTTGCTTACCACTTTCCTCACCGCTGCTCTCCAGCTTTCCAACTCCGGTATACCGGGTTTGCGTTTGCCAAAGAACTGAACGATGAGATTGCCTTCTTTGTCAAAAATTTCGAGCGAAGTTACAATTCCATCTTCACTTGGTTTTTTTACAATAAAACTTTGCGCAATGGCTTCTGTTCGCAAATGCAGGTTTAACTCGGGGTCGAGTATGTTGAACCACGGACCAGTTTTTAATAATTTAAAGATTTCACCGGTATGTATTTGTATACAGCCACGGCTGCCTACAAATATCATGATAGGCACCTGTTGGTCTACGCAATGTTGTAGCAGCTTTTCAACAGTGTCGTTGCTTACTTCCTGCACCATGCCTTCGGGAGCCAGGCGCAAAGCCTGAGTGCGCGTCACCCCAAATTTCCTGGTGATGCCAAAAAACTGGTGGGTGTCGGTCATCTTCTCCCATGCTTCGCGAAAGCCTTTCATGTCAATGTCGCTATCTGCTTTTTCTGTCGACGGGATTTCATATGCTTCGGTAGTGATCGTTGTGGATTGATCGGGAGCTGCATAACTATCTTTAATACGATTGTATGCCAGCATATTGCTTTGTTCCAGCATATAGATCTTATGCACGGCTTCTCCGCTTTTATCAAAAAACTGGAAACTGTAGCGATCGTTTTCATTTACAGCAAAACCAAATTTCCAATGCATCATAAACAATCGTAAATCAATATCGGGATCGAGTACGAGCCCTACATGATTTTCAAACGATACGTTGTTGTATACTCCTTTTCTTTCATGTACACAATTGTCGTTGCGGGTGAGCGCCATTACTTTGCCTGCCGAATGAATTTCCCTGAGCAGCTTTTCAAAATCGTTGTTAAGCAGTGTTACATGATTTCCTATACCAGTGGCCAGTAATTCGGCTTCGCTCGACTGCAGGTGTTTTGCAATATCCCTGATGCGCATTTTGGGATGTTGCTTTTTAGCTTCTTCATATTTTTCCAACAAGGTGGAGGTTGTTGCTGACATATTGATGATTTTTGATTGTAGATTATTCTGTTATAATAATATATTTCCTGTTTTCGCCGGGGTGCTCTAACACGGTTGATTTTACTCCATACACTTCTTTTATATGGCTGCTGTTTAATAATGAGGTATCGCCGAAGGCTACCTGCTTTCCGTCTTTCAACAACAATATCCTGTTACTGTATTGCAATGCCAGGTTCAGGTCGTGCACCACGCTCATAACAGCAAATCCGCGTGCTGCAAGCTTTTGAATGAGCTGCATAATATGATGCTGGTATTGTATGTCCAGCGCACTAACGGGCTCATCGAGCAGCAGTAATTTATCTGTCGACTCATCGTCCCACAACTGCGCCAGCACCCTGGCAATTTGCACCCGCTGCTGTTCGCCACCACTTAATGTCAGGTAATTGCGATCTGCCAGATGTGCGATGCCAGCAAAATGAAAGCATTGCTGCACCACATCGTGATCTTCAGGCAAAGGATGATTTTTAAAATAGGGATATCGCCCCATCATTACAATTTGCAATGCAGTAAAGGGAAGCGATACCTGGTAGTGTTGGCTGAGTACGGCTCTTTGCCGGGCAATGTCCTGGCTTTTCCAGGAAGCCAGCATTTTTTCTTTAAATAAGACAGATCCTTTATGCGAATGCAATTCTCCGCTGATGTTTTTTAAGAGCGTGCTTTTGCCGGCACCATTTGCGCCTAATACCGACAATACTTCGCCTGCCTTCAATTCAAAGCTGATGCCTTGCAGTAAATAGCGGCGACTGTTTTTAAACCATATGTCTGATGCCTTCAACATTAAAAAACGATCTGTGTTTTTTTCTCTTTTAATAACAGGTATAAAAAGAAAGGCGCACCCAGCAATGCTGTTACAATACCTATTGGAATTTCAATGGGCGCAATAATGGTGCGGCAAAGCAGATCGGCAATTACCATAATGATGGCGCCGAGCAGTGCAGCTGCAATAAATACCCGTTTGTGTTCCGGGCCTATTATTTTTCGTATGATGTGCGGCGTTACCAAACCCACAAAGCCAATAATGCCACTCACGCTTACGCATACTCCAACACCGAGTGCAGTTAATACAATTGTTTTGGTTTTCAATGCTTCCACATTAATGCCAATGTGCGATGCATTGGTTTCGCCCAGCACCAGTGCATTCAAAGGTTTAGACAGCAGTGGCAGACCAACCAGGCAGATCATGCAAATGGGTACTAACACTGCCAGGCTTTGCCAATTGGCTCCTCCCAGGCTGCCCAGGTTCCAGAAGGTGATGCTGCGTAATTGTGCATCGTTCGCCATTAACGTCATAATGCCCGTGCCGGCTGCTGCCATTGCGCTGATGGCTATGCCGGCAAGCAGCATTGTGCTTACAATGGTTTTGCCACCTGCCTGCGAAATGCGGTATATCAGCAGGGCAGTAACAAAGGCTCCGCAAAAAGCAGCAATGCTCAATGCGTATCCTCCCACCAGGTTAAATAACCCGCCAAATAACTGTAAGCCCAATACGATCATGACCACTGTAAAAAGCGCGGCGCCACTGCTAATGCCAATAAGTGTTGGGTCGGCTAAAGGATTCCTGAACAATCCCTGTATGGCCGTACCGCACATCGACAAGGTGGCTCCGATAAAAATGCCAAATAGCACCCGTGGCAGGCGTATTGCGGTAATCACTACTTCCTGCTGATCGGTATAGCCAACATTGAGCTGTATGCCTGTTTGTTTCAGCAAGATGGAAAGGCTTTGTGCCGGCGATACATACAATGCACCCAATCCGACCGAAAGAACGATCGCTAGCAGCAAAATTCCAATCAATACCGTTATCAGTGAGCCTGCCTTCATGTTCTCTTCAGGGTTATAGTAAAATATTTTATTGGTGAATGAGTTCTGATAACTGAGCCACGGCTTTTCCAACACGGGGTGTAAAACCTGCCAATAGTTGTCCATCCATTGTTACAATTTTCTTGATTTTGCCGGCATTGGTTGCTGCAATGCCGGGTATTTTCAGCAAGCCGTCTATGCCGCCCAGGCTTTCCAAACCACTATCAAAAAATAAAATCACATCCGGGTTCTCCTGTACCAATGCTTCCTGCGTAAATGGTTTGAAATCTTCAATTTCCGATGCGGCGTTAATGCCACCCGCCAGTTCAATCATCTTATCCGGCGCGGTTTTTTTTCCACCCACGCTCATGGCGCCAACGCCACGGGCATATACAAATAATACTTTCGGTTTTGTGTCGTAGGTTTTAACGGTCGCGAGGTCTGTGTCAATTTGCTTCCATATACCTTCCACTTTATCGCTTTTGCCTAACGTATCTGCTATTTGTTTTATCAGGTCTTTGGTGCCCTGTACCGTATATTCTTTTTTTAGCATCACAACCGGTAGACCGGCGGAACGGAGTTGTTGCTCCACCTCGGCTTTCATTCCTTTTTCGAGCGCAAAAATTACAGTAGGTTTCATGGCGATGACTGCCTCGGGGTTTACGGTGCGGGTATGGCTGGCTTTGGGCAAAGTGTTTACCGAAGCGGGATAGGTGCTGGTTACATCAACACCAACAATATTTTTTTCAAAACCTAGTTCAGCAATAATTTCTGTAAGAGAGCCATCGAGGGAGACGATCCTTTGAGGGTTGATAGTGGACTTCTTTAGTTCCGGAGTGCAGGAAGCAAAGATCAAAATAATAGCACACAGGCTGGTCCATATTCTTTGAGAGCAGATCATAACAGTGGAAAATTTGAAGTACAAAAATCCCGGAAATGCCGGGCAATGATTTATTAAATCAGGAAAAATAGTTGCGCAAAGGGGAACAAGGTGGGAAATGTAGGTGCTCAGTCTCTCATGCCAACTATAAACTGTTGATAAGATTTGAGTGATGTGATCAGATTGGATCTGTTGTTTCAATTGTTATCCTTATCGCATTCCAGCATAAATGACCTTTAGCAATTCAGAGGCGAGCGGCGGTTTTAGTTGGAAATGACTTTTAATAACCCAGACCAATTAAATAAAAAATAGCGGGATTGAGTAGATTAAAAAGCCGCAGGCAGACATCGTGACTATCTGCGGCTCTCCGATCAATTTTCGCAGGAACTCATACAATTCTCGTAAAACTGTGCACACTCCTCAGGCGTAAATCCGTCGTTTAAAGTGTACAGCATAGTGGTGAAGCTTGCATCCGAAGCTGTTGATAGAATCACTTTCCCTGAAGAGTTTAATAGGCTTACAAAGTCTGGATCTGTGGAAATTATTTGCAAATGCCCATTAGCATATCTCATACAGTCTCTATAATCATATACACATTTCCAGCATTCAGGATTTGATGCTAAAGTGGTAGACATTTCAGTAGCACGTTTTTGCAAAAGTTGATTTTCCAATACATAGTTTTTCTGTTTTTCTTTTAAAGCGCTGATAAATATTTTTTGATCGTTTTTTTCAAGAATATTTATTTGATACTTTAAAAACAAGGTTTCTAATAAACTGCAGTACGATACAAATTCTGCTGAACCGTCAAAACCGTATTGCTGCAATATGAAATCTTTTTCCTGGTCGTTCCAATTAGCTTTACTATTAATATCGTTTAACATTCGCACATCTCGTCTGAAAAAATTTGCTTTAAGGAAGATGTCAATTTCTTTGTTTACAATCTGCTTTGAAAGGGCATCTTTGAAGGCAACATCCGCTAATGTAGTTAAATCCATTACCGGCTCAATGGCTGAAGTAGCTTGCTTGCTGTCTTTAAAGGAGAGAAAAAAGGCCGAAAAAGAAAACAGCAAAAATGTGTTAATAAGAGATGATGTTTTTTTCATGGTGAAGCTTTTGGTTAACAATACTCTAAATTTATAACAAACTATCGGAATATTAAAGCATTGCTCCAAAAAGTATTGAATCGGAAACATAAGACAATAAGCTTAAGACTTGCAGCATTTAAAAAATACCGGCTTGGCAGATAAAAACCTATAAGTACTTCCGAACCAGCAAGGCAGCGCTGCAGAATTTTAAGATTTGTAAAGCTTGGCTACAAATAAAAATACCGGTTAGAGAAACCGGTATTTAACATTAAAACAAGAGAAGAAAATTTTATCCCTGCTTCACCAGCTTGTATTCGATGACTGGTTTGCCTCTTTCGCCATTATCGCCACCGCCGCCCCAGCTTACGAATTTAAGTTTGTATACATTTCCGGATGGGTCTTTGATTACATAAAACCGATCGCGATAAATAGACCCCGGACCTGATTGGCTGCCACCTTTCCTCCATTTGCTGCCAATAGCGTCGCGGGTTTTCGAAAATGTAACTGCGCTGATATTTGATTCGGCAAATGCATCATAACTAACTGTTGCTTCCATTACTTCTGCTGCTTCGGCACCTCCTGCATAATTCAGCAACACAAAATCCTGGAACCAGTAGGGCGATCCCAATCCGGAGTTGTAGGTACTGTAACCCCACATAATATCCCACCTGCCTTTTTGTGGTTCTACATCAACAATCTTACTGCTTTCGAGCGATACAAATGTAAAATTGTATGCCTCGTTCTTGGGAACATCCAATGTTTTAATAGTTGTTTCGCCTACCAGCGCATATTGAATTTTATACCCGCTTCCATTGCGTGTTATTTTAAGCTTATACCACTTGTCTCTTTCTTTGCTGCCTTCAAAACTTAATAAGTAAATTTTGTTCTCAGCATCTGTTGCAGAAATCGGGGCAATTGCGGTTTGGGTAAGATCGCCATCCCATGAATCTACAAGAACTGCTGTTTCGGGGTCAGTGATATCATGGTCAAGGCGGATGCCGGTAGTATCGCTGATCTCAAAAGCTGCCATGTCTGTTTTGTTGATGGGTGCCGTAGTGCTTTGATAAGAAGGATTGATAATAACCCTGAAATCCGCACCGTTCTCTAAGCCAAGATTCCAGCTTTTGCGGTCAACAGGCGTTTGAACGTTGTTGCTTAGATCTACATATACGGAATTAGCATAGTTAGAGGTTGATGTTTTTCCTTCGAGTGTTAATTGGGACCCGTTTGAAACAATTGCAGAAAAACTAACGGTAAGTTCCTTAGTGTTTCCCAACACAATTGGGGAAGTTGCCGAAGAGATGGTAAAGGTTACCGCTTCGCTGCCCGACAGGAAAATATCGTCTTTCTTCACCATTTTAAATGATGTGCCAGCGCTTCCCGCAGGAATGGTTAACGTAATATTGGTTCCGTTTGCTGCGGGAGTAGTAGTAAATTCTGTGCCATATGTTACGCCTGTGGCAACAAAGCTAACAGTAACGGTTACGTCTGTATTGGTTATGCGTGAAAGGTTGATTTTTATTTCTTTTTCCGATAAGTCGGGAGTCAACCCCATTTCGTTCGATTCAAAGTTAGCCAGGTTGTCTGGCAATGGCGGATCATTGTCTTTGCAGGAAGCAACGGTTCCGGCAAAAGAAAGCACAATAAAAAAGTACAGTAATTGTTTCATGTGTGTATGATTAAATATGTGTTATAAATGATTTTATTTTTTCCATTCAAATGAAAGCCCCAGGAAAAAAGATGTTCCGTAAGCTCTCAATAGGTCTCCGCCGGTTGAATGGACTCCGCCGGAATTTTGTATGGTGTTACGCAATGTTTTTACGTTGAAGATGTTTTTAACACCTGCATTCAGTACCACATATTTTCCTATGTTTTTGGATGCACTGAAGTCGGCAGTATGAAAGCCGGCTATATTTCCTAACACAACAGATGACTGACCATCAGAGTTTGTTGTAAGCTGGTACTGAGGCAACTTGCCTGTATATTTATAGAATAAGCCTAATTTAACTCCGGCTTTATCAAAGCGGTAAAGTATGTTGCTGTTAACCTCCGGCGACCATACAAATTGTGGCAACGCTTTGGCATTGTCGTACGTGTTGTCTCCAAAATAGTCATTGTATCTTCCAATATAAGACAGTCCTAGCGTTGCTTGCAGCCTTTTCCAGCGCAGATTGTTTTCAAATGTTCCGCCGGTTGTTTTGTATTGGTAAATATTCAGGTAGTAATAGTCATTGGGATCGGTAGTATTGGCATTCAAAGCTATGTCAATACGATTTTTAAATTGATTGTAAAATCCTGATAAGCTGGAAGTGAACTTTAGGAATTGCTTTTCAACTGCCTGCAGGGTGAGCGAGCCTGTAAAGCTGTTTGAATACTCTGCCTTCAACCCTGGATTCCCGCTAATGTTGTGATTGGCATCCTGGAAATCGAAATACAATTCACGCAATGCCGGAGCGCGAAAGCCTCTGCCATAAGAGAGCCGCAGGTCCGTTTTTTTATTCAGAATGATTTTGGTGTTCAGGGATGGAATTACTGGCGGTGCGTCATATACAGAGTTTTTTGAAAAACGTACGCCAGGGCGAATGTTCATAAAATTGACTGGCTTAACCTCGGCAGAAATAAAAGCTGAATAGTCGTTGATAGTTGGCTTCCCTTTTATCCTCGGACCGCTTGTCTGGTCTGACTTTATTTCTATTCCGGGTTGAAGTGAGACAAATGGCGATACTTTGTACACGGCTGTTCCCCGGAAAAATACAGTGCTGAATTCAGAAACGTCCTGTCCGCCTTCTACCCGTGTATTTAAAGTTCGTTTTCCCGTTGACATATCAATATCTGTAGTGCGGGTACGGCGGCGATAATCCTGGTACGAGAAGCTGCCGTTAAAACTTAATTTTTCATTCAACAGCCAATCGGTTTGTACTGTGTGATTCAGACGGCGTGTCATATATTCCTGGTCAGTTGCTACATTGGATGTAACAGGTCCTTCAAGTGTAATCGTTTCGTCAACGAAGTCCAACCTGTACCATGCATTCACTTTTTCATTTCGGTAACCGATGCTTGCATTTGAAAGAAGCTGATCTTTTGGACGCCAGTCTTTTTGCCGATCTGTTTTTGTTCCCCGCCAACCGCCGAAATTATTCCTGGTAATGCTCCCTCCGGTATTTAAACCAGATTTATGCGTCCAGATTGCATGTATGTTCTGATTGTGTAGCCCCTTTTTAGAAAACGCATTGTATTCCTTTCCTGCTGTTTCTTCTTGTATGCGTGCGCCAATGCTATAGCTGTTTTTGGGGGCAGCAGTATTTTTTTTAGTGATGATGTTGATAACACCTGCTAATGCATCGGTTCCATATATTACGCTCATTGGTCCTTCAACCATTTCTATTTTTTCAATCATATTGATATCTACCTGGCTTAAACTCTGGCGGATGCTGCCACGATCTACCAGTGGCACCCCATCGAGCAGAATTTTTACATTCTGGCCAGACATGCCCATCACTTGTATATCCGTTTCTCCTAACGTATTATCTGTGTTAAAGCGAATGCCCAGTTCGTTGTTCAATACGCCCATTACATCTGTTGCATTTCGCATAGATATCAGTTCTTTGCCAATGGATCGCACCTTGTAAACCGAATGCTTAAGCGATTGTGCTCCATACTGTCCCGTTACAATTACCTCGGGTAGTTGTTTCGACGTTTGCGTAAGTGTAATAGCAGGAACTTCTGTAACAGTCCCACTTTTAATCGATACTGCAACGGATATGGATTGGCTGCCAACGGCTTCAAACACTAATGTGTACATTCCGGTCGGAGCTTTCAGATGGAATGCACCTGACTGATTGGTTACGGTGAAAAAGCGGGTATCCTTTAAATACAGGTTAATACCCACTGCGTGTAAGCCATCACTTGTAAAAACCTTACCGGTAATTTCACCTTGTGTCTGGGCAGTTGCCGGGGCGATATTTCCCAGTAGTATCAAACTCAAAACAAAAAAGATCCTGTACCTCATAAAGAAATACTTGCAGGTTGAAGAAAACAGCAGGCGGTAAGCTAATGTGGCAACAAAGGTATTTTTGCCGCGCAAGCTTGCTTTTTACAATCGGGAAATTTGTTTTCGAGAAGCGGAAATAGGGGAGGTGAAAAGTGAAAGGTCAAAGATGAAAGATGAAAAGCTTTCTTCACTTTCACCTTTCACTTTTGACCTTTACTCCTCATCAGTTTATAAATCCTGATGGCGCTCATGAGTATAATGATGAATAATATCAATCCTGCAAGGCCCCACACAACGCTCATGTTTTGTTTTACCACTACCAGCATTACTATGGCAATTAAAAAAATAGTGGCTATTTCGTTCCATATTCTTAATTGTTGCGAGTTGTGTTTAAACAATCCGTTAACCTGCTGCCTGAACATGTTGTGTTCAACAATAAAGTATATATACAGCAGCAATACAAAACCCAGTTTCAGCAGCAGCCAATTTCCTTCGGGTTGAAATAATAATTTATGCCAGCCACTCGTAACCATGGTGGTCAGTCCGAAAATAAGCGTCAGTATTGCCGAAGGCCAGGTAATGCCAAACCAGAGCCGTTTCATCATAACCGTAAACTGCTGCTGTAAAATGGTGCGCGCAGGTTCGGGTTTGTCTTGCGCCTCCCTGTTGTATATCAGCAACCGCGGCATGTAAAATAATCCCGCAAACCAGGTAACCACAAAAATGATATGCAGCGCTTTAATATATGGATACATAGCTATCGGATGTATTTGCCAATAACCGGCATTTTCTGGAATTCATTTTTTTCAATCTTCAAAACAAATCCACCAAACCCTAGCAATATAGCTGTTGCCAGTGTAATGCTGAATATTTCATTGCTCCACAAACCTGTAAGCCATTTGTGCACTAAAAACAACAGCACCACTATTACCATATAAGCCAGCAGCTTTTTCCAGGCATAAGGCACAGGGTATGCTCTTTGTCCCCAAACATAACAGCTAATCATCATTACCAGGTAACAGAAAAAAGTAGCCCAGGCGCAGGCAACATAGCTGTGTTTGGGTATAAAAATATAATTGATGAGGATAGTGATCACTGCTCCCGACACTGTGATCCATGCGCCTGAACTTATTTTGTTGGTTACCTTATACCAAACCGAAAGGTTGTAGTAAATGCCCAGGAACATATTAGCCAGTAATAACACAGGTACTACTTTTAGTCCCGCCCACATGGCCTTGTTCTGTATAAAATGCTTCCAGATGTCGAGGTAAAGCGATACAAACAGGAACATCAGGCAAAGCACGATCACGAAGAACTTCATAACGCGGGCGTACACACGCTGGGGGTTATCGCCCGAAGCCTGCTTAAAAAAGAAAGGCTCAGCGCCTAGTCTGAATGCCTGTATAGACAAGGAAATAAGAATGGCCAATTTGTAACACGCTCCATAAGTGCCAATGTCGTCCTTAATCGTTCCACCTGCAACGGGTATGCCCCACCAACCGAGCATCATACGGTCAAGCGTTTCGTTGATCATACCACCAAAACCCACAATAAGCATGGGCGAAGAATAGATCATGATTTCTTTCCAGAGTGTTGCATTAAAGCGCCAGCGGATAGATTTGATTTCATTCCATAAAAGCACCACGGTAAACAGCGACATCAGCGCATTGGCAATGATAACATAGGCAGTTTCGAAATTACTGTTGCTGATAACTGTAAATACACTGTTGGGATCGGATGCTGCCAGTTTGGGACTGATGGAAAGAAAGAAGTACAAAACAGCAATGTTGAGCAATACGGCTGATATACGTATTACTGCATATTTTATAGGGCGTCCTGCCTGCCTTAATTTGGCAAACGGAATAACCGCCAATGTATCGAAAGCAACAATCAGCAACGCAATTTTAATATATTCCGGGTGCTCGGGTACATTGGTAAGCCTTGCCAGCGGTTCAATAAAAAACCAGAGTACCACCGTTAGCACAATGGTAGAAGTAATAATAGAAACACTGGTGGTATTGTAAAGATCTGTTGCATATTCCTGCTTTTGACTAAAGCGGAAATAGGCTGTTTCTAACCCATAGGTATACACGATAAATAAAAAGGAGATCAACGCGTATACCAATGTCATATCGCCATAACTGGCACCCGAAAGTTTAAGCGTAAGATAGGGGGTAAGTAAATAGTTAAGTAACCTCGGTATAATACTGCTTACGCCATACCACAGCGTTTGTCCTGCTAATTGTTTAATGCCTGCCAAAAACAAAAATGTTTAAACAACAAAGTTAAATGCGGATAAAGGTAGTGTATGTGCTGAAAGAGTTTTTGAATATTTTTTGTTGAGATGCAACCATTTTTTCTTAACTTCTCGTCTGAACCAAAAATCTATTGCGGATGAGAAGTTATTTTTTACTCCTATTCGTTTTGTTAACCTGCTCCACCATTTCATTTGCCCAGGTTAGCGAAGGCACCATCGAGTTTGATAAAGTCAAGAGAACCGTTAAGAAAATGGAAATCAACAATGAACCTGAAATTGTTGAGCAGGCAATTAAGAATAAAATGGCCAAAGCGGGATATAAACCTAAAGAAAGCAAAGGCTGGTTGATTTTTAAAGGTGTTAATGATAAAGAGATCAGTGATGAGCCTTGCGATTTGCATGTGAAGGTTGACCGTAAAAGCAGGAAAGAGAAAGATGTAAGCGTGGTGCATTTTTTTATTAGTAAGCCCGACGACCACGCGAGCCCAGCGCTGATGGCCGGATCGTTGCTTGCATCGGAAGGTTTTTACAGCCAGGTAAACGCGCACTCCACCGCACACAAGCTTGAAAAAGACATACAGGCGCAGGAAGAAGCAACCAAAAAGGCAGAAAAAAAATACGACGACCTGGTAAAAGACCAGGCTTCGCTTGAAAAAAAGATTAAAAGTTTGCAGGATGACCTGGAATCGAACAAGCAAAAGCAGCAAAGCCAGAGCCAGGAAGTTGAGAATCAAAGAAAAATACTTGAGCAATTAAAGACCAGGCGAAACGGTTAAACTGTGCGCCGCCTCACAAAGCTCATCTATGAAGGATACATTAGGCCTGTCGATTTAGCCGGCAGGCTTTTTTATTGCTTTTTCTAAGTGTAAACATCGTAACTTTGCGGCTTCTTTAAAACTCTTCATGAGCGATCCTATCAAACATGAATGCGGTTTAGCATTCATCAGACTCAGAAAGCCTTTCTCTTATTACCTTCAAAAGTATGGTACGGTGATGTACGGACTTAACAAGCTGTACCTGCTAATGGAAAAGCAGCACAACCGTGGGCAGGACGGCGCGGGTATTGCAGCCGTAAAGCTGGATACAGAGCCGGGTTACCCGTTTATGCACCGCATCCGGAGCATTCAAACCATGGCCATTGCCGATCTTTTCAGACAGGTATCGGAGGAGTTGGCGGAGCTGGAAAAATATCAGCCAGATATCAAAAAGCATCCGGGTTTGATGAAAGGAAATCTCCACTTTATGGGAGAATTGCTTCTGGGGCATTTACGCTATGGAACACAGGGGAAGAACAATGTTGAGTTTTGCCATCCCTTTATAAAATGCCATACCGTACCGGCTTTAAACCTGGCTTTGGCTGGCAACTTTAACCTGGTGAATACGGAAGAGCTGTTTTCGCTGGTGAATATAGAGCCCGGAGTTTTTCAAAAGCAAAGCGATCTGGCGGCGATGATGGAGGTGGTGCACCATTTCCTGGTAAAAGAAGATGAGCTGCATCCTGAAAAGCTGGACATAGTGAACGTGCTGAAGAAATCGGTAAAGCTTTTCGACGGGGGCTTTCATGTTGGTGGATTGATTGGAAATGGCGACAGCTTTGTGATGCGGGATGCGCATGGCATCCGCCCATCCTATTATTATATAAGTGACGACATTATTGTAGCTGCCTCCGAAAGAGCAGCCATCCGTACTACCTTTAATGTAAGCGAAAAGGAAGTATTGGAACTGATGCCCGGCAACGCGCTGATAGTGAGAGCCGACGGCAGCTACCAACTGGAACAGATAATAGAACCCAAGGAGCGGCGCGCCTGCAGTTTTGAGCGCATTTATTTTTCGCGTGGCAACGACGAGAAAATATATCGTGAGCGAATAGCCCTGGGCAATCACCTGAGCGCTCCCGTATTAAAAGCCATCAACAACGACTTAAAAAATACTGTTTTCTCATTTATACCCAACACGGCCGAAGTGGCTTTTTACGGGTTGCTAAAGGGGATGGAGGATTACCTGAATAAAGTAAAGGTAGAACGCATACAATCGTGGGGTAAGGATTTTGACCACGAAAAGCTGGCGGAGATGGTGAACAGGCGTATAAGGGTGGAAAAGATAGCCAACAAGGACGTAAAAATGCGCACTTTTATTACGGAGGATGTAAGCCGTAATGAGCTGGTGCAACACGTATACGACATTACTTACGGATCTATCAGGAAAAAAGAAGACACGGTAGTGGTGATAGATGACTCGATTGTGAGAGGCACCACCTTGAAAGAGAGCATTGTACGCATGCTGTCGCGGCTGGAACCTAAAAGGGTGATCATCGTATCGTCGGCCCCGCAGATCCGCTATCCCGACTGTTACGGGATAGATATGAGCAAGATGAGAGAGTTTATTGCCTTCCAGGCGGCCATCGAACTTATTAAAGAGCATAAGATGGAACATCTGCTCCAGGATTTGTACGACCGCTGCAGGGAACTGGAGAGGAATAATCAACTTCATACCGAAAACGTTGTACGCCAGGTATATAAGCCGTTTACCGCAGAGGCAATCTCAAAAAAAATTGCCCAGCTGATCACGCCCCCCGATGTAAACATAGCGATCGACGTGATCTATCAAACCATTGAAGACCTGCATGAGTCCTGCCCAACCAACACGGGCGACTGGTATTTTACCGGCAACTATCCCACTCCGGGTGGAAACAAGGTTGTGAATAAGGCGTTTATAAATTACATGGAAGGAAAAAATGTAAGAGGCTATTAATTTGTTTGATTGGCTTGATTTTTGTTGAAACACAGGAAGTTTTTTTGCACCCGTTTTTAGATCCTGCGTTTCCTATGTGTTTTACATTTTTTTAATTTAGGTACCCTTTTGAAATTCTTCGGAATCATGGCTATCTTTTGCAATACACCGAAGTCTCCCTAATTAAGAGAAATGAGAACCATTGTTGTTGTCCGACATGCCAAAAGCAGTTGGGATGATATATCTGTGAGCGATTTCGACCGGACCCTTAACGAAAGGGGTAAACAAGAGGCGCCAATGATGGCGCAATTGCTGTTTAACAGAAATATTCCTATCGACTCCTTTATTTCCAGCCCTGCCAAAAGAGCCAGAAAAACTGCGGCTTATTTTGCAAAACAGTTTGGGTACAGCGCTGACCAGATTGTTTTAAGGGATGCTTTGTACCAGGCAGAAGCCGACGTTTTCTACAAAGAAATAGAACAACTCGACAACTCATTGATTACTATAGCCTTATTCTCGCACAACCCAGGTATTACCGATTTTGTAAACTCCCTTAGTACTACCATTAGGGTAGATGATATGCCTACCTGCAGCATCTTTGCAGTGCAGGCAAATATTACTAAATGGACCGATTTTCGATCAACGTCCAAAAAATTCCTTTTTTTCGACTATCCCCGCCTTCATCGATAAACCACTACTAGTTTATCGTAAAAACCCGTATCAAATTTTGCTATTAACTGGTGTTTTGGCTACCAAACATCAACGATACCCCTGTCTTCTCGATTAGCTAAAGTCAATTTAGGGTTTACTCTATTTTTAAATAAGTGTTTCCACTATAATTTTACGTTATTAATAAGTGTAAATATTTAGTTTGTTTAGTTTTTCACTTAATGACAGATAGATAAATAACTAGACAAATTTCAGAAAATTAGTAGTAAACCCTTACAAAATGAAACTTTTTACTCTCGCTCTTATCGCCCTGATGATGTCTGTTTCGATATCGTCTTTCAGTCAAACTACTTACATAGACAATGGTAGTTCAACCTCTTATACCCTGCAAAACGGCGATAGCCTTTACATAAAGCAAGGTACTTTTACCGGTACCATTACCAACTGGAGCAGCAAAGGAAAAGTAACCGTAGCTGCAGGTGCAACTTTAAAGCCAAATGCTGTAAACGGCTTTCGTGGCAAGTACGTTATTTATGGAACAGCCGTTCTTCCTTCTTTTGGAAGCGAAACAGGCTTTGGACTGGACAACTATGGTACTGTAACCGTGAACGGTGATGTGCAGGCAAACGGCGGCGGCGCCCAGGTTTGGACCAACAATAGCAACGGCATCTTGACAATAAAAGGTTCTTTTGCCTTTAATAGTGGCGCAAATAACTCCACTTTTACCAACTACGGCAGCGTTAGTATTGAAAGTTCCGTGGCAATCAATACAACCATCACCTTCTTTAACTCTGGCTCTTTTGCAGTGAACAGCTCTTTCGCTATTAACAACAATGCAAATAACAGCAGCTTTACCAATAATGGAGATATTGATATTGCAAACGATTTTAATGTTTATGGGAATGTTTCGATCCAGAATAACAAAAGCCTGATGGTTGATGGCAACATTAACGCCAACAAAGGAGATATGATCAACGGAGGTTTGCTTTCTTCGGGTGGTACCTTAACCTTAGGTGGAAACATTTCCTATACCAATACCTGCCGTACCGTAGCAGAAAACGGAATGAAGATAGATAATGCCAGCGCCAGCGTGTATAACAGCGGATTGCTTTGGGCTTCGAACAGCAAAAATGCTTCTTCGTTTACTAACGGTGGAACTGTTACCATTAGTGATAAAGGGGTGATTAAAACCGTATTGTTTACCAACAACAAAACAATTAATGGTAATGGGTTTTTGTATATAACCGGCAAAAGTACTTTAGGCGGACAGGGTAAAGTAGGAGCCAACGGTAACACACAGGATGCATTAAAAATATATACTGTAAACCGCTCAAAGGCCAACCAGATTTTTGATGATCAATGGGGCTCCGTTTATAACAATGCTACCTATAGTACGTTTCAGGCTCCTGATACTACTACTGCTTCATATTATCCTTGCTCAGCGCAATATTCCCAGCGTATTTTGCCTGTAGTATGGAATGGATTTTCTGCTGCAATTTCTGCCGACATTCCGGTTTTAAACTGGGCTGCGCAATTTGATGCAGGAACTTATTTTGAAGTAGAACGCAGCAACAACGGAGTTGACTTTGTGAGCATTGCAAAAATAGCTGGTCAGCAAAATATAGCCACCTACAAATATGAAGACAGGGCTTTACCAGCAACCCATGCTTCGGTTGTTTATTACCGTATTAAAGCAACGGAAAAAGATGGTACACACAAGTATACCGACGTTAAAGCAGTTAGGTTTAGCAATGAAAGCAACAATTCTTTGCAGGCATGGCCTAACCCCTTCAGCAGCCAGTTAAACGTTAACTACAAATCGGCACAAAAAGCAATACTCACCATAAAAATTTACAATATCGACGGGCAGTTGCAGGCTGTGAAAACGGCTGCTGTAAATACCGGTAACAACAGCATTGCTGTTACAGAAACCAGCCGGCTTACAAAAGGAATTTACATTGTGCGCATCAGCACCGATAATGGCGTAACCGCTTCTTCAAAAATAATTAAGCAATAATTTAAAATATTGGACGGTTGAATCGGATCGCTGGCTGAAAGATGCCGGTGGTCCTTTTCACATTTGTGGACTGAATTGGGGTTACTGCTTTATTCGTATAAGTGTTTCCGCGAAGCTCCTTCTGTTAAATAGTGTGCTGTTCAATTAGCAATTATCAAATTCTGGTTTATTTTATAGCAGACTAAATGTTTTTTTATGATAAACCACGTTGTTGTCTTAGCCGTGACTTGGTTTTTTTACTTAGTAACGGTAAAAAAATAACCAGGGCGTTTTAATTAATTCACTAACCTATTCTGCCATGAAACACCTTTATCTCTACCTGACTATTTTTGCTATGCCTGCTTCGGCATTATTGTTCAGTCAAACCACTTATGTAGACAACGGTACTTCGAGCTCCTATACATTACAATCCGGCGATAGCCTTTACATCAGCAATGGCACCTATACTGGTAGTATAACCAATTGGAGCGGCGGCAGTACAATAACGGTAGCCACAGGCGCAACATTAAGTCCTGCCAGCATAAATGGTTTCAGGAGTAAATATGTGGTATACGGTACGGCCAATTTCCCCTCTATAAGCTCCGATAACGGATTTGAACTAAATAACTACGGAACAATAACGGTTAACGGCGGAGTGCAGGTGAACGGGAGCAGCCAGGTTTGGACTAACAATAGTAGCGGTATTATAAAAATCAATGGTTCCTTTACTTTCAACACCGGCGCCAGCGGCTCAATCTTTACAAACTATGGCGAAATTGAAATTACGAACGAGTTTAACGTTTACGGGAATGTAACCATTCGAAATAACAAAAGCATTGTAGTGGCTGGTAATATTAACGCCAATTACGGACAGATTACCAATAAAGGATTGTTTTTTACATCGGGAACATTAACCTTTAGCGAAACGGTATACTATACCAATACCTGCCGCACGGGCGCAGAAAATGGAATAAATATCAGCAGCTCCGGCGCTACAGTACACAACAGCGGGCTGTTATGGGCATCGTACAGCAAAAGCGCTTCTTCTTTTACCAACAGCGGCACTTATATAAGCGCCGGTAAAGGCATGATTAAAACCTGGAGGTTCGCTAATTACAATATAATGCGGGGTAATGGATTTATGTACATTTCGGGAAAAAGCACATTAGCGGGTAGCGCCTCGGTGGGTGTGTCCGGTACTACTTCCGATTCTTTAAAGATTTATACCGTAAACCGTACTAATACCAGCCAGATTTTCGACGAACAATGGGGTACAGTTTACGACAATGCCAGATATGCGGTCTTCGAGGCTCCGGATACTGTTATGTCTCGCCAGGCTTGTTCGCCGCAACAAACATTTGCTGTTTTACCGGTGGTGTGGAACGAATTTTCTGTGGGCCTTTCTGCCGGCATTCCTGTTGTAAAATGGGCTGCCACCTTCGATGAAGGAACTGGTTTTGAAGTGGAGCGTAGCAGCGATGGCGTTCGTTTTGTGAGCATTAATAAAGTGTCGGGTGCGTACACAACAACAAAATGGGAATTTGAAGATAAAACCCTGCCGGCTGCGCTTCCTCCGGTAATATATTACCGGGTTAAAGCAACAGAGCCCGATGGTACACAGCAATACACCGACGTAAAAAGTATAAAATTCAGTACAAAAAGCAGCCATTCACTTCGGGCATGGCCCAACCCATTCAGTAACCGGCTGACGCTGAATTATAAGGCAAATCAAAAAACAATAATAACCATTAAAATTTACGATACTCACGGCCGGAAACGGCTTGTAAAAAGAAAAGCAGTAAACGCCGGTGATAACAAAATTATAATGGCAGAAGCAGGAGCTCTTAAAAAAGGTTCTTATGTCGTAAAAATTGTTGCCGATAACGGAGGAGCAGTAAGCGCTAAGCTAGTAAAGAAATAAGCTTTTATTAAGGCAGCCACCGGAAACTCCCGTGCGGTTGCCTTCTTTTACAATCAGCTACTTTTCTTTTAAGGTTACTTTCTTTTCGTTTACAGCAAGCCTGTGCGCCACACCACATTTCAGTGCATAATTTTCTTTTCCGTGGCTTACAGGAAAGCCCATACAAACGGGGTAATCATATTCACGCACGCAATCGAAAATCGCCTCATAAGCCGGCTTGCCAAAAGGGCGTTCCGTATCTTTCATATCGGTGAAGCCACCTACAATCAACCCGGCAAGCGATTTTAATTTGCCTGCTCTTTTTAATTGCAGCAGCATCCGGTCAACGTTGTAAGTATATTCTCCCACATCTTCAATGAACAGGAGCTTGTTCTTGGTGTCCGGCTCCGATGAGCTTCCGGTAATATGCGCCAGCAACGCCAGGTTGCCTCCTATTAATATGCCTTCTGCAGCTCCCTTGCGATTGGGAGCGTTTGCAACAACTGTATAATTGGCCTTTTTGCCTTGCAAGGCATTTTTTAGCGACTGAATATATATTGATTCGGCTCCGCCATCGTTAAAAGCGCCTGCCATGGGCGCATGCATCGTGGCTATTTTATAACGGTTATGAATATGGGCATGCAGCACGGTAATATCGCTGAAGCCAATGAGCCACTTTGGCTTTTTTTTGAAGGATGAAAAGTCAATATCATCAATAATACGGCTTACACCATATCCTCCGCGACCGCACAAAACAGCCTGTATATTTTTATCATCCAGCATTTCCTGCAGGTCGTTCAGCCTTTCGTCGTCTGTTCCCGAAAAATAGTTGGGCGATTCGCCGCCTAATGTTTTTCCGGTCTTTACCTTATAGCCCCACTGCTGCAATGTGTTGATGCAGGCTTGTGCTTTTTCAATCGGCATATAGCCGGCCGGGCAGGTAATGCCAATGGTATCTCCTTTTTTCAAGTATGGTGGAATGATGAACATTAAAGATTTGAAATTTGAAGCCCATCCTTACCTTCCCAAAGGAAAGGAACTCAGCACACAACCCCTGCTCGTTTAAACAATGTATTTAATTTTTAGCTGTTGCAGTAAAAAGAATGCATGTTACTTACCACTTACTTCTTACCACCTGTCACTATACCTCCCCCAGTTCCACTCCTGCGGCGGTTACGCTTAACCGGTGCATGACTCCGCACTTCAACGCAAAATTATTCTTTTGATGCCCTACCGGGAAATCAAAGCAAACCGGGTAATTGTATTCCTTTACCTTTTCCCACACAATATCGTGCAATGTTCGTCCAAATTCTTCTCCCGGCTCATCCGGCTTTATTTTAAAGCCGCCAATGATTAGCCCCTTCAGTTGCGACAACTTGTTGGTACGCTTCAGGTTCCAGAACATCCGGTCGATGCTGTACAGGTATTCACCCGTATCTTCTACAAACAAAAATTTGCCTGCGGTTTTTATTTCCGATTTCGACCCTGACAGGGTTTCAATGGTTTTCAGGTTGCCGCCAATCAGTGTTCCTTCTGCAATGCCATTCCTGTTCTTTTCGTTTGATGGAGCCGTATACTTCATCTTTACACCCGTCAATGCATCTTTAATGGAATTGATGGTTTCAATTTGTACAGGCTCGGCAAGATTCCAGTTTTCAGGAAAACTGTTGCACATTTTTGAATGAATAGTAGCCACTTTGCAATTGCTGTTGATGTGCGCATGCAACACGGTAATATCGCTAAACCCAACGATCCATTTCGGCTTAACCTGGAACTTTGAAAAATTAAGGTCGTCTATGATCCGTACAGCACCATAGCCGCCCCTGGCACACATAATAGCTTTAATACCTGCATCGTCTAGCATTTGCTGAAAATCCTTTGTCCGTTCATTATCGGTGCCGCCAAAGCTGAAATCTCTTTTACCAATGGTATTGCCCAGCCTCACCTTTAATCCCCAGCTTTGTATTTTTTGTATAGCAGGCTGCAGATCATCGATGGTAATAAAACCAGCGGGCGAAGTAATACCAATAGTATCGCCCCTTTGCAGCGCGGGAGGAATAAGGATGGGTGTATCAGCATCGTGCAGCGATGATGCTATTGCCGGCAGAGCGGCACCTGTTGCTAATACCGACGACAAAAAATGTTTGCGATTCATAATCGCGGTAAAAATAAGTAATAACGCGGTGGTTTGAATTGCGCTGTGTTGTTAAAGAACAACTGTTGGCGAATAGCATACATTAAGCCGGTACGAGCTACTTCGATGGCGTTAGAAAGTAAAAAAGCTTAATGCCGGTAGAAAGCAATAATGTAGGTGAATTTACTTTGTCTGAAAGGGGTATATACGGGAAGGTGCTGGCCTCGTCGGCAAGCTCTCCCGGAGTCGTTCCCCCCAGAGGGATATTTTTATACCTGAACTTTTGCGTGCGTGCGCCAAGTCCTGCAAAAAATTCCGCGTTCATTCTGCGGGAGTGGCTTATCGGGAACATGGCACCAAATTTTAGCAGCGCCCCGGTTTCGCGGCGCTGCAATTTGTAATCGCTTTGCTGGTAATATTCGCAGGCGCGATTGATGCAGTTCATCCCAAAATCGCCCGTTCTGTTTTCAAATACATTTTTATAATGAAATTCTGCGGCAACAAACGGAATAAACCTGTTTGCGCCATAAGGAATAAATTCCCGCAGAAAATACCTGGCATCGGCGCGAAGTTTTAGCCCTGTAGCCGTATTAGCGCTTGCATCTCCCCCATTAAAATGATAGAACACCCAGCCTGGCTCTACAGAAATAGCTATACGTGGCGAAAAGTGTATGCCAGCCCCCAGCATTATATTACCGTCGGTTTCCAGCAAACTCAAAGGGTTGGTTCGCAATGTAACCGCCGGGAAGCGTTTTTCATCCTGTGCCATCAGCATGTGTTGCCAACCGGCAACAATCAGGCAAATCATCCAAAACATTTTAAGCATATAGGTATAGGGTTTTGCCGGCTCCGGGCAGTTTCAAAAAGGTTAGTTGTTTATTTTTTCAATGAACGCTGGTTTCAACGGGTCGGTTGCAATGTCATACAACGCCATGCCACCCTCCACCTGTGCAATCAGGATATCGCCATAGGGTATCACATCAAAAAATCTTTCACCGCCAACCTGGAATTTTTGCTCGGGTGTGTATTGAGAACTGATGTCAAATACGATCAGCCCGTCCCTGTCGCAAACATACAGGGCACTCCCCTGCATACCCAAACCATAAGGTTCGTTTAGTGGCACTGCTCTTTCCAGCTTAGGCTGCGAGGGGTTCTGGATATTATACACAACCAATTGACTCGTGCCTGCCCCACAAACGCTGGTGGCGCGCAGGGTGGCATATGCAACGGTTTCGTTGGCTACCACCGGGTCGCAGGCCATTTGGATCTGGTATTGCGCACTGGCAACCAGCTCGGGATCGGAAGGGTTGCTGGTGGAATATATATACATGGTAGTGGAAGAGCCGATAAACAATTTATTTCCATAGGGGAAAATGGTTTCAATATTCAAACCCAGTTCCTTTTTGCCGCGGTAAGTGGGGTTTAAAGGATCTGTGATGTCGAATGTTTTTAAACCGGTATTGTCCACAACATACATATAATTGCCGAGGATGGTAAACCTTGCAGTGGAGCCGCCTGCGCCGGGCGTGCCGATATTGGTCGCATTTTCTTTGCTGCAGTTAAGCGCGGCGATGGCGCAAAAAATAAACAGGGTTGCCGTTATATAGTGTTTCATTATTTCCAGCATTTAGGTTTGGTAATAGTAGTTCTTTGCCATCCCACCACGAAGCCCTTTTCGGGATCAGGGCATTCGAAATATGTTACAGAGGAAGTATTGTCTGCCGGTGGCGATTGGCGCGTAAGTTCGGGAAACACATTTTCTACTCTTGATTTTACTTTTACCGCACCGATATTGCTGATATCGATAACGACAAGGTCTGCAAGGTTGTTGGTATATACATAACCATTCTTAACAGCAACTTCTTTACACAGCACCGAGCGGATAAAACCAAGTTTTACAGGGTTGCTGCGGTCGGCAATATTGATGACGTGAATTCCCGAATCCTGCTCTACCTGGAAGAGTAGATTGCCTTGTACATATATCTTTCCTGCGTTGCTGGTGGGCCTTGCAGGCATGGTATATACTTCTTTGTATTCGCTGAGGCTGCTTGCATATACCGGTTTATAACCTGTTACCGATTCCGGCAGTTCTATTGAACTAGCAGTGTCGGTACACGATGCCAAAAATACTGATATGACAAAACAGCAAAAATAGAAAGCTTTTTCTGGTTGCATGGTCAGGGCTTTTAAAATTATGTATGTATACGGGCTACACACCTGACCGGTTGGGTGAAAATAACGCTGCATGGCAGAGGAACTGTCAGTTATTAGTTATCAGTCGTCAGTCCGTCATTTCGAGTTGCCCCGCCTTTCACTTTCCACCTTTCACTCCTCCACTCACCAGCTTCATTTCCTTCAGCAAATGTCCGGCGCCGGCAAACTTGTCTACAATAAATAAAATATACCGTACATCTACCATAATGTTGCGACAAATGGAAGCATCATAATTAAGATCGCTCATAGTACCTTCCCATACCCGGTCGAAGTTTAAACCAACCAAATTACCATAGGCATCCAAAGCCGGGCTGCCCGAGTTGCCACCCGTTGTGTGATTAGAGGCGATAAAGCATACAGGCATTTTACCGTTAACGCCATACCTGCCGTAATCTTTTTTGGCGTACAGTTCAATCAACCTTGTGGGAACATCGAACTCATAGTCGCCCGGCGCATATTTTTCCATCACGCCATCGAGGTAAGTATAATGATCATATACTACTGCGTCTTTGGCTGAGTAACCATTTACTTTTCCGTAAGTTACCCGCAAGGTGCTGTTGGCATCAGGATAAAATTTCTTTTCGCGGAATACTTCCATTTGGGCTTTCATATATACCTGCTGCAACCTGTTTATTTTTACCTGCCAGTCGTTAACGGCGTTCACGTTATTATCCGCATACAGCTTACCCATTTCTGAAGCGAGTTGTACCAGGGGATCTGCTTTTAACAGGCTCACTGCTTCCGCCATAGGTTTGTCAATAATATTATGAAAGGCGTTTGTATTTACCAGTGAGGATGTGCTGTAAATACGCTGTACAAGTAAAGTGGTATTGCCATTTTGTTGTTGCAGGATGCCAGGGATATAGGAGGAAGGCATTTTCTCCTTATACAGATCGAGCAATGCAGCAGCCACTTCTTTGTCTACCGAAAGCTGAAAATTTTTGAAAAATTCAATGCTGTATTCCTTCAGTCCATCGCGTGTGTTATTGTAGGCAGCGTCGCCTTTGGCGGAGGCATTGATCAATGGAATAACACGTGTGGCAAAAGAAAGCATCTCCACATTGCGGATGGTTTCATTAAAAATATCACGGTACAGCGCAGGCGCATCAAACGAGGCATAAGCGGCACTGAGATCGTTCAATAAGTTTTTATACCGGCTGAGCGAATCTGCCGCATCCACCCGTTTTTGAAATGCTGCTTCGTATGCCTGCTTTTTAGCCATAGCATTGGTTGATTGAAGTCCCTGGCTTTCGCCGATCCATTTTTTCCAGGCGTTGGCGGTAGAAGCGTATTTGGAAGCATATTGTATTTTAATGGCAGGGTCCTGGCGCATGTACTTATCCGTTATGTTCAATGCTTTGGTACGGATGGCAATTTTAGCGGGATTCTGCCGGTTCAGCACCTGGGCAATAGCTGCCGAATGCAGGTATTCCTGTGTACGTCCCGGAAAACCGAATACCATTGTAAAATCATTTTTGTTGAGCCCGTTGAGCGAAATGTTTAAAAACCGCTTGGGCTTGTAAGGTATATTGTCTGCTGAATAGCTTGCAGGGCGGTTGTTTTTATCTGCATAAATACGGAACATAGCAAAGTCGCCGGTATGGCGCGGCCACATCCAGTTATCGGTATCACTTCCAAATTTGCCGATGGAAGAAGGAGGCGCTCCCACCAGGCGCACATCCGAATAGGTTTCTGTAACAAACAAAAAATAGCGGTTGCCCTCAAAAAAAGGACGGATCAGCACATCCTGCCAAGCTTCTTTTGACACACCAGCTTTTACGGCATTCAGGTTTTTATCGATCAGCGACTGACGCT
This sequence comes from Agriterribacter sp., assembly GCA_051955255.1. Taxonomy (GTDB): domain Bacteria; phylum Bacteroidota; class Bacteroidia; order Chitinophagales; family Chitinophagaceae; genus Agriterribacter. The sequence goes on along the minus strand of JBQCGX010000084.1, from coordinate 25,147 downwards.
CGCGTTCTTCCATGTTATTGGCAACATTTTGCAACGCCTGCTGGGTTATTTCTTCAATACGCACAATAAAGGTGGCTGTCAATCCGGGATTCGACAGTTCTTCGCTGCGGTTCATCGCCCAAAAACCTTTGTCGATATAATTATTTTGTAACGTGGTGTGTTTTTGAATGGCATCAAAAGCGCAATGATGATTGGTAAGCAGCAGTCCCTCGCTTGAAATAAGTTCGGCGGTGCAAAATCCACCCAGGCTTACAATGGCATCTTTCAAGCTGCTTTTGTTGATGTCGTATATATCTTTTGCGCTGATCTTCATACCCATTGCCTTCATTTCCTTTTCGTTTAAAGCGGCAAGGAGTTGTGGCAGCCACATGCCTTCGTTGGCAAAAGCAGGTTTAAAAAGGTTGCAGGTGAATGCAAATGCCAGGACGCAAACAAATTTCTTCATACAAGTAATTTAGAAACTGTAAAAGGCGAAGATAGGAAAGGCGTTATTACTGCTGCCATGGGTGTATCGGAGGGATTAAAACCCCTCCTTACAATATCTGGCCGAACCTACGGTTCTTGCTGGTTGTGAAGCGGCACGGTTTGATATTGTTGCATTGGATTTCAATCAACGCCGAGTTCTTGTTTGTCGGTCAGACCGCCGGCTGCGCTCAATAGCCCTTTGGGCGGGCCGACCGGCTTCCACATCGGCCCGCCCAAAGGGCGGTCTGATGGATGGTAACACGAGTAATTTAGAAACTGTAAAAGGCGAAGATAGGAAAGGCGTTATTACGGCGTCGGATGGATTGAAATCCATCCTTACAGTATATATGGCCGAACCTACGGTTCTTGCCGGTTGCGAAGCGGCAGTGCCATCGGCACGGTAAGCTATTGTAACATTGGATTTCAATCCAATGGCATTTGCATGTCGCGGCATTGAGTTACTTTTGCATTCCTTTTTATAAATATATATATGAAAGATTATAAAAGAATATTGGTTACAGCGGCATTGCCTTATGCCAACGGGCCTGTGCACATTGGTCACCTGGCAGGATGTTATATACCGGCGGATATTTATGTACGTTACCAGCGTGCGCAAAAGCGGGATGTGAAGTTTGTGGGTGGCAGCGATGAGCATGGCGTTCCCATTACCATCCGGGCATTGAAAGAAGGGGTGAGCCCGCAGCAGATTGTAGACAAGTACCACGCCATTATAAAGGACAGCTTTGAAAAGATGGGAATATCCTTTGATATATATTCCCGCACCAGCAACGCTGTTCACCACAATACTTCGGCTGACTTTTTTAAGAAATTATATGATGCCGGATTGTTCGAGGAAAAGGAAACAGAACAATATTACGACGAGCAGGCAAAGGTTTTTTTGGCCGACCGGTATATAACCGGCACCTGTCCTGTATGCGGCAATCCCAATGCTTATGGTGATCAATGCGAAAAATGTGGTTCTACGTTGAGTCCTGAGCAGTTGATCAACCCGCGCAGTACCCTGAGCGATGCGGTGCCGGTAAAACGTAAAACAAAACACTGGTATTTTCCATTGCAGCACTACGAAGAATGGCTGAAGCAATGGGTGCTGGAAGATCATAAGGAGTGGAAAAATAACGTATACGGGCAGTGCAAAAGCTGGCTGGACAGTGGCTTGCAAAGCAGGGCAATGACGCGCGACAGCAACTGGGGCGTAAAAGTGCCTTTACCGGATGCAGAAGGAAAGGTATTGTATGTTTGGTTTGATGCACCAATTGGTTATATAAGTGCCACCAAAGAGCTTACCGACAAATGGGACGATTACTGGTGTAAAGAAGATACCAAGCTGGTGCATTTTATAGGGAAAGACAACATCGTTTTTCACTGCATCATCTTCCCTGCTATGCTGAGGGCGCATGGCAATTTTGTGTTGCCCGATAATGTGCCTGCCAACGAATTTTTGAACATTGAAGGAGAAAAAGTTTCTACCAGCCGCAACTGGGCAGTGTGGGTACACGAATATATTAAAGACTTCCCGGGAAGTGAAGATGTATTGCGGTATGTGCTGTGTGCCAATGCTCCCGAAACCAAAGACAATGATTTTACCTGGAAGGATTTCCAGGACAGGAACAACAGCGAACTGGTAGCCATTTTCGGCAACTTTATAAATCGTGCATTGGTATTGATGCATAAACTGTGCGGTGGAAAAGTACCGGCATTTCACAACGATATTATAGATAGTGTTGACCAGCAACTGGTAGCAGATATTAAGCAAGGGGTAGAAAAAATTACAAAAAGCCTGGAGGAGTACCGGTTCAGGGAAGCGTTGTTTGAAGTGATTGAGTTGTCGCGTAAGGGCAACCGTTATATGCAGGAAAAAGAGCCCTGGATCAAAGCCAAGAAAATAGCCGAAGGTGGTGCCATTGCAGAACTGGCGCAAAAAGAAATTGACAACTGCCTGCACCTGAGTTTGCAGTTGACTGCTAACCTCGCTGTGCTCATCAATCCATTTTTGCCAGGCACCGCAAAGAAAATACTGCACATGCTGAAAGTGGTGGAAAAAATGCTGGATTGGGAAAACGCAGGAAGCCTGAAACTGCTGAGCGTTGGATACAGTTTGCGGGCACCCGAATTGTTGTTCCGCAAAATTGAAGACAGTGAAATAGCTGCGCAGATTGAAAAGCTGAAAGCCAATGCCGTAGCAAAAGCTGCTACACCGCCAGCTGCGGTTGAAGAAAAAGCAGATACAATCGCTCCTGTAAAACCCGAAATAGTATACGACGATTTTGCAAAGCTCGATTTACGGGTAGGCACCATTAATACCGCCGCCAAGGTAGAAAAGGCAGACAAACTATTGAGGCTGGAAGTAGACCTTGGGTTTGAAACGCGCACAATAGTATCGGGCATAGCGATGCATTTTAAACCAGAAGAAATTGTAGGCAAACAGGTGGTGGTAGTGGCCAATCTTGCCCCGCGTAAAATGAGGGGCATAGAAAGCAATGGAATGATATTGATGGCCGAAGATGCAACGGGCAAGCTGCATTTCGTTAAACCGGAAAATGTAATTGCGGCAGGAGCGGGGGTGAGCTGAGGAAAGTGGTGGTGATAAGGAGTAAGTGGTAAGAGACAACATTGTTTATAGTTTGGGGTTTAGGGTTTGAAAACATTAAACTCCCAACCTCAAACAACAAACAGCTCAAAGCTGATCGCTCACAAAAACAAATCCGTATACAACTGTGCGCCGGGCACCACGCTGTATTTTCCTAAATCGGTTATGCCTTCTTCAGCCAGCACCTGTTCGTCGATAAAGCTGTTGCCGGTGCAGGTTGCAGATGATCTTGAAAGTATATAGTAAGCCGCATCTGCCACAATTTCCGGCGTGCGGCTCATTTTGATCAATGCATCGCCACCCAGCAGGTTTTGAACAGCAGCGGTAGCAATGGTGGTTTTAGGCCACAAGGTGTTGGCGGCAATTTTGTCTTTCTTCAATTCCTCCGCCAGTCCCAATGCAATCATGCTCATATTGTACTTGCTCATCGTGTACGCTACATGGTTACCCAGCCATTTAGGTTGCAGATTGATGGGGGGCGATAAATTAAGGATATGCGGATTGCTGCCTTTGCGCAAGTACGGTATACAGGCGCGGCTTACAAAAAATGTTCCTCTTACATTAATGTCAAACATCAGGTCGTAGCGCTTGGGTTCTGTTTTTTCAACAGGTGTAAGCGAAATAGCCGAGGCGTTGTTGATCAACATATCTATTCCCCCAAATACTTCAATTGTTCTGGCTACAGCCTGCTCTACCTGTTCTTCACTGCGGATATCGCATTGCACGGGCAAGGCTTCTCCACCCGCTTCCACAATTTCTTTGGCGGCCGAAAAAATAGTACCACCGAGTTTAGGATTTTCTTCTACCGATTTAGCAGCCACCACTACTTGCGCTCCTTCTTTTGCCAGGCGAAGCGCAATGGCTTTACCAATACCCCGGCTGCCGCCTGTAATAAAAACTGTTTTCCCTTTGAATGACATAACAATCCTATTTTGAGCTGTAAGCTACTGGAATTTGCTGAAAGGTGATTACAGCAACTCTTTGGAAGGGTCCCAGAAAACTTTTTCAAAATCAACAATCGTATCATCTTTCACTTTGATCCCTTCTTTTTTCAATAGCTTTTCCATTAAACCAGGTTCGGGAAAATGGTGTTTGCCGCTCAGCATACCGTTCCGATTCACCACCCGATGCGCCGGTACAGATGGGGTAACGTTACCCGCCGCATTCATTGCCCAGCCCACCATGCGGGCACTCAGCTTGGTACCCAGGTATACCGCGATGGCACCATAAGAAGTGGCGCGTCCTTTGGGTATCAATCTTGCCACTTCAAATACCGAATCAAAGAAAGAATCTTTGTTGGAAGTTCTTTTCCTGGCTACAGGCTTTTTCTTTAATGCTTTGGGTGTTGTTTTTCTTTTTTGCATATTCAGGATGGTCGTTCAGCTAATAATTGGCTTCTCCGGGGTTCAGGCACATTTTCATATTGGTAAGGACAATGAGTACACCCTTTGCCACAGCAGTATCCGCGCTTTTGCAGGTATAGGGCGGTTAACACCATCAGTCCAGCTTCATTAAAATAATAATCAACACCTTCAACCAATGGCTGGCTCATGCAACAACTGTTTTAACTGCTCGTCTTTTTCAACAGGGAGGTCGTTGGGTAATGTAAACTCAAGATAATGTACACGATTGCTTTGAGCAATGTCCAGGCTTTCGTAATAGGTTTTGATCTGCAACTCCTCGCTGATGGTTTCCTGCGCATACACATTATCTGCATCCGACAGTAAAGGTAGCTGATAAAGCGTGGCCACCGTTTTGGTAAACCGGTAAAGATCAGGAGAATCCGTTTTGAGATGTATGCGTCCACCGGGTGCCAACACCTGCCGGTACAATCGCAGGAAACGAGGGTGCGTCAATCGCTTTTTAGCTCTCGACAGGCGTAATTGAGGATCAGGAAAAGTGATCCATATTTCCTTTATTTCGCCGGCAGCAAAATAGTCGGTAATGCGTTCAATTTGCGTGCGAAGAAATGCGGCGTTGCCCAGCTTTTCGTCAAGGCATTTTTTTGCGCCGGCCCAAATGCGGTTACCTTTCAGGTCTACTCCAATAAAATTTCTTTGAGGATATTTCCTGGCAAGTCCAACCGTATACTCCCCTTTTCCGCAAGCCAGTTCAAGCGTAATATCATTTTCATTTCCGAAAAACTCCTTCCATTTACCAGGCATGCCTTCGGGGTATTGCAGCACATTACTGAAGCTTTTGATCGCCTCAAACCTTATCAGTTTTTTATGACCCATGCGGGCAAAGATAATCCAGTTAAGTAAGTTAACTGAGGTAAACAGAGTGCAGTAATAAGTGAGTTAACTCAGCTCAAATGGGTTTAACCCTGTTTTCCCATTCAACGACTCAACCCACTCAACTAATCCACTATTTTAAAGAATAAAATTCCTGTATAATGGTGAGTGGTTGGGCCGCTGTGTTTTTAGCTATTACCGGGGTAGAAGCATTGTGCTCGATCCAGTAACCGGTGGAAGGGCGGGCATCGTTCTTTTTCAGCCATTGATACATTACCGACACGTCTTCGCTGATTTCGTTGTAGCCTTTCTGTACATGAATTACAATGGCACGATGATCGTCGTTGTCTCTTATGTCCAATGGAGCCTGTACGGTATTCAAATCGTCGGCAACCATTATTGCCACTTTTACCTGTGCAGTGCTGTCATCAAGCATTTCATGCTGGCTCATAAAAGTGTTCTTCTGCAATATCTTTTCCTGGGGAATTGTGTGTAAAATGGTTTGATGAAGTTCGGCGATCTTATCCTCAATGCCAGCTATCGCTATCGTGTCAGAAAGAGTCACCATTTTGTTAGCAGAAATTGCTCTTTGCTCAAAAGTAAGTCCGCCATATACATTGTTGGGATGTTCGATGTGATTTTTGAACGCTATTACATTTTTAAGAAAGTTGCCGCTGAATTCTTCAGGGTGAAAAAGCAATCTTACTTTCTTGCGGATATCCTTTTCAAACACCAGCTTTTCCGTCCATTTTATTTTAGTATTCCACTTGTTGCTTTTTATAATCTGTATTTCGCCTTGCCTTGCAATGGTCTCACTTTCCTGCAGCAGGTAATCAAATCGCTGTTTGGGTTTTTCCTGCACAATTGAAATTGTTTGTTTGGTCGGCTGCAAAATCTTGGTGTCGCTTTTATACCAGGTATTCCAGTTGGCTGTATCGTGCAAGGTGCGGTAAGTAATCAGGTTGTCGGCGTTGATCTCTATTTCGGCCTGGTAGCTACGTTGTACAGGGATAGTATAAATGCAGAAGAGTGCTATGGCAACACAAGCTAAAATAACAAAAATGATTCTTCTTACTTGCATCAGATATCGGTTTTTAGGATTTAAGGAACTGTAAAGTTAAAATGGAGGAAAGTTTATAAATGGTGATTTCGATAACCGGGCAAAAACCTTCGACGAATTGCAATTTGGCTGAAACGGAAATTCAATGTCGTTTGGTGAATGCTTATTTAAGAGCAGGTATCCATCAGACCGCCCTTCGGGCGGGCCGATGGAGAGCCGGTCGGCCCGAGCGGATATCGGGCGCGGGCGGCGGCATGACCGATGCGCTTATTATTTTCCGGTCGTTGGAGAGACATCAACCGATAGCGACCCGCCAGCGAAAGTTTGAACTTTCTCACCCAAGGCAAATGCACCCAAACGACATTGGATTTCGATCCTAAGCCCAAACAACCTACCTTTGCAGCTTAATAAATTTCACATGAAATTCGGCGTAGTTGTTTTCCCCGGCTCTAATTGCGATGCAGACATGATCAATGCTTTACGAGACGATCTGGGTTATGAGGTAATTGAATTGTGGCATAAGGATGAAGACCTCAGTATGTTTTCAACCGAAGATTGTATAGTACTGCCCGGAGGCTTTTCCTTTGGCGACTACCTGCGTTGCGGAGCCATTGCCCGCTTTAGCCCCATGATGAAAAGTGTGATTGAGTTTGCGAATAAAGGCGGGAAGGTGCTGGGCGTTTGCAACGGCTTCCAGGTGCTGTGCGAGGCGGGGCTGCTACCAGGCGCTTTGCTGCGCAACGAAAACATGAAGTTCGTTTGTAAAAACCTGTATATTAAGGGAGCAGACGAGGCGGTGCTGAAAATACCGGTGGCTCACGGAGAAGGACGTTTTTATGCAGACGAAAAAACGCTGGATCAACTGGAGGCAAACGGGCAGGTAGTGTATCGCTACTGCGACGAAAATGGTAATATCACTCCCGAGGCCAATCCCAATGGAAGTCTTCGCAATATAGCCGGCATAACCAATGCTGCCAGGAATGTTTTTGGTATGATGCCTCACCCCGAACGTGCCTGCAATGCACAATTGGGCAATACCGATGGCAGAAAAGTACTGCGCGATCTCCTTTCGGTAGCTGTTAAAGAGCTGGTAGCTTAATAGCAAAGCCTTTTTGCAAATTTTTAAGTCTTTTTATGCGATTTTTGAGGTCTTATATACGTTTTATCACTTTATAAAGCGTGTATGAAATGAGCTATAAACATTTCTGCATAGCCGAAAGGAATGTTTATTTGCGAAACGAAGTTCACTGAAAGTAATTCTTGCCTGCGGTAGCGGGCGGGCGGCGACAATCAAATTAAAATAAACACATGAAAAAGATATTTCTACTTGCTGTATCTGTGCTGAGCATCCACATTTTATTTGCGCAATCCGGTTCGGCTAAAATGGTGAACTGGCAATTTGCTTCTAAAAAACTGAACGACAATACTTACGAGTTACGGTTTACCGCCGGCATTAATGGTAACTATCATATATATGCGCAAAATGTAGGGGTTGACGGACCAGTGCCTACTACTTTTACCTTTGGCGCCAATCCTTTGTTGAGTTTAGATGGAAAGGTAAAGGAGATAGGGAAAATGGTTAAAAAACATGAAGAGGTTTGGGACGGCGATGTTAACTTTTACGAGAAGAGTGTGGAGTTTGTGCAGGTGGTAAAGCTGAAAAAGAAGATCAAGACCAATATTACGGGCAAGGTTGAATTTATGGTTTGTAACGACAAAGAATGTCTGCCACCTTCGGAAGTGCCTTTTAAAGTAGCTGTTGGCGGTTAATAATATTTTGTTTGTTAAGGGAAAAGAAAAATGGGCTGCAATGATACAGCCCATTTTCTTTGTTAAGTAAATGATGTTACAATGCAATTTGTTTTTCCTGCATCATTTTGCGCAGGTTAATTAAACCATAGCGCATACGACCCAAAGCAGTATTGATGCTGCAGTCGGTCATAGTGGCAATTTCTTTAAAGCTTAATTCAGCATAGTGTCTTAAAATGATCACTTCACGCTGATCTTCAGGAAGGCGATCCAGCATTTCGCGAACCCGGTCGTGGCTTTGGCGCTGCATGATGCGGCGGTCAACTCCATCTTCAGAGAAGTTGATCACTTCAAAAATGTCGCGGTCATCACCTGTTTTGATAGCAGGTGTACGTTTAACCTTACGGAAATGGTCTACGCAAAGGTTGTGCGCAATGCGCATTGCCCACGGTAAAAACTTTCCTTCTTCAGTGTAACGGCCGCTGCGAACAGTGTCAATTACTCTGATAAATACATCCTGGAAAATGTCCTCAGCCAGATACTTGTCTTTAACAAGCAGGAAAATGGAAGTGTAAATTTTGTCTTTGTGGCGGACGATTAGGGTTTCAAGTGCAGATGCGTCTCCACTCATAAATAAGTGGATCAATTGCTGATCAGGCAAATTGGTCAGGGATTTCATAAACTTCTACGGTTTTTAATGGTTGGGATTTTGTATTCCCAATATCACACAACTTAGAAGTAGAAGTTAAAATCAAATAGGCTTAATGAGTTTAATTCTAGTTTCTTTCGTACGATATTGGGAGTGCTAAAGTATATCTTTTTTTTGTATAGCCAAATTTTAATTAAATAATTTTCGATTAATATTTAAAAAACTTCGATAAAAGACAAAATATTAAATAAATACCATTGAAAGCAATAAAATAACCCCTACCCAACACCTAATTATGTACTACAACTCTGTAGTATTAATTCGCATTTTGAAAACTTTTGACATCAATGAAAGTTGTATCAGTCTTTCTATTTTCCCCTTTGTTTTTTGCATCTTTTTTGCCGTTGAGGCTAATTAATTTGGATAAAACTAAACAATTTAGTATTACTTTTGTGGCTCTTTATGGGAGTTACATCGGTTAAAAAGCAATCTGCCTCCGTTCTGCAACAGAATGGAATTTTAATAAGGGGTGCCAGGGTTCACAATCTTAAGAATGTTACGGTTGAAATTCCGCGCAATAAGTTTATTGTGGTAACAGGGGTATCCGGTTCCGGTAAGTCTTCACTTACAATTGATACATTATTTGCCGAAGGGCAGCGCCGTTATGCAGAAAGCCTGAGCGCATATGCGCGCCAATTCCTCAACAGGATGGACAAGCCCGATGTTGATTTTATAAAAGGCCTGTGCCCCGCCATTGCCATTGAGCAGAAAGTGGTAACCCGCACGCCACGGTCAACGGTTGGAAGCATGACGGAGGTATACGATTACCTGCGGTTGTTGTATGCAAGAATAGGCAAAACCATTTCGCCTGTAAGTGGAAAAGAAGTAAAAAAAGACGACGTTAAAGATGTGGTAGATGCCATTGCCCGGCTGAACGAAGGCGATAAAGTGCTCATTCTTTCGCAGTTTCGCATGCAGGGCAAACGTAACATCAAAGAAGAGTTGAATATTCTTTTGCAGAAAGGTTTTTCCAGGTTATATGTACACCAATCCGGGGCAGCCGGCGAAATAGTGCGCATTGAGGACGCATTGGAAGCCAAAGATGCAGAGCTGAAAAAGATATTCTCTGCAAAAAGTGATGTATACACGCTCATTGACCGTATTGTGGTTAAAACTTTTGACGAAGATGATATACATCGCCTGGGCGATTCGGTAGGCATTGCTTTTTTTGAAGGGGAAGGTGAAGTGATAATAGAAGTGAACAGCAACAAAAAGATCCAGTTTTCCAATAAGTTTGAACTGGACGGAATTAAGTTTGAAGAGCCTGTTCCCAATTTGTTTTCATTCAACAATCCGTATGGCGCCTGCCCTGTTTGCGAAGGCTTCTCGCAGGTATTAGGCATTGATGCCGATCTTGTTATCCCCGACCCACGATTAAGTGTATACGAAGGAGCCGTTGCGCCCTGGAAAGGCGAAAAATTAAGTCGCTGGAAGGATGAGTTTGTGCGGGCAGCCAAACACTTTGGTTTCCCCGTTCATAAACCCGTTATTGATTTAACCAAACAGCAATACGATGAGCTGTGGAATGGCAACCAATACGCCAATGGCATCAACGACTTTTTTAAAGAAGTAGAACAAAATTTATACAAAGTACAATACCGCGTATTATTATCGCGCTACCGCGGAAGAACTACCTGCACCGAATGCAAGGGGTATCGCTTGCGAAAAGAAGCTTTATATGTAAAGATCGGTGAAAAGCATATTGGCGAATTATGCGAAATGCAGGTGCGGGATTTAAAACTTTGGTTTGATGACCTGAAGTTGAGTGAATACGATCAGCAGGTAGCCAAACGGATATTGATCGAAATAAGACAGCGACTGCAGGTACTGCTTGACGTTGGATTAGGATATCTTACCTTAAACCGCCTGGCAAACAGTTTGAGCGGCGGAGAAAGCCAGCGCATACAGCTTACCCGCAGCCTAGGAAGCAATCTTACCAACTCACTCTACATTCTCGACGAACCATCTATCGGGCTACACTCGCGCGATACGGCAAGGCTCATCAAAGTGCTGAAGGAATTGCGCGACCTGGGCAACACTGTAGTAGTAGTAGAGCACGATGAAATGATGATGCGGGAAGCAGACCATATCATCGACATGGGACCGTTGGCCAGTCATTTGGGAGGCGAAGTAATTGCAGAAGGAAATTATGATGATATTATTGCCAATCCTCAAAGCCTGACGGGTAAATACCTTACGGGTGAACTGAAAATCAATATACCTCCTGCTGTTCGCAAGTGGAAACGTTCGGTAACGGTAGAGGGTGCCCGCCAAAACAATCTCAAAGGAATTGCTGTTGAATTTCCTTTAAATGTTTTATGCGTGGTAAGCGGTGTAAGCGGCAGCGGTAAAACCACGCTTGTAAAGCAAATTCTTTATCCCGCGCTAAAGAAACTAAAGGGTGAATTTGTTGACAAAGTAGGCTTACACAAAAATATTACTGGCGATGTAGATTATATTACGCAGATAGAACTGGTGGATCAGAATCCCATTGGTAAATCTTCAAGAAGCAACCCGGTTACCTATATAAAAGCATATGACGAGATCAGGGATTTGTATGCCCGCCAGCCGCTCAGTAAGATCAACGGATTTCAACCCAAACATTTTTCGTTTAATGTAGATGGTGGGAGATGTGATGCTTGTAAAGGGGAAGGTGAGCAGATTGTGGAAATGCAGTTCCTGGCCGATGTGCATCTTACCTGCGAAGTATGTGGCGGCAAACGATTCAAGGAAGAAGTGCTGGCTGTAACCTATAAGGAAAAAAATATTTTTGATGTGCTTGAAATGAGTGTGGATGATGCATTGCAGTTTTTTAAAGATGAAAAAGACATTCTCGCCAAACTGAAACCGCTTGCCGACGTGGGTTTGGGATATGTGAAGCTTGGGCAATCGAGCGATACCTTGTCTGGCGGGGAAGCACAGCGCGTAAAGCTGGCTTCTTTTTTAGGAAAGGGAAAGGCGCAGGGGCATATATTGTTCATTTTCGACGAACCCACTACGGGTCTTCATTTTCATGACATCAACAAACTGCTGACCTCCTTCAATGCCCTCGTCGATCAGGGACATTCCATATTGGTAATTGAACATAATACAGATGTCATCAAAAGCGCTGATTGGGTCATTGATCTTGGTCCCGAAGCAGGCGATGAAGGCGGCAACCTGGTATTTGCCGGCAAGCCTGCTGATTTAAAGAAGGTGAAGGAAAGTTATACGGGAAAGTTTTTGTAAGGTGTTCAACCTTCAAAAGGTGGAAGCCTTGTAAAGACAACCTTTTGCAAAAAATCTTGTTACCTTCGCACCCAAATGACAGAAAAGATAGTTATTCTCGATTTTGGTTCTCAATACACCCAACTCATTGCCCGTGCTGTACGAGAAGCCAATGTCTATTGCGAAATCATTCCATTCAATAAGCCCATCGATTTTTCCCCCGAACTCAAGGGGATTATTCTATCCGGCTCACCCTTTTCGGTGAACGATGTAAACGCTCCTCATGTAGACGTAGACGCTTTGAGCGCAAAACTACCGGTGCTGGGTATTTGCTACGGTGCCCAGTTAACAGCCAAAGTATTTGGCGGCAAGGTTGAAAAATCGGAAAAAAGAGAATACGGCAGGGCTTCGCTCCGCGTAAAGCAAGATGATATTATCTGGACGGGTGTGTCTAAAGAATCGCAGGTGTGGATGAGTCATGGAGATACCATCCTTCAAACACCCGATAGTTTTGAAATACTGGCTACTACCGAATCCATTCCTGTAGCCGCCTTTCGCAAAAACGGATCGTCAGCCAATATTATTTACGGATTGCAGTTCCATCCCGAAGTATACCATTCTACCGAAGGAAAAAAAGTGATTACCAACTTCCTGGTGAAGATCTGTGGTTGCAAGCAGGACTGGACACCAGCCCACTTTGTAACCGATACTGTTGCCGCACTCAAGCGTCAGATAGGCGACCGCAAAGTGATTATGGCATTGAGCGGGGGTGTTGACTCAACGGTGGCGGCTACCCTCATTCATAAAGCCATTGGCGACAGGCTGTTTGGCATTTTTGTAGACAATGGGGTGTTGCGCAAAAATGAGTTTAACCAGGTATTGGAAACCTACGACAAAATTGGCTTGAACGTAAAAGGCATCGATGCACGGGAGCACTTTTATACCAAGCTGGCTGGTAAAGTAAACCCCGAAGAGAAAAGAAAGATCATCGGTAAAACCTTTATTGACGTATTTGATGAAGAGTCTCATAAAATTGAAGGGGTAGGGTTGTTGGGGCAAGGAACTATTTATCCGGACGTAATTGAGAGTGTTTCGGTACATGGTCCCTCGGTAACCATTAAGTCGCACCATAACGTGGGAGGGTTACCCGAAAAAATGCACCTTGAACTGGTGGAACCCTTACGATACTTGTTTAAAGACGAAGTAAGAAAAGTGGGACTTGAACTGGGCATTCCTAAAGAAATGTTGTTCCGGCATCCGTTTCCGGGACCGGGATTGGCCATCAGGATACTGGGGGAAATAACAGAAGAGAAAGTTAAATTATTGCAGGAAGCAGACGACCTGTATGTGAAAGGATTGAAAACATTTAACCTGTATGATAAAGCATGGCAGGCTGGTGCTATTTTGCTACCTGTTAAGAGTGTAGGTGTTATGGGCGACGAAAGAACCTACGAATACACGGTAGCGCTGAGAGCCGTTACCTCAGTAGACGGTATGACGGCCGATTGGGCGCACCTTCCGTATGAATTTCTGGCACATATTTCTAATGAGATCATCAATAATGTAAGAGGCATCAATCGTGTGGTATATGATATAAGCAGTAAACCACCTGCAACTATCGAATGGGAATAACGCGTCTTACTCAAAAGCATGGTGTTATGAACAAAACCGCGTTACTCGCAGTATTTTTTTTCGCTTTTTTTATCAATGTCTCTTTTGCGCAGAACGATTCGATACAAAAGCCCCGCATTGCCGTATTTGCCCCCCTGTATCTCGATACACTGTTTGATGCAACCGGTAATTACAAAATGGGGAAATCGGTACCCGGCTATTCAAAACAAGGCATTGAGTTTTACCAGGGCGCAATGATGGCGCTCGACTCGCTGGATAAAGAAGGGATAACGCTGGATGTACAAGTGTTTGATACCAAAGGCAAAAAGGATATTTTTAAAATTGCGGATAGTCACGCTTTAGACGGAGTAGATATGCTGCTGGGTGCTGTAAGCGGTAGTGAATATTTGGACCTTGCCGCTATAGCCAAAGAAAAAAAGATACCTTTTATTTCTGCCACTTATCCCAACGATGGAGGCATCAGTGGAAATCCCTACGTAGTAGTCGTTAATTCAAAACTCAATACGCATATACAAGCCATATACAATTACATTTTAAAAAATTTAGGAACCAATAAGATCATTATGTTTCGCCGGCAAAACGGCGCAGACGACAGGGTGACTGAAGTTTTTAAATCGTTGAATACTTCCGCATCGGGATCGGTTTTAAATATTCAAACAGTAGTGCTAAACACCCCGGCTGTAGCTGCTGATGTGGAAGCTGCGCTTGATAAGGATCGCGAGAATGTGATCATATGCGGCAGCCTTGATGACAATTTTGCAAAGACCTTATTGGGTATCACTTCGGGCTTATCTGCCAAATACAAAATTACATTGGTAGGAATGCCTACCTGGGAAGGATTTACTGAATTAGACAGAACCGATGTAAGAATGCCTGCTGTAATATATTCTACAGCGTTTTATAATCCCGGAGAAGAAGAAAATAACTGGGTAGACCATTTTACAAGAGAGTATGGCAAAAGCGCCTACACATTGCCGTCAGAAATCGCCTTCAGGGGGTATGAGTTGACCTACTTGTTTGGGCATATGCTGAACAGCTATGGCGATCGTTTGCTGGAAAATATCGGCGAAAAAAAATTCAGAGTGCTGACCGATTTTGACTTTAAACCCATCAGGTGGAGTAAAAATGCTACCACCGCTGACTACTATGAGAACAAAAGGATTTTCATTGTAAAAAAACAGACAGGAGAGCTCACAAAGATCAACTAGGTGAGCTGTCAGCAATCAGCTTTCAGATTTTAGTAAAGAAGTTTGCGGTTGATGGTTTCTTGTTTTGGGTTTTGTAAGCGTAAACTGCTTTCTCCTGCCAAGACTGATTGCTGAAAGCTAATAGCTGACGGCTCTTTTCTTTAAACTCTTGCATCTATATGATTCGTTATTGTTTTGTAAGCCTGGTTATATTCTTGTTACATCCATCACTTATTGCACAGGTAAAACCGGAGTGGAAAGATATATTTAAAACGATCAACGATGAGGTAGAAACAAATTCAAAAGCTTATTCAACATTACGCGAAGCCACCCAAAAAACAGGGCATCGTCTTACCGGGTCCTCCAATGGCAGCAAAGCCGAAGCATTTGTGTATGATGTGTTGCGGTCTTATGGGTATAGCACACGCTACCAGTCTTTTGAAACCCAGAGCTGGAGCCGCGGCAAACTCACCGTAAAGATCAACGAACTAACGTACAAGGCTGTCGCGCTTGCCCACTCTCCCGTTAAGGCCAATGTATCTGCAACGGTAGTAGATATGGGCAATGGGTTAGAAGATGATTACCTGGGGCATGAAACCGGCGTAAAAGACAAAATTGCATTGGTATATCTCAGCATATTACCAGGCTCAAAAAGCGGCGTCCGTAATCTTCACCGTTCTGAAAAAACAGCGCTGGCAATCAAGTACGGTGCAAAAGGAATTATTTTTATCAATGCTGCGCCCGGTAATATACTTTTAACAGGCACTGCTTCCGTTACGGGCAAATTGATTTCCATTCCCGCGGTATGCATCAGCAACGAAGATGGAATGAAACTTAAAACATCGTTGCAGTCAAAACCCGCCGTTGCACAAATAGCAATGACCAATTTTTCAGGAAAGATCAAAGCACGTAACGTTATAGCCACTTTAAAAGGAAAAACAAAACCAGGAGAAAAGATAATCATTGGCGGTCACCTCGATAGCTGGGATCTGGCAACAGGTGCTATCGACAATGGCATCGGCTCCTTTGCTATAGTAGACATGGCACGAACCTTCAAGGCTTTGCAATTGCAACCCGAACGTACAATCGAATTTGTTTTATTCATGGGCGAAGAACAAGGCTTACTGGGTTCCAAGGCCTATGTGGATGAGGCATTGAAAAACGGAAGCCTCAGCAGCATTAAGTATATGCTCAATTTCGATATGACCAACGATCCTAAAGGCTATGCTGCATCGGTGCCAGACGACAAAGCCTTGTTTGAGGGCATAGGCGTTTATGCGCGGCAGTTAGATACGGCTTTCTCTAACACTTATAGTTCCGGATTTGGATTACACAGCGATCACCAGCCTTTCATGTTGCACGGCATACCAACAGGTGGGGCAAGTGGAAGACTGAGCCCCGAAGTGCTGAAATGTTATCATGCAGATTGCGATGACATGGACCTGGTAAATGAAAACGAACTGAAAAATACAGTTCGTTTTGGCGCCATGCTTTTATATGGCATTGCTGATTCGCAGACCCTCCAGGCACAGCGCATGAGGGATGAAGAACTGAAACAACAACTGCTGAAAAGCAACCTGAAAGAGCCCTTGCAAATTGCCGGCGACTGGCGGTGGAAAGACTGAGCAGTCAGGTATTCAGCTATCAGCGGTCAGTGAAAGTGTTTGCTATAAAGAGCTCCATTTCAACCGTAAACTATTGCTTACAACACTAATGCTGCTGAGTGCCATAGCGGCTCCCGCAATCATAGGGTCGAGCAAAAATCCATTTACAGCGTATAAAGCACCTGCTGCAACCGGAATGCCTATAATGTTGTAGATGAATGCCCAGAACAAGTTTTGCCGGATGGTATTAACTGTTTTGCGCGACAGTTTAATGGCATCAGGTACTTTATTCAGATCGCCCGATACAATGGTCATTTTTGCAGATTCAATGGCAATATCGCTGCCTTTGCCCATTGCAATGCCCACATCTGCCTGCGCCAGCGCAGCGCTATCGTTCACACCATCTCCTGCCATTGCCACCACCATTCCCTGCTGTTGCAATTGTTTTATGAACGCTAATTTTTGCGCTGGCAACACTTCGGCTTTAAAATGTGCGATACCAGCTTCATTGGAAACCGCTTTTGCCGTTGCTTCATTATCGCCTGTGAGCATGTATACTTCTATGCCACTTTGCTGCAGTTTTTGAACGGCCTGTTTAGAAGTGGGTTTGATTTTATCTGCAATGCCAATAACAGCATACACCGTTTTCAGATCAGAAAAGAATACAACGGTTTTAGCGCTTTTTTTCCACTGCGCGGCTATTTCCCTTACCTGCGCCGGGATAGAAATATTCTGGGTGATCATCAATGCTTCGTTTCCTGCAAACCATGTGCGATCGTTTACGTGCGCTTTAATGCCTTGTCCTGTAATGTTTTCAAAATGCTCTACCGCAACTCCCTGCCGGTTGCCAAAATGCGCAACAATTGCTTCTGCCAGCGGGTGCTCCGATTTTTTTTCGATAGAAAGCAATATGTCCTCGTGGCGATTACTATCGTTCGTCCAGTAAACATCGGTAACAACTGGGCGCCCTTCTGTAATAGTGCCGGTTTTATCGAGTACCACGGCTGTAATTTTTTTAGAACGTTCAAGGCTTTCGGCATCTTTGATTAATATTCCATTTTCTGCACCCTTGCCTACCCCTACCATAATAGCGGTAGGCGTAGCGAGTCCTAACGCACAAGGACAAGCTATAATAAGCACCGTTACCATTGCCATCAATCCCTGTGTAAATCCATTGTCTCCTCCCAGCAACCACCAGGCAATAAATGTAATGATTGCAATAACTATGACTACAGGAACAAAAATGCCTGCTATCTTATCTACCAGTTTTTGCACTGGCGCCCTGCTGCCCTGCGCATCTTTTACCATGCGGATGATCTGCGCCAGCAGCGTATCACCACCCACCTTTTCAGCTTTAAATTCAAAGCTGCCTTTTTGGTTGATCGTTCCCGCAAAAACACGTGTATCCTTCTTTTTTTCAACGGCTATTGGCTCCCCGCTGATCAGGCTTTCGTCTACATAAGAATTGCCCGACACCACAATACCATCTACTGCTACTTTTTCTCCCGGCTTTACCAGTATTATATCTCCTTCCTTCACCTGCGATAATGGAATTTGGGACTGGTGGCCACCCTCATGAATAACCGTAACTGTTTTAGGCTGCAAGCCTATTAATTTTTTCAAGGCAGAAGAAGTGCTGCTTTTGGCTCTTTCTTCAAATAATTTACCAAGCAAAATGAAGGTAATTACTACAGCAGCCGCTTCAAAATACACGTGTGGGTGAAGCCCCCTTTTGTGCCAGAACTCGGGGAAAAGCGTATTGAATACGCTGAAAATATAAGCCACTCCTGTGCTTAATGCCACCAGCGTGTCCATGTTAGCAGACCGGTGTTTTGCCTGTTTCCATGCATTGGTAAAGAAATCCTTCCCATACCATAACACTACAGGAGTGGCGAGCGCCCACATAATATAGTTGGCATAAGGCATATTCATAAATACCATCCCTATTAATACCAACGGCACAGAAAATATCAACGAAGCAATGGTGTTTCTTTTAAGCGTTTGTAATTTTTTGCGTTGAATGTTTTCCAGCTCATTGGCAGCATCTTCTGTTTCTTCTATCAGAAGGTCGTAACCGATAGACTGCATTGCCGATTTCAGTTGCTGGTCGCCGATTATACCCGGTACATATTCAACGGCGGCAGTTGCATTGGCATAATTAACAGATACGTTCACCACACCCGGCTGATTTTCCAATATACTTTGCGAACTGGCTGCGCACGATGCGCAGCTCATATTTAGAATGGGATATGTTTTTTTGATGGTTGGTACGTCGTAACCAAGATCGCGGACGGCTTTTACAGCATTCGAAATAGTTTGCACGTCGCCGTTAGTTTCTATTACAGCCTGCTTGTTGTTGAGTTCTATATGGTGGCTTACAATTCCTTCCACCTTATCTAACCCCTTGTCGATAATGAGAGCACAATGTTCGCTGTCCATGCCCTGAAGCGGCAGGCTAACCTGGTTTTTGTTGTGAACTTGCATAACCTTTATTTATTCCGCAAAGTTCACCAGGTATGTCTATGGTATTGTTACACAATTAAGGACATGTGTTGCAGTTTTTACGGATCATATTTCATCCAGCGATTTTCGTTTCTTTTCTTTCAGTTGTTTGAAATGCGAAGGCGTAAGGCCCGTTACCTTTTTAAACTGGTTACTAAGGTGCGCAGTGCTGCTGTAGCCCAGGTTCCAGGCAATTTCATTGAGCGTGAGTTCGTCGTATACCAGCAGTTCCTTTATCCGTTCAATTTTTTGTGCTATCAGGTACTTTTCAATAGTAGTGCCTTCAATTTCTGAAAAAAGATTGCTGAGGTAATTATAATCGTAGTGGAGGGAAGCTGCCAGTACTTCAGACAGGTTTTGAGCAGGTGTTCCGCCCTCTTCGTTCCTGGCGTATGCAATAATGTTTTTTTTGATTTGTTCTATGATCCGGCTCTTACGGTCATCGATCAGCGAAAAGCCCACTGCATGCAGCGCGGTTTGCAATGCTGCCAGCTTTTCATCAGGCACGGTGTCTACGGTTTCTATTTCGCCCAGTTGCACCGAAGTGTAAGCAAGATTTTGCTCATCCAGTATTTGTTTTACTGAGAGGATGCAGCGGGGGCAGACCATGTTTTTAATATAGAGTTTCATAAGTGTTGCAAAGGTACGATAGGAATGTAGAGTTGCACTCATTGCAAGGTAAATGCCCCCATTGCGTGCCATTTCCTTTGGCTTTAGTAAATTTATAATTGTTTTAGGTGCAGCAATGGGTTACCCCTGCCTGTTAGTCGTTACACTCAAAGCACCGGAACGAATAAATACAAGATATGGAATTCATAGACTATTATAAAGTATTGGGAGTTGAGAAAAATGCCAGCCAGGACGACATTAAAAAGGCTTACCGTAAACTGGCGAGGCAGCATCACCCGGATTTGAATCCGAATGACAAAGACGCGCATAAAAAATTTCAGCAGATCAATGAGGCGCACGAGGTATTGAGTGATCCGGAAAAAAGAAAGAAGTACGATCAGTACGGCGAAAATTGGCAACACGCCGAACAATTTGAAAAGGCGAAACAGTCGGGGCGAAGCTCGGGTGGGTATACACAGGGGCAGCCGTTTGGAGAAGATTTTTCTTCGGGCGATTTTTCCGATTTTTTCAACAGCATGTTTGGCGGAGATTTTAACGAGGGTGGCGGCAGAAGGCGACAGCCCAAGTTTCGCGGACAGGACTACAACGCTGAAATGCAGCTTACGTTGAGAGAGGCTTCGGCTACCCATCAGCGTACCTTTACATTCAATGGTAAAAATATCCGTATTACCATACCCGCAGGCATAGCCGACGGACAAACGATCAAGCTTAAAGGACATGGAGGACAGGGTGTAAACGGTGGCCCGGCAGGCGATCTGTACATTACTTTTCATATAGCCGATGATTCTGCATTTAAAAGACTGGGAGATGATTTGTATGCCACTGCGGACCTGGATTTATACACGGCTGTATTGGGTGGCGAAAAAACCATTGATACGTTTGACGGAAAAGTAAAGCTGAAGGTGAATGCGGGTACACAAAATGGCACTAAAACCAGGTTGAGGGGAAAGGGGTTTCCCGTATATAAAAAGGAGAACACGTTTGGCGACCTCATCATTACATGGGATGTAAAAATACCCGTTAACCTTACTGATAAACAGAAAGAGCTGTTTCAACAACTTGCCCAATCATCCAACTAAAAAAACAAAGCTATGCCAGTTTCTGAAGATCTTATTTTGAGAGACGAATGTTGCAGGCGATATAATATCGAAATTTCTTTCCTGGAAACATTGAATGAGTATGGTCTTATTGAAGTCGTCTCTGTAGAAGAAAAACAATTTGTTCATACCGGGCAATTGAGTGAGCTGGAGAAATTTATCCGACTTCACCAGGATCTTGAGATAAATGTAGCTGGGCTCGATGTTATATCAAACCTGTTAAGCAGGATGAAGCAAATGCAACAGGAAATATCAGCGCTGAAAAACAGGCTTCATCTGTACCCGGATATGGAGGAATTGTAGGATAAAACTGCAATGTATATTTCGTAGGCGAATCCTGCTCCACCGGAATGGATCTTTCGGACTGGTATGCGGCAGGCATCCGGTTAAAGAGCAATAAATGAAAAAAATAATTACTCCGGTCCTTCTTATTTATTATTCTTCTTTTGTTTCATTTCAGTCGCCTGTTATTGAATCAAGCCTCCATCTTTAAAAGTGAACCCATAAGTTATTCAATAAAGCATCATTTATAATATCATAAGCTATGTTGCAAAAGCTTCAGCAAGGAAAAAATGTATACGGTACCTGTCTCACATCTGTCTCGCCGGGATGGCCGATGGTGTTTAAAAAGTCGGGGCTTGATTTTGCGTTCATCGATACAGAACATATTGCCATCGACAGGAGTGAAATGGCTAAGATGTGCCAGATCATGCAGGCAAACGGTATAACTCCTGTTTTGCGTATTCCCTCACCCGATCCTTACCTGGTATGCCAGGCCATTGATGCGGGTGCAAAGGGTATAATAGCCCCCTATCTGGAATCTGTTGACCAGATCAGGGAATTGGTGGGCGCTGTTAAATTCCGGCCTTTAAAAGGAGAAATATTGCAGCAGGTATTAAAGGGCGAAAAAGAGCTGAGCAGTGAAATGAAGCAATATCT
Organism: Agriterribacter sp.; assembly: GCA_051955255.1. Classification (GTDB taxonomy): domain Bacteria; phylum Bacteroidota; class Bacteroidia; order Chitinophagales; family Chitinophagaceae; genus Agriterribacter. The sequence continues at coordinate 3,524 of JBQCGX010000084.1, read as the reverse complement.
TCAACACTACAACCAGGGTAACATTGCCATTGCCAATATTGAGAGTGTGCCCGCCGTGGAAAAACTGGAGCAACTTTTGAGTGTGCCAGGATTGGATGCTGTATTTATTGGTCCCCACGATCTTTCCATCAGTCTTGGTATACCCGAACTATATGATCACCCCGAATTTGAAAAGGCGGTTACACATATCATTCGCACCACCCGCAGGATGGGTTTATCCATTGGTATTCATTTTTCGCTTGAGCCTGAACGACAGATCAGGTGGATGAAAGAAGGAGCAAACATCGTAATACACAGTTCCGATATAGCACTGTTCAGCCAGAAGCTAAACGCGGATATGCGCATCATCAAACAGGCCGTTGGCGACCTTAGCGCAAGCGATGCCAGCAAAATGGAAGAAGTGCCTGTGGTATAAATTACAAAAAGTCGCCACCGCTTTTTATCTTTCACCTTTCATCTTTCACTTTTCACAATTTCTTTTATGCACGAAATAAAATGGGGCATGATCGGATGCGGTAATGTTACCGAAAAAAAGAGCGGCGCGCCAGCCATTAATGCCGTTCAGCATGCCTCGTTGGTGGCTGTAATGGCACGGAAAAAAGAAAAAGCTGAAGATTATGCCAAACGGCACAATGTACCACGTTGGTACACCAATGTAGATGAGTTGATTGCAGATGAAGAAGTAAACGCGGTTTATATTGCCACTCCGCCAGATGTGCATCTTGAATACGCAGCAAAAGCCATCAGGGCCGGGAAGGCGGTTTATATTGAAAAGCCGATGGCGAGAAATTTTGCAGAATGCCAGGAGATCAACAGGCTGGCGCGTGAAGCCGGTGTTCCCGTATTTGTGGCATACTATCGGCGTACCTTACCCTATTTTGTGAAATTGAAAGAGTTGATAGATTCCGGCGTAATCGGAGACATACGCCTGGTGAATATCACCTTGCACTGGCAACCTTATGATGAGGAAGTGGGAGAAAAGCCTCGACCCCGCTGGCGCGTATTTCCCGAAATTTCCGGTGGCGGGCATTTTCACGACCTGGCTTCTCACCAGTTCGATTTCTTAGAGCATGCTTTTGGTAAAATAAAATATGCACGTGGCATTGCCCGCAACCAGGCTGGTATGTACCGGGCAGATGATATTGTTGTTGCCAATTTTGAATTTGAAAATGGTATACTCGGCAACGGAAGCTGGTGCTATACCATCAATAAAGAGCAGCGCATCGATCAGTCGCAACTCATCGGCTCTAAAGGAAAGATCATTTTTTCTTTTTTTGAAAGCAGTATTATAAAGGTAGAAACGGCAGCAGGTATTCAGCAATACGATGTACCCTATCCGCCGCATGTGCAGCAACCTTTGTTGGAAACCATTGTTCGGGAGTTAAGAGGGGAAGGAAAATGCCCCAGTACCGGCGAAACCGGCGCCCGGGCTAATTGGATCATGGATGAAATAGTTAAGTAGGTTAAGTAAGTTGGATAAGTTGAGTGGTTAAATGCCACTCAACCCGATAAACCATTTATCTTTAATAGGCTTGCATCAACACTTCTGCGGGAATGTTCCAACTTTTATGAAGCTGACGAATCATTTCCAGTGAAAGCTTGCGTCTCCTGCTCAAAATTTCGCTGGCTCTGCTTTTTTGACCAACAACATTTGCCAGGTCCATCTGTGTTAGTCCAAGCTGTTCCATCCTGAACTTAATAGCTTCAACAGGATCTGGTAAGTCTATAGGAAAGTGTTCGTTTTCATATTTTTCAATCAACAAGCTAAGTACTTCTAATTCATCTCCCTCTGGTGTTCCCTGTTTTGCATCGAACACTGTTTCAAGGCGTTTCATAGCCTGTTCATAATCTTTTTTCGTTTTTACAGGTTTTATGTTCATACTAAATTGCTTTTGCGTTTATTTTATCATACTCTGCGTGTGTGCCAATAAAACGAATCCAAACCACACGATAGTGGAAGTTTATTTTCACAATCAGCCTGTATTTGTTTCCTTTAATATTAAATACTACTCTGTTATTACCAATAATGCTGGCCGTTGGATATTCAATTTTTATAGCGTTTGAATTTAACCATTCGGCTTTTGATGTTTCCTGATACCAGGCTTTAAGCTGCTGTTCACTATCTATATGTTTTTCCCAAAACTCCCTGAGTATCTTTTTAGCAATTATTCTCAAGAGTGAAATTTTTACAAAAGTAAAGAAAGGTTCCCGTTTTGGGAATTTTTTTGAAGAAAATTACTTTGAGTCAAAACGCATACAGTTGCTCATAATCCGCGCTCTATTCAATCAACCAATCCCCAACCAACGATCTTTCTTATATTTATACTTAAAGCACATTGCTTCATGGCAGCCAATTTTCTAAAAAAGAACAAGCTGATTTTACTATATGCTGTAGTATTATCGACGCTGCTTTTTTTGCTGAAGTGGCTTGAGCTGAAATTTATAATCATCAGCCACAGCCTTGAGATTTACATAGGAGCCATCGCCCTCATTTTCACTGCATTGGGCATATGGCTTGCCACAAAGCTCACCAGGCCAAAGGTGCAAATTGTTGAAAAAGAAGTTTATCGCCCCAGGAATGAAGATTTTGTTCCGGATCATAGCAACCTGCAAAGCCTGGGTTTAAGCAAAAGAGAAATGGAGGTTTTGACCCTGATGGCTCAAGGTTGCAGCAACCAGGAAATTGCTGAACAGCTCTTTTTATCGCTCCCTACCATAAAAACACATGCATCAAGAATATTTGAGAAGATGGATGTTAAACGCAGAACCCAGGCGGTTGAAAAAGCACAAAAAGCCGGGTTGATTCCCTGATTCTTTAATGCTAAAGCATTAATATTCACCTATTCCTTCAAAATCATACTTAAGTATGATGGCTCAACCGTTATTTTTTTAGAGTTTAGCATCACTATAACGCACACACTAAAAACTATACGGTATGAAAAAACTGATATGGATTCATGGGGCAATAGCCGGTCTTATTGCTGGCGGCGTATTGGCATACTCTACCAGCATGTGGTATAAAACCGGCAGCTACGAAGGCAGTATGCTTGTTGGCTACGCCTCCATGCTGATAGCATTTTCACTCATTTTTGTTGGAATAAAAACGCAGCGTGATAAATACAATGGTGGAAGCATCAGTTTCGGCAAGGCCTTTACAACCGGCTTATGGATTACCCTGATCGCTTCCAGCATTTACGTAATAGTATGGTTGATCAGCTATTATTGCTTTATTCCCGATTTTATGGATAAATACATTGAACAAACCTTGGCGAAGGCAAGTGCAGCGGGAGCAACCGACGCCGAAGTAGCCAGCCAGAAAGAGCAGATGGCGGCTTACCAGAAAATGTACAACAATCCTTTGTTCGTGGTATTGTTAACCTATGCAGAGATATTTCCTGTAGGTTTGATCGTTTCCGTTATCAGCGCTTTGATCCTGAGGAGAAAGAAAACAAGTTAACTGGTTGAGTAGTTAAATAGTTGAGTCGGCAAAACGGACTGAAATTATCTTTCCTTAATCATCTACT